>NZ_JAGTWY010000001.1:2400000-3131442 GCF_023657445.1 Marinobacter sediminum | reverse complement strand
CCGGGCAGTGTGCCGTTACCGCGAGACCCCATCTCCAATCCAAGATGCCTTGCTCGGAAACGCAGGCCGTACAAATTCTGGGGAAGCCGAGCCGCAGGTCGAAAATCATGCGCCATTTTGAATAAAGCCACCTTAAGTGCGCTCTTTCCTTGAATCGTATCCGGTGTTTAGTCAGAGGCTTTTCGAGTTTCCGTTCCAACGCACTGAATATATGCTTCGAAGGCATTTCAAGCCAGCCAAAATAACCAGGCGCGGGCGTCGGCTCGCAGTCTAAATATTTGACGATCTCAGAATGCTTAAACACACAGTTCAGCTTTCCGATGCGTAAAAGGAAGCCATTGAACGACTCATTTTCAATGGGCTCTGGTCGGACGGCAAACCTTTTCATCGTTGAATATCCCAGTTCTTTTTGTTCTCGATAGCCGCCTTCCTCGTCGCCTTCTCAGCCCGTTCTCTGACCCGATCAAAAGGCGCATTTAACGGGTTGAAGTTCCCTAGATCCGGGTTCATTGACGTTTTGGAGAGCGCCCGGGCGAGGTCATTCCTCGTGATTGTTTCGCCTGGTTCTGCGTCCATCAGAGCCATTACGATGAGGCTTGCGATTAATCGAGGAATTCCCTTAGTTGCAACGTATAGGCGGACTATCATTTCTTTGCTCGCCATTGGGACGATCTTCACGCTCTCGCGCTCGAGACGGTTTTTACACGCTCTGAGGTAGGAACCGAAAACGTTGAGATCGGCGTCTGTATCGACTTGGAACGGTGTTAAGCGCGTTTGATGCTGAGCAAACCGCTGATACAACTCCTCGTAATGCGCTATCGATCTGTAGCCGGCAGGCGTGCCCGCCATCACTACGGCGAGCTTGTGCTGATCCATCATGAGTTTGATGTGGTTGACGACGCCGCGGGTATTTGACTTTGCCTGCTCGCGCAAGAAGTGCTGAAACTCGTCTAAGATGAGTAGCTCAACCCCTCGCTCCCGAATAAATTCGTCGAGCTTTTGCTTCAGCTCGTCAACCGTGCCCTTGGTAGATGCCTCGAAACTCGACGCCAAAAGAATAGCGTGAATCATTGACTTGAGCGTAGGCTCCGCAGGTACGGAGACATGAATGACAGGCTCTTTCGAGCGCTCTGGACTCTCTAGGTCCATGCGCCCCTCCAGATACTTCCTGGAGTAGGACTCAAGGATTGAAGATTTGCCAAGGCCTGGAATGCCCATCAGTAGCATGCCCGTCCCCTCGACGCCGGACATTTGATGAGTCCGACGAATATTGTCTAATGCTTCTTGGAAGCGTCCATGTCGCGTTCGCCATTCTTTAAAAGCAACTACGGCAGGATTGAGGTCAGGCAGACTTTGTTCGTCATGATCAATCATCTTCGTACTCTCCATCCTGGCCGTACTCTTCAGAGCGGGTTTCAAGGGACTCGTAGGGCATCGAGTTACCGCCCACAGGAGGGTTAGACAGTGACCTGTCTTCCTCTAAGGATTCGTTGATCAGCTTCTCAACATCATTTACCGGGGCTGGCCGTGTTCGCCGGGAGCTGACTCTACGCATATTGGCATCATGTCCTTCGTTGGCATTAATGATGGCTCGGCTTGATCTTGCCTTTCGTGGGCCCGTATAGCCCTTGTCGGCATAGTGGCTTGCACGTCGAGCCTTCCATTCAGCGTGAGTTGTGCCAGGCTCAATGTCCTGGTCAGTGACGAACGCTGAGAAGACTTCGTCGCTTAAAGGATCGATGACGTTAATGCGTGAAATGTCATTATGCGTGTACTCCACTTGTACCTCGGCGGGCTCATTCATGCTCCTGAGAACCATGCCGATTCTCTTCAATCTGTTCTCGGGATCGTTGTACCGAAGGTTGTTCAGTTGGATCCCTTGGTGGCCGTGTGGACCCGAGATAGTGCAGATCCTGGTTTCACCCATGGTGTGTTTGAGCCGCTCAAAATTGACCGGCAGGTGCGGTGGAAATACTCGAGCCTGCTCTACCCAAACCTCATAGGGCGTTCGATTCGATAGGCCGCGGTGCGGCGTTTGGTGATACTCGTCAACCACCCACTCGTAGAGTGCGGTGCGGAATTCCTGCAACGTCATAGATGCCTTCTCTTTGATCGTTGCATCCAGATTTGGTCGGTCCGTATGCTTCCCGCAGTACCCATGAAGAGTCTGAGCAAAGCGAGTGCGCAGCGTATTGAAAAACCGTTCGATAAACGGTTTTTGCCAACCGGCGTAGGTTTGAACGATTTGGGATTGGCTCCCGGCGTCTAGGAGAAACGCGTGGGTTTTCATGCTGACATAGCCAGGGCCGCCATCGCTTACGAAAACCTCAGGGACGCCGTACATCGGCCAGTCATTTTCCAGTCCAGCTGGCAGTAAATCGGGGCCTTTGGGGCCGATTGAGTGCTTGTAGCTGTCAATGACTGGGCCAGCAGACTCACCTCGTCCCACCTGAACGACCAGGCCAAGTATCGCGCGGGAATACACGTCGATGACTCCGAAGATGGTCACCGGGCCCAGGTATCGACCGTTTTCATCAGTCACTCCAATTGAGAGATTGACTGCATCGGCTTCCACTCGCTCCAGAATCCGATCAGTTTTGAGTTTTTTGGTTGCGTTACGAGCGGCCGCTTTCGCAGCGCGCCGGCCCTGCCGCCTTTCGATAGCCTCAATCGGAGCCACACATTCTCTCGTCCACTTTCGAAACGTCTCCCGGCAGGGCCTTTCAGCGTCTTTTCCAAACCTGAGCTCAAAGGATTCAACGAAGCAGTCGTAAGCGTACTGGACTGTCGGATTCCCAAGCTGGAGGTAATAATCGTCGATGATTTCGAGGGCGAAATCTTGGACATCCTGTGAAAACGAGGATTGGCGATGGCGTGTCTGTTTGCCCAGCATGGATGCGACTCCGTGTGAGTGTGTCTTTGATTTCTTTGCCCAACGGGCAAGGGTTGAGTGGGATATCGGTTTGGTATCCCCGATTTCTCGAGCGACTCGTGCAATGACCTGTTTTCGGATGGCGATTCCGCCAATGCCTCCTTTTTTGGTAAGCCGGTTCAATTCGTCGATGTAGGCTGAGCGTCTTTCGAGCTCTTTAAGATCCCCTATTGAAAGATCCGGGGCTTTTGGAGCAGCGACCTTGTCTTTTGGAACGAGATGAAGAGTTGTCCCAAAAGCTGCCTCGATTTCGGTGCTGGGTTTAATGACTGGCTGATACCTTGAATCATCAAACGTGAGCACACAGTTCGAGTCTGGAAGCATCGTTATCGTTGCTGCTAGACCTTCAAATAAGACGCGGTTGCCGGTCACTGCGATGGAATTCAACATTGCTTTCTTGCTCCTTACAAAAGGGATTGGATGTGGATTTATCACCACGTAAATTGCATCTCCGACCATGGTTTGGTCAGATCGCATTGGAGTAGTTGATGCGCTACCGCTCGGCGAATGAACGAAATATCCAACCGCAGATCATTGAGTAATTTGTTCATTACCTGCATTGACGCGGTGCGGACGTCTGTCGCGTCCAGAAGCGATTCGAATTCAGAAATTGGCGGCGGTGTGTCGAGCACCGGCATTAGAAAGCGAAGGTTCTGAGCCTGATTTCCAGGCCGGATGTCATCTTCTGTTAAAACTCGAAACGATAGGCCTCGTTTCCCGAAAAATCGATTAAGCTTCTCGGCTTTGCGAAGAAATTCCGACCGGGTCGCGGCCTTTCGAGTTTTCACCTCATCGACGTATTGAACGCCCTGTTCGACGATCAAGAAATCCGGTGTGTAACGTCTGGGTCGCCCTTCAAGATGGAACTGGATCGAGAACGGTTGGCTTTCGACGGATTCCGCCGCTTTCTTGAAGCGGATCAGATTCAGATAGTCGAGCTCGAGTGTGCTTTCGACCGCGTACACCCGACCGTAATGGCGGGAATAGGCCATATAAGAAGACCGAATCGGTGATTGTTTCACTAACTGACGTTGTTGCATGCTTCGCTCCAGTTTCGTTTGTTCGACATCATTGAATAGTTCAAAAATTAGCCAACGCAAAAATTTAAAGCGTTATAATTCAAAGACTTATTTATGGTTATGCAATGTTGCCGCCTGTCCGTTCACAGGTAAGTAACTAAATTGCAGAGCAAAACCGGACAAAAAATTTGGAAAAACTTGAGTTTTTTTGCGGAAAAGCCTCCGATTAATTATTGGTAATGTTTTAGAGCACACAGAGAAGGAAGTGATGTATGGACTACTCGACGGGCCCTTTGAGTACAGAAGAGATCGGACGTGTTGCGATGCACGATGGTGTAAAACAGGGGGCGCTTTCAGTCGTTAAAAAGAAGTTGGGCCACATTCTCGGCACAGGAAGAGATTCCGAAGTGCACCAAGTTGCAGAAGATGCCTTGAACGAGGTCACGGTGCATCTGTTGAATGCGATCCAAGCCGGCACCAGCTCATTGAAAGCCGAAGAAAGCGACGGTGAAGTCGATATTCTCAAGCACCCCGTTGCGCGTTACTTGATCTCTGGCGTTGCACATTACTGCAATGACCGGCTCAAAAGGTGGTCGGTTAACAACGAAAAAGGCCAGGTCGGCGCGCGAGCGAGGTACATCATTGACTCGGAGCTAGCTGATGACTCCGATTACTGGGATCAACACCTGAGTCACTCTGGAAGCTTGGCATCTTTGGACGATGACCGCGTCGATTCTTTGCTCGCAGCCAAGGGCTTGTCTGGGGAGGACATCGATTTGATCAAGCGGAACCTCGCGGGTTGGAGTTTTGTTGATCTGGCTGCGGAACACGGTGGCACTGCGGACAAGTATCGCCGTCGAATTCAGCGTGCTTTGGATAAAGCTGACATTGACCCGGAATTGCTTGGCTAAACGCGCGTTAGATGTGATGCGAGGTCGGAAGGTATCTCACTGGCCTCAGCTTCGCAGAGGAAGGCGCGAGCTTGATCTGAGGAAGGTTCTGCTGGCCCGCGAATTTCATAATCCAAGCAGTTGTCACACCGCTTTCCAATAGGAATACCTTTGATCTGTAACCGAGATGGGCTTCCCTTCGACTCCCGTTTGCCTCTTTCCTGCTACAGTATCTTTGATCAGTAGATGAGTTCAGAGACATAGAGGGAGTGAATTCATGAAGCAGCCAACTCGCCCAGAAGTTTCAGTGAGTCTCTCTGAACTGAAGGCAAATCCAATTGCGGCTGTGGAGTCTGGAAATGGATTTCCTGTTGCGGTTCTGATTCGAGAAAAGCCAGAATTTTATTGCGTTCCAGCAGACTTCTTTGAGGCGATGATTGAGCGAATTGAGGAACAAGAGCTTGTTCGGCTGATTGAATCGCGCCAATCCGAACCAAGCATTCCAGTGAACCTGGAAGATCTATAAGTTCATCCGTGAAATCGAACTGACACCTTTCCTTTGCCAATTGGTCGTGACTTTCTCAAATTGTTTCAATTTGCATCAGTCTAGCTTGGAATGCTTCTCGTCGGTGTTTGGCGACATGGCGATCGGATTGGGTTAGCTTCGGGTTTGTTTGCTAAAGAGGGGAAACCTATGGCTCTGTTAGCTGAAGAAATAGTTGAAGAGTGGCTAAACCGGCAAGGCTATTTCACGATTCGCGGTATTCGCCTTGGTGTCAACGAGGTTGACTTGGTGGCTGTAAAATTTTCGGAAGGCTCCGAAGTTACCTGCCGTCATATAGAAGTGCAGGCATCAATGCGGCCGGTCAGTTACATTTCCAAAGTTCCAAAAGCTGCAAGGAAATCTGGTCGCGCGCCAAATAGCGCCGCACGCTCCGAAGAAGAGCTGGTCCAAGGCGTAGCTGAGTGGGTGGAAGGCAAGTTCTTTGCGGCCAAAAAGCGAGCCCTGATGAAGACACTCTGTGGCGGTCAGTGGACGTCAGAATTGGTCATCAATAACGTTAAATCTGAAAAGGAAGTCGGTTTAATCTCAGATCATGGAATCACTATCCACCGCCTCTCTGATATGGTCCGCGAGCTAGACGATAGCTCAAAATTTCTTATAAAAAGCGCAGCCGGATCTGACTTTATCGATCTGCTTCAGATGGGTGCGAAAACGCAGCAAGAAAAGTAAGACTGACCTTTCCTAGCCGTCTCGACGTTTAGCCTCAGTGTAGGAAGAATTGCAGCCTGAATTGGAGAGAAGATAATGTTTAAATTTCGTACGGCTGTGCTTTTCAGCTTGGCTTGTCTGTTTTCCAGTGACGTTTGGTCTATTACCGGTGTTGAGATTTACCAAGGCTGTAGCGTCGCAGCCCAAGAAGATTTCACCTATGAGAGCCTACCGACAGCAAAGGCAATGTATGTTGGACACTGCTTGGGGCTGATAACTGGCTTTGTAGAGATGATTCGGCTTTATGAAGGCACAGAGGCGCCACCAGTGGCCTGCATCCCAGACAATGTAACCGTCTCAACGATTGTGGATGATGTTATAGATTTTCTAGATGAAAACAGGGCTCACTGGGATATGGACGCTTCTGTTTTGGTGATTATCGCTATCAAAAACAATTACCTATGCGGGGCTTAGAGCTTTTTTATCGGACTTTTATGACCAAGTAAGTTAATGTCGACTTTCTGGCCCACTTGGCTCCTGGTCGGGAGGCTGAGCGGGCATGCAGCCACAGTGCTCCCCTTTTCGGAGCGCGAATGTGTGAATCGAGTTGACGTTACCTATTGGTTATTCAAACCGTTGCTCTCGTTCCTCATCCTCCCGCTGTTCACGTTCTCTCTCGGATTCGATCAACTTAGCCAGTTTCTTAGAAACTGATTGAGCAGCCTGAGAGATTTCTGGGCGTTCGTGTTCGACCAACTCACCAATGGTATCCAATCGAGGTTGCATCACATTCGCTCGGCTACCGGACCAAGATGATGGAGTGACGCGTTCGGCGAATGCCTCCAGAACAGCTTCTGGCTCAGGAGAGGCCTCCAGGAACCTGATCGCTGACTCCGAAATGGTAGCTACTCCTCCCTGATCTTTATCCGTTGACCAAAGACTGATCCCCGCCGCGATAGACGCCCACAGGCTGTTATCGTTTTTAGCACGGCACCATTCAATCAAAAACTTCACATCGATTTTGGCAAGAGGAGATTGACGCAGGTCTCCATCGCGAAGAAAGAGCATTCGTCGATATTGTTCTTTTTCAGTGCCCTCGAAAACGCGTTTAAGAAACGCCTCGGGCATCAATGCAATAGTCGTCGCGATAGCACTTTCGAATGCATGAATGTAGCCATGGTGCTCATCAATAACCGCAACGATAGTGTCTAACCACTCCAGCTTTTCTGCTTCGTTCCCGTCTAACCGTAACGCGACACCGACGACGCGCTCCATGTCATAATCCATGGATCCGCCAGGGTCACTGTGTTCTCTCTGGAGTCTCTGGATCGCCGCCTTTAGGCCGACCAGTCGAAGGGCCGAACCAAGCGCATCCATAGCCCCCTCTTTGCAATGTAACTTCATGCTTAAAGAATCTAAAACCACGTCATCGCCGTTCGGTTTACTTAGGAGTCGCTGAGCAAGCTCAAGAACACGGCCTTCTGGCAAGTGGGAATACTCTTCTCGCCAAAGGATTAGTCCATACATTTGGGGGTGAATAACAGGATCATCGAGAAGCGCCATACAGCGATCCAAGTCAGTTTCTGTGAACGCCTTCCGTGGATGCAATCTGACCAATGCATTTCGAAGCTCAGGGTGCTGTGCGCACTGATCGAGTAGCTCCTGTGCTAGTGCAGGATCGACAACGTCAGCTTCTTCAATAAAGCCTCCAAAGACGGCAACATTTTTATTGGCTTCTGGCTGCTTCTCCAGTTGATTGATGAGCTGCTGCCAACCAACTCGCAGGTCATGACATCCCTTCGCTAACCCTCTCCCGAATGCGGTGCGATAGGGCATCCAATCGTTGGAGAACAAAGTGAGACCCAACTCGTCGATTTCGTAATCGGATGCTGCAAAGTCCTCCCCCAATTGGAGCGCCTTGGCTTCAAGTCGCTTTTCAGATTCGCGATACTTGTTGGCGTCCTCAGGATCAAAGTCGGCGTCTAGCGCCCAATAGTCGTGCCCCTTGCCGAGCACATATGCCATTATTGTTGGAACCAAGTCATCGGGTTCCAACTCTCTCTCCAATGCGGCAAGGTTATCTGGCAGCGGCTCGAAACCACCCTTGTCTTTGCGCTTAGAGTGATCGAACCGGATCGTTGATCGGATGGATTTCCAACCCTCGACCCAGGGCTGATGGGCATGTAGCTTTCGAGCTGCGTCGACGAGTTTGTCCCTCATCGCTTTTTGGTGCCATATCCCTCGAAACGCTTTCGCCAGGGTCTGTCTTGCGGGCCCCTCAAGATCAGGGTCGCCTGAGGTTCCCAATCGCACCGCAACGTCGATAAAGGCACTGCGCCACTCCACGAGTTCATCGTGGCTGGGTCGGAATCCAAAGTCTCTTGGCCGCGCGCCAAACTCGTTCATCCCATATCCTGTCCACGGCGGCCCAGCCAAGGCAGTCGAAAGCATCCTGAAGCCCAGCGACCTGCGTCCAGCCACGTCTGACCAAAGGCATTCATTCATGATTGCAATGCGCTGATGTAGAGCGGCATGGGTGCCAGACAGGTACGCCTGGAAAACTCTCGCGATCTTATCTCGAACCGCTTCGTAGTTGTTGTTCTCGTCTTCGAAGTCGGCTACTCGGATTAGGAGCCGGACGCAGCGGTCGAAGGCACCCGCTTCGTATGCCAACATCTGCAAAAGATTGAGAATGGTTGTCCGCTGTGGGTGGCGATGCGGTTCCATACCCTCAAAGTCAGGCGCGGTAAGCTCCGCTTCAATACGGTCGAGCAGTGCTTCAGGAGCAACCGGGCCGATATAGTTCAGCATTCGTGCTTCCATATCGTCCAGCGCTAGTATCTGCCCTAGCAGCCCATCTGGCTGGAGCCAAGCCTCAACGATTGCTTTCGCAACGAGGTGATCGTGCAACAGCCCCAACCTGTGTGCGAACGACATCAGCAAACGTTGACGGCCGGAGGCTTCAAAGGTCGCCCTGAGTTGATCAACTGGGATACTTTCAAGTGCCGATGCTGCAAGCTTGTTCGCAATGGCATGGGGCAGGATGGCACGCCAATGTCCCCTCTTCTGCACGACATGGCGGTCCAGCAGGATTTTTACGGATCGAAACAGTTGACGCTGGGAATGCCCCGAGATCGAACCCAGTACTCCCAATTCGTTGTAACCGTCCTCAAGGGTTGAGACAGAGAACGAATATACCAGAGACAGTATTTCAGCCTGTTCCCGAAGATTTTCGTCCGGATGATTACGCTGCTCAAACAAACGGTTAAACAACTGCGTGTCAGAAAGCTGAGCTAATCCCTCACCTTTCTCAACTCTCTCTGCGATTGCCAGGGATACCCTCGCATTCCCGTCAGCAAACTGGGCTATCCGGCGGGCGTTGATCTGACCGATATCGGGGAAGCGACGGATCAGAAGCTGCTCAGCCACCTCCGGTCCGACTGCCTCAATGTGGATTGCCTCGGTTGTCTGAGGCTTGTCGTCCCTGATGTCGTACTCAACGGTGATGAGGCTCACATCGCCGCTTGCGGCTGATACTTTGCTGGCCAGCGAAGAGTGCAATTCTGATGGGCAATTATCGAGAATGATGATGGCACGTCGGCCCTCATTAATTAGCCTGTCCAGAACAGCTGCCGCCGAAGGATCCGGATCAGCACCCGTATCGACATAGACGGCAATGGTCCTATCGAGAGCGTCTGAACCAACGCTCTCATCGAAGAGTGCCTGCACGATCCTCGTCTTCCCGACCCCGGATAAGCCCGTGATACGAATGGCCTTCTTGGTAGATCGAATTAGGTCCCGCATCGGATCGATTGCGTCTTCAATACTTAACTTCTGGCCCTGTTCTGACGGTAACGTGACCATCACGCCAGGGGCACAAATCAGGTTGTCAACGACATCATGTGGTGGATTGCTCCAAGCGCCATAGGGCTGCCAACCGGAGTATCCCTGGCCGAGCTTTCCTTTTGCCCACAGCATGATAGAAGGATGCTGTCGCAACCACTGAAGCAGCTTTGATCGGTCGTAAAAGTTCAGGTGAATATTGCCACTGTCGGGATCATCCTTAACGGCATCCCGCATAGCTTTTAGGCGATCTTTCAGCATGGGAGGGGAGCAATCATCACCCAAGCTGACGATAATGTAGCTTCCGCCCTTTGCAGCTTGGCCTGAGATTGTCGGTGACAGTTGGCCGTCGGCGGCCATCTCATTAGTGATCGAGGCCTTCGGCATCGAGTGCTTCTTGGCTTGTAGGATCGTATCAGCCTTAACAAGAAAGCCGGTGTTTAGCGTATCGACGGGAACCTGAAGATGGATATCAATTCCTCCGTCAGGCGCATTGATTGAACCTGACCAGCTTACCCATGCGGGGCTATGGCCATGCGCCGCCACTTCGGCCTCGGCGAGACGAGCAACTAACTCTTCGAGCTCAGTATCGGTCAGTCGGAGTAGATCATCTTTCTCTATGTCGAAAATTGCCACGCACTCACCTCAGTAGATCCTCCAGCGGTTTCACCCAGAGATAACCATCTAACTCAGCCAATCTGATGAAGTGTGCCTGTTGGAGCGCTTATTGTGAAAGGGCTTACCTTCAAACAACTTCGTGGATGCTTGTTGGTCGACCTGAATTTTCGCTTGAGCGAGGTCACCGACCGGCCACTTTCTGGGGGCCTGCCTCCGACCAAGTTACGTTTTCAATCCGACTCATTCAGTCGGGACTTGATGGTAGCGAGAGCATTAACGAGCTCGCGATCATGGTCTGAGTAAGCCGGCAGAAATTCTGCAATCGGAATCCACCAAGACTCCTCATCAGGAGCAACAACCGCAGCCTGATCATCCAGCAACAGTGCGTCAGTTCGGCCGCAGCGGGCCTTGTCTTTTATCGTACCGCTGGGATGGATGACAGGTAGGTCAAGGAACCAGATTGGCACCATTCCCTCTTCGACCAACAGGTTCCGAATCGTCTGTACTCGCTCTGAGCTGACGGATGTGTACAGCATCAGATTACAGGCCTCCGACACGTTCTCGAGAAAAGTATGGAGACCAGGCCTGGGAATTTGGGAGACGGCGTTGCTAATGAGCGTCCCTTCGAGATCCATGCAAAGAAGCGTTTTTTGCTTTTGTCCATTCATGGTTGAAACCTCGTTTTATGGCGTTCTTCGAGATCAGTGGGGTTGAGTTCCAAATCCCGAGCTTGGCCTCGCGCCAACGAGCCTACTCTTTTTGTAACTTTAGACTGGCGGATTTTCCAATCCTCGCATACACTGATGATTGCGTAAATATATGATTTAGAACGGGAAAATAATTTTAATTATGGAATGTCGTGAGCGTAGGAAAAGTTTTCGCGAGCGTTGATGACCAGAGAGCCAAGACATGAGCACAAAAGCTTCAATCTCCAGCGGTCCGAATTATTACCTCTATTACCAGGAGCTGCTCAGCGCTCAACCAGAGTCAGTTTTTCTAGAGCTGAATCATCCGCGGGAGTATCGATTCGAAAGAGAGACGTTCCAAGGCAAATCCTGGGATGTGCTTGTTGTTGAAATCCCATCTGAAGACATGGACAAGATCGCGATCGACTGGATCAAAAAGAGAAAACTCCAGGGTGCCGTCGGGGGACCCGAGGGTGCAGAGTGGGGTAGTCCGGACTGTCCTTGGGAGTAGCGGTGAGAATTGTTTGTATATCAGATACGCACAGCCTGCATGACAAAATGCTGCCCCTCCCGCAAGGGGATGTCCTGGTGCATGCGGGAGACTGCACCGGGTCAGGCTCTCTGCCGCAGCTCGATGACTTTACACGTTGGATGGGGTCTCAGCCGCACAAGCACAAGGTTCTCATCGCTGGTAATCACGACCACTGTTTTGTTCGATACCCCGACTGGTCCCGGGAAATGTGTGAGAAAAACGGAATCACCTACCTCCGTGGGGAAGCGGCAATGATTGGAGGATCAAAATTTTACGGCTTTCCTTGGCAGCCGGTCTTTCGGTGGATGAGCTTCAACGCGGAAGAGGGAGAGAGGTGGGGGCGACTGAAGCTTGTCCCGGAGGATACCGACGTACTTGTGACGCACGGACCAGCCTTGGGGATTTTCGACTGGATTCCGGATATCGGTGAACACGTTGGCTGCTATCCGCTTTTTAAGAAGATTGAGGAGCTGCCGCATCTAAGGGCTCACATCTGCGGCCATATCCACGAAAGTTATGGATTCGCGATTCGCGAAAGCGACGGCATTAAGTTTGCGAACGCGAGCACTTGTGACGCTCGCTACCGTCCAGTTAATCCGCCAATCATCATCGATCTCTGAGAGTTATGGCGCCGCTGCAAGGGGAGTGGAGTTTCATGATAACAACACAGATTGAACGGGAGCAGAGATGAAGATTGTGTTTATCGATATGGATGACACCCTGTGCGACTTTAAAGGCGCGTTTTCAAAAGCCCTAAAGATGAATCCAACTGTTCGGTACCCGCAGTCCCAATATCGATTCTTCGCCAATCTCCAACCAATTGAAGGTGCGATCGAAGCGGTAAAGCGCTTGGTCGATTCGGATGAATACGATCCCTACATCCTTTCTGCCCCCAGCACGAGAAATCCTCTCAGTTATGCCGAGAAGCGAGAATGGATTGAGCTTTATTTCGGATTCGACTTTTGCGAAAAGCTCATTCTATGCGCACACAAGGGGCTTCTTAAGGGAGACCTCTTAATCGACGACAACCATGAGGGCAAAGGCCAAGATCTTTTCGAGGGGGAGCTCATCCAATTCGGTAGTTGCGCTTACCCAAATTGGAAGCATGTTTGCACCCGACTTGGAATCTAGGGCTGGTTGGAGCCTTAAACCAAGATTCACCGCGAAGGGTAGTGGCGACGCTAAGACAGGGACTGACGAAACTCCTGCAAATGCGCTCACCGTGGGGCAGGCCAAGCAAGGGCTGGCACTTCACTTTGGGGTGAGCTCAGAACAAATCGATATTCAGGTACGCTTCTGATGGCAGCAGCGCCTCAAACAGTTGAGACATTGCCGCTACCACCGGTACGTTGTTAGCCGACATTTCAGTAAGACATGAATGACATAAAACTAGGTAAAGAGGTAGAGAATGAACGCGACTGAAGATGAACAGCACCAATTGGAAATGCTGGTGTCGAAGTACGATCAGCATCGTGCGCTGCGTGGTGAGTTAGTCTTTGGTGCCATAGATGACGAGGGGCGCCTCGATGTTGCCACTCCGTTCTTCGACGAAGCGGACTATGCCGAGTTCAAGAGCAGCGGACTGCGTGACGCATTGATTGGCCTACTGGACGACATGATGATCGGACGATCGAAGCAAGGCGTAGGGTGCGCACATGACGGCATTCTCCGGCTGAGTAGCAGCAAGACGGCACTGGAGTGGTTACCTGAAGGAGCTTCCCGCGATGCTGCTGACGCGCGTCGGGCTGACTGGAACCTAATTCCGTGGCTGATCGAACAGCTGGATCTCATTCAGCACGCAACTATCGAATGGAAGAAGGCCCGATCCGCCGAGAAGAACGATGGTGATACTGCTCGATGGAAAAAGGAGATCTGGCGGAGCCCCGACAAGAACCACGCGATAAAATCGGTACTTGCTGCCGAAGGACAGCGTCTCGGCTTTCAGGTATTACCAGCTGGCAGCCGTGGGGAGTGGCTTTATGACCTGGTCTGGCGGCGCCTGGATGCCAACCGTAACCTGACCTGCATGCCACTGGCGGTGGAGATCGAAATGTCAGACAGCAGTCTCGGAGGCATCCGTTACGACTTCAACAAGCTCCTTCAGGCCCACGCAAACCACAAGCTGATGGTCTTCCAGGTGAAAACTGAAGGCGAGGTTGAGTCGACCTTCGAGCGTTTGGAAGAGTCCATTCAGGTCTACCCCCATTCGGCATCCTGTCGATATCTCCTGTGTGGCTGGAATACCCAGCAGAATGCTTTTTCCTTCAAAACGCGAGAAGTAGCAAGCATTTGATGAATCCTGCAAAGGCTTGGCAGTTTCGACTCCGAGCCTTTGTCCTTTTTGGCACGAACGTTTTTACCCTTCATTCAGATAGACTGTAAACAAGCGGTCGTTTATTGGACGCTTGGACAGTTCTCGGAAAACCCATCAGATTGCTATTGTTGTGTGTTCAAAATCACGTACAGAAATCTATGATTAGAAAAGGTGCGTTTGATGATCAAAGACTACTAGTGGCCAATGCACTCGGGGTAAGTCCAGAGTCTTTTTAGAGGAGCCCGCAGTAACGGGGTAGAACCCGACGACTACCCAAGCCTGTGTGCCAGAGGACTAATGGGTCTGGGGCATTGCGTGGGGACAGTTGGGCCAATAATGCCAAATTAAGCGCCAGTCTCTACTTCAACATCATCATCACCACTTTCCAGTGAGATGTTGTCAAAGTTAATTCGAACGAAACTCAATAGGTGTTGGACGGTTATTTGGTCCGCCCTAGCTGCAAAGAGAACGTCGCCGTTATCGATCGCACTGCCAATTCCAGCATCTTCGAGTTGATATATAAACCCTTCAACAACGTCTATGGCAGCTGCCACTTTTTCATTGGGCGTATCAGCTTCTAGCAGCGCAAACAGTTCAAATTCGTAAGAGGTTTCTTCATGGTAGGAATTAAGCCTGACGTATACCGCTCTCACAAAATTCTGACCAATTTGATCTAGCTGCTGTGTGAACTCGCCTGAGAGGTCATTGAATATGGCATTGAAGGCATCTGGTAGGGCTGTCCTGCGATACCTTAAGGCCCTCCAGTGGGGCAGGGTTCTCTTCGTAAGATCAGGTAGCTCCCTAATATCCGCTTGAGAAATGATTTCCCATAGGACGTCCTTGGCAACGTGAACAAGGTTGCTTACTTTGGCCTCAAACCAACAACCTTCCTCGATCTCAAAGTGAATTTTCCGTGCACTGTACGCGAATGTGCTGCCAGAGTGAGGCGCCTTAATTGGCGTGCAAACTGCGAGTTCAACCAGGGGATCAGTATTATCATTACCGCAGGCGATATCACAGTCCTGAGAAATCACTACCAGTATGTCTTTGTCCGTGATCCGATTGTTTTTTTTCCACTCACGACGTTTTTCATCAGGTCTACTGGTGATCCAGTACTTTCGCGACTCCTCGTCAATCGTAGAAGCAGGAAAATAGCACCCTTGGCGAAGTCCCAAGTCGTGCAAAAGTTTTTGACCATTTGAGGGCATAGGGCTTTAGGTCGAGGAGGTGAGTTCGTTCAAAGTCTGAGAGTAAAGGTGACTGTTCTTAGCCTCCGACTTTGTCATTCTGTCTGCTAACTCCCTTGCCATATTTTCAATCGCTCTTCCATCAAGTGTGCTGCTGGATAGCAAATCAAACAGGGATTTACCATTTGGCCCCAATACATTTTTAGCTAACGGGCCTGGGCTCTTGGGGAGTATTTGATTTACAGACTTGATGAGGGCATACACCTCCATGGAGCGCTCTTTAGTGCTTTTGTTCATCGTATTCTGAGCTTCTGCGCTCTTTTGGTAAGCGTAAAGGGTCTGTCGCGATACCTGGAGAATCGCAGCAATGTCTTTGGTGGGTAACCCTAGGCTTAGTTTTAGATCGGCAATTACGTCAGTAATCCCAACTGAACTTTCAGCTTTAGTCTCTTTCGCTGGTTCATTTGACTCGTTGGACTGAATAATACGAGCACCCGAATGCGGAAATATAACGTGGCGTCCGACGCGGGCACCTGTTCCGAAAAAACCAAGCTGCTCAAGTTCTAAAAAGCGATTCTGATCTTGGGTTTCAATTTGGTTCAATGCTGTACATGCGTTTGAGTATGTTTCGTATGACCTATTGATTGGTTGAGGTTGTCCTGACGACCATGTCATTTTTCTTATCCTCTTCAATCTGAGTTTCGCCCCATTCACGTTTTGCAGTAGCCGTAATGGAACTCCAAAATACATTGCTGGTGGCGTTGTAGAGTGAGCTTAGCTTCTCTTTGACAAGTTCCAAGCTCATTGCAGGGTTATCTTGGAAAAAGTGCACGTGGTCAATGTCCAAAATGCCGTAAGTGTCGGCATCCATATGCGCCCACCAAGTCTGACCTGCAATTTTGAGTGTGCAATTGTTGTCCGGTTCCAGCAGGTTATTGGGCAGAACCTTTCTAACTTGGCCTTCTTGAGGCGGAATTTCTTCGAACCCTACAGTCATTTCGCTACCGAGTGCGGTTTGGGAGCGGGACATCATCAAGCCTTGCAGTTTTCGGGCGCCTGGGAGCATACCTAATCTGGCGGGCAGCATCCCTTCTTGAATGTAGTCAGAAAGTTTTGACCCGGGTGCTGGCGCGATTACATCGACGTAGCGTAGCCCAATTCTCTTAATAAGTACTTTCTTCGTTTGATCGACGACTTCGAGAAAAGCAGTAAGTATATCAAAATACTCATCTTTTAGCTCTTCGAAGGTGCTGTAGTTTGCTGTCTTGAGAATTATAGCGTTCTCTGAGACTTCCACGAGTTCCCTTTGCGAAGCTGATCGAAATACACGCCGTGGAGTAATCAATTCCTTGGGGGAGGCGGTCTGATTGCCTGGATTAAACTGGGCGCTAATCTCCAGTACTCGATGCTCGCTCCTAATATAGTCTTGGAAGCCGAGGTCGATCATACGACTCTGTATGGCGTCTTCTATCTGGGGGTCGCTGAGTTTAAGCGCTGGGCAGCGTGAAATCTCCAGATGTATGACGGTATGCACCAGCGGGGCTTTCTTAAGAATTTTTTTCACAACCCTCCCCTCAATTTAATGCAGTGCTTGTCACAACATTTTGGGACGTTCATTTTACAGATTATTTGACACTCTCCAAGCATCATAGCGGATATTGCTGTAACTGCTAACAGAAAAAGGGTTACAGGTCCTTAATGGCTCAAAAAAGAGGGACAACAGCTGCGGAGGATCAGTTAGTTTTGCCTGTCTGATCGAAAAAATAATCAGATAATTTCCGAAAGTTTGATTGATGATAGAGGACATCCACGACCGCGTTCATTGCAAGGCGGAGGTCTGTCGAATTAACCAGCCACGAATCGTGGTTCGGCACGACATGCGAGTCTAAGAACTGCTGAGCAGCGGGCATGCAAGTTGATGAAATGCAAAGGCCAAACTGAGCGCGCTAAAAGTTCAGACTTTAAAACCGTGGACACAACTTGGACACAGGTCAACAAAAAAGGCCTGCGTTCTCATGTAAGCCTCCAAGAATATGGCCTGCCGGAAAGAATTTGAACCTATGGCCTTTCCTCCGGAGGGCAGACAACAGCGCTCCTGAGCTCTTGTTCATTAAAAAGGCTTGTTCATTATTAATGAACAGTGCTATTTTGTGAACATAATGTTTGGAGAGGCTATGAAACCACCAATCAACGAGCGCGAATTTCTAAGCCAGGCAATCCGCGCGTTCCATCAAGAAACAGGTTTAGAGTTACACCCTACTGTCGAGAGTGAAGTGATGCCTTACTCTGATGGCTTCATTCTTGAACTGGGCGATACGGGTATCCAGTACAGCGTTGAGCTGAAGCGCTGGGCGCAGCAGGCGAATATAGGCACTATTGTCGCTCAGCTACGACGAATGCCGCCGCCCGCATTGCTGGTCGCTGATTACGTAAACCCGAATATGGCAGACCGTCTTCGAGAAGCCGGCGCACAGTTCATTGACGCCGCCGGCAATGCCTATCTGAACGAAAAGACATTCTTCGTCTTTGTAAAAGGTAATCGCAAAACGCCGGTCCATGCATCACCAAGGAAAACCTCCCGAGCCTTCAATTCATCTGGTTTAAAGCTGATTTTCAGTTTTCTAACGGACACTCATCTGGTCGGTGAAACCTACCGAAGAATGGCAGAAGTTAGCGGTGTTTCCCTTGGTGCCATTGGCTGGGTTCTGAATGACCTGAAAGACAAGGGCTATGTCCGAGAACATGGAAAGAAGGGCGTAAGGTCACTTGAGAACCCTATGGGACTGCTTGATCGCTGGGCCGAGTCTTACCCGGAAAAACTGCTACCCGAGTTGGACATGGGGCTATTTCAGGCAACATCTGCGATGCCGTGGAAGAACATCCGGCCGGAGCTTCTGGGTGGGTGTTGGGGCGGGGAAGTTGCCGTCTCTCGACTGGGCAACTATCTGTCGCCTGCTCAGGGGACTATTTATCTGCCCCGAGAAAAACTGAAAAACTTGGTAATGGAGTATAGGCTTCGTAAAAGCCCGGACAACTCACCCAATACGTCCGAGACATTGCAGATCAACGAGAAATTCTGGCTCGATGATTCACTCAACGTAAACCAAACTCTTGGGATTGCCCCAGATTTTCTTGTCTATGCTGACCTCCTGATGACCGGCGACCCTCGTAACCTGGAAGCAGCGGAGCGGCTTTATGCCCAGATTAAAAATCGAATCCAAGAATATTGATCCGATTCAATTGGACACCTACGGAGCCATCAAGCGTGTTGCCGTGGATCAGGATGTGCCTTTCATCATTGTCGGCGCCTCCGCCCGTGATCTGGTAATGCATCACGCCTATGGAGCACCCATTCAACGGGCAACAATGGATATCGATCTCGCCGTTCAGGTCCCGGATTGGACTGATTTTGAACGCATCCGCGACAGTCTGATTCGCCAAGGTTATACCAAAACCGATCTCCCTCATCGTTTGCACGGCCCGAACGGCGCACCGATCGACATTCTTCCTTTTGGAGCTGTTGAAAGTGATGATTCAGTTATTCAATGGCCGCCTTCTGGGGATGTGCAGATGAGCGTGGTCGGTTTCCAGGATGCACTGGATAACGCCGACTGGTTGACGATAGCAGCAGAGCCAGAGCTGGAATTGCCTGTCGCCAGCCCCCAGGGGTTGGCCCTTCTGAAACTGGTCGCCTGGTCAGAGAGAGATGCGCAAACAAGACGCAAAGACGCGGCCGATATCGCTTATCTGGCATCCAACTATGAAAATATTCCTGGCCAGATGGATCGGCTTTTCGAACAGCATGAAAGCATTCTTGAGGCCCACGGCTGGGATACGAGACTTGCGGGCGCTCAGTTGCTTGGAAAGGAAACAGAACAGATTGCCAGTGAATCAACGATGAAAGTCCTGCGACGCTTGCTCAATAAGGATCTGATTGCCAACCTGACAAGGGATTCGGGCAACGCGTGCGGCGATGCCACCGAAGAAATCGTGTCAGCGTTTATTGGTGGACTTTTTGGCTCAGAGGTAACGAATGTACAGAATTGACTCAGAAGCCAACCGCATAACACCACTGGCGGTAAAACGCTTCTCAGAACTCAAAATCTCCGAGCGAAATCACTTGCAGGAATGGCTCGAAAACGCTCCCGAAGCCTTCGGCGAAGAGCTTCTGATCATCCAGAAAGAATTCGACGGTTTCGACGATACCCTTGAACGCCTTGATCTACTCGCTCTCGACAAGGACGGCAACTTGGTCATTATCGAAAATAAGCTGGATGACTCCGGTCGGGATGTGGTCTGGCAGGCGCTGAAGTACGCCAGCTACTGCGCGAATCTGAGCCGTGCCCAGGTCATTGATATCTATCAGCGGTATCTCAACCAGAATTTCAGGCCCAGCGACTCAGAACCGCTGAACGCGGAAGAAAAACTTTCTGAATTTCTTGGCGTGGAGGATCTCAAAGAAGCCAGCATCAACCGCACCCGTTCCCAACGCCTGATCTTTGTGGCGGCTAAATTCCGCAAAGAAGTCACCAATGTGGTGTTATGGCTCAGCCAGTTCGAAATCGCCTGCCAGTGCTTCAAAGTGACGCCTTACGCCTCTGGAGACGATCTTTTCCTGAACGTCGAACAGATTATTCCGACGCCCGAATCCCGCGACTTTATGGTGGGCATGGCGGTGAAGGAAGCTGAGGAAAAGTCCGTATCGGATGAACTCAGAAACAGCCAGCGGCTGAGGTTAAGGTTTTGGGAGCAAGCGCTAGAAAAAATAAAACACAGCGAATGCTCCCTGTACGACAACATCAACCCCGGAAAGGACCACTGGCTATCTGCGTCAACCGGTATCTCCTCAGTGAGCTACGTTTTGATCTTTGCCAAGAAAGAAATCCGGGTGGAACTGACCTTCCAGCGTGCAGACGCCGACGAAAATACGTTCATGTTCGAGTTCATGAAAGAGCGTAAAGCAGATATCGAGGCTGAATTTGGTCAGCCGCTTATCTGGGCGGATCTGCCCGAGCGAAAAGCCTGCCGAATTCAATACGCGAAAGCAGTGGACGGTTACGATGAGGACAACTGGCCTGCCATGATTGATTGGCTGGTGGAGCACATCGTCCGATTTGAGAAAACATTGAGAAAACCGCTTAAAGACGCTGGCGCTGCCTTAAAAACGAGAGCTGGCTGAATTCAAGCACCGGCACTGATACCCCAGTATTTTCACATCCAAAGAGAACCAACGCAGTCATGATCACCGGCGAACTAAAATCCAAAATCGACAAAATCTGGGACACTATGTGGTCCGGCGGCATTTCAAACCCCATTTCCGTGGTGGAACAGCTCACCTATCTGCTGTTCATCAAGCGCCTGGACGAGTTGCACACGCTTAAGGAGCGCAAGGCCCAGCGCCTTGGCCAGGCAATTGAAGAGCCGGTCTTCGCCAGCGATCAGGACCACCTGCGCTGGTCCCGCTTCAAAGACGCCGCGCCGGAGAGCATGTTCAATACGGTAAAGGACGAGGTCTTCCCGTTTATCAAAACCCTGGGTAACAAAGGTGAAGACGATGGCGAGGGTGGTAGCACCTACACCCACCACATGAAAGACGCGCTGTTCCTCATGCCGAAACCTCAGCTGCTGGCGAACGTGGTGGACCAGCTCGACAGCATCGACATGTCCGACGCCGACACCAAGGGCGACCTTTACGAATATATGCTGGGCAAAATCGCCAGCGCAGGTCAGAACGGCCAGTTCCGCACCCCGCGCCACATCATCAAACTGATGGTGGATATGACGGCACCCACACCCAAGGACGTGATCTGCGACCCGGCCTGCGGCACGGCGGGTTTTCTGGTGGCCGCCTCCGAATACATCCAGCAGCACCACAGCGAAGCCATCTACAAGGATGAGGATGCCCGCCACCGGTTCAACGAATCCACCTTCCACGGCTACGACTTCGACACCACCATGCTGCGAATCGGCAGCATGAACATGCTGCTGCACGGCGTGGAGAACCCGGATATCAACTACAAGGATTCTCTGGCCCAGGCGGATGACGCGGATGAAGAAAAGTACTCGTTGATACTTGCGAATCCGCCCTTTGCCGGCAGCCTCGATTACGAGTCCACCGCGAAAGATTTACTGCAAACGGTAAAGACGAAAAAGACCGAACTGCTGTTTATCGCTTTGTTCCTACGCCTGTTGAAAACCGGCGGCCGCGCAGCGGTCATCGTGCCGGACGGGGTGCTGTTCGGTTCTTCCAAGGCCCATAAAAGCATTCGGAAAATGCTGGTGGAGGAGCATAAGTTGGATGCCGTTGTGGCCATGCCGTCTGGAGTATTCAAACCTTATGCAGGCGTCTCTACCGCCATCCTTTTTTTCACCAAAACCAATTCCGGAGGCACGGACAACGTCTGGTTCTACAACATGCAGGCGGACGGCTTCTCCCTGGATGACAAGCGCACCCCGCAGGCAGATAAAACTGACCTGCCTGATCTGCTGGCCCGCTGGCAAAACCGAGCAAACGAAGAGGGGCGCAAGCGCACCGAGCAAAGTTTTCTGGTGCCCCGCGAAGAAATTGCTGGCAACGACTATGACCTGTCGATCAACCGCTACACGGAAGTGGAGTACGAGTCGGTGGAATATGATCCGCCGGGGGTGATTCTGGAGCGGTTGGCGAAGTTAGAAGAGGAAATATCTGAAGGCCGTAAAGAGTTAGAGGCGCTGCTGAGATGAGTTCAATGCTTAAGGCAATAGGCGATCTCGTCAGCAAATGTGAAACTTGGAATCCAGCTTACAAGGGCCAGGATGACTTTGAGTACATTGATCTTTCCTCAGTGGACAAGGATGCAAAGGTTATTTCCGCGACTGAGGTTATCCCATGCTCAGAAGCGCCCAGCCGGGCTAGGCAAATTGTAAAAGAAGGGGATGTTCTAGTATCGACGGTCCGTCCTAATTTGAATGGTGTTGCTAAAGTTGAGGGCCGTCATACCGGAGCAACTGCATCTACGGGGTTCTGTGTATTGAGGCCTAATCCAGATAGTCTGGATACGAATTACCTCTTCCATTGGGTGAAGTCTCCAGCCTTCATCCAAAGGATGGTCGATGTGGCCTCGGGCGCCAATTACCCTGCGGTTTCTGACAAGAAAGTTAAGGGATCACCCATTCCAGTTCCTCCCCTGGAAGAACAAAAGCGCATTGCTGAAATTCTGGATGCGGCGGATGCTCTGCGGGCCAAGCGCCGCGAGTCCCTCGCCCAACTCGAATCGCTCCTGCAATCCACCTTTCTGGATATGTTTGGCGATCCGGCAAGTTGCGAGTCCCAGTGGGACAGGTGTGTCTTAGGAGATGTAGTTGAGTTCGCAAAAGACGGCCCTCATGTCAGCCCGGAGTATTCGGAAGAAGGGATTCCATTCCTTTCAGCGCGACACGTTAGACCCGGTAAAATAATCTGGGAAGACCTCAAACACGTCTCTCAGGAAGAAGCCCAGCGTCAATGGAAAAAATGCAGGCCCCAAGAAGGCGACATTCTCTACACGAAAGGCGGGACAACAGGGGTCGCCGCCACTGTCACAACTCCTGAGCCTTTTGCGATATGGGTTCATGTTGCGTTACTTCGGCCGTTAACCAACCTGGTACACCCAATGTGGTTAGAGGCTATGCTGAATACAGAATATTGCTACCAGCAATCTCAAAAATACACTCACGGAATTGCAAACCGAGATCTCGGACTGAAGAGGATGGTCAAAATTGACATGTACCTGCCTCCATTGGAGCTACAGACTAGGTTTGTTGGCGTTGCAAAGCGAATTCTCCGGGAAAGGCAGCGTTATCTAGATCATTTGGGGGAGCTGAATTCCCTGTTTCTGTCTCTTCAAAGTCGAGCCTTCGTGGGAGAAGCCTAGTCAGCATGACCAATTTCGCTTTCCTGCCCAAGGACTTCAACGAACTGAGTCAGGCTGCCACGCTGGCGGAAGGCCATATTCTGGGTGATCCCCGCGCCGCCTGTTTCCATGCCCGTTTTGCGCTGGAAGCGGCTGTGCACTGGCTTTATCGCCATGATGCCAGCCTTCGCATGCCTTATGACAATAAGCTCGGCGCGCTGCTGCATGAGCCCACCTTTATGAACCTGCTGCCGGAGGCAGTGTTT
Organism: Marinobacter sediminum; assembly: GCF_023657445.1. Lineage (NCBI taxonomy): Bacteria > Pseudomonadati > Pseudomonadota > Gammaproteobacteria > Pseudomonadales > Marinobacteraceae > Marinobacter > Marinobacter sediminum. The sequence continues at coordinate 3,108,071 of NZ_JAGTWY010000001.1, read as the reverse complement.
CAAAAGGCGCGGGTAATACAGAAGGTGGGAAACATCGCCGTCCACCAGACCAAGCCCATCGAAACCCAGCACGCCATGCAGGTGGTGAAAGAACTGCATCATGTCTGCTATTGGCTGGTGCGAACTTACACGCCGTCGGCACCCCGCGAAGGCGCTGCCTGGCGCGATGACCGTGTGCCGCGGCCACTGGACAAATCTCAGGTCGTTCCCCGCACAGAACTGAAAGCGCTGGAAGAAAAGCTCGCTGCCCATCATGAAGCTGCGCTTAAGCAACAGAAAGAGCGGGATGCGTTGGATGAAGAGCTTCAGGCACTTCGAGAAGAGTTGGCGGAACTGCGCGAAATGCGGGAGCAGGAGCCGGATACCCACGATTACTCGGAAGCCGACACCCGCCGTTACCTGATTGACCTGGAGCTGCACCGCGCCGGCTGGCCGCTTGAACAGAAACGCGACCGGGAATACGAAGTCACCGGTATGCCCAACAACAAGGGCATTGGTTATGTGGACTATGTGCTCTGGGATGATGACGGCAAGCCGCTGGCGGTGGTGGAAGCTAAGAAGACCACGGTGGATGCCACCGCGGGCCAGCAGCAGGCCAAGCTCTATGCGGATTGCCTGGAGCAGATGCATGGCCAACGCCCGCTGATTTTCTACACCAACGGGTACGACACTTGGCTATGGGATGACAAGGTCTATCCTCCTCGCGAGGTGGCAGGTTTCTACAAAAAAGACGAACTCACCCGGCTGATTCGTCGCCGCGAGAGTCGCAAGCCGCTGGATGTGGCGGCTATCAATACCGATATTGTCGAGCGCTATTACCAGAAACGGGCCATCGGCAGCATTTTCGAGCAACTCAAAAACGCCCAGCGGAAGGCGCTTCTGGTAATGGCGACCGGTACCGGCAAGACCCGAACGGCTATCGCGCTGGCAGATGTATTACAGCGTGCCAACTGGGTCAAACGGGTTCTGTTTCTGGCTGACCGGGTGTCGCTGGTGAATCAGGCGGTGAATGCATTCAAAGCGCATCTGCCGGAATCCAGCCCAGTGAACCTAGTTACCGAGAAGGACACGGAAGGCCGGGTGTACGTGTGCACCTATCCCACGATGATGGGGCTGATTGATGCCAATCGCGGTAGCGATACGGACGAGGCGAGGTTTGGGGTCGGTCATTTCGACCTGATTGTGATTGATGAAGCCCATCGCTCGGTCTACCAGCGCTATAAAGCGATCTTCCAGTATTTTGATTCTATGCTGTTCGGCCTTACCGCTACGCCGCGCGAACAGGTGGATAAAAACACCTATGACCTGTTCGATCTGGAGCAGGGCGTGCCGACTGACGCCTATGAGCTGGACAAGGCGGTCAGCGATGGCTTTCTGGTGCCACCTCGGGTTCAACAGGTTGATCTTCGGTTCCCCAGAGAGGGCATCGATTACGACTCATTGAGTGATGAAGAAAAAGCTCAGTGGGAAGAGTTGGAGTGGGGCGACGCTGAAGACGGGTCCGACATCCCCGAGCGGGTCAATGCGTCTGCGCTCAACAACTGGTTGTTCAACAAGGACACTGTCGATAAAGGGTTGCAGCACCTGATGGAGCATGGCCATCGGGTAGAAGGTGGTGACCGCCTCGGTAAAACGATCATCTTTGCACGTAACCAGGAACACGCAGAATTTATCGAAAAGCGCTTCAATCACCATTACCCAAAGCATGCGGGCCAGTTCGCGCGGGTGATCTCCCACAAAGGCAAGTATGCCCAGAGCCTGATTGACGACTTCTCGCAGAAGGACAAGCCACCTCACATTGCCATTTCCGTCGACATGCTGGACACCGGCATCGACGTGCCCGAAGTGGTGAATCTGGTGTTCTTCAAACCCGTGTACTCCAAGATCAAATTCTGGCAAATGATCGGGCGAGGCACACGCCTATGCCCGGACCTTTATGGGCCCGACCAAGACAAGCAGGACTTTCGGATATTCGATTTTTGCTACAACTTCGACTTCTTCCGGGAGAACCCTCAGGGCATCGAAGCGGGCAACACTCCCTCATTAGGAATTCGACTCTTCCGCGCCCGTGTTCAGTTGCTGAAGCAGCTTCAGGAGGCTGAAGAGTTTGATCCTGAACAGGCCGTCACCGGGCACCTCATTCAGGATTTGCACGGTGAAGTGAGCGCCATGAACACGGAAAACTTCATTGTTCGCATGAAGCAGCAGGTTGTTGAGCGTTTTAAGGATGCAGATGCCTGGTCCGAACTGAGCGATGAGGATCAGATGGTTCTGGCAAACGACGTTGCGGGACTACCATCAGAGCTGGATAGCGATGACATCCGTTCGAGAATGTTCGATCTCACTGTGTTGCGCATGCAGACCGCACTGCTGAATTCAGACGCGTCGACGTTTGAAAGCAACCGCAACAAGGTGATTGAAATCGCGATGAAGCTGGAAGAGAAAACGGGCATTCCAGCAGTGAAGAACCAGCTCGATTTCATTCAGGCGGTGCAAAGTCCCGAGTTTTGGGAGGGCATGGACGTTCCGACACTGGAGGATCTTCGCCTTCGTCTGCGGGGCCTCACCGCGTTCCTCGACAAGAAAGAACGCAAGATCGTCTACACGGATTTTCAGGACGAAATCATCGGCGTACGAGACGACCCGGTCGTGGATATCCCCAAGATGACCAGCGTTCAGTTCGAAAAAAAGGTGAAGGATTATCTTCGTAGCCACCTTGACAACATCGTGATTCAGCGCCTGCGGAAAAATCGCCCGCTGACTGAGCAGGACTTAGAAGCCCTTGAACAGATGCTCATCGATCTGGGTGAGGATGATGGCAAGTCATTGTTGTCTGGATTGCTGGAGCGTTCAGGCGCGCCCTCGCTCCCTTATTTCGTCCGCAGCCTCGTAGGCATGGATGAGGCAGCGGCGAAGGAGGCATTTGGGAAATATATTTCGGATACCAGTCTGACGGCGCCCCAAATCCGTTTCGTTGAAACCCTCATTGAACAGCTCGCATCGCGGGGAGTGATAGAGCCCTCCGCACTCTACGAACCGCCTTTTTCGTCAATTCATGCTGGGGGGCCAGAAGAACTGTTCGCCGGGAAAGATCGGGTGATTGACGGAATCTTTGATGCGCTGGATCGGACGAAGCCAGTCTCTGGCGACGCGGCGGCGGGTTAGGACTGTCCGGGAATTTTCAGGAGCGCAAACATGTGTAATGCATGGAACCATCCACCTGAATGTCAATGTGGATGGGGCGGTAAGGGCCATGCTGGTAAGCGCCAATTTGGCTCGGACTATAATCAGTGGGTGCCGCCACTGGATCTGTCGAAAGAGAGCTTCACGCTTCCCAATGCTTCTTGCCCAGTGTGTGGCGCCCTTGTATTTTTCTATAAATCTCCAGATGGCGGACGAGTATTTTTTGACGAACTTGGGCCGCCCTGGCCAAAACATCCGTGTACGGATTCCACGAGTATTCCAGCGAAGCTATCGGTTGCAAAACTAAGCCTCCATGAAGAACGTTCCGCATGGGAAGATCAAGGTTGGCGGCCCGTCCAACTTCGGTATGTCTCGGAAATTGACAAGTTTTTCTCGCGCTTACATTTAATTAAAGATGGTGTTGAAACAAATTTATACCTGAGAAAGTCCTCACTTACTCGATACGGTAAAAAGATATCGATTCAGGCCCATCTTCCGGCTCACATCCGAGAAACCCGCGAGGACGTCTTTGAGCTCTCAATGCTGGACAGCTTTGCAAGGCCTGTCCTGATGTCCTGCTTTGCCAACTTGGCCCTAGCCAGAGACAGAGAGCCGACACCAGTCCGTAAGTCGGGGAAGAAGCGAGTAAAACAACTTCCTCCAGCCCCAAAGACTCAGAAATTTACGCTAAAACGGAAGCGCCGTTCGGGTTCAAGGAGGGGATGAAAAGCGCGATCGAAAAAGGTCGAAGATGAACATTCGCGGAGTTCCAGGAAATTCACTTTTAAACAAAAGCGAACATTGATGCCTCTCATCCAACTACGACCAAAACGACATGGGCGTGAGTAACTGCCAGGAACACTGAAAATAGAGCGGGGGACAGCACCGTGTCTGTCCGCACACAAAGGTTATTCCAGACTGACGGCTGTAATATCTCCGCCTCGGCCTATCCCAACGGAAACCGGGAATGACACGAAGTGGAAACGCGTTGTGACGTTGTCGTCATGTATGGCAAAGCCGAAGGTGTAGGTGTTGCCGCGCTCCAGGGCGATGTCGTCGCTATTGCCAGTGTCCAGCGGCCTGATCCAGGTCACAACCCAGTTGCCGTCCTCCCACTTGCCTCTAATCCGCGTATTGTCCGCCGCCGACCCGCGAGCGTCGACGCGACTCAGAAGCCGGCCAGGAAGTACGTCGCCCTCCCGCCAGTCGGCGTCGGGGTCATACAGGGTAGCGTTTTCCTCGCGGATCAGGGCCGCTGGCTTCGGGACACTCTCGATGTCCGCTATGGTGAGAGATTTCCTGCCCACTTTCTCGGGATCAAACATGTATTTGGGGATCATGGAGTCGCGATCAACGTTCCAGGAGAACGGGTTTTGGCCTTCGTCAAAAAGGCGGTATCCGAGCACATAGCCATCGTCTGCCATGTCAACCGGGTTGCTACGGGCCGCTCGCCACTGCATTAGTTCCAGAAACACTCCTCGTTCCTTGATCTGCGCCAGAACCTCCGCTGGCTTGACCTTGTCCCAGCTTGCGGATGCGTCGGTACGCGAAACCGGAATATATTTGCGCACGTCCTTCCGACCCAGACCACCGTCGCCCAGATACGGGTGAGAACGGACCGTTTCGGTTGTAGGTTCGCCCGGCATGTCCCGCATGCCGTTGTGGCAGCTGAGCCAGCACCCCTGTTCGGCAAAACGTTGCACATCACCATCGTCGATCATGACCGCAAGACGGTCTTCGTACAGGGGCGGTTCCTGTCCCTGACGAACACGCTTCGCAGACCGCGGACCGCCATAGAACGCCCATGCCTGACCATCGTAACGCATATAGTTGTGCATTATGCCGGGCCGATCGGCTTGCGTCCGCCAGTTGAATCGGAGGTACAGGTTTTCCTCATCGTGGGCCGCCTGGATAGCCAATCGCAGTGACCCTTTCTTGCCTTCGATGGGATTGGGTTCCAGCTGGCCACCTGAGACGATATCTTTACCCATGCTCTGTTCGTCGCCATTGTGGCACCGCGTGCAGCCGGTGCCACGTCCCACCTTACGCGCACCGGGGTGTTCCTGGCTGTGCAGCCACTGAAAACTCGATTGCCCAGGGTAGAACAGCGTAATCTCTTCAACCGGTAACGACTTCCAGTCGATGGAGGGGGTTGTGTCAGCGAGAGCTGAACTTGCCAGCCAGATCGTAGCGATAACAATTACGGTGGAATTTCTCAATGAAGTCGGAAACATAGCGCTTTCCCTGCAAGATATGAGAGGTCCGGCGAGACCTTTAATGTGCCCTTAAAACCTTTGCTCATTCCAACAACAATAGACCTAATTTGTCCAAAACGCGGGTTAATAGGGTTTGCGGTGAGTCTCGGCTGTCGGAACCCTACCTCCGAATACAAGATTAATTATCTGCGTCCTGCTATTGGCAAAAACTAGTGGCCAAGGCAACAGGCATTTCGTCGAGAAAGAACCAAGCTGTCTGCCAGTGCAACGTTGTTGCGATTGGGGATGGCGGGGAGCTCATAGTTGCTGTTGACCAAGTTACTATAGTCAAGGCTGGCGCAAAGATATAACCATGCCAGCCACGGCGACGGCTACTGCATTGTGGCTTCGCCTCCATTCTGTAACCGCGTGCTGAGCGGCGTTATCCCTAAATCTGAATGTCCGCTTTGCGACCAGGCCGATCTCCCTAATCTCCTAAACAAAAGCGAACATTGGCATCGCACTGAGTCCAAGCCAGTTTTCCTGGCTCAAGCCTAAAGAACATCCTTTCTGGAGCTGAGGAATTGGTTTAAACATGAGCTTCTGTGAGGGCTTTTGGCCGGTAAAGATGTCTGTTGAATTTATGGGCATATAATGGAAAACACCTGAAATCCGCAGAATGCTTGCGGTTTAATTTGCACAGAAAAGCCGCGCGCACACTTTTGACAAAGCCCGAGTTCGCAGAATCGTGGAAAGGCAGCTAGTATCCCTTTGAAATGGAATAGAAATTCGCACTGTGATTTGGTTCTAGATTGAAAGAACCGACTGGGTTTAGTGCGAGTCCAAACTAATAAGCTATTACTTTGGGGGTTGCCTCGAATCGCACAAAGCCCGGAGAGCTTAATGAAATACGTTCGTAACATAAGTGGGGCGTTTACAGGCGGAGCCTTAGGCGGGCTTTTGGACAGCTTCAATATCTGGTTTATGGGAAAGGTAGGGTTATCAGACCTTATTGGTATTTCAATGAAACCAGATTTCACCGCACCTTGGTTGTATCAGCGAATGATCTGGGGTGGGTTGTGGATGCTGCTATTACTAATACCCGTTTGGAAAGATCGCACCATATTACGTGGCATGGCGGCTAGTATCTTTCCTTCAGCAATGGTGCTGCTTGTTGTTTTTCCTTCAATGAACAAGGGTGTACTGGGTTTGGAGTTTGGCATCGCTATGCCAATGGTTGTGATCACCTTGAACTTCATTTATGGGATATTTTCAGCTTACTGGTATGTGGCGACTTGCTCCAATCAAAACCATAAATAACAAGTCAGGTCAGCGGCCCGGTAAGACGCACCGCTGCTTTCGGCGTTATAAGTTATTACTATGCATTACGTTTATTTGAATAAAAACGAATTATCTGACATGAGAGAGCGTGCCCTTTCCGAATCTCATGATTAGGAAAAGAGGAGGGCGTTCATTAGGCTGCCCTAGATGCAGCGGCTGCCACCAAGCGTGCGCCACCTTTTTTCAACATTCAGCAAAACAATGTATTTGGGCACTGGCCCTCACGACGCTCCCACTGAACAGTCGTATGCTGGATGCCAAAGTGCTGATTCAGCATTTCAGCGGCCTCACTGATCACTTGGTCGTCACTCTCGGGGTCGGGTTTCACCAGGTGAACGGTTAGCGCGTTTTCGGTGGTACTCAGAGCCCAGATGTGGAGGTGATGGGCCGATATTACTCCTGGCAAGCTTTCAAGACGTTCATGGACAGCCGAAGGATCAATCCCTTTGGGGACGGCATCTACCGCTAGGTTGACGGAGTCTTTCAGCAACTGCCAGGTGCCCACAAAGATCACAACGGCAATAACGAGACTCACAATTGGATCTATCCAGGTCAGGTTGGTGAACATCAATATCGTGCCGGAGATCACGACGCCGACCGACACTGCGGTATCTGCGGCCATATGCAAGAAAGCGCCCCGGATATTGATGTCCCCTTTCTGCCCTTTGAGAAAGAGCATCATGGTTGCGCCGTTAATCAGTACCCCAATGCCAGCCACGATCACCACGGTCAGCCCGGCGACGTCGGCAGGATCTGTCAGGCGCTGAATGGCTTCCCAGGTAATACCACCGACAGCGGCGATCAGAATCAGAGCGTTAAACAGGGCCGCCAGAATCGTGGTTTTCTTCAGGCCATAGGTCTTTGCGTTGGTTGCCGCTTTGCTGGCCAGCCAACTGGCTGCCCAGGCCATGATCAACCCCATAACATCGCTGAGATTGTGGCCGGCATCAGCAAGCAGCGCCAGCGAGCCGGATATAACCCCGTACACTGCTTCGATGACGACAAACAGGATGTTGAGGAACACAGCAATCGCAAAGGAGCGGTTATGGGTGTCGAAATGATGGCTGTGGTCGTGACTGTGATCGTGCATTTTTGCCTCTATCAATGATCAACAACGATGCTGGCGTAGCTATGAACCCTTTAGCAACTACAGGGTCAAGGGCTTGCCACTGATTTGCGGTACGCTGAGCGTAACCCTACTGATCGCGTGTTTTACCCAGCACCTCTGCCAAGCCTTCGGGCACCGGCATGGGTGCAAACGCGCTGACATTTGCGCGACCGGTATTTCCGACCGGAACCCAAATTCGGGAAAAGACCAGGGCGGCAATGGTTCGAATTGACTGCCCCAGCACTTCACGAACGTCTCTTGTCCGCCACCCTAGTCTGAGCATTCGCAGATGGGTTGCAGCGTGCGCCAGAGCAAATTTCTGGCTGAGGATATGGGCTCGCTCAAGGTGAGTGAAGGCTGTCTGGAAATCGCCCGCCCACTCCGCAATGCGTGCCGCTTCAAGTTCCGTAAGATAGGACGCCTTCAATTCACTGTGCATTGATGTTTACTCCCCATGGAGGGCCAACGACGGGCCAATAATCGAACACCTGACCCCGAAAGGTTCAGCCTTTCAGTGCCAGTATGCGTTTGGCACCCATCAATACGATGGCACCAACAATTCCGCCAATAATCAGATCTGGGTAGTTGGACCCGGTCCAGGCAACGAGCAGCCCCGCAAGTATTACCCCCAGGTTGATGACCACGTCGTTGGCTGAAAATATCCAGCTGGCTTTCATGTGAGCACCGCCTTCACGATGTTTGGCGATCAGGAGAAGGCAACTGATGTTGGCAACGAGAGCAACAGAGGCGACAGTCATCATCATTAACGATTGGGGATCACTGCCAAACAGAAAACGCCTGCCAACTTCAATCAGTACACCGGCGGCAAGAATAAGCTGAAGAACACCAGCAACATGCGCAGCCCTGACCTGCATTTTGATGCCATGCCCAACAGCGTAAAGCGCGAGCCCGTAAACCGCAGCATCAGCAAGCATGTCTAGCGAGTCTGCGATCAAGCCAGCGGACTGGGCGATTAGGCCCATCGTCATCTCGACCAGAAACATCAGAGCGTTGATTGCCAGCAGTATCCATAAAGTGCCGGATTCTTCGCTTTCGTTGGCTTTAGACGATTCAGCCGCTCTGACGGATTCAGCGCTGGCGTCTTCTGTCCTCTGCAAGGAAGCGCCCAGGCCCAGGTTTTCCAGTTTGCTGGTAATAGGACCGGTTTCTCCATGGTGGATAATTTCCAACGTACGACCCGATAAATCGAATGACAGCGACTGAATGTTTTCAACGCCAGTCAGTGCCATTCGAATCATTCGCTCTTCCGAGGGACAATCCATTTTGGGTATTCTGTAGGTGCTTAGCTGGCTACCTGTTTCGGCGGTGGCGCGTCCCTGAAACTTGTCATCTACGACAGAGTCTTCACTGCCACACTGCCCATTGCAGGGTTTGCTCATTTTCTCGGCTCCGGTTCTCGTGCAAATGATGCAATTTAAAACCCTGTAGCTACTACAGGGTCAATGACTAATCTACTCTAGTAGTCGTCAAAATCGGCGTTTGTCTGGATAAAGATCTACAATGATAAGTGCGATGGTGTGGACGTCTAATTTTATTTCGAGGGTAAACTTTATGATTTCATTTAAAGGACTTACAGCAACCGCTGCGTTGTTGGTTTTTCCTGCATTCGTACTAGCGCATGGTGATCAAGGCTCATGGCAAGGGCATGGTCCTGGCATGATGATGGATCAGGAGCAAATGCAACAGATGCACCAGAACTGGTCCCACATGAATCAGCTGATGCAACGCATTCCTGATGAAGCTTCACCGCAAGAACGGCAACGATTGATGCGAGAACACAGGGAGGCGATGCAAGAGCAAATGGGTTTTATGCATCACGGTATGATGGGCCCCGGCATGATGCGTGGACAAAACGGCATGATGGGAGGTCAGCATATGATGAATGGCGGCCAACCAAAAAATGGTGATGGTCTGACTACCGATCAAAAAATTCAGATGATGCAGGAGCGCATGGATCAAATGCAGCTGATGATGGAGCAAATGCTGCAATACCAGCAAAATCTAAAGGTAGAGTGATCGAGAAGCCTTCAAATACTTTTACTTAACAGACGCGTAGTATCTGGCGAGTTTGATAGGCTGACGTTTGTGAAAACGGCGCAGTAGCTGGGTTTCAGTCGCAACGAAATCCGTGGCCTGTTACGGCTGGAAGATGGCGCTCTGGGCGACCACTTCGAATGTTCGCTTTGCGACCAGAGCAACCCCCGTAACTCAGCTAATCTTAAATTTGAGTCCCTCCGCATCATCATTGGCCGAATGCTTCAACCTGTGGCTGGGTAAGCCTGAAGCACTCGGTGACTCCGATCACGCGAGCGCAACCCCACCAGTATCAGCGGCACCACGATCATCGCACTGCCCACCGCAAACCAGAGATCGGGCATCTCGTTGAAACCTATCCAGCCAATCAGTACCGCCCAGATCAGGCCAGTATATTCAGCGCTGGTGACCTGGTTGGCATCCACCTGTTTGTAGGCCAGCAATACGGTGATGTTGTAGCCCAGGATAAATACCGCTGAACCTCCAGCGCTGATCAGTATGCTGCTGTCCCAGGCGGCGCCTTCCCAAAGTGCCAGGGCACCGGCAGCGGGGATGATCAGCAGGTAGTTCAGCAGCAGTTTATGCACCGTGCTCTGCTCTTTGGGCAGTTTGCGAACCATGACGGCGTTGATGGCCAGGGTAAGGGCAGCTGCCAGAGCTGCGATGGCGGCCCAGTTGAACTCTACCGGCCGTAGTATCACCACAATTCCGCTAAACCCACTGAACACAGCGATTACGCTCATTGTTGACAGCTTTTCCTGAAAGATGAGCGCGGCGAGAACCATGACGAGTATCGGCGCGGCGTAGAACACGGCGTTGGCGGTCGCCAGTGGCAGATTCGCCAGTCCAATAACCATGCACAAAAGGCCAACCAAGTGGATGTGAGCGCGAGCGGCGTGCACTTTAAGTCCGGTAAACAGGTGTTTGCGGTTGAGCTGGCCTGCCAGCGGCAGAAGCAGGAGCAGGGTGATGACACAGCGCAGGAACGCAAACTGAAAAATCGGTGCGCCAGGCTCCATCAGTTTGATAAAGACATCGGAGATTAATGCCATAGCATTGCCAATAATCAGCAAAAGGATTGCGCTGTTGACTGTTTTTCCTGACATGGTGCCTCCCCGGGCGTCTGGGCGTCGAAGGGTCAAGCCGAATCGCGCCTTGGTGAATGTGATTTAGTGCCGCTTACTGTCAGAAAATCCGATTCACTACAGCGGACTGACAAAAGCCAAAACGAGCCAAAACAGCCCGAATCTCACGTTAAAATTGTGAGGCGCTTATCCTGATAGGACGAAAATAGCCGCCCAAGCCCTGGTGGCTCTGGCCTGGAGCAATACCACGCTTCGTGAGATCGAATCTCAATCTCGAATTGGACTGACATCTGGTGATGAAGTCTAATGATCAGTTACTATCCGATAAAATGATCTTTATTTCATAGGCATTAGAAAATTAGATAATGAAACTGCCACCCCTGAAAGCATTGCCGGTCTTTGAGGCCGTCGCCCGACTCAACAGTTTTTCGCATGCCGCGGAAGAACTGGCGGTCAGCCAGAGTGCGGTCAGTCATCAGATCAAACAGCTGGAAACCTATCTGGGTGAGAAGCTGTTCTGGCGCAGCGGCCGCACGGTCACGCTGACCGACGAGGGCCGCCAGTATCTGGACGGCATCAGCTCTGCACTGCTGCAGATCGAGCGGGCCAGTGAACAGTTGCTTGGCCACGAAGAGTCACGCCTGCGCCTGTCCGTGTTCAGTTCCTTCGCGGTGCGCTGGCTGGTGCCCAGGTTGCCGGATTTGCAGCGGTTGCATCCACAGATGGAGCTGGCCCTCGAAATGAGCATTGTGAGCCCCGTGTTGTCTGACCGGGTGGCGGACTGTTTTATCACCATCCACAAGGACTCGCCGGCCTACAGCTATGAACTGCTTTATGTGGAGCGGCTGTTTCCGGTGTGTAGCCAGGATTACTGGCAGAAAATACGTCGGGAGCTGGGCCGGGAAGGGGCAGACGCTGATGATGTACCTTTGTCCGTAGAAGACATATCAAAGTTTCCGCTGTTATCGACCCACAGTATTTTCGAGAAAGCTGCAGGCGACTGGGAGGCATGGTATCGCGCGGTGGATCAAAAGATTCCACAAGGCGTGAGTATCCAGCACTTCAGTCATATGTTGCTGGCGCTGGAGGCAGCGCGCTTCCACCAGGGCATCGTTCTGACCAACGACTACATGCTCAGTACCCGTAAGGACTCTGAGGACTTTGTGCGTCTGCCCTGTCATCCGGTGATGACCGGCGACCAGTTCTATTTTGCCTGGAAAACCAGTCGGCGCAGCGAACGGGGGCTGCAGCTGCTGCGGCGATGGCTGGTGGATGAGGCTATCCGGGGTGGCCTGCGGGGCGAGTGAGACGGAACGGCCCGGAACCTTCAGGCATGAATCAGCGTTAACGTCATTGAGTTCAATCCCGTGTTAACTTAACGGAATCGCCAGACTTTAGGAGTTGATACATTATGCAGTCCATTCTGATGTTTGCCCTTTTGGGTGTAATGATTGGTACAGCGCCGGCGATGGCCAAGTCACCTCATGGTGATCAGCAGCTGCCGCCGGGCCTGCAAAAGAAAGTGGAGCGTGGTCAGCCACTACCGCCGGGCTGGCAGAAAAAGCTGAACTATCGGAAAGGTGATCATTTCGACCGGGAGTTGTTGCACTACGGTGATATCCACGACATCGGCGGAAACCGTCAGCGGGTAGAGGTCGAGGATCGTGTCTATACGATCATCAAGGATACCCGCGAAATCATTGATATTCTCGACCAGTAACGTCAACGGTGACCCTGTTAGCCGTTTTCGAGGGCTTCCCAGACCTCGATAGCGGCGGCAAGGTCTTCCAGTGAGGCACCCACGGATTTGAACAGGGTAATGGCCTCTTCATTCGTGCGCCCGGGCTTTGAGCCCCTCAGCAGCTCTGCCAGTTCGGCCCGCAGGCCTGTTTCATCAAAGGCACCTTCGTTAATGGCCTGAAGCACGTCTCCGGCCTCGCCCATGGCACCGGCGTAGGTATCCACGAACACCTCGCTACGGGCCAGGCACTGGCTGTCGGTCTCTCGCATGGTTGGCCGGAACGCGCCCACCAGATCCAGATGGCTGCCGGGCTGCAGCCATTCCCCCCGTACCAGTGGCTCGGTGGACAGGGTCGCACAGCTGATGATGTCTGCCTCCGGAACGGCGGTTTCCAGATCATTCACTGCCTCACAGTCAAAGCGGTCGCGGAAACGATCAGCCAGCGCTGCAGCCTTTTCCGGATTACGGCCCCAGATCCGCACCTTGCGGATGGGGCGCACCGTGGCATGGGCTTCGATCAGCATGGGCGCCAGCTTGCCGGTGCCTACCACCAGCAAGGATGAGGCGTCCTGGCGTGCCAGCTCACGGGCGGCCAGCGCAGAAGCCGCTGCGGTCCGCCGGCTGGTCAGCGCACTGCCGTCGAGACAGGCCAGGGGAGTGCCGTGCTCGCCTTCACACAGGACATATAGGCCGGAGATGGCTGGCAGGCCGGCGTTGGCATTTTGTGGGAACACGTTGACCATTTTCATGCCGATATACCCCGCCGGTTCCCAGGCGGGCATCAGCAGCATGGTGGCCTCCCCATCCGGACGGTGCATGGCGTGATGGTGCCGTGGTGGCGCTTCCACGCCCTGACGGAAAGTATTGGCGAGACGTTCGATCAGTGCCGGCCATGACAGGGCGCCAGCTACCTCCTGTGCAGAAATGACACGCATAATGTTTAACCCTCTTTACGGCTGACCAGTCGCTGGATTTCACCGATGATGCCGCGTCGGAAAACCATCACACAGACCACAAAGATAGTGCCAAGAATCACCTGTACCCAGGAGCCGAAGGCTGACAGCTCATGACTGAGGGCGCCCACGGTGATGGCGCCAAGTACCGGACCAAAAACTGTTCCCAGCCCGCCGACCAACGTCATGAGGATGACCTCACCGGAGGTTTGCCAATGGGCGTTGGTGAGTGCGGCAAACTGGAAAATGATCGCCTTGGTGGCTCCGGCCAGTCCGGCAAGGGTGGCGGAGATGACAAAGGCCAGCAGCTTGAAGTGGTCTACATCATAGCCCAGGGACAGGGCGCGGGATTCGTTCTCCCGAATGGCCTGGAGTACCTCGCCAAACGGCGAGTGAATGGTGCGGTGGATGATACCGAATCCGATCAGGAAAATGGCGAACACAAAGTAGTACATGGCGATGGGGTTGTTAAGGTCAATAAACCCGAAGAGCTCGCCCCGGGGAATGCCCTGCAAACCATTTTCGCCACCGGTGAACGGCAGCTGTAGTGCCAGGAAATAGATAATCTGAGCCAGCGCCAGGGTGACCATGGCGAAATAGATGCCTTGCCGGCGTATTGCCAGAAAGCCAAAAGCGCTTCCCAGCACCAGGGTAAAGCCGGTGCCTGTTAATATGCCCAGCAGCGGCGAAAAGCCCCACTCCTTGGTGACGTACCCCGTGATGTAAGCCGCGCCGCCGAAGAAAGCGGCATGGCCAAACGACAAGAGCCCGGCATACCCCAGCAACAGGTTGAAGGCGCAGGCGAACAACGCGAAGCACAGCAGGTCCATGACAAACACCGGGTAGGCGAACAGCGGTGCGGTCAGGCCCGCAACAAGCATCAGAATAAACAGAATACGATTTGTCATGAGCGGCTCACCTCTCCTTACCGAATAGTCCCGCCGGGCGGAACAGCAGAACCAGGACCATCAGGAAAAAAATCACAGTGCTGGCGGCGGGTGGATAGATGACCTTGGTCAGCCCCTCAATCAGGCCGAGCGCGAGTCCGGAGAGAATGGCACCCATGATGGAGCCCATGCCCCCGATCACCACGACGGCGAACACCACGATGATCAGGTCGGCGCCCATCAGCGGGCTGACGGAGTAAATCGGCGCGGCCAGTACGCCGGCGAGACCCGCCAGACCAGCGCCAAAGGCAAAAGTCAGGGTTATCATCAGAGGAACATTGAGGCCAAATGCCTGAGTCAGGTCCGGGTTTTCGACACCGGCCCGTAGCCGCGAACCAAGCTTGGTGTGTTCAATGAAGAACCAGGTAGCGAAACACACCACGAGCGAGAACACGATGGCGAACAGACGATAGGTGGGGAAATACATAAAGCCAAGGTTCACCACCCCGTTGAGGCTCTCCGGCTGACCCGGGTAGGGGGTGCCGGAGACGTTGAAGTAGTTGGAGAACAGGCCCTGAAGAATCAGGGTGATTCCGAAAGTCAGCAGCAGCCCGTATATGTGATCCAGGTCGTACAGGCGCCGGAGCAGGAGGCGCTCAATGAGAACCCCCAGCAGACCGACCAGCAGGGGCACCAGAATCAGTGATGCCCAGAAGCCGATCTGGATGCTGATACCAAGCCACTGCTCCAGAAAGGAGTAGCCAATCAATGCGATGAAAGCACCGAGCATGTACATGGCGCCGTGGGCAAAGTTGATGATATTCAGCAGTCCGAATATCACCGCAAGCCCGAGGCTCAACATGGCGTAAAACACACCGACATTAAGCCCAAGCAGCGCTTGAGCCAGAATGACCTGCATCGACACGTTGGCTATCTCCCGTTAAGTGGTGGTTAAACCGTGTGTTAGTTAACCAGCGAACATTTGGTGTCGGCCATTGAGATGAAGGCCTGGTCTGCGGGGATTTCCGAGACCACGTCCAGTAAGTCCCACTCACTTTGCGATTCTGACGGTTTTTTCACTTCCACCAGGTACATGTCGTGCAGCATGGAGCCGTTGGGGGCGATTTTGCCACCTTTCACAAACATGTCGTTGAGGGTCATTTCGCCCAGCTTGGCGCGGACCGTGTCGGAATCGTCCGTTCCGGTTTCCTTGACCGCTTCCAGATAGTGGGTCACCGCTGAATAGACGCCCGCATGAACCATCGTTGGCATGGCACCATGGCGCTCCTGGAACCGTTCAGACCACGCTATGGTTTCTTCATTCTTGTTCCAGACAAAGGCGGTGGTAAATTGCAGACCCTGGGCAATGTCCAGACCCATACTGTGGACATCAGTGATGAATACCAGCATGCCGGCCAGCTTCTGGCCACTCTGGACAATCCTGAACTGGTTGGCCTGCTTGATGGCGTTCACGGTGTCCTGGCCCGCGTTGGCAAGGCCGATCACGTCGGCTCCGGACGATTGTGCCTGCAACAGGTAGGAGGAGAAGTCGTTGGTGGAAAGCGGCGCGTTAACATTGCCGACCACTTCGCCGCCCAGGCTCTCTACAACGGCGCCGGTGTTATCCCGCAGTGAGTGTCCGAAGGCATAGTCCGCGGTGATAAAGAACCATTTCTTACCGCCGTTTTTGACCATCGCGGTGGCTGTGCCTACCGGCAATGCATGGGTGTCATACACGTAGTGAATGCCATAGGGTGAGCACTGCTCTTCAGTCAGCGCGGTGGTGCCTGCCCCGGTGTTCATGGTGATAATTTTCTTGTCCTTGGCGAGGCCCTGCACCGAGAGTGCGACCGAGGAGTTATCCAGGGCCGTGATCATGTCCACGTCTTTGGCGTCGATCCATTCACGTGCCGTGCTGGCGCCAATATCCGGTTTGTTCTGGTGATCAGCAGAGATGATTTCAATCGGTTTGCCCATAACCGAGCCACCGAAGTCTTCGATGGCCATTTGGGCTGCTATGACGGCACCAGGGCCTTCCAGGGACTTGTAGACCCCGGACATGTCACTGAGTACACCAATTTTGATCTTGTCGTCAGACAAGGCTCCGGCTGCGGTTAGAGGCAATGTGAGGGTCGCTGCAGCCACAGCGCCGACCAGTCCTTGTTTCCAGTGCTTGAACATAGTGGGTATCCTTTTGTTATTAGATTCCGGGTCGGACCGATGACGGCGGCCCAGCCCCGCAGACTCAGACACTCAGGTGTCTGTTCAACTGCTCTTTTTTGGCCTCGAGATCGGCCGCATCGATTTGCTCCACCACCTGACCATGCTCGATCACGTAGTGCCGATCGGCCAGAGGCGCAGCAAAGCGGAAATTCTGTTCCACCAAAATGATGGTGAAGCCCTTTTCCCTCAGTTTGCGAATGACACCATCCAGAGCTTTCAGGATCACCGGGGCAAGCCCCTCGGTAATTTCGTCCAGTAACAGAAGGTTGGCGCCGGTGCGCAGGATTCGGGCAATCGCCAGCATCTGCTGTTCGCCGCCGGAGAGCTTGGATCCCTGGCTTTTACGGCGCTCTTTCAGGTTCGGGAACATGGTGTAGATTTCATCCACCGACAGTCCGCCTTTCGCGATTACCGGTGGCAACTCCAGGTTTTCATCGACGTTCAGAGAGGCAAAAATCCCACGCTCTTCCGGGCAATACCCCAGCTTTCCCACATGGGCAATCCGGTGTGTGGGCATATTGATGATTTCGGTGCCGTGGACCTTGATGGAGCCAGTGCGTTTACTGACCAGCCCGAGTATGGCTTTCAGGGTCGTCGTTCGTCCTGAACCATTTCGGCCAAGGAGGGTAATGACTTCACCCTCGTGCAGCGTCAGATTCAGACCATGGAGTATGTGCGACTCGCCATACCAGGCGTGCAGGTTCTCAATGCGCAGTAATTCCGGGCGCTGCTCAGGCTGCATCGGTCGTTCCCATATAGGCTTCCATAACTTCGGGGTTGTTGGAGACCTCGTCATAATTGCCTTCAGCGAGGATTTCGCCCCGGTTCAGCACGGTGATCTGGTTGGCGAGCGTCGCCACCACGTTGAGGTTGTGCTCAACCATGACAATGGTCCTGCCCTCGACGACACGTTTGATCAGGTCGGTCACCGTACTGACATCTTCCGCACTCATGCCCTGGGTGGGCTCATCCAGCAACATCAGCCTCGGTTCCAGGGCAATGGTGGTGGCGATTTCCAGCGCCCTTTTTTGCCCGTAGGGCAGTTCAACCGCTTTTATGTCCGCAAATTTGCCGAGGCCAACCTGCTCCAACGTTGCCTGCGCCTCCTCGTTGAGTTGGTCGAGAATTCGCAGCGGGCGCCAGAAGTGGTAGGACACCTTCAGTTTCCGTTGCAGGGCAATGCGAACGTTTTCCCTGGCGGACAGGTGGGGGAACACGGCAGAAATCTGAAATGAGCGGATCAGTCCACGCTGAGCAATACCTGCGGGCCTGGCGTGGGTGATGTCTCTGCCGTCATAGATAATCTGACCGGACGTTGGCTTCAGGAACTTGGTCAGCAGATTGAAAAAGGTGGTCTTGCCCGCCCCGTTGGGGCCGATCAGGGCATGGATGGTGCCGGTCCTGACGCTGAGGTTGATGTCCTTGACGGCGGTGAAGCCTTTGAAGTCTTTTGTGAGGCCATGGGTTTCAAGAATAGTGGCCTGTTCCCGGGCGTGGTCGTTCACGAAAAGCACCCCTGTCAGGCCAGTGGACTGTGGGTCAGACACTGGCGATTATTGTTTGTTTTTATTGCCGTTCAATGTAAATAATTGAAAGCTCGACATACCGGATACAAGCTTCAGTAAAGATGGTGGACCGCAGTTCTGTCAAGTTGGGCCCGAAAGACGAAAGCATAAGAGCGGGAGGTAAAGGGACTGGAAATCAATGGCCTGAAAATAACCACGGGCCGTGTCCGGCCCGTGGTTCCTTGCGGTTACTCTTAGTCCTGAGCCGGACGTTCCACCACTTTGCGTTTGCCTTTGGCGCACCGTGACAGGGCCTTGAGGCCGTCGCCCTCAAAGGCGTCCACTCGGATCACATCGTAGAGTGCGGTCAGTGCTTCCAGCAGCTGGTCGCACTCGTCGGCTTTTACCACACCCTGGGCACAGGCCCAGTCCACCAGTTCCTTGCGTTGGTGGCCCATCAGCAGGGCGATGCCGTCCAGCTCGTCCTCATCCCGATTTCTGATGGCCTCGTGCAGGCGGTTGCGCATATCCGCGGTTTCATTGGCCAGCTTGTAGGCATTCAGTACCCGGCCCAGGGAATCCTCCGGATCCATCGTGACGTAAGCGCCACGGCTGACGCGCTTCCGGACAGGGGTATCTTTCACAATAGTTTCCGCTACTCGGGCGCCCAGCTTATCATCGGGGCCGTTCAGGCCAGTGGCGCCCAGCGGGAAGACCAGTAGACGCAGGGGCCAGCGCAGCGCCGGTACCGGGAAGTTTATAATGGCTTCGCGCATGGAGCCCTGCAGATCCCGAAGACAGGTTTGCAGGCACCATTCCACCAGCGGCCGCTGATCGTCCGGATAGCCTTCTTCATGCCATTGTTTGATGACCGCTGTGGCGTAATACAGCTGTGTCAGGCAATCCGCCATCCGGCCCGACAGCCGTTGACGGGCCTTGAGACCACCACCGACAGTCAGCAGGGTGACGTCGGTCATCAGGGCAAAGGCTGCGGAGAACCTCGCCAGTTGCCGGTAGCTGGATTTGATGTTGCCCTGCCGCGGTACGGACTCGGCCCAACCTCTGGTCAGTCCGAGCAGGCATGCCCGCATGGCATTTCGGGTGGTATGGGCCAGATGACGGTAGAAGATTCCGTCAAATTTCTTCGCTGCCTTGTCTTCATCCTCCATGCCGGCGGCTTCGATTTCTTCAACGATGAACGGATGGCAGCGGATCGAGCCCTGACCAAAGATCATCAGGCTGCGGGTGAGAATGTTCGCCCCCTCTACGGTGATACCGATGGGGACGGCCTGATAGGCTCTGGCCAGGAAGTTACGGGGGCCGGTGATCACACCACGGCCGGCAACCACATCCATGGCGTGGTTGATGACTTCCCTCATCAGATCGGTGTTCCGGTATTTCAACACTGCCGAAGGGACCGAAGGCCTGACACCACGATCCAGCATGCCTGAGGTCAGCAGGCGCGCAGCATCCATCATGTAGGTGTAGCCTGCAATCGGTTCGAGGGCTTCCTGAACCCCCTCGAACTGACTGATGGACCGGCCGAACTGTTCACGGGTGTAAGCGTAAGAGCCAGTGGCCAGACTCGCCACCTTGCCGGCACCAGTGCCCAGCGCGGGCAGGGAAATGGAGCGGCCGATGGACAGGCATTCCAGCAGCATGGTCCAGCCTTTGCCGAGCATGTCCTGCCCGCCAATGACCTGTTCCATGGGGATGAACACGTCAGTGCCCCAGGTAGGCCCGTTCATGAATACGGTGTTCATCGGCAGGTGGCGGGCACCCGCGTTTACGCCCTCGGTTTCCCGGGGCACCAGTACACAGGTCACGCCTACGTCGTCACTGCCGCCCAGGAGTTTATCCGGGTCATAGACCTTGATGGCCAGACCAATGAGGGTCGCGACCGGCGCCAGGGTGATGTAGCGCTTGTTCCAGGTAACCTTCAGACCCAGCACTTCCTTGCCATTCCACTTGCCCTTGCAGACGATGCCCTTGTCGGGGATAGCGCCGGCATCGGAGCCGGCGACCGGAGAGGTCAGGGCGAAACATGGAATTTCTTCACCGCCGGCCAGCCGGGGCAGGTAGTGCTGTTTTTGCTCGTCGGTACCGTAATGCATCAGCAGCTCGCCCGGTCCGAGGGAATTCGGGACCATGACCGTAACCGCCGCCGAAACGCTACGGGTGGAGATTTTCATGACGATTTCGGAGTGGGCGGTGTTGGAGAAACCCAGGCCGCCGTCCTCCTTGGGGATCACTAGCCCGAAAAAGCCCTTTTCGCGAATGAACTTCCAGACTTTGTCGGGCAGATCGTATTGCTCATGGGTGATCTTCCAGTCATCCAGCATCCCGCACAGTTTTTCCACCGGGCCATCCAGAAAGGCCTGTTCTTCGCTGGAGAGGTGGGCGGGTTTGGCATCAAGCAGCTTGTTCCATTCCGGTTTGCCGGAAAAAAGCTCACCGTCCCAATCAACGGAGCCGGATTTCAGGGCTTCGGCTTCGGTGTCCGAGAGTTTGGGCAAACGACTGCGAACCCAGCCGAGCAATGGCCGGCTCAGTTTGTCGAGGCGCAGGTCACCGGGCAGTACCAGAATCAGCGCGAGTGCCAGCAACACACCGCCGCACACAATACTGAGAAGGTGCCATTCGTCCTGGAACAGTCCCACGACTGTAGCAATCGCCATAACGGCTGCAGCGGTTGTGCCGCCGATGCCAAGGTAGATCAGTACCAGCGCACTGACCAGTAAAAGAAGAACACTCATGGGCAGACCTCCCTATCATGAATGAAATCAACCAGATTCGCTTTAACCATCGGTTAATTTTCGTGCAGTTGCAAGAGGTGGCTAGAGACTGAGCCCGACAGTGAGGAGTGCCAGCGTGGCCAACAGCACGGCCACGTTGATGCCGAGAACAGTATTGAGGCGCTCCGGGTGGTCAAGGCGGGAAGGTAATGTCCAACTGACCCACAGCGCAAACGGGGAGGCCAGCAAGGTAATCGATGTCAAAGGTGGCAACCAGTCGGCCACAAGCCCGGCGATGATAACGGCGTAACTGCCCATGAGCAGAGCGGCGACCAGCCTGGCTGCAGCCCGCTTTCCCAGTGTAATCACAAGATGTCGGCGGCCAATCTTCTGGTCGGCTGCCGCATCCGGAATCTGATTGATCAGCAACAGTTCACTCGCCAGCAGTAAACTGATCACCGAGGCGGTGACTGCAGTCGTATCCATCCGCGCACCCAGGGCGACCAGTGTTCCGAGCACCATGACCGGGCCGAAGCCCATGCCCGGTGCCAGCAGGCACAACAGTGGTGACCGGGTGATCCAGCGCGTATAGGTGAGTACCAGAACCACACCGGCAACGCCCAGTACCAGCATCGGCATGCCTCGCTGCCAGAGAAAGTAGCAACCAATGGTAATGACCAGCCCGAGGGTCCCGAGGGCAGCGGTCAATACGCCCCTGGCTGCAGACGGGACTTCCGGCAGTGCACCACTGCCTCCGGAAAACGGCGTCCGCTGGGTGATGAGATCGAGGCCGGAGATAAAATCTTCGTACTCATTGAGCAGGTTGACGGCTGCATGGGCGAGCAGGGCACCGACCAGGACCAGGAGGGTATCGAGCATTGCCGGCGGCTGCCCCTGTTGCCAGGCAATGGCAACACCCAGGCCTGCGCACAAGGGTGCGAGAATCAGGAAATTAGGGCGCGAGGCGCGGACAACCGCAGCGGTTTCGGACATGGGTTCCTTTTCCCTAGATGTAGCCTTCGGCAAACACCAGACCCAGAACAATGGGCATCACAATCAGGCTGCCAAGGTTGCCGAGCAGCACCAGGGACGCAACCTTATGGGGCTCCTGCCGGTATTGCTCGGCGACCATATAATTGAGTACCGCCGGGGGTAAGGCGGCAAATACCCAGAGCGACGCCACCTGCAGACCTGGCAGGTCCAGCACTGCAATCATCGGCCAGGCCAGCAGCAGGCCGCTGGCAGGGCAAGCGATGGCTCCCAGCATGCCCAGCTTCCAGTCGCTGA
The DNA here is from genome assembly GCF_023657445.1 of Marinobacter sediminum. Taxonomy (NCBI): domain Bacteria; kingdom Pseudomonadati; phylum Pseudomonadota; class Gammaproteobacteria; order Pseudomonadales; family Marinobacteraceae; genus Marinobacter; species Marinobacter sediminum. The sequence continues at coordinate 3,085,773 of NZ_JAGTWY010000001.1, read as the reverse complement.
AGTCGATATCAAGCATGCGTACACCCAGGGCAAACAGCATCAGAGGGATGCATACGCCACCCAGCATGTTCAGGGTTTCGAGCAGCCATTCCGGCAGCGGAACGCCGCCCAGATTGACGGCGAGTCCCGCAATACTTGCGAATACAATCGGGAGCTTCAGGCGCTGAACAATGGAGGTATGGGGGTCCAGCATGTACAGGCCCACCGAGAAGTGCAGTAGCATCTCGACAATGAACAGCACGATGGCCGCCGGCAGCGCTGCGTCGCCGAACGCCAGTACCAGCAGCGGGATGCCCATGTTGCCGGAGTTGTTGAACATCATTGGTGGCAGGAAGGTTTTCAGGTTGAGCTTCATAACCTTCGCCAGCGGGTACAGTAAAATACCGGATCCCACTACTACGACGGCTCCTGCCAGGGCCAGCCGCGCGTACTCCTGCAGCGGCGCCTGCTGGTCCGCAAGGACCGCAAACACCAGCATGGGCACAAACAGCTCCATGTTCAGCACGTTCAGGCCCTGAATGTCCGGGCTACGGTAGCGACCGTAAAGTGCACCACAGCCGGCAATGATGAAAACCGGCAACATCGTGGACAGAATCTGACCAATCATTGAATAGCTCCGATAGTAATCCGGGGGGCTGAAATCAGGGTTCTGGCAAATAAACCGTTAGGTTCGCAAGCATCAGGTTGTTTCGGCAAGTACTATTCGCCGTCTTTCGACCAAAGACCAAGTCCGGACGGTAACGGATGGTCAGAGAGGTGGTTGCGATGGTCTGGCAGCGGCCCCACAATAAATGGCCCTATCTTAACCTGCTGCGGAGCCTTTTTGTGACCATCCCGTTCGATCAGCCTGTACCCCGTGAAGACACCTGCTCCGTCAAATTCGACGCCCGCAAGGCTGTTTTCGGACGCGATGATGTTATCCCGGTCTGGGTGGCGGACATGGACTTCGCTGCCCCGGAGGCCGTTACCCGTGCGCTCATGGAACGGGCGGCCCACCCGGTGTATGGCTACACCCTGTTTCCGGACAGCCTGTACCAGTCGATCATTGACTGGTTCCGGACCCGTCATGACTGGGTTATCCAGAGGGAGTGGATTTTAATGGCGCCGGGAGTCGTCCCCTCCTTGCATGCGGCCTGCATGGCTTATTCGGAACCGGGGCAGGGCGTGATTATCCAGCCCCCGGTTTACCCGCCGTTCTTCAGCTCTGTCCGGCAAAGTGGTCGGACGGTTATCGAAAATCCGCTGGTGCTTGAGCAAAGTGGCGGAGAGGGTGCCCATTACCGCATGGACATCGACCACCTTGAGGCCTGCGCTGCCCGCGCGGATGCGCGGATCCTTATGTTGTGCTCGCCGCACAATCCAGTGGGAAGAGTGTGGTCAAAGGAAGAGTTGGAGGCGGTTCTGGCCATCGCCCGAAAACACGACCTGGTCGTAGTCTCCGACGAAATCCATTGTGACCTGACCTTTTCGGACCGGCCGGCGCATTCCGTGCTTGCCACACTCGCAGGTCCGGAGGATGCTCTGGTGACGGCGATCGCGCCGAGCAAGAGCTTCAATATGCCCGGACTGGGGCTGTCGGCCCTGGTGATTCCGGATGAGAAGCGCCGGAAGGCCATGACCACCGTGTTTCAGTCCATGCATATGCCCCAGTGTAATCCGTTCAGCATCGCCGGTTTTGAGGCCGGCTACCGAGAGGGTGGGCCCTGGCTGGACGAGTTAATGGGCTATCTGCAGGCAAATCGCGACTATGTTGAGAAGACGGTCAATCAGCGCTTGCCGGGCATCAGTGTTTCCTCCCCGGAGGGCACCTATCTGATGTGGCTGGACTGCCGGGGATTGGGCATGCCAGACCCGGAACTGAAACGGTTCTTCGTCCGGGATGCCGGAGTGGGCATGAACCCCGGCATCTCCTTTGGTGAGCCGGGTCGTGGGTTCATGCGCCTTAACATCGGTTGCTCGAGATCGGTGCTCACGGATGTGCTCACGCGCATTGAAGCGGCGCTCGCGGCTAACCGCTGATCAGTCGAGTTTCAGGGAACAGTGGTCCGGTACAAGCTGCCAGCCTGGCGGCTCGGCCATGCCCGGCATATCGCCGGACGTTGCGCCAGCGGCTTTCCATACCTTACCGCCATGCGTAACCATGGCCCCCTGTGAATAGTCGTGGGAAAAACGCCAGTGTTCCGGGCGCACGCACAGTGAAGATCCTGAGTCCGGAGACGGGTCCCCGGTAGTACTTCCACCTGACTGTGTCTGCTGGTTGCAGTCAGGCACCTCTTCCAGATCTTTCCACTCAAAGGTTATCCCTGGTTCCTTGCCGTTGTTCAAATCTCTGGCCTGATACCACTGGTCGTTATAGAAGACCACACTCCCTTCGGTGTAGGACTGGCTGGGATCCCAGCTGGCCTCTTCCGGATGACAGGGCTGGGCCAGGGCGGTGGAGGTGGTTGCAAAGCTTGCGAAAAGGACCAGGCCAAGGATGGAAATCAGACTTTGGATTGGACGTTTGCCAGACATGGGGGACTCCTTTTTCAGCCCGTTTTACGGTAATCGGGTGTATGGCGGCCGGCACGGGTAGCCAGCAACAGCCCGCCGAGAATCAACAGCCCACCTATGATGTGGAACGGGCCCAGGGATTCTCCCAGAAATATACCTGCCAGCACAGAGGCGAAGACCGGTGTCAGGTACATGAAAATGGCGGCTTTGGATGGGCCGATCTTGTGCACCCCGTGGTTCCAGAAGCCATATGCCAGAATACCGGGAAAAATGGCGAAGTAGAGCAATGGTAGCGCGGTCGCCCGGGAGAGTTCGAACCCGCCGCTGAAGAACAGCAGGTCCATCAGATAAAACGGCAGGATGACGAGCGCGCCCAGGAGTATCTGCATTGTCAGAAAGGTCAGCGCCGGCAGTGGCACAGACTGGCGCCGCAATAGCACGGAGAACAGTCCCCAGCTGAAGACGGCAGCGACCATGATCAGATCCCCCGGCTGGGCCTGCAGGCCGGTCAGCACGGAGATATCGCCTCTGGCTACGACGGTCAGAATCCCCAGTACAGCGAGAGCAATGCCGCAGGCCTGAATCGGCCGGGTACGATCTCCGAGCAGAATCCACGCCAGCAGTGCGACAAAGATCGGTATGGTTGCGTTGATAAGGGCAATGTTGGTTGCCGTGGTGGTGGTGGCGGCAAAATACAGCAACGAATTGAATGCGCCGACACTGAAAGTGGCGAGGGCCAGCATAGAGCCCAGCCGATGGCGGATAACCTCTCGGTGCCGCCAGATGCCCGGCAGCCCGAAAGGCAGCAGGATGGTGAGTGCGATGACCCAGCGCCAGAAGGACATGGACAGGGGCGGGATGTGCTCGACGGTTCCCCGGGCCACCACGGCATTTCCCGCCCAGAACAGCGGAGTAAGGACCAGACCGACGTAGGCCAGGCCCTGATATCTGGACAAAAATCCCGCGTTTCCCGTGGACACATTCGCTCCCGTTGATTGGGTGTTGTCAGGTAAAACGCATAGGATACTACTCTCCGGGTACTTCTGCCTCCGTACCAATGTGGTAGGCGGCAAAGCCGGCCATCACGACCTGGTCCACGGCCATACCGATGATACGGCCATTACTGCTGGAGCGGATGGGGTACTGGGCATTGGTAATCGGATCGGCGACATAGCCCAGAATCTCGCCTTCGGAGACCCGGGCACCCAGTTCCACGTCGCTGAACAGAATGCCGCCGTGCTCGGCGCGGATCCAGTCGGAGTCGTAGTACACCGGCTCCGGATCGCCCCAGACAAACATCCGGGAAATCATCCCCTGCCTTTCCATCAGGCTGGTGAGGCTGTTCACACCGGCTTCAATCTGGTGCTCCTGAATACGATGTGACTCACCCGCTTCCAGGGTGACGGTGGTGATACCGGCGGCCACGGAAGCGCTTCGAAGCATGCCCGGGGAGCCGGTGCTGTGGACGACCGCCATCCGGTCAAATCCCTGGGTAAAGGTGGCTACATCCGGATTGTTCATGTCGGCCCGTAACTGCGGCAGGTTCGTGCGCTTGAGCGAACCGGTATGGATGTCGACCAGCATGTCGCAGCGGCGGATGATGTTCTCAAACAGGGAATAGGCGATGCGGTCGGCCAGGCTGCCATCCGGGCTTCCGGGGAAGTGGCGATTCAGGTCGCGACGGTCTGGCAGATAGCGGCTGCCCTGCTGGAATCCCGGCAGATTCACAATGGGAATACCGACCACCCGGCCAGAGAGTTTTTTTGGCTCGAGGTCATACATGGTGCGACGAATGATTTCGATGCCGTTGAGTTCATCGCCGTGAATAGCGCCGGTCAGGCATAGGGTCGGACCGGCCTTGGCTCCGTTCACCACCAGAACCGGTGTGGGCTGTGACAGGCCGGCAATCTGGATGCCCGGAGACCAGGCCAGCCGGGTAGAGGTGGCAGGCAGCACTTCATTACCCAGCAGGGTGAAATTCTTCGCCGCTTCAACCGGTTTTTCTGTCGGTGCAGCGGTCACGGTCTCTTCTCCGGGGCGGACCTCGCTGTCTTCCTGGGGTGTGTGCTGTTCGACCTGTGCCGGCTCGGATGCTTCGGTGGCCTGCACCTCTGGCAATGTCGGCTCTGTCTCGGATTTCGGCGCAGGCGCGACCTCTTTGAGGTCGATGTTGGGCGCCACTTTCTTGGCCGACCTGGGTTTGGCTTTTTCGCCGACGGTGGCAGTTACTGGCTCTGCTATTTGAGGCTTACGGGTCTTTCGTGGCTGGGACTGTTCAATGTCTTCAACGTTTTCGTCTTCGGCCAGTTCCGCAACCAGAATTTCCGATGCCTTGGTCCCGGTGTCTGCGGGCGGGGCTGCAAGCACGGATGCGGGCAGGCAAAGAGCCAGCATGCCGGGGAACAATCGGGATAACGTCAGCTTTTGATGCCAGTGAAACAGCATAATTCCTCACGGGTCGTCAGAATGCGCTCAAGGATAGAGGGCCGCTGCCGGTCATGAATACAGCTGTGACAAAGGTTTAATGCCACTTTCATGAAAAACGGACATGGTTGCGCAATGTTACCTGTAAAACCGGTATACAGGTGCTATGTTGCGTTTAAATTGACCTTATACGCGGCCTGGGGGAATAACGGTATGGATCTTTTGCGAATTCTGGTTGCGATTTTGTTACCGCCGTTAGGCGTATTTTTACAGGTAGGTATTGGCAAACACTTCTGGATCAACATTTTGTTGACCCTTCTGGGCTATATCCCCGGCATTGTGCATGCCGTGTACATCATCGCCAAGAAGTAACGTGCAGAAAATAGCCCGGAAGATCCGGGCTTTTGAGGGTATCGTCGTCGATTATTTCAAATCCTGAAGCAGACTGCCCTGGGCGTCCGGCGAGATTTCATCGATTCTGTGATTGTAGCCCGGGTGGTCAATGCCAATGGCCAGGGGCACCCCCTGTTTGGCGGATTGCACCATGTCAGGCGTGAGCTGGAAACGGAGGAAATGCACCGCGCTGGTTTTGCTGTCATTGGCCCGGTCCATGTCCTCGTCGGCAAAGGCGTAACAGCGATCATGGCCGGAAACCTGAATATAGGTGTGGTTCTCGATCTTCCTCAGTTCCGTGAGTTTGATGTTTCGCTCGGCCGGATCGGTGAACTCAATCATCATGGTGGCCTTGAAGTTGTCACCATCGGGAATCAGCGGATTGTAGGCTTCCAGTTCTTCCTCGATGCCCTCCTCCTCAAAGGTTTTTTCAATCCTCAGCATCTCCTGGATCTGATATCGAATGGTGGCTTCATTCTCGAACTGCAGGGTCACGTTGGGGCCAATAAACACACTGCGCTTCTTTTTCAGTGCCATAGCCTCGGCCCGCAATTGGGGGCGCTGCCTGGCATAGGCTTCCAAAGTGAGCAGTGAGTCGCGGGTTATCTGTGTCACTCTGAACCTCCTCTACAGGCCATAAGCCTTGCGCACAAGACTTATAGGGTGCGACAGGGCCGGATTGTTCTGATGGTTTTCCTCGATGCCCTGGGCGATGTGATGGCCACCCAGCGGACAGTCGCTGCTGATAAAGTCCGGTTCGACCTGATTCATCTGTCGAAATACCGGGCGCCCAATCTTCATGCTGTTTTTATGAAATTCCTTCTTGATGCCGTAGGTGCCGGCATGGCCGCTACACCGCTCGGTGGTGCTGACCTCCGTATCGGGTATCGACTTGAGGAATTCCTCAGTTTTCTTGCCAATGTTCTGGACCCGACCATGGCAAGGCGTGTGGTAGGCGACCTTGCCCAGCCCTTCCCTGAAATCGGTTTTTAACAGGCCATCTTTCTGCCGCTGGACCAGATAGTTGAACGGATCCCAGAAGGCATCGCGGACAAGCGCGACTTCCTCGTCGTCCGGGAACATCAGCGGCAGCTCCTGCTTGAACATCAGCGTGCAGCTCGGTACCAGTGCCAGCAATGCGTAACCCTCCCGAGCCAGTTTGGCGAGGTGAGGAATGTTGACCCGTTTCAGGGACTCCACCGAGTCCAGGTCGCCCTGTTCCAGCTTCGGCATACCGCAGCAAACTTCTTTCTCGGCAATGGTCCACGGAATCTCATTGTGTTCCAGTACCTTAACCAGGTCTTCGCCCATGCCGGGCTCGTTGAAATTAACGTAGCAGGTTGCGAACAGTGCGACCTTGCCAGGAGTGCGCTCACCGGCTTTGGCCTCAAAAGTCTCGTTGGGGCGGGCGCTGTTACGGAACTTGTGGTCAGCGAAAGAGGGAAGCCAGGCATCCTTGTCCACGCCCAGTTGTTTTTCCATGATCTCCCGGGCCGGTTTCCAGTGGTTGACGGCGTTGACCGTTTCAGTCACCAGCGGGATGCCGGCCAGCTTGCCCAGGGTGTCGGTGCTGGAGAACAGCTTGTCCCGGAAACTGCCGCCGGTTTTCCTGTGCTGGATAGCCTTGTACTGCAGCATCAGGTGGGGGAAGTCGACATTGAACTGGTGTGGCGGTACATAGGGGCACTTGGCCATGTAGCACATGTCGCAGAGGTAGCACTGGTCCGCCACTTTACCGTAATCACCCTTGTCGACACCGTCCACTTCCAGGGTGTCGGACTCGTCGATCAGGTCAAAGAGTGTGGGGAAGCTCTGGCAAAGGCTGACGCAACGGCGACAACCGTGGCAGATGTCGAAGACGCGCTCCATTTCTGAGAGCACCTTGTCTTCGTCATAGTAGTCGGCACTCTTCCAGTCGATGGCATGCCGCGTGGGGGCCTCGAGATTGCCTTCGCGGTTCTGTTGTGGTCCGGCCATGATCGGTTCGCCTTGTCACGTTAAGGAAATAGCGCCACACCCCGCGCGCACGGGCATGCGAGGGTGGCACCAGACTCGGTCAGACGGGATCAGGCTTCTGCCCGGTAGGCTTCCAGCGTTTTGGTAAATTTGTTGGCGTGGCTCCGCTCGGCCTTGGCCAGGGTTTCAAACCAGTCGGCGATCTCATCGAAGCCTTCGTCCCGGGCGGTTTTTGCCATGCCTGGGTACATGTCCGTGTATTCGTGAGTTTCGCCCGCAATCGCCGCTTCGAGGGCTGAAGCCACGTTGCCGGAGGGCAGACCGGTTTCCGGATCGCCGGAACCGCCGTTTACCAGATATTCCATGTGGCCGTGAGCATGGCCGGTTTCACCTTCGGCGGTATTACGGAAGACATTGGCTACCTCCGGCGCACCCTCAATGTCCGCCATGTTGGCGAAATAGAGATAGCGTCGGTTTGCACGGGATTCACCGGAAAATGCGTCTTTTAAACACTGTTCGGTTTGGGTGCCCTTAAGGTCCATAGTCTCTTGCTCCTGTGATTCGTTTTGTTGTTGCTACACGGAACGAAATGTTCGGTGTGTGAATTTTGATCACAGATTAAACATAGTCTGTTGTTTAAAATTTACTCATCGATTCTTTCTATGGACCGGCAAGGCGGACTCTATTTCAATTGCTGAATCATATTATTTGCTGCTGCACCTAAATTCTGGCCGTCCAATCAGGTTTCCCGGGTGGCATGCCAGAGCTCGCTTTTCTGGCCCGCACGGCCTTCGGCTTCCAGTTTCAGCAGGTGAGCCAGGGCTGAACGTGATGCAACGCCGTGAATGGCAGTCGGTACATCATCATAGGCTTTGGCCGTCAAATCCTTCAGGGTCACGGGCGCATGTTCTTTCAGTGCCTTCGCCACCTTGTGCTCCCTGGCAAGGCGATGTGTGATCAGGTAATCGACCACAGCCTCCGGCTGGCCCATCAAAAAACCATGCCCCGGGGCCAGGAACCGGGCAGGCTCGGCAAGCAGATCGTAGAGCGACTCCAGGTAGGCCTTCATATCGCCATCCGGCGGGTTAATCACCACCGTTGACCCCTGCATGATGTGGTCGCCGGTGAACAGTAATTCCTGATCGGCCAGCAGAAAGCACAGGTGATTAGACGCGTGGCCCGGGGTGTGAATGACCTTCAGCTGTCCCGCATCGGTCCCAATCAGCTCGCCGTGGACTGGCTGTTCATCCGGTGTAAAACCTGAATCCTGCGAAGCGCCATCCGGGGCCGGCAGGCCAGCGAGCACGCAGCCAGTTTCCTGTTTGATCGAGCCTGTGCCGGGTGAGTGATCACGGTGGGTATGGGTGACCAGCACCCTGTCAATTCGTCCTCCGGTCAGCTCCAGAATGCGCTTTATGTGTGCTGGATCATCAGGCCCCGGGTCAATTACTGTGAACCGGTCGTGCCCGATGATATAGGTATTGGTGCCAGGCCCCGTCATGACACCCGGATTCGGAGCCGTCAGCCGTCTCACGCCGGCGGCAACCTCTACCGCCTCACCGGGAACAATCTCGGCGCTGACAGAACCTTCCCCTTCCGGATCCAGTTTGGCAGCTTCATCATAGGCTGGCGCTCCGGGTTCCAGCATGACCGGTTTGCCCTTTTTTATTGCCGGCCAGGCCTTGTCAGGGGCTGATTCTGGCGGATTAGCGTGGGCATAACGCATCAGCGCGTCAGACGTGCTGAAATCGCTTAAAATCCGCAGGGTCCGGAGTGTTGGCAGCCCCAGTAACCGGCGGCCGCTGCGATGATCGTCCAGTGCCTGTGCCGGGCTGATCCAGAGATGGTCAATGGTTTCCACACCATCATGGCTCGCCTGCTGGCCCATCGGCGCCGTGGTGACAAAAAACCGGGTATCAAAGCGGCGAGGCGGACCGGGTGGCGTCGTCCAGTGGCTCAGGTAGGCTACCCGGTCCAACGGAATCGTCAGCCCGTGTTGCCTGCAGATGTCCGCAAGCGTCAGGTCGCCCCGGAAAACTGCCTCCCGATCCCTGAGGACTCCGTGATCTCCACCGACAGTCTGGCCCTGCGGATCCACGGCCAGCAGAATTCCGGCTTCTTCGAAACATTCACGGACAGCGGCAAGCATATAGTCTGCGCCGCCCTCGTCCAGACTCATGGTATGGCTGATCTGGGCGTCTTCTGAACCCGCAATGTGTTCGCGTGCGGAGGCTTCCTGCTGATCGACGGCGCCGCCGGGGAACACAAAATAGCCCGGCATGAACACGGCCTTCCAGGTGCGCTGGAGCAATAATACTTCGAGGCCGTCTTGAGTATCTCGTGTCAGGACCAGCGTTGCGGCAGGGCGAATATCCATAGGTGTGCCTTTTCCCCAATTTCGATGCGCAAAGGATAATAAGCAAGATAACCGAATTCACCGAAAGGTGAACAGAAAAAGCCAAACGCGTATCATCCGGCCTTCCAAGTTATCCCATCAGACAAGGTAGCCAGCGTGGCCAGAATCAAACTCACCTTTCCGGACGATGTTTTCTGCTTTGAAACCAGAATGCCGGTACGAATCACCGATATCAACGGTGCCAACCATCTGGGCAATGACGCTCTGATCTCCATGTTGTCAGAAGCCAGGGCCCAGTTTCTGGTGAACTATGGTCTTCAGGAAGCGGGCCAGGATGGCACGGGGATTATCGTGACGGATCTGGCCACCATGTATCAGTCCGAGTCGTTTTTCCCGGAAATGTTGCGCTTTGAAGTGGGCCTGATGGATTTCAACAAGTACGGCGGGGATTTTGTGTTCCGGGTCACCAAGGCCGAAAGTGGCCAGCCGGTAGCAATGGCGAAGTATGGTTTCGTCTTCTTTAACTACCAGCGCAAGGAAGTGGTAGCCATACCCGAGAGCTTTCGTTCACGCTTTGGCTGAGGACATCCTGCCCCTCAGACTGACCATGCCGGAGTGATAAAAATGGTAGGCCATCGCGCCTGCGAACAGATTGCCCACCAGCGCCCCGCTCATCAGGCCGAATACGCCATTGATCTGGCTGCCTAACCAGAGCAGGGGCAGGAAGCAGAGAAACAGTCGCAAAGTGGATACCAGCAAGGCCCGCATGGCGAGCCCCAGGGCGTTGCATACTGACACCATCAACATGCACACACCCAGGCCGCTGTAGCTTAGGGGCACCCGTACGAGATAGCCGGCCAGTATGTCCTGGACATCGCCGTCACTGGTGAACAGGTCCGAAACCAGCCCCGAGGCCACCACCCAGGTCAGACCAATGGCAAGCTGCCAGACCACCACAAACCGGACCGCGATGCGCACCAGCTTGCGGATCTGTTCGATGTCCCCGGCCCCGAGCAACCGGCCAATCATAGGCGGCATCGACATGGTCAGCGCCAGAACCACCACAATCGAGAAAAATTCCAGACGCGTGCCGAGCCCCCACGCGGCTACGGCCGCAGATCCAAAACCGGCCACAAGTGCCGTCGCCAGCATGGCCGAAACCGCCGGCATCAGTTGACTGACCATGGCCGGTGCCATGATGCCGTTGAGCTGCCTCAGCGCCTGCCCGAGGGCAAGCTGTTGCAGGTCAAAGCGGGCCCAGTGCCGTTTCAGGAGCTTTGGATAAATCACCAGGCAGCCAATAGTAAAGGACGTCACCGTTGCCCAGGCGGCGCCGGGCAAGCCCCAGTCGAAGACAAAGATGTAGAGCGGATCCAGGGCAATGTTCGTCAGGCTGGTAGCGACCATCATATAGCCGGGCAGCTTGGTATCGCCATGGGAGCGGCACACGCTGTAGCCAAAGTACAAAAACGCGCCGGTCCAGGCGGCAATGAGCCAGGGAACCCAGTAACTTCGGATCAATGGCAGAAGTGCATCTTCCGCGCCGAGAGCGGTCATGATGTGGCTCTGCAGAAACCATAGGCTTACACACAACAGGAAAACCAGGGTTCCGCCTACCGTAATGATCAGGCCTCCCAGTCGGTAAGCGCGGACTTCGTCACCAGCACCAAGTGTGCGGGAAACAATGGCGGTGGTGGCAATCCCCAGACCAACCTGAAGACCGATGATCAGTTGCTGCATGGGCAGGGTGAAACCGAGCGCCGCCAGTGGGTCTCTGCCCAGTTGGCCGATAAAGGCACTGTCTGCCAGCTGGAAGGTCATCAGTGAGAGCACGCCGAAGAGCATGGGCCAGGTCATGGTGTAGAGCTGGCGCGGGAGGCTGGCGGTCTCGGGTGACTTGCTCACGGGTTAGGGGTTGGGCCTTGATTCGAATGAGGGGGGGATTCTAACAGATTTGGCTTCAGGTTTCGGGGGCGGCTCGATCGGCGTGGCTGCCGCCTCAGACGCGCCCTGGACACATCCCTGGGAGCTTGGCATTGCCATCCCTGACAGTGCACAGTCTGTGGCGGCAGCCCCGCCGGTCAAGCTCAGAGCCGGTGCATGACCGGCCCGATTTGGCTGGCTCGATCAAAGCGCCTTGAGAGCTGCTTCGTAATCCGGCTCATCTTTGATTTCGTCAACAAGTTGACTGTGCAGAACCTTGTTGTCCTCGTCCAGGACCACGACTGCGCGGGCGCAGAGGCCGGCCAGTGGGCCATCCTGAATCGCAACCCCGTAGTCCTGCTGGAAGCTGTAGTTGCGGAACGAGGATAGGGTAATCACATCCTGAAGGCCCTCGGCGCCGCAGAAACGTGCCGCAGCGAAAGGCAGATCCGCGGAGATAACCAGGACAGCCGTGTTGTCGAGGCTGCTGGCCTGTTCGTTGAACTTGCGGGTCGAGGCCGCGCAAACGCCGGTGTCGATGCTGGGAATGATATTCAGGATCTTCCGTTTGCCGGCCCAGTTATCCAGTTTCACTTCTTCCAGACCACTGTTGGTCAGAGTGAAGGGAGGCGCATTGTCACCGGCTTTGGGGAAGTTGCCGCTAAGTTCGATGGGGTTTCCGTCGAGATTCACAGTAGTCATGGTAGGTCCTTTTTCAGTTGACTGGGCTAAGAGGTTCTCTATGTACTCTTTGTAGTCCAGTTTGGACTATCTTGCCTCCGACAAATACCCCATTCAGGCTACCGGGCGGAAACACCCTGAGGCTCGAAGTCAGACGCCGGGTAGCGCTGTACCAGCAAAAGGTAGCTGGCCAGTGCAGCGCAGGCACAGATGGCAATGATTACCGCCATAATCATCGATGTGCCGTCGTGAAGATGACCCACCAGCATGCCAACTCCGGCCGCAACTCCCATCTGCACGAAGCCATACAGCGCAGAGGCGGAGCCGGCCATACGCGGGAAGTTAGCCATGGCACCGGCCATGGTTTGAGGCAGAACCATGCCGGTCCCGACCATGAACAGGGTTTGAGGCAGGATGACTGCCCAGACGTTGTAAACTTCACTTAACGCCAGGCCGGCCATAAGGCTGCCGCCGGCGACTGCGGTTACCAGCCCCCTTACCAGAATCTGGTCCGGAAGCAGTTTTCTGCCAAGCCGAACCGCGGACAGGTTGCCGGCAACAAAACCGGCAACCATACAGGCGAAGAAGAGGCCAAAATGCTCCGGCGCCACGCCGAGGAAATCGATCAGCACGAACGACGAGCCGGACAGAAATGCGAACAGGCCCGAGAAAATCAGCGCGTTGGTCAGGGTGTAACCCAGAAAGCTGACATCGCCAGCGATGCTTCGATAGTTGCGCAGCAGGCTGCAGAGTTTCAGCGGCTGGCGGTGCTCCGGGTGCATGGGCTCAGGGATGCCAAGAGCCACGACGACCGCCATGACCAGGGCATAGCCACCGAGTGCGAGGAAGATGGATGACCAGCCGAGACCAGCGACCAGAAAACCGCCGATGGTTGGGGCAATAGCGGGCGCCAGCGCCATGATGCTGGCCAGAATGGCGAGAATCTTTGCCGCTTCCTGCGGGGTATAGATGTCCCGAATGGCGGCACGGCCAAGTACCGGGCCTGCGGAACCCCCCAGAGCTTGCAGGAACCGGCACAGAATCAGTGTTTCGATATTCGTCGCGAGAGCGCAACCAATACTGGCGATGGCGAACAGCACAAAACCACCGATCATGATCGGTTTGCGGCCGAAGCGGTCGGCCAGTGGTCCGCAAATAAGCTGGGCGATGGCAAAGCCGACCATGTAGAGACTGAGTGTCAGCTGAACCTGATCGGTACCGGTACCAAAGTCACTGCCGATCTGTGGCAGTGCCGGCAGATACATGTCGGTCGCAAGCGGGCCCAGAGCCACGGCGGCCGCGAGTAGTATGGTTGTCCAGATACTGGTTAACGTAAGCATGCTGATCCTGAATTGAGAGCAGGTGGGGTGAGGCAGGGCTTTCCGAAACCCCTGCCTCGCCTCGCCGAAGTACTGTTAGCGGGGAGTCTAGTGGTGTGTGGCTTGAAAGATAACGGCCGCAGGCCTCATACGATGTATGAATAATATTGATTGATTACTGGCTCAGCCCGTTCATGGCGGCGGCAACGCCATTGACATGGTTCCGTAACCAGCGGTGGGCGGGGTCGTTCTGGTTGCGGCGGTGCCAAAGCATCAGCAGGGTGAATGGCTTGAAGTCAAAGGGCAGGGGCGTCCAGGCGAAATCCCTGAGTAAGTGTTTGCTCATCAGTTCCGGGGCGGTGGCGAGCATGTCGGTGCCGCGCAGGAACTCCGGCAACCCGGAGAAGTTGGAGACGGTGACCACCGTGCGCCGGGTCAGGCCCCGGGCTGTGAGGGAGGTTTCCAGTCCCGGTTTCTCACCGGTGGCGAAGAGCAGCGCAATGTGGTCGGCCTTCAGGTATTCGGGCAGATCCTTCGGTGCTTCCCGCTGTTCCGGATCATAAAACACCACCATGCGGTCAGCCATCAGGCCCCGCTGCATGATGTCTGTCGATTCCGGAGCGTGGGGCGAGATGATCAAGTCGCAGACATCCTTGCGCAGCATGTCGGCACTGGGAATGCCTGATGGAATTACTTGCAGGTGTATCCCCGGCGCTTCCCGGCGCAGGATCCTTGTCAGCGGCGGTAACAGGAGGTCCCGCTGGTAATCGTTAGCGGCGATGGTAAAGGTGAACTCTGCGGTTTCCGGTGAAAATGGAGGGCCTGACGAGAGTGAATGCAGGTCGTCCAGTATCTGGCGGATGTGCGGTCCGGCTTGCAGGGCGTATCGGGTTGGTGTGATGCCACGGCCGGATTTGACGAACAGCGGGTCTCCCAGAGCCTGTCGCAGGCGCTCCAGGGTGTGGCTGACAGCGGACTGGCCAACACCGAGTTTGACGGCGGCGCGGGAAACGCTGCCTTCGTCGAGGACGGCAATGAAGGTTCCAAGGGCGCGGATGTCGAGATTGAATGTATCAACGGGGTTCATGAATGGCAGTTTACCCCAGAGAGGCCGCCATCGAAATAATTATGGCGTTGTCTGGCTCCGGAGTCCGGGGCATGGCGCTCGTTTATCTGTTAGGGTTGAGTGATTGTTCAAGCCGTTACCGTAAGATCTACGGACAGTCGGGCACAACTGGATGAGGGGGAAGTTTCGATATGACTATGCGAGTCGCGTTCGATGTCTACGGGACCCTGGTAGACCCTATGGGTATGTCGGATCTGCTGAAACAGGACGCCGGCGAAGATGCTGAAGCGGTGGCTGCCCTGTGGCGGGAGAAGCAGCTGGAGTTCTCCTTTCGCAAGGGGCTGATGAGGGTCTATGAGGACTTCGGTGTCTGTACCCGTCAGGCCTTGCGCTTCGCCATGGCAACCCGGAAATTGCCCTTGTCGCAACAGCGTGAGGACGAGTTGATGACGGCTTATTTGTCGCTGCCGGCCTTTGACGATTCTTTGCCGGCGCTGAAGGCTCTGCAAGGTCAGTATCCATTATTCGCGTTTTCCAATGGCAGTTATCCGGCGCTGGAAAAGGTGCTGGGGCACAATGGCTTGCTCGAGCAGTTTGAAGATCTGGTGTCGGTCGATGACATCAAGAGTTTCAAGCCGGACCCGGCTGTGTATACCTATGCGCGTCGGAAAACCGGGGCCTGGGATGAGCCGTTGTGCCTGGTGTCCAGCAATGCCTGGGATGTCATTGGGGCCCGGGCTGCAGGGTTGCTGGCGGTCTGGGTTAAGCGGGATTCGGAGAAGGTGTTTGAGGACTGGGGGATTGAGCCTTCTGCCGTTATTGGCTCGCTTTCTGAGTTGCCCGCTACTCTGAAGAATCTCTAACTTCGGTGGTGCGACCGTTGGCCGGGGTCTTCCAAAACCCGCTCAAGTACGTCCCTGTAGCGCTTGAGCTCCGCCATCCTTGGCTCCGCACAGTTTTGGAAGACCCCGGCCAACGGTCGCTCGTTTTACGGAGCCAGCCGTCGCTAAATGATATTTCTCAGTTAGATCGCTCTGCCAACCACTCAGCCAATGCCATCCAGCTTTCCTTCGGCGCTTTGCTGCCGGCCAGAATGCCCATATGGCCACCGGGTACGACCCGAAAGGTCTTGTCTTCAGAGCTGACGTGGTCCATCACCCGATTGGCGGCGTCTGGCGTGACCATGGAGTCGTCGCTGCCGGCGATGGCCAGTAAGTTGGCGTTTACGTTTTCCAGCCGGGCGATGTCGTCGCCGATCTGGATATCACCTTTGGAGAGCTGGTTGTCGATCCAGACTCTTACGACGGTGTCCTGGATGATGCCGCCGGGGTAAGCGACCATCCGGTCGAGGAAGGCGGAGGTGGTGGCGTGGTTAGTGACGAATTCGCGGTCGCCCAGGCGTACCACCAGTTCCCAGTAGCTCATCACGCTGGCGATGGGGCTGGTCAGTTTGAATCCGATGGTGTTGGCCCAGCCGGGGGTGTGGAACCAGTGGGGTTTGACGTCGTGGATCCGGAAGCCGGTGCGTTTGCGCACGAAGTCGGCGACGTCGGCCATGCGCTGGTTCAGCAGGCCAAGGATACCGGAGGCGTGGCTGTCGATGGGGGAGCCGAGCACGATGGCGTTGCGTACGTGCTGGTCGTTGCTCAGGGCGGAGTAGAACAGGGTGAACATGCCGCCCAGACTCCAGCCGTGCAGGCTCAGTTCCTGTTCGCCGCTGTGTTCGCGCACCCGGTTCAGGTACGCCGGTAATAGTTCGGCCACGTAGGTGTGCAGGTTGTAATGGCTGTGTGCTCTTGTTGGTACGCCCCAGTCGATCAGGTAGACCTCGAAGCCTTTGGCGCGCAGGAATCTTACCAGGCTGCGCTGGGGAAACAGGTCGTAGATGAGCATGTTCACAGCCAGCGGCGGGATAATGACAATGGGGGTACGGTGAGTCTGGCGCGCGACTGGAATCACCGAGTCATCCAGTTCGATGAAGTCTTCTTCAAGCGGCGGGTAGTAGCGGAGACTCACCAGTCCGTCACTGTGCAGTGTCTCAAACGGCGTTTGTCCGGCCTGCACCAGGCTGGCGGCGCGGAATACCCGGTCGAAGGCATTGCCGGCATAGAGGGCGGTCTGCTGGGTCAGCCCCGATGCCTTGTCGGCGGCGGACTTAACGAAGTTGGGCATTGATGTTTCCATAGCATTTTGACCGGGGATTGTGATGAACAACGGAGTAGGGCAACAATAAGCCACGTTGGCAGGGGCCGGCTATGGCAAATCCGTCCAGTCTCAGTGGCAAAGAGGTCACTTTCGGCTACTGCCCAAGTCCTTCTGCGGTTGCTATCATTGGCTTCTATTTGAACAAAACAACCACAATTGGAATCCCATGCTTAGTTTCCTTCCTGCTCCTGTTATCGGCGTACTTAATTCCATTTTGCTGGGCATCAATACTCTGTTCTGGTGCATCCTGCTGTATATCCCGGCCATACTGAAGCTCATTGTCCCGATCAAGGGCTTCCAGGTGCTCTGCACCAAGGCGATCATTGCCATTGCCGAAGCCTGGGTTGCCTGTAATGTCGGCTGGATGAAGTTGACTCACGGAACGAAGTGGGACGTGAAAGGCGCGGAAAACCTGAAGCGGGAGAGCTGGTATCTGGTACTCAGCAACCACCAGAGCTGGGTGGATATCCTGGCCATGCAGCGGGTGTTCAATCACCGTGCGCCGTTCCTGAAGTTTTTCCTGAAACAGCAGCTCATGTGGGTCCCGGTCATCGGCCTGGCCTGGTGGGGGCTCGACTTCCCCTTTATGAAGCGCTACACCCGCGAGTACCTGATCAAGCATCCGGAAAAGCGTGGTGAAGACCTCAAGGCCACCCGTGTTGCTTGCGAGAAGTTCCGCCACACGCCGGTCAGCGTGATGAACTTTGTGGAAGGCACCCGCTTTACCCAGGTCAAGCACGATAAACAGAAGTCGCCCTATAAGCACCTGCTCACACCGAAAGCCGGTGGCGTGGGGTTTGTTCTCGATGCCATGGGTGATTCGATTCAGACCCTGGTGGATGTCACCATTGCCTATCCCGGCGGTGCGCCGACGTTCTGGGATTTTATCTGCGGACGGGTGAAGGAAGTCAGGATGGAGATCCACACAGCGGAAATCCCGGAGCACCTCAAGGGCCGGGACTATTCAGCGGACGCTGAGCACCGCAGGAATGTGAAGGACTGGCTGGCGGAGCAGTGGCGAGCCAAGGACGAACGGCTGGAGCGGATGCTGGGTTGAGCCTGACAGGATGACGACTCAGTCTCTGTCTTTGTCGTCATCGTCTTCCACCTCATCCGGGTGCTCGCGCTTGTAGCGTTCCCATTCTTCCCAATCGTGAGGTGTTCCGGCATGGGGCCTGCGCAAGTGCTTGGCGTGCTCCATGGCGTTGTTGCGAAGGCTGTGATCCCGATCCTCGTCTTCCTTGTCGAAACCGTACTTCTTCAGAAACTCGTCGGGTGTGATGGGCATGGCGCACCTCCATCAAACAGGGAATGTCCCTTAGATTACGATGCGCCTGCCCTAACGGTTTTTCAACTGTTCGCCGAGTCTGTGCCTGTGAGCTGGATCTCTTCGGCTTCCACCAGTTTGAAATTGATCTGACGGCGTTCTTCGTCCACACCTGCAAAGGTGACCTTCACCGGCTGCTCCAGCTGGAAGATGCGGCCGTTTTTGTTATGGATCAGGCGCAGGGTGACCGGATCAAAACTGTACTTTCCGTCCAGATCCTTGCAGCTCACAAAGCCTTCGAG
Organism: Marinobacter sediminum; assembly: GCF_023657445.1. NCBI lineage: Bacteria > Pseudomonadati > Pseudomonadota > Gammaproteobacteria > Pseudomonadales > Marinobacteraceae > Marinobacter > Marinobacter sediminum. The sequence goes on along the minus strand of NZ_JAGTWY010000001.1, from coordinate 3,067,388 downwards.
GCCATTGGCGTCGAGCCGGACGAAAAAGCCGGCCGGGACTGTGCGGCTGATGACGCCAGACAGGGTTTCTTCGCCCAGGGTCCTGGCAAAATCGCTCTTCAGCCAGGCTTCCAGACTGCTGGCGGCCTGACGGGCACGAATCTGGGCCTTCTGCAGGTTTTCCAGCTGATCCTCCGTCAATGCCTTCATGGGCACGTCCCAAAGGGCAGCCTTGATCAACCGGTGCACATAGAAGTCCGAGAACTTGCGCAACGGTGAGGTGAAGGTGGTATAGGCGTCGAGCCCCATACCCTGGTGCGGCGCTGCTTCAAACCCTAATTCGGCGCGGGCCAGCTGGCGGGAAATGATGGCTTTCACCGGCACTTCGGCCCCGAGCTTCTCAGTGTGCTTCATCAGATGCCTGAAACCTTCCGCGCTGTTGGCGTCTACGTCTGACAGGTGCGGCGCGTGGCTTTCCAGCAGGGCACGGATGTTATCAATACGGTCGTCCCGAAGACCCGGGTGCTGAATAAACAGGCCCGAGGCCTGGCGCGCCAGGAACCCGGCGGCACATCGGTTGGCGGCCACCATGCATTCCTCAACCAGTCGGTGGGCTTCGTTCTGCACCGAGGGCTCAATCAGGCGAATGCGCTTGTTCTCATCCAGGCGCAATCGGAATTCCGGCCGGTCGCCGCTGAGAAGGGCATGCTCATTGCGCCATTTGCGCAGGGCAGTGGCCACCTGGTGCAGTTGATCCAGGCTGTTGGCAACGGCATCCGGCAGCGCCTTGATCTCGTCGTCTTCGCGGCCCTCGATCAGGTTGGCCACCAGCTCATAACTGAGCTTGCGGTGTGAGCGGATGACGGCCTGATGGAAGCTGTAGTCACCGAGGCTGCCATCGTTGTTGACTTGCAGGTCACACACCAGTGCCAGGCGGTTGACGTCGGGCATCAGAGAGCACAGGCGGGTGCTGATGCTGTCCGGTAGCATCGGCAGGGGTTCGCCCGGAAAGTAGATGGCAGTGGCACGATTGAAGGCCTCCTGCTCTGCCGGGCTGTCAGGCTCAAGGACCGACGTCGGATCGGCAATGGCAATGGACAGGGTCCAGCCCGTGGCGTTGGGTTCCGCCAGCAGAGCGTCGTCCATATCCTGTGTGCCCGGACTGTCGATGGTTACATAAGGCTGAGCGGTACGGTCTTGCCGGCCGGCTTCATGCGCTTCGATATCCTTCTCACTGAGGCTGTCGGCCTGGGCCTGAACCTGTTCTGGCCAGGTATCCGCAAGATCGAAGGTTGCCAGGGTCAGTGAACGTTCAATCCCCGGCTCGCCGGCCTTGCCAATCACCCGCAGGATACGGGCCTGGCCCTTGCCATCCTTGATCGGGTGCTTGTGAATCTCGCAATAGATGTAGTCGTCCGGCTTGGCGTTCATGCGCTCTTTCGGAGGAATGAAAATCCAGCGGTTGATGCCGGGAGTTTCCGGTACCACGAAATGGCCTTTGCCTTTGACCAGGTAACGGCCGACAAAGGTGGTCAGCCGGGTCTCCAGGAGTTCATCCACCGCACCCTGGACCTTGCCTTTCTCGACTTCCTGCTCGGTCACGTTCACCCGGTCGCCGGGCAGAACCTTCTGCATCTCTTCCGGAGGCAGGAAAACGTCCCTGCCTTCATCAAGGGCGACAAACCCGAAACGGCCGTTGGTGGCTTTGACGGTGCCGGGAAAGACCACCTTGTTTTCCTCGATGTCGGATTTCAGCTGGCGCAACTGGCTGAGAGCGTCGGCATTAAGCATGAAGTAACCTGGCTGGTAAAAAATGGATTATGGGGCGGAGTATAACGGTTATGGACCCATGCGTCAGACGGAGGGCGCAGGTATTAAAGACTTTTAAAGCTGCCCGCTACATCTCGGCCCAAAAACGCTGGAGATTGGCGAGCGACTTGGTAAGCAGATCAAATTCCGTGGTCTTGCCATCCCGCTCAAAGAGCTGTCTTCGGGCGGTATCAAGATCAAACAGAACTTCTCGCTGGGCCGGGTCACGGATGGTGCTCTGTATCCAGCCGATGGCTACACGGCGCTGCCCCCGGGTGACCGGCTCGACCCGGTGCAGGGTAGACGAAGGGTAGATGACCGCCGATCCGGCCGGAAGCTTGTAGGATTGTTCACCGGCCGTGGTATCCGTAACCAGTTCACCTCCGTCATAACTCTCGGGCTCATCCAGGAACAGGGTAAAGGATATATCTGTTCGCAGCTTTGCATCTCCGCGGCCCATCACCGGGTCATCCACATGATTCCCGTAAGTCATGCCGTCACGATAGCGACTGAAAATAACAGGCGTCATTTTCAGCGGGCGCACCGCCATCTGGAAAAGCGGGTGTTCACTCAGTGACTTTTCAACGTCGGCTCGGAGACGGCGGGCCTCATCGCTGGATGCCTGCATCTGCTCGTTATTCTTGACCAGTCGCGCATGCCAGCCAGCAGTTTTCCGGCCATCTTCGAAATGACCCTCGTCCATGGCCAGCTTTGCGCGCGTCAGTTGATCGCTTGTCAGAATATTGCCAACGCACAGAATCATTGCGCCTCCAAACCTAAATAAGAATGATTTGCACTAAGATGTATGATTGAAGCATCATGCACCACCGTGTACAAAGCATCAATACCACCGTTGGGAAAGCGTGTCTCTGCGGAACGTGGACAGGAGGATCTAATGAGAGATCAGAAACTGAAATTGTGGATGGGTATCGGCGTGGCGACGCTGCTTGCCAGCTCAGGCGTTAGCGCTGACCAGAATGATGGTCATCATGACGAGATGATGAAATCCGGGACTCATGGCGGTGAGGGCGGTGAACATCACGGTGGCGAAAACGGTGAACACCATAACGATATGACTGCTGAGCATCATGGCGGTGAAGGTGGTGAGCACCACGATGACATGGGCGATATGCATCACGGTGGTGAAGGCGGTGAAGGTGGCGAAGGCCACGGTAGCCAGCCGGGCCCTGCCTTCAGCTATTTCTCAGCCGGCGGCGAAGGCGGTGAAGGTGGTGAAGGTGGAGAGGGCGGTGAGTCAGGCTCTCCGGCACTTTCAGATGGCGCCTATGTTGCGATGGTCCAGATGATGCAGGGACACCTGATGGCGGCCAGAGAACTGATCGAGGCCGGCAAGGTTGCTGATGGGCGGCCACACCTGACGCATCCCTGGATCGAGGTTTATCCGATGATGGGAAGCGCACAGAAGCTTCAGGGAAGCAGCGAACTGGGGCAAAAGCTGAAAACGCTGGCTGAGAAAGCCGGACAGGTAGAAGTATGGTCTGATGCTAAACCGGCGTTCCAGGCTGCCTGGGACGAGACCGAAAAGGCCGTTACTGTTCTCGAAGGTAACAGGGCGCAAACTCCGGCTACGGTGTCGAAAGTGGTTTTGGCATTAACCAAGCAGGCGGTTCTGGAATACGATGAGGCACTTGAGGGTGGTCAGTTCGTGGCAGAGCACGAATACCAGGATGGCCGGGGCTTTGTTCTCGCCGCCCGTGAGTACCTGGTTAATCATAAGAAGGCGCTGAAAAAGCAGAACGGGGAAGCCTGGCGGGACGCGCAGAAGGCACTGAGGCAGCTACAGAAAGCCTGGCCTGACGCAGAGCCACCCGGCCGTCCCGTGGTCGCCGTTTCCGATCTGTACGCGAGACAGGCTCGTCTTGAGCTGGCACTTGCCCCCTACCTCTACTGAGGGGGCGCTGGCCGGGGCTGATCACGCCCCGGCCTTGCCTGCCGACCGGTTTCAGCTCCCCGCTGTGACCAGACCATTTTGGGCGGTGGCAATGCACACCCGGTTACGCCCCTGATTCTTGGCCTGGTATAACGCCCTGTCGGCTTGCCTGAGAATGGTGTTGCTGTTGTCCTCAGCGCTGCAGAGATAGCCGCCGACACTGACCGTCACGTTATGCCCGGTCTTGCCGCTCTCCTGCTCGACCAACTGACGTATACGCCCGGCGATTTGCTCAAGTGTCTGCTGGTCACAGGGCGACAGAAGGACTACGAATTCGTCGCCGCCCCAGCGCCCCGGGTGGTCATAGGGGCGAACTCCGGCCTTCAGCCAGAGGGCCACGCGACACAGGATCTGATCACCCGCCTGATGCCCGAGCTGGTCATTGACGGTCTTGAAGTGATCGATGTCGAGCCAGATGATGCCGAAGCCGGTGCCCTGTCGTTTCGCCCGCTGAATTTCCTCATCCAGGACTTCATCCAGCCCACGCCGGTTTTTCAGGCCGGTGAGCGGGTCGATGCGAGCAAGGCGGTTCAGGTCATCCGTGCGTTGGGCCACCTTGTTCTCGAGTTCCCGGGTAGAGTGTCGGAGGCCGTGGCTCATTTTCTCAAAATGGTCTGCCAGACGGCCAATCTCATTATCCGGTTTGTCCAGTCGTGGTAGTTCAAAGCTGCCATCCCTGACCTTTTCGACCGCATGCTCCAGAGTGACGATGGGTTTGAGAATCCTGGATTGGATAATCAGATGGAACAGCACCAGGGCCACAAGAAGGCTGACCAGAAACACGCCTACCAGGGGCCAGAGATAACTCTTCGGCAGCAGTGTGTTCAGGTCCAGCAAGGTAATTTCAAACCAGCCAATGGCGGGCAGGAAGGCCACTCCGGCCAGATGCTTGTTTCCGTCGACGGTGACAAAACCGCTTTCCACGTCGCCCACCTGATCCCCTTTCTTTTTAAGCAGTTGCAACATGCCGAGGATTTGTTGCTTGTCTTCGGGTTCGTCAAACAGCAGATCGACGGTATTCTTCTGGCCTTCGGGCTTGATGATACTGGCAAAATCTATGAAGTTCTGGTCGCGGTACAGCTGAATCGCACCGTTGTAGTCCACGAACAGAGTGGTAATGCCGTCCTGTCCGATATCGACGATATCCTGAAGGAAGTCGTCCAGATTGAGGCCGGTGCCAACCATGCCGACGATCTGGTTGTCCGGGCCACGCATGAGTACGTCGATCCAGAGTTTGGTGACACCGAGCTCGACATCCGGGTTCACGTTCAGGTGAAAATCCCGCCCCTCTTCGATTAACTGAAAGAACCAGGCGTCATCCGGCTTGTCCGGATCCAGTACATACCGGAATTGATCGCCGGCGAATTCGTTGGCAGCGTTGTTGTAGTAATAATGACCATTCTTGCGCAAGGCGACGAAGTAACTGTTGTCCCTGAAATTGGAACGGAAACTCTCCATCTGGCGAATGGCGTCAGATTTGAGTGCCTGATCTTCAGGTGCCTGTGCCCAGTTGATCAGAGCCGATGATTGGGCCATCTGCTTTGCCAGGCCGATCTCTCTTTCAAGAGATTGCAGGAGTCGGGCGCTGTCATAGCGAACCTGTATTTCCGCAACCTGCTGCCCCCAGCGCTCAATGATGTCTTCGGACAGCTCCCGGTAGGCCAGCCAGGAGGTAACGGATGTGACGATAATCAGACCGGCGGCCAGGCCGAGAATACGAGTTTTCAGGCTCAAAAAAAGGCTCCCTCACAGTTATACACAATCACCGGGGGCGCTATGATAGAACACCGATTGAGCAGAGTGTAGGGAAAACAGACAGAGTAACGTTGATTTGGCGGGGTAATTCGGCAAAAGCCCGGGCCAGTATGACTGACCCGGGATTTTCTCAGCCGGCGAGGCTGAGAGGAAAATGTGCTTCCCTGATGTCAGTCATATTCAGAAAAGATCCGGGTCTGGCCCTTGTCGTTGAACATCAGCACTTGATAGTGGTCCCTGCGGTCACCTATCTCCATGCCTGGGGAGCCAACCGGCATTCCAGGCACGCTGAGCCCCCTGGCCTGGGGTGCTTCTGTAATCAGGCGGTGGATGTCGTTGGCCGGCACGTGGCCTTCGATCACGTAGTCACCCACAAACGCGGTGTGGCAACTGGCCAGGGCCGGGGTCAGGCCGGCCTTGATCTTGATCGGATTGAGGTTGTTGGTCTCGGTGACTTCTACCTCGAAACCATTGCCTTCCAGGTGTTTGACCCAGTCCTGGCAGCATCCGCAGGTAGGCGATTTGTAGACATGGATGTTCTGGGCCGCGCCTGCGGCCAGAAGCGGGGTGCTGAACCCCAGAAGGGTGGTCAGGGCGAAACTAAGGGCCTGCTTTTTCATCATGTCTTCCTTTGTGATTTAAACACTAATGATTGCTGTGATCGTGTTCCCGAGCGCCGCCAGTTGAGGGTGACAGCCAGAACCACCAGACGATGGCAGCCATTAACATCACGCCTCCCGCATTGACAAGTAGAGTCTCCATCAGTTCCGCTCCCCTTGGTTTTGCTCTGAAGTTAGACGCTTTTCCCGTTTGTGACTGGTTTTGAACAGCCTCAACCGGTTGGCATTGGATACCACCGTAACCGAGGACAGTGACATGGCGGCGCCGGCCAGGATGGGGCTCATCAGGATACCCCAAACCGGGTAGAGCAGCCCGGCGGCCACTGGAATGCCCAGGCTGTTGTATACAAAGGCCCCGAACAGGTTCTGGTGGATGTTCTTTACCGTGGCGCGGGAGATTTCGATGGCGTCGGGCACACCGTGCAGGGAGCCGCGCATCAGGGTAATGGAGGCGCTTTCGATGGCCACGTCCGTGCCGGTACCGATCGCGAAGCCGACATCGGCTGCCGCCAGGGCCGGGGCGTCGTTGATGCCGTCGCCGACCATGGCCACGGTGTAGCCCATACCGCGCATTTGGCTGACCACTTCCGCTTTGTCTTCCGGCAGGACTTCCGCCCGGTAGTCGTCGATGCCGGCTTTGGCCGAGATCGCTTTCGCGGTCGCGTCGACATCGCCGGTGACCATCATGACCTTTATCCCGGCGCGGTGCAGTCGAGCGATGGCGGCTTTGGAGTCGGGTTTGATGGCGTCGGCGACACCGATGACCCCGAGCACCTGGTGGCCATGAGCCAGAAACAGCGGGGTGCCGGCCTCTTCGGCAATTTCCCGGGCTACCCCGTCCAGACTTGTGAGGTTCAGCCCCTCGGCTTCAAGCCAGCGACGATTGCCGAGGCGCAGAGGCTGGCCTTCAAAATCACCTTTGACACCTTTTCCATTCAGAGCCTCGAAGTCGCTGACCTTGTCAGTTTGTATGCCGTTGGTTTCTGCCTTGCTGAGAATGGCTTCGGCCAGCGGGTGCTCCGAATGTTGTTCGAGACCTGCGGCCAGGCCCAGCAGCTGGTTTTCATCGCCGTTAACGGCATGAACACGGGTGACGGCCGGGTGGCCTTCGGTAATGGTGCCGGTTTTATCCAGAATAACCAGGTCCAGCTTGCCGGCGGTCTGAAGGGCGTCGCCCTGGCGGATCAGCGCACCGTATTCCGCTGCCTTGCCCACACCGACCATGACCGACATGGGGGTAGCAAGACCAAGAGCGCAGGGGCAGGCGATGATCAGTACGGTGGTTGCGGCAACCATCATGTGTACCACGGCGGGTTCCGGCCCGACGTTGTACCAGATTAGGGCGGCTACCACGGCGATCAGCATCACCGTTGGCACGAAAACAGAAGAGATCTTGTCAGCAAGGCGGCCGATCGCCGGTTTGGAGCCCTGGGCCTTTTTGACCAGCCTGATTATCTGGGCCAGCGCTGTTTCACTGCCGACACGGGTGGCTTCGTAGATGATCGAGCCGTGGCTGTTCAGGGTGCCGGCGGAAACCTCATCCCCTTCGCCCTTGCTGACAGGCATCGGCTCACCGGTAAGCATGCTTTCATCGATACGGGTGGAACCTTCCCTGATCAAGCCGTCCACCGGCAGTTTTTCGCCGGGGCGGACGCGAATTCGGTCGCCCTTCCGGACGTCTTCCACGGGAATGTCCCGTTCCTCGCCGTTGCGAAGCACCCGGGCAGTTTTGGCCCGGAGGTCCAGCAGCCGGCGCACCGCTTCCGAGGTTTTACCCTTGGCACGAAGCTCCAGAGCCTGGCCCAGATTGATCAGACCGATAATCATGGCGGAGGCTTCAAAGTACACGTGACGCGCCATCTCCGGCAACGCACCGGGCATGCTCGCGACCACCATGGAGTAGATCCATGCGGTGCCGGTACCAAGGGCAATCAGGGTGTCCATGTTGGCGTTATGGTGCCTGAACGCTTTCCATGCGCCGGTATAAAAATGACCGCCTGTGGCTGCCATGACAATCAGTGTGAGCAAGCCTAACCCAAGCCAGGTGCTCTGATTTGCTCCGGTCACCATCATCGTGCCAAAGCCCATGCCCCAAATCATCAGACCAAGGCCAAGCGACAGACTCACCGCCATCTTTATCAATAGCATCCGGTACTGTTTTCGGTCTTGGGCCTGTTTCTGGTCGTCGGCCTGGTCAGGATCCTTGATTACACTGGCGCCATAGCCGGAACCTTCAACCGCGTCTATCAGCGCCTGAGGATCCGCCTGACCGCTGGCGGTGGCGGTGTTATCGGCCAGGTTCATATGGGCGTGGGTAACTCCCGGCACTGACTTCAACGCTTTCTCGATGGTATTGACGCAGGAGGCACAGGTTGCGCCGGTAACTGATAGCTGAATCTGGTCGCCTTCGGCCGTTGTCGGTTCCGCCTTTTCAGTTGCGGAATCGTGCGGGTGTTCGTGCCCAGACTCCGGTTCAGTCCTGTCGTTGGTTGGTGCCGGGCTACAGCAGCTGGCGCCACCGGTTTCTCCTTTACTGTTTATGGTCTCAGCCGGGTAGCCGGTCTCGGTAACAATGCGTGCTGCTTCGCCGGCATCAATGCCATCCGGCAGAGCCACGGTCTGGTCCTCAAGATTGACCTCTACCAATTCGGTGTCACCGGTCAGGGTTTCCAGGGCATTGCGGATTTTTTTGGCACACCCCTGGCAAGATGCGCCAGAGATATTGAGAGTGGTCTGTAACACCGGTGTATCGCTCATAATAAATTACTCCTCAGCCTGTTTTGCCGGGGTGGTATCGTCCCAGTGTTCAATCAATCGGCAGATGGTGTGACCATCGGGGGTGCCATCCGGCATATCGCGCCACGCGTTGAGGGCACCTTCCATCCGTTCACGCAGCTGCTGAAGCTCGCTGATTTCACGCTCAACTTCGACCAACCGTTGTTCAAATACCTCGCGCACCATTGGGCAAGGCGAATGATGATCGTCAGCCTGATCCAGAATGGCCCGGATCTCAGGCAACGAAAAGCCCAACTGCCGGGCCTTGCGGGCAAAGCGCAGCCGCCGCAGATCGTCGGCATCGAATTGCTGGTAATTGTTGTCCGGATTACGGCTCGGGTTCAGCAAGCCTTCCCGGGTATAAAAACGGACGGTGTCGGGATTCACAGCTGCCGCTTCGGCTATCTCTTTCACTTTCATGGCTCAAACGCCTGATGCGAGGTTGAACGAGTGTTTGGCCCCAGCCAAACACGGACGGCACCCATCCAAGGGCATCTTGAGCATAGAATAAAACCTGTGAGCAACTCACAGGTCAAAGATTTTTTTGAAAGGAAGGTTACTGGCTTTTGGCCCGCAGAAAGGCGCCGCAAGTCTTGCACTGGTCAGGCGCCATCAACTTCGCCTGCCAGCCAATCTTATGGCCACAGGCGGGGCACTTCAGTTTCAGTTGGAGGATAATGATTGGAGTAATCAGCAAGGCAATCACAACACCCAGGGACTCCCAGCTTTCCCCACTGGACAGCCCCAGCTGGCTGCTGAATATCAGGATCACGGTCAGCGCTACGAAAGCGAATATGAAGTAGTTACGGTTCCAGCGCTCCCAGCGCCGGAGTTCACTGTCCTGTTCCGAAGTCAGGTATTTTGCAGCCATAAAATCTCACCCGAAGAATAAAAGCGTAATGGTGGGGCTGGCTGGCCGTTATTACAATCCGGAATCCACGACCGCGCCCGTTAGCAGAAGGCCCTCCGCCAATGCTTTTTCCAGATCTACGACGGGAATCGGCCGACTGATCAGGTAACCCTGAACAATATTGCACCGATGGTTCTTCAGGAAACTCAGTTGCTCCTCGGTTTCCACACCTTCCGCTACGACCTGAATGCCAAGATTGTGGGCAAGATTAATCACTGCACGGGTTATCACCGCATCATCATGGCGTTCAGTGACATCGGTAATGAATGAACGGTCAATTTTCAGCAGATCCACCGGGAAATCCCTCAGGTAACCGAGGGAAGAATAGCCCACACCAAAGTCATCAATGGCCAGGTGCACGCCCAGTTGGCGCAGGCGTGACAGCTGGTTCAGGTTGTGTTCGATGTTCTGGATGAAGATTTCTTCGGTCAGCTCAACTTCCAGACGGTCGGCGGACACATTCTCGGCATCCAGTGCTTCCCGGATATGATCCACCAGACTTTCATCATCGAGCTCACGACCAGACAGATTCACAGCAATGCGCAGATTTTCGTAAGGGGTGCCTTTCCAGCTTGCCAGCTGCTGGCAAGCCGCCATCACCACCCAGCGGCCGATATCGGTAATTCGTCCACTCTCCTCAGCCAGAGGAATGAACTCTACCGGTGACAGCAGGCCCCGACGCGGATGGCGCCAGCGGATAAGTGCCTCGACACTGCGGATCTCGGAGCTGTCCAGATTCAGCTGCGGCTGGTAATAAAGGACAAATTCATTGTTTGCGAGTGCCTGACTCAGGTCCTTGTCCAGTTCCAGCCGCATGACCTCACGCTCCTGCATACCTTCGGTGTAGAACTGGTAGGTGTTGCGGCCCTGATCTTTCGCCCGGTAGAGGGCTATGTCCGCGTTACGCAGAAGGGTGTCAGCATCCAGACCACTTTGCGGGTATACCGCTATTCCCATTGTGGCCGTGACCAGGTGCCCTTCGCCCTGCACTACAAGAGGCTCATCAAAGCACTGTTTGATCTGTCCGAGCAGGTTAATCACATCGTCAATGTTGTCCACATGCTGCTGACAGAGCATGAATTCGTCACCACCTGAATAGGCCACCAGAATTCGTTCGTCGCTCAGAGTGTTCAGGCGCTCGGAGATCTTTATCAGGAGTTCATCACCAAACTGGTGGCCGAGGGAATCGTTAAGCATCTGAAACCGGTCCAGGTCCAGCATGACCAGTGCAACCTGTCGCATCTGGCGGTCAGCAATGTTCAGAGTGTGAGCCAGGTCCTCCATAAAGAATCGACGATTGGCCAGACCCGTCAGGGTATCGGTGGATTCCAGGCGCGCGAGATCCTGTTGAATGCTCTTGCGTTGGTCGATCTCCCGGTCCAGGTCCTTGCGGGTCGTCAGAAGCGCCTGGTTGCGTTTCAGAATAAGCTGGGCGAGCAGGGTTGCCAGGCTGGTCAGCAGGCCCATAAGCAGCAACGAGGCAAACGTCATTGCTGGCCAGTAGCTACGCTGGGTGTCGACCCATTCGACGCCTGGCTTCAGAGTGAGAGACCAGTTCAAGGCGGGCAGTTCGACCGGTTCACTGTGAGAGAACGATGTGCTTATGGTGGCTGAATCGTTGAGTTCATAGCTTGGTACGCCGTCGTTCCGGATCTCGATTCTGAAGGATTCCAGAACCCGGTTTGTCAGCAGTTGCCGCGCCAGGGTTTCCATCCGGAAAACCCCGGCAATGAAACCGTTGTTTTCCTCTCCTGAGCCAATAGGCGCGTATATGACCAGCCCCTTGCCACCCTGGCGCAAATCGATCACACCTGAAATGTCCAAATTGCCTGAACGTCGGGCGATTTCCAGGGCTCTTCGGCGTTCGTCCGAAAAGGCCACGTTAAAACCGATTACATCCTCGTTCCCGGAGTAAGGTTCCAGCCAGCGAATTATAAAATCCTTGTCGATCCACTCGATCGCCTGGTAGACACCGAAATCCTGAAGATAGTGCCGGGCATCGCGGCGCCAGTTTTCCTCGCTGTTCCCGGGGGCTGCCTCCATGCGACCTGCCATGCGCTGGATTGCCTCGGCAAGAATTGCGAATTCGCGTTCGAGGGTATTGGCCAGCGCGCGGGTTTCGTTGGCGAGATTTGCCTTGATCTGGTTGTTGTGCTGTTCAACCAGACCTACCCGGAGGCCTGCGGCCACGGCCAGAAAAACCAGAAAGATCACCACCGGAAAAGCCGGGCTGAGCAGGCCTTTCACAACAATTTTGGTGGGTGATGCAGGTTTTTCCACAGTTTACTCCGCAGTGTGCATTTGAACGGCCCGTTTGCCGACAGTACCGGAGATTATGAAACACTTTCGTCGGGTGCGGCCATCAGTTCTTTAACCCTGCCCAGAAGCGAGAGGCCAAAGGGCATCGTCGGGCAGAGGCGACATTCGGTCAAGGGCTGGGTTCAGGCGGGATGTTAACACTGCATATCCCCGCTTTAATCAGGTCAAGCGGAAGTCTGGCTCGTTGTAGCGTTAAGGCGTTGACAGTCTTTCAGGTTATTTTGGCCGATTATGGCAGACCAGAGCAGGGTATCACCGCCTGCTCGCGAAAGTGTGCACCAGTTCTCATTTTGATCAGTCGGCTCAGGCAGGCACCGGGGAGATGCCAAGACGTGGAATTTCCTGCTTCGGGCAGCGGTCCATGACCACCGTCAGTCCGGCTGCTTCGGCTCTGGCGGCACCGTTCTCGTTGATAACACCAATTTGCATCCAGAGGACAGGTATGTGCAGATCGACAGCTTCATCGATGATGGCGTCAGTGCGCTCAGGTGCCAGGAACAGTTCCACCATGTCCACGGGTTCGGGCAGGGAGGCCAGGTCGGCATAGACGGTTTCTCCCAAGAGTGTTTTGCCCGCGATACGGGGGTTCACGGGGATAACCCGGTAACCCTGTTTCTGCATGAACTCCATGACTTCGTGAGACGGCCGGTTAGTCTTTTCACTGGCGCCCACAAGCGCAATCGTGCGGATGCTTTCGAGAATGACGCGCATCTGTTCCGGGGAGTTGCTAGGCATGGGAGAGGTTTCACCTGAGTTGGTTTATCGATGTGCCTCAAGGCATACGGACACGGATTCTGCGTATCGTAACGCGTGGGGTTTGTCGATTTCCACCTGCGCCCACTGCACCGCCTCGTGCTCCATGACGATGCATAGCACTTCATGGGTCAGGCGCTCCAAAAGGGCAAAACGGTTGCCATCTACATGGTGGATAATCTGCTTGGTAATGGTCCGGTAATTCAGCGCGGCCGAGATTTCGTTTTCGTTGATCGCGTCGGCGGCGTCGTAGGTCAGGCACACGTTGATCAACACGTCCTGCTGGTTGTTGATTTCCTCTTCCTTGATGCCAATGTAGGCTCGCAGTAGAAGATCCTTGATGCGGACCCGGGCCTGATGGTTTCCGGTTACATCTGTCATAGCGCCTCCGTTCTCCGGGTTGGGTCAGCGGTTGTTGCCAATGAGGTTCAGGAACTCAGTGCGTGTCGCCTGGGACTTGCGGAACTGTCCCAGCATCATCGACGTTTTCATCCGTGAGTTCTGCTTTTCCACGCCTCGCATCATCATGCACATGTGCTGGGCCTCAATGACCACAGCAACACCCTTGGCGCCGGTAACGCTTTCGATAGCTTCGGCAATCTGGCGCGTCAGGTTTTCCTGGATCTGCAGGCGGCGGGCGTACATATCTACGATGCGGGCAAACTTGGACAGGCCCAGGACCCGGCCCTGGGGCAGGTAGGCGATGTGACACTTGCCGATAAACGGCAGCATGTGATGTTCGCACATGCTGTAAAGCTCGATGTCCTGAACCACCACCATCTCATCCATGGCAGATTCGAAGACGGCATTGTTTACCAGATCGTCCAGGCTTTGCTGGTAACCCTGGGTCAGGAATTGCATCGCCTTGGCGGCGCGCATTGGGGTGTCTTGCAGACCTTCGCGGCTGGTGTCTTCACCGAGCCCATTAATAATGGCGCTGTAATGCCCCGCAAGGTCGTCAAGGTGTTTGGTCATAGTCAGTTCCGGTTTGCTGTGTCGTACGAGGGCCAAAGCTTAAGTCAATTTATCCGTTATCTCCACGCTTTACGCTGGCGGGACGGGAAAAGACCACTTTCGCTTCAACTGCGTGCATGCCGTGGTGTAAGGCTATGGTAGCTGAACCCGGATTGTTTTAAAGTTTGAGGGTCTGAAAGACACCGGGGATAGCGCATGGAACAGGTGATAGCCTCCGCCGATACAACGGACGGGGTGTACAGCCTTGAAGGATGGCAGCATGGAGGCAAGTGGTTCAGTTATGAGGGGCATGCGATCTTCAGCCGCATGGCGGGCCATGGTGAACCACTGGTTCTGATCCATGGATTTCCAACAGCCAGTTGGGACTGGAGCAGGGTCTGGCCAATGCTTGTTCAGCAACACAGTGTGCTGACGCTCGACATGCTTGGCTTTGGGTTTTCAGACAAGCCCATGGCTTATCCGTATAGCATCGAAGATCAGGCGGATCTCCTTCAGGGCTGGATCGAGGGCCTTGGCTTGGGAACCGTGCATTTTATGGCGCATGATTATGGGTGCAGTGTGGGCCAGGAACTCCTTGCCAGAGAGCAGGAGGGGGTACTGCAATTTCATATAGCCAGTGCCTGCTTCCTGAACGGAGCCCTGTTTCCGGAAGTCCATAATCCGTTGCTGATCCAGAAGCTCCTGCGAAGTCGGCTGGGTGGCCTGATCAGTCGGGGCCTCAGCCGCCGGGCCTTCGAGCGGAATTTCCGTCGTCTTTTCGGTAGCCAGAACCCGCCGGATCGACAGGATATGGAAGATTTCTGGCACCTGCTTACCTACAACAATGGCCGGGGTATTCTTCATCACCTGATTCAGTTCATGGAGGAGCGACGTTGCCACCGTAATCGCTGGGTAGGGGCCCTGCAGAAAGCCCGTCAGCCGATGCGGCTGATTTCCGGAACCGCGGATCCGGTGTCCGGGGCTGCCATGGCCCGACGTTACCGGGAGCTGATTCCAGAGCCGGATGTGGTGAGCCTCAGAAACGTTGGACACTATCCGCATTTTGAATGTCCATGGGATGTTTTCAGTGCCTATCGCGATTTCAGAAAAGGGATGCAGTGATTCCGGGCCTTCGGCATCTGCCGGAGGTCAGTTGGTTTCCTGGTCGGTTAGCTGGTCAGATCCCTGCTGATTGATGGGCACCGGGCGGGCAGCGTTTACCACCTGATTCCGCCCCCGGGATTTGGCCTCATAAAGTGCCTGATCCGCACGGTTCAGCCAGACGGACCAGGTTTCTCCCTGGCATACCTCTGCCACACTGGCGCTTGCCGTCATCTTTATATCTTCCAGAAACGGCCGGGAGCTGATGCTGGTCAATAACTGGTGAGCAAGGTTATCAGCATCTTTCTGGCGGGTTTCTGGCAGCACGATCATGAACTCCTCCCCGCCAATGCGAAACAGCTGATCGCTCTCCCTCAGCCGCTTGCGCATCCGCAGGGACATTTCCTTGAGTACCCTGTCACCGGCCAGGTGGCCCCATTGGTCATTAATGGTCTTGAAAAAATCCAGATCCAACAGTATCAGGCTGGAAACCCGCTCGTACCTTTCCCGCATCTGGATCTGGCTGTTGAGAATGTCGGCCAGCTGAGAACGGTTGAGACAACCGGTCAAAGGATCGGTTGTTGCGAGTCGTGTCAGTTCCCCCTGGAGCCTGCCCACCAGCCAGGCAAAAATCATCGCGAACAGGCATGTCAGTCCGAGAGAAAAGGTGATACGCCAGAAATCGGCTTCGGCAAACTTGATGAACGAAACCATCGACATGACAGCAACGAAAACGATATTGCTGGCGATGGCTTCGCGCAGGGGCAGTAGGAAAAACAGGGCAGTGGCTGCAGGATAAGCCCAATAGAGACCGGCGTGTCCGTTAATACTGGTGGAATAGGCGGCCGATACCACCGCCAGAAGAGGAAACAGGCGGCCCTTGAGGAAATAGGTGCTACGGAATCGGAGAAAGGCAATGACCAGCAGAGCATTCAGGCAGAACAGGATCAGAATACTGGAAAGAAGGTAGTGATCCTGTCTCCATTGAACCAGTACCAAGGGAGCAACGGCAACGAAGGCCCAGAAATGAAGGTGGTATACCAGTTGCCTTTTGAAACCCAGAACTGCGAGAGTCGGGTTGGTCGCCAGCGAATTGGGTAAGGCAAAAACATTCACAGCAAGCTCCTGCTGTCTAGGAAAATCAGTCCGCTTCCGGTTACAGACCGCCTGGAAGTCTAGCATGGCCCGCCCCTTAATGAAGCATATGGCGATACTTATAACCACCATTAGTTTGGTTCAGTTGGCTGCTGCCTGTCCACTTGGTTAGAATCCACAGGACTTTTCAACGGAGCTGAGTATGACTGCCATCCATTCCCGCGCGCCGGTACTCACAATTCGCGCCGGGCAACGTGCGATGCAACGGCTGAAAGACAAGCCACTGACCCCCGACGATGTTCATGTGATCCCGGGTGCCGCCGGTGGGCCAAAGGCTTTGGGGATCAGTGGACTGGACAAGGCCATCTTTGGCGACTGGTTGCCGGGGGTAGAGCAGGAACGCACTCTGATAGGCTCCTCGATCGGCAGTTGGCGGTTTGCTGCGGTTGCCTCTTCGAACGATCCGAAGACCCAGCTCGCCAGGCTGGCTGAGCTTTATACCGCGCAGCGTTTCGCCAAGGGTGTCAGCCCGGCGGAAGTCAGTCGCAAAAGCGTTCTGTTCCTGGAGGAGTTGCTGGGTGGTCACGAAGACTATCTCCTCAATCACCCCTGGTATCGCCTCAACATCGTGGTTGTCCGCAGCCTGGGGATGCTTGAGCATGACACCAGGGGCCGGTTAGGTCTTGGTCTGATGAATGCCATCAGTGCCAACATGGTCAGCCGCCGCCATCTTGGCCGTTTTATGGAGCGTGGCATCATTCACGATGCCCGACTGAAAGCACCGGTATCGAAACTGGTGGATTTCCCGAGCCACGAAGTGGCACTGACACGGGAAAACCTGATGCCAGCGTTACTCGCTTCAGCATCCATACCGATGGTCATGTCCGGTGTGCGCAATATTCCCGGCGCTCCGGAAGGCGTATATCGGGACGGGGGGCTGCTCGACTATCACCTGGACCTGCCTTATGAGCAGCCGGGGATCATCCTGTACCCGCACTTCACGGATAAAGTGGTACCCGGATGGTTTGATAAGACCCTGCCCTGGCGCCGCGGTGATGCAACCCGTTTGCAGGATGTTCTGCTGATTGCGCCTTCCAGGGAGTACCTGGACACCCTGCCCGATCGCAAGCTGCCGGATCGGAAAGATTTTGAGAAATATGTGGGCGATAACACTGGCCGGGAGCGTTCCTGGCGCAGGGCCATCGCGGAAAGCGACCGTCTGGGTGATGAGTTTCTGGAGCTGACTGAAACCGGGAAGCTGATGGACGCTATCAGGCCGCTCTGATGGTCAGGCCGGTGCCGTCCGCTGGTCCGGTAACCAGGCGGCAAATAGCGCAGCCAGTGTGATCAGCCCGGAAGAAACCCATAAACAGGCGCCCAGACCGTAAGCCTGATAAACCCAGCCGGACAGGATGGTCCCCAGCAGTCGGCCGGCGGCATTGGACATATAGTAGAAACCGACATCCAGGGAGGCCCCATCTTCCCTGGCGTAGCTGACAATCAGGTAACTGTGCAGGGATGAGTTGATGGCGAATAGCACGCCAAACAGTAAAAGCCCTCCAACGATTGCCAGTTGCGGAGCTATCCCTGCCATCAGGCCAGTAGCAATAACGGCGGGAACGAGTGCCAGGAGTCCTGCCCACAGGACCACAGGTTTTTTGTCCTCGGGATTCCCGGTCAGTCTCGGCGCAATGGTCTGGATGAAGCCATAGCCGATGACCCAGGTGGCCATGAAACCACCGACTTTCCAGAAATCCCAACCGAAGACTGTGTGCAGATAAACGGGCAAGGCCACCACGAACCAGACATCCCGGGCACCGAACAGAAATAACCGGGCTGCTGAAAGCACATTGATGGCCCGGTTCTTTGAGAGAATCTCTGTAAACTTCGGTTTGGCCTTGCTCTTGCCGAGCTCCTGTGTGAGCAGAAACAGGCTGCTGAGCCAAACCAGCAACAAGGCTGACGCCATCAAAACCACTGCGCCCCTGAAGCCTGCAGTCATCAGCAGCAGGCCGCCCAGGAAGAACCCGACCCCTTTCAGGGTATTCTTGGATCCTGTGAGCAGGGCGACCCATTTGTAGAGCTTGCCCTGGTTGGCGTCCGAAACCAGCAGTTTGATGCCGGTTTTGGCGGACATCTTGTTAAGGTCCTTGGCGATGCCGGACAGTGCCTGAGCCGCCATGACCCAGGGTACGGTAAGCGCAGAGGCTGGCACTGCGAGCATGGCCAGGGCCAGGACCTGAAGGGCGAGGCCCAGATTCATGGTCCTGTTGAGGCCGATTCGGGCACCCAGATAACCACCGACCAGGTTGGTGACGACCCCGAAGAACTCGTAAAACAGAAACAGCATTGCGATTTCCAGCGGTGAATAGCCGAGCTGGTGGAAGTGCAGCACCACCAGCATCCGCAACGCGCCGTCAGTCAGGGTAAATGCCCAGTAATTGCCGGTGATAACCAGGTACTGGCGCAATGCTGTGTTCATATCAGGCCGAGCCCACCTTGAGCATCAGTTCGGCGGTCCGGTTCGCGTAACCCCATTCATTGTCGTACCAGGCATAGAGTTTTACCTGGGTACCATTCACCACCAGGGTGGACAGGGCGTCAACAATTGAGGAGCGGGGATCGGTCTTGTAGTCAATGGAGACCAGTGGTCGTTCTTCATAACCCAGTATGCCTTTCAGTTCGCCTTCGGCGGCCTCTTTCAGGAGCGTATTGACGGTGTCACGGTCAGTGGCCTGTTCCACTTCGAAGACGCAGTCGGTCAGTGAGGCATTGGTCAGGGGAACACGGACCGCGTGGCCATCCAGCCGGCCTTTGAGTTCCGGAAATATTTCGATGATGGCTGTGGCGGAACCGGTGCTGGTGGGTATCAGGGAGCTGCCGCAGGCCCGGGCCCGCCGCAAGTCCTTGTGGGGCGCATCTATGATGGTCTGGGTGTTGGTCAGACTGTGGATGGTGGTGATCGAACCATGTTTGATGCCCAGTTTTTCATGAATCACTTTCACGACCGGGGCGAGGCAATTGGTTGTGCAAGACGCGGCTGTCACGATCCTGTCTGTGGCCGGGTCGAAACTATCGTCATTGACGCCGAGCACAATGTTTTTGGCGCCGTTCTCCTTTACCGGGGCCGTAACAACCACGCGCTTGACGCCCTGATCAAGATAGGCCTGCAGTACACTGACTGTCTTCATTTTACCGCTGGCTTCGATGACCACGTCGCAGCCCGACCAGTCGGTTTCCCCGATTGTCTTGTTGTGGGTCACGCGGATCCGGCTGTCATCAATGACCATGTCAGTCCCTTCAAAACCGGCCTCGTGGTTCCAGCGGCCATGGATACTGTCGAAGGTCAGCAGGTGCGCCAGGGTGGCGGCGTCGGCCCCCGGATCGTTGATGACAACGAATTCAACTTCCGGCCAGTCCCACGCCACTCGCAGGGCCAGACGGCCAATGCGGCCAAATCCATTGATGCCTACCTTTATCTTGCTCATGATGCACTCCTTTGATCAGGTTTCGGCCGGGCCTGCAGGAAACCAGTGTCTTGTCCGATTCGCAAAAGCGACCAGAGACAACATGACCGGGACTTCCACCAATACCCCGACCACCGTTGCCAGGGCGGCTCCTGAGGTCAGCCCGAACAGACTGATCGCAACTGCGACCGCCAGTTCAAAAAAATTAGAGGTGCCGATCAGTCCGGCCGGTGCCGCCACATTGTGGGGCAGCTGCATTTTTCTCGCGATGAAGTAGGCGAGAAAGAAGATACCGTAACTCTGGATCAGCAGGGGAATGGCAATCAGTCCAATGGCAAGGGGATTGTCCAGAATCCGGTCTGCCTGCAGTCCGAACAACAGTGTTACGGTCGCCAAAAGACCCAGTACGGTTGTTGGTTTGCTATGCTGCAGCCAGCTATCGAGCCTTGCAGTGCCCTTTCGGAGCAGCTGCCGTCGAGTCACGATGCCTGCGATCAACGGTGCCACTACATACAGCAGAACCGAGAGCAACAGGGTTTCCCAGGGCACGGTAATGGAGGAGAGCCCCAGCAGAAAGGCCGCCAGGGGGGCAAAGGCGAATATCATGATGATATCGTTGACGGACACCTGTACCAGCGTATAGCCGGAATCGCCTTTGGTCAGATGACTCCAGACGAATACCATGGCGGTGCAGGGAGCGACGCCCAGCAGGACCATCCCGGCGATGTATTCGGTAGCCGTGACCGGATCCACCAGCTCGGCGAACAGGACCTTGAAGAACAGCCAGCCCAGAGCGGCCATGGTGAACGGTTTGACCAGCCAGTTGATAATCAGAGTCAGCACCAGCCCCTGTGGTTTTCGGCCCACGTTTTTGATGGCCAGAAAATCCACCTGGACCATCATCGGGTAGATCATCGCCCAGATAAAGACCGCGACCACCAGGTTTACATGGGCATAGGTGAAGCCGGCGACCGCTTCAAACACACCGGGCATCGCAGTGCCGGCAACAATCCCCAGGACAATGGCCAGGGCGACCCAAAGGCTCAAATAACGTTCAAATAATCCCATTTATGCGCAATCCGTTTTCATGGGGCGATCTGGCATGTTGGCCAGTCGCTGCATTTCGGCGTTGAGGTTTTTACGATTTGGCTCTGCTGCTTCGTCGATGACCCGAATCACCCAGTCAGGCAACTGAGGGTGAAGCTGATAGTAAATCCACTGCCCCCGGCGTTCTCCCTCCAGCAATCCGGCATCCCGCAGCGTCGAGAGGTGGCGGCTGACTTTGGGCTGAGCGACATCAAGGGCGGTCGTCAGCTCGCAAACACACAGCTCCTGTTGCGCTCGAATCAGCAATACCATCGCCAGACGGCTGGGATCGCCCAAGGCCTTGAATACAGCGACCGGCTGATGGTGATTGACTGGGCACATGTACTGGTCTCATATATTCGGAAAAACGCATATAAACATAGGCGAATGTCCCTTTCGTGACAAGGTGTCTGCTGAGAATTGTCTATACTGCTGACGTCATTGCGAAGAAAGGCACTGGGGAGGTTTGATGAGTGATGAGAAAGCCCGTGTGGCAAGCACGACGCCGTATTCTGTCCTGGTCGAAGGTGGCAAGAACTATTTCTGGTGTGCCTGCGGCCGAAGCCAGAGTCAGCCGTTCTGCGACGGCTCCCACAAAGGCACGGGGTTTGGCCCGGTAAAGTACACCGCGGAGAAAAAGGAATGGGTCTGGTTTTGTGGCTGCAAGCAGACAGCCTCGGCTCCGCTGTGTGACGGCACCCATAAGTCCTTAGCCGGCAAGGATGGCGGGAGCGGGTAGCGCGCTGAGCCGATAACCGATAAGCCCGTGGAGCGTGTCCCTCAGGGCCCGGACACGGAGTATCACTGGAACCTGGGTATCTGTATTTCGATGTAATAGTGGCAGGTCGATTCGCTGGATAGTGTAGTCCGTTCTGGATGCATTCAGCGCCAGCCTGAAATTTTCCCGGGAAGACGGTGCTACCAGGATCTCGAATGGCTGGTCGATCATATCTGTTGGAGCCAGGTCCAGCGTATCGGCGATCTGGGGCGAGATGAACCCGATTTTCCCGTACTCGTCCAGCTCACAAATCATCGCGCCGGACAGGGCGACAAGGTCCCTGCTGCGTAGTTCGCTGTCATTCAGTGCCTGGCGGAGTATCGTTTTTTCGACCTGAAGATTGTTGATTTGCTTGTCTGAACCTGCCTGGCGCCGATCAAGATCAATGACCTGCAATGACTGTATGTACAGCCGCCGGCACAGGACCAGGGTCAGTAGGGTCGCCAGGGCAGAAAGCGCCAGGCCCGTGGTCCAGACGGTTATTCGTGCCTGATAGGCGGCTTCCTCAAGTAACCGGGAGGAGGGTACTGTTGTCAGCATCCAGCGCACATCGCCGGGATTCACTTTGGTACGAAGGGCGAGTGCTGGATTGATGGCGCCGTTAGCGTGAATTTCAAGCAGTGGCTTTTTCGTGTGCCGGTCAAGCGTGTCGATACGCAGGCCGATGGTTGGCGGCAGGGCCTCCTCGAACAGAGACGGCAACCAGTCCAGAGAGGGGCTCTTTTCAGAAGTCATGGCCGGGGCTCGGGCAAGAAGCAGGTTGACGAGCGCCTGGTGCTGGGCATGGTAACGGGCTTGGGCCAGATCCCTGGCCCGGTTGGATTCGATGCTGGCGGCCATGCCTGTTGCGATCAGGCCGGAAAGAAGGATAACCAATGGCACCCATAAGCCGGGCCATAACACTGGTTTCCACGGCACAAGGAGTTTTGAGCTTTCCATGCAAGCCTACCCTGATGATGTGGTTCCATGCCCGGAGCCAACCCGGGTTTTCCTTCACTTTAGACCAGGCAGGGATTCCATGGAAATTTTCAGGCGCGGACCTTGCCGGCACTGCCGTATACCAGCAGGAAAGTCAGAAACGCGGTTACGACCACCGATGGACCGGCCGGTGTATCCAGATACCAGGACAGACTCAGGCCGCCGGAGACTGCCACAAACCCGAAGACCATGGCCAGCCCAACCATATGCTCCGGATTATGTGCCAGTCTCCGTGCTGTCGCAGCCGGTATGATCAGCAGTGCTGTGATCAGTAGAACGCCCACGATCTTCATGGCGACTGCGATCACCAGGGAAAACATCAGCACGAGGACCAGTCGAAGTCGTTCCACGGGGACGCCTTCAACGCGGGCAAGCTCCTCGTGGATGGTGCTCATCAGCAAACCTCGCCACAGGGTGGCAAGCAGGGTCAGAATCAGTCCGGCACCCCCGTAAATCCAGAACAGGTCATCCCGGCTCATGGCAAGCAGGTCGCCAAACAACAGTCCGGTAAGGTCCACTCGCACGTCCGGCATAAAACTCAGCGTCACCAGGCCGATAGCAAGGGCACTATGGGCGAGAATACCGAGCAGGGTATCGGTCGCCAGTGCTTTGGTACGGGAAAACAGGACCAGTGCCAGGGCCAGGATAACGCAGGTGATAACCACACCGACATTGAGCGGAACACTGATCAGGAAACTCAGGGCAATACCCAGCAGAGCAGAGTGAGCGAGTGTGTCGCCAAAGTAGGCCATCCTTCGCCAGACGACAAAACAGCCCAGGGGGCCGGCCACCAGGGCGACGCCAAGCCCACCTATCAGGGCTCGCCAGAAAAAGTCATCCAGAATGGTTTCAATGATGGGCATGGCCGGAGCACTCCTCGTGGCCGCTGCCAACGACATCGCCATGAAGGTCGTGGCGATGATTGTGATGGTGATGATAGACGGCCAGGGACTCTGCTACCTGATGACCAAAGGTTTCGATGAATGCGGGGTCGTGTGAGATATCCGCCGGGTAGCCACTGCAGCAAACATGCTGATTCAGGCAGATAACCTTGTCGGTGGCAGCCATAACCAGATGAAGGTCATGGGAAATCATGATCACGCCACAATGGAGTTCGTCGCGTAGCTCCCGGATCAGTTCATATAATGCGGCCTGGCCGTTGATGTCCACGCCCTGCGCAGGCTCATCCAGAACGAGGAGGTCTGGCTTTCTGGACAGTGCTCTGGCCAGAAGTAACCGCTGCCTTTCTCCACCGGAGAGGTGGTGAATCGAGGCGTTGAGCAGATGGCTGACGCCGGTCCTGGCCAGTGCATCCTCACACTCTGGCAGGGGGCGGCCACTCAGCAGCATGAAGCGCTTAACGCTCAGCGGCAGGGTTGATTCCAGGATGAGGTGCTGGGGTACGTAACCTATAACCAGATCTTTTGCCCGTCTGACTGCGCCCCGGCTCAGTTTCTGAATGCCCAGAATGGCTTTGATCAGCGTTGTTTTGCCTGCGCCGTTTGGACCGATGACCGTAATAATATCGCCCCGGTGCACATTCAGGTTCACATCATCAACTACCGGGCGGTCGTCAAATTCAACCGTCAGATTTTCAAGGGTAACCAGTGAATCACGCATCACCCGACTCCGCCTGGCAGCCGGGACAGAGGCCGGCTATTTCCAGGGTGACGTCGTCCACTTTGAAGCCTTCCTGGTCGGCGGCCGCCTGAACTGCGCCGGAGACAGCGGGCGCGGTCAGTTCCAGAACATTGCCGCAGGCACGACAGATTAAAAACATGCCGGCGTGGTGTTTGCCGGCGTGGGCGCATCCGATAAAGGCATTCAGGGATGCAATACGATGAACCAGCCCATGCTGCTGGAGAAAATCGAGCGCCCGATAGACTGTGGGGGGAGCGGCGTTGTGCCCGTCCCCGGTCAGTTCCGCCAGAACATCATAGGCGCCCAGGGGCTTGTGTGATTGCCAGATAAGTTCCAGCACCCGCTCTCGTGTTGGTGTCAGTCGCGCATTATGTTGCTGGCAGATTGACCTGGCTTCAGTCAATGCCTGGCTGACACAGGCAGCATGGTTGTGAGGGCGGTAGGGAAGTGCGCTGGCAGACATGATCGGGATCCCACGAAATTTGCAACATTATAACATTTGCAAGGATCCCTGCCATGTTGAAGGGCGTTCAGTGACGGGATTGTCTGGCGAGTGACTCAATGTATTCGAGGTTTGGAATCCAGGCATTTTCCCCGTCCACTTCAACCTGCATCAGATCGGCGGGGCCGGCCTCGCCGTCCAGTTTTCGGATCTGATCCTCTGCGAGCCTTGCCTGGCTGGGAATACCCTGGGTAACCAGGGCAACGAACGGAACCTCCTGATGGTGTTCGCCGATGGTGTTCAGAACTACGATTCGTCCCCGGTTATCACCCGGAACAGTCAGTGTGCCGCCATTGGCGGAATCGTAGGAGATTACCGGCAGGTTGAGCCCGCGCCAGTCCAGGTAGCCCACCAGCCATTCAGGCGAGTTTGTGCCCGCGTCCGTACTGGCATAATCCACGACCTCGGCGATGGTCACGTTTGGCAGTAACAGTTGCCGCTCGCTCATGGGAATCATGACGCAGGAGAGGGTTTGGCTATCGTCTTTCATTGCATGCTTCCTCAGGCAGAATCCTGTTTCTGCCGGCCTTTCAGCAGACAGGCTTTTTCAATGGTTTTGACCAGTTCCCGGGCCAGCTCCTCCGGGGTACCACAGAAAGTGGAACAACCGGTCGCAGCTACGGAGTCCGGCATGGAGCTGTTGCCACAGCTGTCACTCTCCTGAACCCAAATCCGGCTACCATAAGCCTTGAGCAGTGGCGCAGCGATGGCACCATCGTTGCCCATGCCCGAAAACAGAATAGCATGGCAGCGCGGACCGTAATGGTCTGCAACATTCAGCAAGACCTGATCAATGGAGGGGCCGTAAGGTCCCGGCCAGGGGCCGCTGAGCTCGGTCAGTTCCCCGGTGTTGTCGATTTTCCATTCATGTTCCACTGGCATGAGCACAACATCGCTATTGTGGATCCGATTGCCTTCCTCTGCGGTTTTGAGCTTGTAATTAGCATGGCGGCCCAGTACCCGTGTCAGTGCCTCGGTGAAGTTGCCATCAATGTGCTGGGCGTAAATAAAACCCACGGGAAGCCCTGGCGGCAGGTTGTCCAGAAACGCCTTGACCGCAGCGGGTCCACCAAGGGAGGCACCGAGAATCCATACTTCCTCGGCCACTGAACCGGGCACCGCCGGCGGAATCCAGTGAGGCAAAGAGGCGGTAACCGGTTCCGGGGGCGACTGCTCCTCAAGCTCCTCAAGACTGGCCTCTGAGTCCAGTTCCTCAAGGTGGCCTAGCTGTTTTTCAAGCTTTCCGAGCAACCGCCGTTCCCAGCGAAAGTAATCCGTGCCGCCGGGTTTGGGTGCCTGGTCCAGCCCAAACAGGACCGGTGCTTCAGTGTTTTCCAGTAAATGGTCAAACAGCGCGGGATGATCAGCCTCATCTTCCAGGGTAACCAGCCACAGGCATGCGTCAGGAAATTCCGGATAGCCCAGAAGGCGCTCGGGATCGCCGGAGAAACAGACATCAAGGCCGAATTTCGCGGTTGCTGCCTGCAGTCTATGACGTTGCAAAACGACATCAGAGACAATCCCGACTCTGGGCCGGCCAAATTGGCCGGCCATCACTGGTTACCAGACAGCCGTTTAATGGTGTCAAGCAGCTCGGTTTCCTGGAACGGCTTACCGAGATACTCGTTAACGCCAATGGCCATGGCACGCTCTCTGTGTTTTTCTCCGGTACGGGAGGTAATCATGCAGATGGGCGTCTCACGCAGATTATCGTCATGGCGTACAAAACTCGCCACCTCGAAACCGTCCATCCGCGGCATCTCGATATCCAGCAGGATGACGTCAGGCTGGTGATCCTGCAACTGGGCTACTGCGTCCAGACCATCCTTTGCAGTGATGACCTCCATGCCGTTTCGCTCCAGCAGACGAGAGGTAACCTTCCGCACAGTAACCGAGTCGTCCACCACCATAACCGTTGTGATTCGTTCCTCGTAGCGAGCCGCTTCGCGCGCTTTCTCAAGGCTGGCCAGCCGCTGGCGCTCGGAGAGAATGTCAGAACGGATCATCGCCGGCAGGTCGAGAATCACCACCACGTTACCGTCACCGAGAATAGTGGCACCGGACACGCCACGGACCGTGCCGAACTGCGGACCGAGGGACTTAACCACGATCTCCCGGCTACCCATCAGGTTGTCTACCTGAAGAGCCATTGGCTGTTCAGCACCGCGTACGAGGATGACCGGCAGAGGCAACGCCTGACCCTGAAGCTTGGGCTGGTGGTCGCTGTTCAGCAAGCTGCCGAGATACTGCAGGCGGTATTCCTGGCCTGCGTATTCGTACAGCGGTGCTTCCGGTTTGTAATATTCCTCAAGTTCGTAGGTGCTGACGCGAACGATGCCTTCAATCGTGTTGAGCGGGATCGCGTAGAAGTCTTCGCCGGTTGATACCATCAGCGCCCGGTTGACGGAAACCGTAAACGGCAGTCGAACCGTGAAGGTCGTTCCGTGGCCAACGGCAGAATCAATGTCGAGACTGCCGCCGAGCTGTTTGATCTCGCTGGCCACCACGTCCATACCGACGCCACGTCCGGAAATCTGGGTGACCTGCTGGGCCGTGGAAAAACCGGGCTGCAGAATAAACTGCAGGACTTCGCGGTCGGACAGGTCCTCGTCCTGGCGCATCATGCCCTGACGAATTGCCTTGTCACGGATCACCGACGACGGAATGCCAGCACCATCGTCGATCATCCGCAGAACCACATCACCGCCTTCTCGAGTCAGGGACAGTGTCACTTCACCGGTTTCAGGTTTGCCGGTCTTTTTCCGGTCGGCAGGCGCTTCGATACCGTGATCAAGCGCGTTACGAAGCATGTGTTCAAGTGGTGCAACCATCCTTTCCAGGATGTTGCGATCCATTTCGCCCTCGGCGTTACGGACGTCAAAGTCCACTTTCTTGCCAAGCTCACCGCTGATCTGGCGAACGATTCGGCGCAGACGGGGCACCATGGAGGCAAACGGAATCATCCGGGTCTTCATCAGACCTTCCTGGAGCTCCGTGTTGATCCGGGATTGCTGAACCAGCAGGGTCTCCGTATCCCGCACCCGGTCAGACAGGGTTTCCCGCAGGTCCGCAAGGTCGGAGGAGGATTCGGTCAGTGCTCGTGACAACTGCTGGATGGACGAATACCGGTCCATTTCCAGGGGATCAAAGTCCTCGCCGTAATCGGGGCCATGCTCTTTTTCGGCACTGAACAGGATCTGCGCTTCGGTTTCGATTTCCATCCGCCGGAGCTGTTCACGCAAACGCTCGATGGTCGCAGCCATTTCATCCAGGGTGTGACTGAAGTCGCTGGTCTGTTGTTCCAGGCGGCCACGGGTAATACTGGTTTCGCCAGCGAGGTTGACCATCTCGTCAAGCAGCGGTGCCGATACCCGGATCGTTTCCTGAGCCGCTCGCTGAGCCTCAGCAGCCTTTTTACGGGGTTTTGCCGGTGCCTTGGCGGGCTTGGGTGCCGGCTCTGGCGGTTTCTTGGCATCCGCCTCTGACGTCTCAATCCGCGCAGGTGCCTGCTTTTTCTCCGGCTCCGGCTCCGGAGCCTTGGCAGGCTCTGGTGTTACTGCACCGGAATCAAAGCGTTTCCGGATCTCCGCGACCATCGCAATGATGGCGTCGTGCTCTTCGGTGATGGCTTGCCACTGGCTCTCGTCTGGCGCATTGCCGCCCAGATCAATCAGGCGGGTTTCGAACGCGTGAGCCTTGTCACCGAGCTGTGTCAGTTGTGACAGGCGTGCACCACCTTTCAGTGTATGCAGGGCACGCTGAGCTTCCTGGTTGAAGGTATGGTTAGCCGGCTCCTTGCGCCAGTCCTCAAGCATCTGCTCTAACTGGTCCATGATCTCGCCGGCTTCCTCCAGGAAGATTTCGAGAACTTCCGGGTCCACATCTTCGGTGCCGGCGTCTTCGGTTTCTGCCGGTTTCACCTGAGCATCATCAGCAGCCGTCCTATGGGCGGCCTTCAGTGCCTCGACCAGGGCATCGTCGGCAACTGGTTTTTTGCTCTCTTCCAGGCTCGTAAGCATAGTCCTGAGAGAGTTCAGCGCCCTGTCACTGAGTTGCAGCAGGGTCGCCTGGTTACTGGCGCCGGCAATCAGTGGATCGAGAGCGTCAGACCACGCCTCGGCGAGATCGGCGATGGTGTCTACATCTGACAGCCGTGCGCCGCCCTTGAGAGTATGCAGTTCCTGCTGAAGCTGGGTGACACCGGTTAATTCTTCCGGTTCATCACGCCATTGAGCCAGACATTCCCCAATGGCGTCCTGGATTTCCAGGCCCTCGTCGAGGAAGATGCCAGTCAGGTCGTCGTCACTGGCTGCAGTCATGGCCGCTGTAACACCGGGCGTCTCGTCGACTTCCGGTTCTTGCGAGCCCTCAACCGCTTGAGCTTCGTAGTCTTCAGTTTGCGGAAGATCCGGCTCAGCCTCGTCTTGTTGGGCCTGGGGTGCCGGGGCGTCTCCGCGAAGAATGGCCTGAACCTGCGATACCAGCTCGGTCGCGGGTGGGCAGGGTTTCTGTGTCGCTGCCTGTTCAACCATTTGTGCCAGCCGGTCATGGCAGGCAAACAGAAGGTCGTTCATGGCGTCACTGGCTTCCAGCTGACCTTCCGCCACTTTCTCGAACAGGTCTTCGAGGACGTGAGTCAGATCCCCAATGGACTCAACGCCGGCCATGCGGGCACCGCCCTTGAGGGTGTGCACGTCGCGCTGGAGTTCAGCAGCGACGGCCCGGTTGGAAGGATCTTCGCTCCAGGTATGAAGTGCACTGCCAGTGGAATTGATCAGATCGTAGGCTTCCTCCAGGAAAATGCCCACCAGCTCCGGATCCAGGTGTGACAGATCGGTCGCGGCATGCTCCTCAGGTTCCTCCACGGCCTCTTCAGGCGCTGACGGCTCCTCGGGTTCCCGGCCGGACAACGCATCCTCATCGGCCTCGGGTTCTGCGGCAGGGCTTACGTCAGTGACCGGGCGGGAACCGTTGGCGGTGTCCATGTAGGCCCGGATCTCCCCGATCAGGTCTGGCGCCGGACGCGGGGTTTCCTGTGCTTCCAGGGCTTCCACCATGCCCGCGAGGCGATCATGGGCACGGAACAGCAAGTCGGAGAGTTCGTCGTTGATAGACAATCGCTGTTCGGTCAATCCCTCGAACAGGGTTTCGAGTTCGTGAGAGAGATCGCCGACAGCTGGAATGTCGGCCAGCCGGGCACCGCCCTTCAGGGTATGGAGGTCGCGCTGCAGCAACCGGAGGATATCCAGGTTATGGGTACTCTCACTCCAGCTATGCAACGCATCGGCAGTGCTGTCTATCAGGTCGCGGGCTTCCTCAAGGAAGATTTCCGCCAGTTCCTGACCCATTTCATCATCGGATTCCATGGTTTCCGGCAGCGGCGGTTGCTCAGCGGGGGGTTCTTGAGACACCTCCGGCGCTTCGATGTCTTCCATATCGAAACTGAGGTCGATCGCTTCCAGATCACCGGTGAATTCCTGCTCGAATTCATCAGGTTCGGAGGTTTCTTCCGCGCTCTGATCGGTCGTTGGAATGAGGGCATCCAGACTTGCAAGGAGTTCGTCGCTGGACTCGGTGGCCAGGCCCGCCGCGACCTGATCCATCATGTTGATCAGCTGTTCGTGGGCTGCACGTACGGTCTGGAAGAAATTCTCGTCCGGGGCCTCGGTGCGAGCGGAACTTGCGTTATACGTATCTGTCAGCGCGGCAGACAACCCTGCGACATCGGGCAGGCCAGCGTCTGTGGCGCCTTCGGTTAACTGGCCCAGTTCGTCACGCAACTGGTTGAGAGACTCTGTCTCTTCCGGATGGGAAGCCCAGTGATCGAGTATGCGATCGGCATCAAGGACGATATCCAGACCTTCGTTCAGGAACAGCTGAACCAGTTGAGGTGATGCCTGGTTTTTCGTGGTGTCGTCGACGACTTCATTGTGGCTTCGCAGTGTTTCCGTCGTGACCCGGTCCAGTTTTTCGAGGAAGGCGTCGGTACCCGGCAGGGAGGCCTGCGGGTTTTGGCGGATCTGGGCCAGCCCTTGCGAGAGAAACTCGCAGGCGGATTCAATCAGGGACAGGACTTCCTGGTCAGCCCGCTTGTTCTGTGCGCGGGACTCCTTGATGAACCTTTCCAGTGGAGTAATCACCGCTGCAATTGGTGCGATACCCGCGGTATGGGCACTGCCTTTGAGCGTATGCAGGGCACGGGAAAGATCATCGGTGTAGGAGACGGTTGTCTTGTCGCCGGCTGCAGCCAGGTAGTCCTTCAGCGTTTGCAGGTGCGTTTCCGTTTCACTCTCGAAGATATCGAGCAGAACCGGGTCCACTCCGGCCTCATCAGCCTCCCCAGCGTCGGACGCTTCAGGATGCGTTTCTGTCCCGGTGGTTGAGTCCGTTTCCGCGTCGGGCATCGTGCTGGCGTCAGGGATTTCTCCATTCGCCAGGGCAGTGGCCCGGGCTTCGAGGTTACCCGTGTCGATGCTCGGGCTCCGGCGGTTTTCAAAGTCCTGGACCAGTGCGGGCAATGCATCCGTGACGTTATCCAGCAAACCGGCAATGTCATCATTCATGAAGATGCTGCCGTCTATGACCCGGTTCAGCATGTTCTCCACAGACCAGGCAAGTTCACCGACTACGAGAGCACCGACCATTCGACCACTGCCCTTGAGGGTATGGAATGCACGGCGTACTTCGGACAGAGCGCTTCGGTCGTCGTGCTGACGAAGCAGCATCGGCAGGTAGTCGCGAATGGTCTCAAGTACCTCACCGGCTTCCTCGATAAAGATCTCTAGAATCTCATCGTCGATAAGGTCATCGTCGTCCTCTGACCCGGCGACAGTGGGCGACGTGTCACCCTCTGAGTCACCAGCCAGCTCGGGTTCTGCTAACGGAGTGTCTTCGGCTTCCGGCTCCCCAGCGGTCTCATTCTCGGCAGCCGCTCCCTCGCCGTCGGTGCGACGGGTAGTTGCCATGGCCTCGGCACGTTGAATCAGGTCGTCAACATCGCCGTTGGCCTCGCCTTCCCGGAACTCACGGATCAGTGAGGGAACACGGGCATTAACCTCATCCACCAGCGAGAACAGGTCGTCGTTGGCCTTGATGGTCTGGTCGATCACCCGGTTCAGGAGATTTTCCACAGACCACGCCAGTTCGCCCAGGCTGGTTGCGCCGACAAGACGACCACTGCCTTTGAGGGTATGGAACGCACGGCGGACTTCGGTCAGCGCCTCCCGATCCTCATGACTCTGGCGTAGGCGTGGATAGAATTCGTGAATGGTCTCAAGAACTTCCTCGGCCTCTTCCACAAAGATGCCAAGAATCTCGTCGTCCAGAAGCTCTTCGTCGGAGCCTTTGTCTGTGTCCTGTGTTTCGGGGGCGGAAGACTCTTCGACAGCTCGGCTTTCGACGACCGGAATATCTTCTTCCGCCGTGGTTTCTGTCCAGGTTGGTTCGGCCCCAACCGGGAAACCAAGGGAAGCCAGGCTGTCCTCTGCTACCCGGAGGACGTTGTCATTCTCGCCAATACCTTCGGCGATTCGCTCCAGGTAATACTCGATACTGGTTACCGCATCGGCCAGCGTGTCGAGCTGTTGCCAGTCCGGCACCTGTTTGCCACCCAGAAGTACATCGGTAACGTAGCGCTCGGCGGATGCCAGCATTTCGGCCACACGGTCCAGCGGAATCAGGCTCAGGCCGCCACGGATACTGTGAAGCAAGCCGGGTACATGCTCGATTTCACGGGTATCCCACTGTGAGGCAATAAAGTTCACAATGGCGGACTTGACCTGCTCCAGGGTGTTTCTGGACTCTCTCAGCAACGCGCCGCTGGCCTCGCCCAGTTCGCGAGAGCCGAGATTGATCGGCTGATCATCCTCTCCCTCACCGCTGTTTTCTGACTGCCTCTCGCTGTCGAGACCGGCCAGGCTGGCTTCAACGTAAAGCAGGGCGCCGGCAATATCCATCAGGGTGCCGTCATCAACCAGCTCGCTCTGATTGCTTAGCTTCGTCACCAGCTCAATCTGTTCGGTGACCACCTTGCGTGGGATGCCCAGGCCCAATACGGCCAGCGTGTTGGCAACCTGCTGCATGCCGGGAAGCAGCTCTTCCAGTTCGTCGTTCTGGCGCAGTTCAGAGCGGACAAAAAGGTCCAGTTGGTCTTTCAGCTTCGCCAGTTCTTCATTTAGCGCGCTCACCACGGAATGAATCGCTTCACGTCCCGGTCCGGAAACCCGTGAGCGTGCGGCGTCTACTGCATCTTCGGATGGCAGGGCCTGATCCAGCTGGTATTGGTCCCGGAGAATCTTGACCTGAGGCGAGGCCAGGTCCCTTGCGCGGGCGACGTAATAGAGCAGGTGTTTCAGCAGGGCTTCGGGTGCCGGTTGCTGCAGAATGTCCGCGTGCTCTTCGGTAAGGCGACGGATTTCGTTATCCAGTTCGCGCAGCAGCGACTTCACTGCGGCATTTACCGGATTGACGTGAGCCTGCAGGGTTTCAACGAAAGCGCTGGCCGATTTCCAGAGTTCACCCTGCGGTGTTTTATCGCACAGCCGCATCAGCCGCTGAATCACCTTCTGCATGTAATCGAAATGAGCGTCCAGGTCTGCCTCGCGCACCACGCCTGCAAGGGCAAATTGGTACATCTGGCGCAGTTTGCGGATATGGCCGAGGACTTTGGGGTCCTGAAGACGCTGCGAAATCTTGCCGCTGACGGTAATGCGCGACGGGCTCAGGTCTGGTTTGAACAGGGAGGTATCGGAGAGCAGAGACTCGCCACGCGCCGCACGTAGATCGTTTAGCAGGGGCAGAAGTACCATGGGGAAGTCGTCCTGGCTGCTGGCCAGGTGTTCCAGGTATTGGGGCAGCTGCAGAATAGCCTGCATGAGTACTTCGACCGCTTCATCAACACTGGCAACGGTGTCGTTAAGTAAAGCCTGGGTTAGCTTCTCCATCTCTTCGGTGAGCAGCGCTGCACCGTAGAGTTCAACCATCTGCAGGGTGCCATGCACCTGATGGAGATAATTCAGGCAGAAGCGCAGGCGCGCAGTGTCGTCACGATTTTCGACATACGCTTCCAGTGCATGCTGACCCTGGGTCAGCGTGTCCTGTATCTCGCCCCGAACCCAGTCGAGGGCGATGCTGTCATGGTGATTGCCCATAACCTCTCCGGTTATTCTTCGTCAGTCTGGCGTTTGATCCACGCCAGTACATGTTCCGAGGGTACCCTCTGCAGGCCGGGAGGCTGCCAATCGGTCAGCTCACCCTGGCCCAGCACCAGCAACCCCCCGGGCGCCAGCCGCTCTGCAAGTCGTTTGACAATTTCCCGCCGGCGCCAGCGGCGAAAATAAATCAGCAGATTCTGGCAGAAGATAATGTTCATCCCGTGCATGGGTGCCTTATCAAGATCCAGCACATTCAGTCTGGTAAAGCACACCCTGTCCCGGATGCTATTCACAATTTCTACGGTATTTCGCTCGGCCGGGCGGAAATACCGGGATTTCATGTCTTCGTCCATTCCCAGCAGTTTGCGGGGGTTGAACTGGCCAATACGGGCCTTTTCGATCGCGGGCTTGCTGATGTCGGAGCCAGTGATGCCGAATAATGGCTTCAGGGCCAGCTGGGCCATGCACTCATTCAACACCATCGCCAGGGTGTAGGGCTCTTCGCCCGAAGAACACCCGACGCTCCAGGCTTCCAGCGGCTGCCTGGTGAGCTGCTCCCTGGGTCTTGTCAGAACAAAATCCTTCACCAGCCGGAAGGCGTCCGGGTCCCGGAAAAACCGGGTTTCCTGGACGGTCAGCCGGTCAACCAGTGTTGACCACTCCCTGATGGCATCGGGCCCGGATACGATTTTCTCGTAATAGGCCTGATAACTGTTGCAGCCGATTTCCCGCATCCGGATTCCGAGATTGGTCTCCAGAAATGAGCGGCGCTCCGCTGACAGAGTCATGCCTGTTCGGTGCTCCAGCAGCGTCTGCCACTGGCTGAACTGCGCCTCGTCCATATCCGGGAGTCGGCGCAGTGACCAGATGCCTTCGGCGGGTGACAGGTTGTTATGCATTTGCGCCATAAACCGTCAACACCCCAGAGCCGAAAATCAGCCCACCACCGGAACGTCGCTGTCTTCCTCTTCTTCCTGATCAGCTGCGTCTTCTTCCGGCAGGGTGAAGCCAGCAACGGAAGACCGCAGCTCTGTCGCCATTTCTGCCAGATTACCGATAGACTTCGCGGTCGCGTTGGTACCGGACGAGGTCTGGGACGTGATTTCCTGGATAACGTTCATGGTGTTGGAAATGTGCGCCGCAGAAGACGACTGCTGTCGTGCCGCGTTGGAGATGTTCTGGATCAGTTCCGCCAGACTCATGGATACGTTCTCGATTTCCTCGAGCGCGATACCCGCATCCTGTGCCAGTCGGGCACCACGGACCACCTCGGCGGTGGTGTGCTCCATGGAGATAACCGCTTCGTTGGTATCGGACTGGATCGTCTTAACCAGTGCTTCAATCTGCTTGGTTGCCGCAGAGGAACGTTCCGCCAGACGCTGAACTTCATCTGCAACCACCGCAAAGCCCCGGCCTGCGTCACCGGCCATGGAGGCCTGGATCGCAGCGTTCAGGGACAGGATGTTGGTCTGGTCGGCGATGTCGTTGATCAGGGATACGATGTCACCGATTTCCTGGGAAGATTCACCCAGACGCTTGATCCGCTTGGATGTTTCCTGGATCTGCTCACGGATGTTATCCATGCCGCGGATGGTGTTCTGTACCACTTCCGCGCCTTTCTTGGCGATCGCAACCGACCGCTCCGCAACCGCCGAGGATTCGGAAGCGTTCGAGGATACCTGGTCGATGGACACTGCCATCTCGTTAACCGCCGCGGATGCACCGGCAATTTCCTGGGCCTGGTGCTCGGAAGCGTCGGCCAAGTGCATCGCCGTAGCCTGGGTTTCCTGGGCGGCGGATGCGACCCGTACCGCGGTGCCACGAATCGCCTGTACCAGACCGCGCATCTGGTCAATCGCGTAGTTGATGGAGTCCGCGATGGCACCGGTAAAGTCCTCGGTTACCGTCGCCTCGGTGGTCAGGTCACCATCCGCCAGGTCGGCGAGTTCGTCCAGCAGTCGCAGGATCGCGTTCTGGTTCTGTTCGTTCTGCTCTTGCGTAGTGGCCAGTCGGGCCTGGGCTTCGCGGTACAGGGCAAAACCGATAACCACAACAATACCAACCATGGCGGCCAGAATAATGAAGGCCAGGGTCGGGCTTATCAGGCCGGAACTGGACTGATTCCGGAATCTGTCTGCAAGTCCAGACAGTTCGGAAAGCAGGATCTCAGAGTTCTGGAAGATGTCGCTCGCGGCAGTGCGTACCTTGAAGAGGTCGGGAGAGGCTTCAAGGATGGCGTCTACGTTCTGGGAAACAAATTCGAAAAGCTCGTCAACGGCTTCAAGGCCGTAGATGGCATCTTCATCGTTAACCTTGGAGATACCCATGGCAGCGTTGCCATTCAACTGGCCCTCGAGGACCCGGCCAAACAGGCTGGCGTCGCGGCCAAACCGGTCTGCTGCTATAACGGCATCTTCGTCACCAGAGAGTACGTTATTAACTGAACGTACTATTCGTTCCGCAAGCAGTGACTGGCGCTGCGCCAGCGCGATCTGCTCGGCCGGAGCACCATTGTCGAGCAGAATCTGTACGATGTCATCGTACTCCACCTGCAGCTGAGGAATGGTTTCGTTCAGCGTCCGGGCAACTTCGTTCAGGCCCATTACCGCGCCCTGAGTCGTGAGGATGCTGTCAGCGTTCTCACGCACGGTGTTCCAGTTTTCCTGAACCCCGCTTTGTTGCGCCAGTTCACTGGGCGGGAGGCCGGTTTCCGGGTTGCCCTCAGTTACATTGCTCCAGAGCTGCTGGAACTCATCCCGTGAACGCTTGAGCTGGTTGAAGGCCTCGGCGGTACCGCCGGCGGCCTCGGTGGCGTTCTTCGCAATGGCCTGCGAGAGAACCCTCAGCTCAGCGGTGTTGGCGATGTATTCCTGGTCGTTCTGGCTGTCCCTGTTAATGATAAACAGGACCACAACGAGCAGGACGGTGAGTGCAATCAGTGCGGCGATCAGACCGGCAACGAATTTGTTGCCCCCCTGTCCCATACTGAGTCTTCCGGCTCTGTTTTTCATTTTCTGGCTCCCGGCCTCTTCATAAAGATTGGCAAGTTTGTTTAAGCGGGTATAAGGCGGTCAGGGTGATGTTCCTGCCATTGTCACCACCCTTACCACTGTGCGACGTCAAGAAAGCGTTCGTCGTCGAGCAGATCGACGGCAGAAAAGACTTTCCAGACTTCCTCATTGCGTTCATAGCCGCCTGTAACAAACGGTCGAACGTTTTCAGGCACACCTTCCGGTGTGCCTTTGAAACTGTCTGATGCGAAGTACTGCATGCCCAGTACGCTGTCGACCACCAGTCCACTGAAAATGTCTCCCTGTTCGACCACCAGCACGCGGCGTTCACGCATGCTGCGTGAGGAGCGGGGGACATCGAAGAAACCGGCAAGGTCTACCAGGGGGAGTAGGCGGCCACGGACATTGGCGGCACCCAGAAGAAAGGAGCGAACCCCCGGGATGTGAGTAAACCGGGGGACATGGAGAATTTCAGTGACTTCGCCCATCGGGGCCACATAGCGCTCACCCGCCAGAACAAAGCCGATGCCGTTCCACAGATCAACGGCTTCCTGCTGCTCCGGCAAGCCGGCTGCCATGGACCGGCTGCGCTGGGCGATATCCGTCAGAACGGCAAAGGGGGCGGCCTGGGCGGACATGCTTACTCCACGGTTAGGGGTCAGGCAATCAGACTGTTGATTGTTTTGATCAGGTCGTCTTCGATAACCGGCTTGACGAGGTAACCCTTGGCGCCCTGACGAGTACCCCATACACGGTCAGTTTCCTGATCCTTGGTGGTTACGATAATTACCGGGATGGACGCAGTCTCCGGAGCACGAGTCAGTTGGCGTGTAGCCTGGAAGCCGTTGAGACCAGGCATTACTACGTCCATCAGTACCAGGTCCGGCGTTTCGGCGCGGGCTTTGGCAACACCGTCAGCGCCGTTATCGGCGGTCAGAACTTCGTGCTGGTGCTTTTCCAGGATGCTGGAAATCTTCTTCACCTCGGTAGGGGAGTCGTCAACAATCAGAATGCGAGCCATGGTTTCCTCGATGGTTCTTGGTTTCAGCAGGTTTACTGTTCCGCTTGGGGGACATACTGGCGGATAGTGTTGAGCAGCTCATCCTTGCTGAACGGTTTGGTCAGATATTGGTCCGAGCCGACGATGCGGCCCTTGGCCTTGTCAAACAGTCCGTCCTTGCTGGAGAGCATGATAACCGGCGTCTTTTTGAAAGAGGAATTGTTCTTGATGAGTGCGCAGGTCTGGTAGCCATCCAGGCGCGGCATCATGATGTCCACAAAGATGATGTCGGGCTGGGAATCAGCAATCTTGGCCAGAGCGTCAAAGCCGTCAGTTGCGGTGATGACCTCACAGCCGACCTTTTTGAGAAGGGTTTCTGCGGTGCGACGGATGGTCTTACTATCGTCGATCACCATGATCTTCAAGTTCTCGAAGTTGTCATCCATTGTCCAACTGCCTTGCGCTCAGCGACTGTCATTATTTTCAAACGAGGGTTTTAACATAAACCTTAAGGTTCTTCTATAAACCCCGCTCATTTATAGAGTATCAATGGCTGGATAAAAAGTATTACTTTGTGACCAAATGTACTTTCGCCTGCAACGTCACGTAATCGGCTGAGGATTTCTGCGGATGCATTCACGGCTCGGGTACAATACCATCTGACGTCTCAGCATAGCACTTATCGTCCGGTTCGCTCTGCAGACCGGTTCGTGTTTTTAACCCTTGGAGCTCAAGAGACATTATGACAGTCCGACTCGGGATCGTGATGGATCCGATTGAGGATATCCATTTCAAGAAAGACAGTTCACTGGCCATGTTGCTGGCAGCGCAAAAGCGCGGCTGGGAAATCGAATACATGGAATTGCCGGATATGTATCTGGATGGTGGCAAGGCCATGGCCCACACCCGTGACTTGACCGTGCACATGGATCCTGAAAACTGGTATGGCTTTGGCCCGAGTCAGGACCGTGCGCTTGGCGACCTGGATGTGATCCTTATGCGCAAGGACCCTCCGGTTGACCGGGAGTTCTTGATGGCGACCTACATTCTTGAGGCCGCAGAGCAGCAGGGGGCCCTGGTAGTGAATCCGGCGGCCACGCTGAGGGACTGTAACGAAAAGCTGTTCGCTACCCAGTTCGACGATCTCACTCCGCCGCTGCTGGTGAGTCGTTCCGCAAGCCGTTTCCGGGAATTCTACGCTGAGCATGGCGACGTTATCATGAAGCCGGTGGACGGCATGGGTGGCCATTCGATCTTTCGCATCAAGGAGAATGATTTCAATCTGGGCGTCATCATCGAAACCCTGACCAACTATGGCTCTCACCAGGCCATGGCCCAGAAGTACATTCCCGAGATCACTGATGGCGACAAGCGTATCCTGCTGATTGAGGGTGAGCCCGTGCCTTATTCCCTTGCACGGATTCCGTCGCAAGGTGAGAATCGCGGCAACCTGGCAGCCGGTGGTCGTGGCGAAGGGCGTGAACTTACCGCCAGGGATCGGGAAATCTGTGAGCGAGTTGCTCCGGTCATCAAGGAAAAAGGCCTTATTTTTGTGGGCCTGGATGTGATCGGCGACTACCTCACTGAAATAAACGTGACCAGTCCAACCTGTATCCGTGAACTCGATTCCGCTTTTGGTATCGACATTAGCGGCATGCTGATGGACGCCATTGCCAAACGCCTGGGTGTGAGTCACCAGGCATAACGGTTACGACAGGGCTAACGATTTAACCAGGATCAGGAATGGCAGTTCAGGTAAGCGACTTCGACCGGTTTTCCTTTACCCTTTTCATGGCGTTGGCTGTGCATGCCATTGTCGTACTGGGGATTACCTTTGCTCCTGAACCGCCACGTTCCTCGGCGCAGACCATGGAAATCACTCTGTCTCAGTTTGATGACGAAAAGGCGCCCGAGGAAGCGGACTTTCTGGCCCAGACCAGCCAGCAGGGCAGTGGCACTGAGGAAGAAGCCAGGGAAATGACTACCCCGCAGCCAGCGGAGGTCAGCCAGCCCGAAGTGGCCCAGGTACAACCGGAGCCGCCGTCGCAAACCAAACCTCAGCCCCGCCAGGAACAGCAGGTAGTAAAGACCAAAAGTGCATCCAGCCGAAAGGTTCAGGCCCCCGAGGAACGCACCGAACCGGTTGAGGAGCCCCTGCCGGTCCGTAAAAAGAAGAGCCTGATGGAGCGCAGTCTGGAAATTGCCAGCCTGGAAGCGCGTTTTGATGCCCAGCAACAGGCCTATGCCCGCAAGCCACGGGTTATGCGGGTGACGGCCGCCTCGACGCTGAAATCAACCAACGCCTGGTATGTGCAGAACTGGATCAGCAAGGTTACCCGGGTTGGCAACATCAATTATCCCACGGAGGCCCGGCGTGCAGGTATCTATGGCACGTTGCGAATGCTGGTTTCACTGAAGAAAGATGGCACAATCAAGGAAGTGGCCGTTTTGCAGTCATCAGGGAGTACGGTGCTGGATGATGCGGCGATCCGTATTGTCCGAATGGCTTCACCGTTTGCGCCTTTCCCGGATGATATGCGGGAAAAGGTGGATGAACTGGAAATCATACGAACCTGGTCTTTCCAGCAAAGGGGGCTGACATCCGGATGACAGCATCTAAGCACTCTCCCCAAAGTCTCAGGCACCACTTTCTGGTGGCCTCTCCTTATCTTGCCGATCCTCGGTTTCACGGTGCTGTGATCTACCTGTGTGAACACTCCGACGATGGCGCGCTGGGGCTGATGGTTAACCATCCCCTGGATATCCACCTGGGCGAAATCCTGGAGCAGCTGGACATGCACGGTGGCGAGCTGGATCTGCCGGTGTTCAGTGGTGGTCCTGTGGAACCCGAGCGTGGCTTTGTTCTGCACCCACCCGGGACCAGCTGGCAGAGCACCGCTGAAGTGACCGAAGATGTCATGCTCACCACCTCCCGGGATGTACTGGCAGGTATTGGCCGTGGTGACGGTCCCGAAGAGTTTCTGGTGGCGCTTGGCTATTCAGGGTGGGGCGAAGGCCAGTTGGAAGAAGAGCTGGGAAGCAACTCCTGGCTCACCTGTCCCGCAACCACAGACATTCTGTTCCGTACGCCCTGGAAAGACCGCTACAAAGCGGTGCTTAAGCTGATTGGAATCGATCTCAACCAGCTCAGTGAGTCTGTTGGCCATGCCTGAAAGCGGTAATCGCCGAGTCATGGCCTTTGATTTCGGGACCCGCCGGATCGGAGTAGCGTCGGGCCAGGAAATTCTGGGCACCGGGCAACCCCTGGCCATGATCCCGGCCCGTGATGGTGTTCCCGACTGGAACCAGATCGGAAAACTCCTTGAAGAATGGCGCCCGAACCTTGTGGTGGTCGGCTTGCCGCTCAATATGGACGATACCGAAAATGAGATGTGCGCCCGGGCGCGCAAGTTCGGAAAGCGTATTCACGGTCGCTACCATGTGCCCGTGGAGATGGTGGACGAGCGCCTTACCAGCTTTGAAGCAAAGGGTGATGTTATGGCGGCGGGCGGCAATCGGGATTTTGGCCGATACGGCGTTGATGACCGGGCCGCGGTACTGATTCTGGAAACCTGGTTTGGACTGCAGGATAATCACGCTGGCAACTGATGGATGTTGGCTTTTTAATTAAAGAGGATGAAATGACCGCACAGCTTGATATCAAACAGCTGCTGAACGAACTGGAAACGGGTTTGCGTCATGTGCTCAAGGAGCGAGGCGTGAAATCACCGGCCCTGATCGGTATTCGTACCGGCGGTGTCTGGCTGGCCGGTGAACTCAGAAAGCGTCTTGAGCTGGCAGAACCGTGCGGAGAACTGGACATCTCCTTTTACCGGGACGATTTCAGCCGCATCGGCCTGAACCCGAAAGTGAAGCCTTCCAGTCTGCCTTTTGATACCGAAGGCCGGGACATTATCCTCATTGATGATGTGATCATGAGTGGCCGAACCATCCGTGCTGCCATGAACGAAATTTTCGATTATGGCCGTCCAGCCAGTATCATATTGGCCACCCTGATTGACCTGGGCGCCCGGGAGCTTCCGGTCCAGCCGGATGTTGCAGGCCGGGTGCTTTCTCTGGAGCCACACCAGCGCGTGAAGCTGCGTGGTCCTGATCCCTTGCACATAGAATTTCAGGAAACCGGGCAGTAAAACTCCAGGCCACCATACCGCAGAACAGCAGACAGGCGACCCATGACCGCAAACGACCCTTCCCCGCACCACTTGCAGCTGACCCGGGATGGTCAGTTGCGGCATTTCCTGACCCTCGACGGCCTCGACCGGGAATTACTCACCGACATTCTGGACACCGCCGATTCGTTTATAGAGGTTGGTGAACGCACTATCAAAAAGGTGCCGTTACTTCGCGGGCGCACGGTGGTCAACCTGTTCTTCGAATCGAGTACCCGTACCCGAAGCACTTTTGAGCTGGCTGCCAAGCGCCTGTCGGCAGACGTGCTCAACCTGGACATCAGTACCTCGGCCACCTCCAAGGGTGAGTCCCTCTCCGATACCTTGCTCAACCTTGAGGCCATGGCCAGCGATATGTTTGTCGTTCGTCACTCCCAGAGCGGTGCACCTCACTTTATTGCCGAGAGCGTTACCCCGGGGGTTGCCATTATCAACGCCGGGGACGGCCGTCACGCGCATCCAACCCAGGCGATGCTGGACATGCTCACTATTCGGCAGCACAAAGGCACGTTTGAAGGCCTGAAAGTTGCCATCGTCGGGGATGTACTGCATTCCCGTGTTGCCCGTTCTCAAATCCGTGCCCTGAATGAACTGGGTGCTGCGGAAGTTCGAATCATCGCACCCGGCACGCTGCTACCCAAAGACGTGGAAAGCCTGGGCTGCACCATCGAATACGACATGGCTAAGGGCATGAAGGATCTGGACGTGGTTATCATGCTACGTCTGCAAAAAGAGCGGATGGAAGGCGCCCTGTTGCCCAGTGAACGGGAGTTCTACCGTTTGTATGGGCTTAGCCAGGAAAAGCTGGCCCTGGCCCATCCGGATTGCATAGTGATGCACCCCGGTCCGATCAACCGGGGTGTGGAAATCGAATCAGCGGTAGCGGATGGGCCACACTCGGTGATCCTTAATCAGGTTACCAATGGCATTGCCATCCGGATGGCCGTTATGTCCATGGCGATGGGAGGCCAGGTTGCAGAGCGTCAAAGGAAACAGAGCGAGAGGGCCCGGTCATGAGTGTGACAGAACAACACGAGGGGGCCAGCCTGAAGATCGTCGGTGGTCGCCTGATCGACGGGAACGGTGCTGAATCGGACAACGTTGCGCTGCTGATTCGGGACGGCAGGATCGCCGCCACGGGAGATGACGCCAGACGGGCAACGGCCGATGAAACCGTGACGGCGGAAGGGTGTGTGATTGCACCGGGTTTTGTGGACCTGTGTTGCAACCTGCGTGAGCCGGGTAATGGCCAGAAGGGTAACATTGCTTCGGAAACCCGTGCGGCGGCCCATGGCGGGTTCAGCACCGTATGTGCGTCGCCGGAA
This sequence comes from Marinobacter sediminum, assembly GCF_023657445.1. Taxonomy (NCBI): domain Bacteria; kingdom Pseudomonadati; phylum Pseudomonadota; class Gammaproteobacteria; order Pseudomonadales; family Marinobacteraceae; genus Marinobacter; species Marinobacter sediminum. Next base: position 3,024,237 of record NZ_JAGTWY010000001.1, on the reverse strand, counting down.
ACGTCTCCGGTGAATGATTCCGGGGCGGTCACCCATCTGATCCGGGACGTGGCGGCGACCCGCTCACCCATTCATGTGTTGCCGGTGGGAGCGGTCACCCGTGGCCTGGAGGGGGATCTCCTTAGTGATATGGCCGGTCTGGCTGCTGCCGGATGTGTGGCCGTAGGCAATGGTTCCAAAGGGGTTCGCAACGCCCGTATTCTGCGCCGTTGCATGGCCTATGCCCAGACATTCGGACTGACCGTGATGTTCAGCCCGGAAAACCTGGCGCTTGCTGCTGACGGCTATGCTCATGATGGCCTGGTGACGTCCCGCCTTGGCTTGCTGGGTATTCCGGAAGTGGCAGAAACTACCGCTGTCATGGAAATGATCCTGCTGGCGGAGGAAACCGGTGTGCGCCTGCACCTTAGTCAGCTTTCCTGCGCTCGCAGCGTGGAAATGCTTGCCGAGGCACGCCAGCGAGGTGTAGCCGTGACCGCCGACGTGGCCATGCATCAGCTGTTATTCACCGAAAGTGCCCTGGCCGGCTTCGATAGTCGCTTCCACGTACGTCCTCCCCTGCGCAGGGAAGAAGATCGCAAAGCGCTGATCGCCGGTGTGCGCGCAGGCACAATTGATGCCATTGTCAGCCAGCACCAGCCCCACGATTCCGCTGCCAAGCAGGCACCCCTGGCCGCTACCGAACCGGGGCTGTCGAGTGTGGAAAGTGTGCTGTCCCTTGGGCTTGAGCTGGTGGAACTGAATGAGATGACCCTGCCGGAGCTGGTGCGCGCCCTCACTTCTGGACCGGCCGCAGCAATTGGCCGCAAGGCGTCACTGCAGGAAGGCGAAATCGCCGATCTTTGTGTTTTCGATCCCGCAGAATACTGGACCCCTGACAACAATACTCTGGTCTCCGCCGGCCGCCATGCTCCGGTGACTGGCCGTGAATTGCCGGGCGTTGTTCGCCTGACTGTCGCCGCAGGTCGTATTGCCTGGCAACAGCCAGCGAGCTGATCCACAACCAAACCTGAAATGCGGCAGAGGTTGCGTAACCTCTGTCGACACTGTCACAGAATCTCTCCCTTTTGCCTAAAAGCCCTTGATGACAGGCACCTGTGCCAACGTATTCTTGTAGCCGTCGACCCTCGTCGGCCAAGGAAAGCGGGGCATTACCGGTACACATGGACGTATCGGCGCCCGACAATAATAAATCAGGAGTCATCCCGTGAAATCAGCAACTTTCCCGCAACGGGTGGCCGTAGCTGCCACTCTGTGTGCCAGTCTTCTGCTCCCTTCCCTGGGCCTCGCCCAGGCTCAGAACGAGCCGCTCGAGCGCAGTTTCTGTGTGTTCGATCCAGTGGGGGCCAACGGCCCGCTGTTCGCTATCACCAAAACGTTCCAGCCGGTGGCTCTGAAGCAGGGCATCAAGCTGAACCTGAGTGCCTATACCGATGAAAAAGTGGCTGCCGAAGATTTCAAGGCAGGCCAGTGTGATGCCGTGCTGCTCACCGGCACCCGCGCCCGTGAGTTCAACAAGTTTACTGGCACGCTGGAAGCCATGGGTGCGGTGCCCGGTGAAGAGGAAATGCGTCTGCTTTACAACACCCTCAGCCAGCCGAAAGCCCGTCCGTTTCTGATCGATGGTCCGTATGAGGTAGCCGGCGTTTTTCCGGGTGGTGCTATCTACCTGCATACCCGTGATCGAAGCATTGACTCGGTTGAGAAGCTTCAGGGCAAGCGCATCGCCACCCTGGACTACGATGAAGCTTCCGTTCGTATGGTGCGTCACGTTGGCGCCTCAGTGGTGGGGTCCAACTCGGCCAATTTTGCTGGCAAGTTCAATAATGGCAGTGTTGATCTGGCCTATGCGCCGGCAGTCGCCTATACGCCCCTGGAACTCTACAAGGGGGTGCAGCCCAATGGGGCCGTCGTCAAATACGCCCTGGGTTACATGAACTTCCAGGTCATCATTCATCGCGACCGTTTTCCCGAAGAAGCAGGCCAGATGGTTCGGGATGAGTCGATCAAACGCATTAATGAAGCCTACGACATCATAGCCCAGGCAGAAGACGAGATCCCCGGAGATGTTTGGATGACTCTGCCCCAGGAAGACACGGCGGAGTACGACAAGATGTTGCGAAAAGTTCGTCTTTCGCTGCTTGAGGACGGGGTATACGACGACCGTGCCATCAAACTGATGAAGGCTATTCGCTGTCGTGTGGATGGCGCACGTTCGGAGTGTGCTTCCTGAGGAAAGGTACCGCAGGAGTGACCAGGCCCGCCGATCCGGCGGGCCTTGCCGGCCTCAGGTGACTTGTTCTTTCAGGGCTTTGCCGGCCTTGAATCCGACTGTCTTGCTGGCGGGTATGCGGATGGTGGCGCCGGTTTGCGGATTTCTTCCATCGCGAGCGTCGCGGCTCCGGATATTGAAGGTGCCAAAGCCAATCAGAGTGACGTCTTCACCACGGGCAGCGGCTGCAGAAATCTGATCGGTGAAAGCGGTAATCACCTCACTGGCCTTTTCGCGGGTCAGGCCGGTTCGGTCAGCAACAGCAGCGGCGAGTTCAGGTTTGCGCATCGAATACTCCTTTTATTATTCCTGTTTTTTAGTCTGGGTGCTGGCCGCGCAATCGGTAAGAGGCGCGGTTGCACCAATCTATAGTGGCTTGTGCCCCAATGTGCAAACCCTCTCGAGGCCGAGGTGTGTGGCAATTGACGTCATTTGCGGCCCCGGTCTCATAAAAACAGGATCTTGTGCGCCATAATGGCCTCCTGGTTACAGTTTGTAACAATCCGGTTCTGTTACAGGACAGGGCCGCGAGACGAAAACAGGGCACGAGAACAAAAAGCAAAAAAGGTGAAGACTTAATGACACATTTCCGGATTCCCTCACTGGATCGGTCCCGAGCTTTGTCGCGGCTGAAAGGTTATGTTGCAGCGTTCACTGCGTGTGTCGTTCTCAGCGGCTGTGGGGCAGTTAATAACATGATCTACAAGACCACCGGTGATGTGATGCAGGGCTTTTCACGAGACCATACGGTTCCTTACCTGATGGGAAACGATGATTTGGCCATGGGCTGCGCGATGAGTGAAGCAACTGCGCCGCTGCTGATGTCTTTTGGTCGGGTAACCTCCGAGCCGGACCAGCTGGCCGTGATGCTTTACCTCTCGGCAGGCGGCTGCGCCGAAGAAAAGGCCCGGGAACATGAACTGGCTGGCCTCGCTGCGATGAATGCCCTGAACGCCAACGAAGCCGAAGATGCGATGATTCGCCAGAAGCGGGCTTATGCACTTGCATCCGAGCGTTATTACAAGGCCTGGAAGCATCACAACACCTATTATGGAGAGCCAGGAAACGGGGAGTGCCCGGGCTTTGACGGTGATATGGACGAATTCATTTACATGGCCGGACTGCTGTCGGGCCTGCAGGCACTGAACGCACAGATCCAGTCCACGTCTTCCATCGGCGTGCCGGCCAACATTGGTTCCATCGTCGCCCGTGCCACCAGCTGCCTGGAGAACGATAAGTGGTGGGGCGCACCCATGGCGCTCCGGGCGACTGTCTGGGCGATGGTCCCCGGCGCCCAGCCTCAGGGTGAGAATGCCTTTGAACGCCTGGCGATTGCGGACAAGCAGGGCGAGGAAGCCGGTGTACGGCTGCCTCATGTCTTTCACGCCATTGCCGCCATCAACAAGGGCGATCACGACATGGTCAAAGACGTGATCCGCGAGCATGCGCAGTCCCTGGAGGAAAACCCTGCCGACGAAGACTGGCGGTTTGTAGATGCCATGGCCACCAATATGATCGTGGCCATCTCCGATCGCCTCTGGGTGGAAAATACCGGCCACCGGACCCCCCTGGGTCAGCTTGGAAGTTTCTGGGATGACAAACAGGAAGAAGTCGAAACCATGAACCTGGACGCTCTGTTGTAACCATCCCATGTCTCAGTATGTAGCTCTTTCCAAGGTTGGTATGCGTCGTAGCGGGCTGGAGTGGTTTTCCTCATTGCCCGCCTGCTTGCTGTTGCTTGCTGTTGTCATCTTTTCCACCAGCAGTGATATCCATAACCAGATGCTGCGCGGTGGTGAGCAGCTCTGGAGTGGTTATTACAAACTCCGTATGGATCCGGTGGCACCCACCTGTGATGCCAACCGGAATATTGATGCCGCGGTGGCCGCGGAACTCGCGGAAAAGCCGGCGAAAGACGACCCCATGGCTGCCTTGCTGGGCGTGAAGGAAAAGGATCCGGCGGATGTCAGGCTTTCCATTGAGCGCGCAGTGGCGGATTGCAGGGCTGCCCACGAGAGTTATATAAACCTCCGGGATCAGCTCACCCCGGGCGTGAAAGCCTACCGTGCTGTGGAACTCTTCGTCGCGGACCTGACTGCGTTTGGCCTTTCATCCCAGCGTTACATACTGGTTATCCTGGTTATGCTGTGCGCCGTGACCGCCACCCTGACCCGCCATCACATTGCTATGCGGGCGATGGAAACCCGCCTGGATTACACCGTCTCCCACACCTTACAGACAATCGCCAACGCCATGCTGCTGGGTTCCAGCGTGATCTTCCGGCAATCCAGCCTTGGTGCTGAGACCTCGGTTTCCACTGAGGAGCTGCTGCTGCACAATTTCTGGATTACCGGTTTTGCCTGTCTGACACTGGCCAGCCTGTACCGTCTGTTTCGGGTGCCGGATGACCTGAAGGTTGGTGGCAGTCTGAACAAGGCTTTCCTCGCGGTACCCCTGTACACAGTCATGTGCCTTATTTCCGGTACCTACTTCATGCTGATCGGCCATTCCTCAGGTATTGGCATCTATCTCGGCAAGATGATGGAGCTGGCGGACATGTTCCTGAATGTGGGGCTATACGTTTGGGTGGGCATGATGCTCAAACAGACCCGCCTGGCCACGCTGGTTTTTAACGTTTTCCGGCCCTGGCGAATGCCGCCGGAGCTGCTGGCCGTGGTTGCTGTTCTGGTTGCCGCAGTGCCTACTGCCTATACCGGTGCCTCCGGTATTTTCGTTATTGCCGCGGGTGCCGTTATCTACAGTGAATTGCGCGCTGCCGGAGCCCGCCGGCAACTGGCCCTGGCGGCCACCGCCATGTCCGGCTCACTTGGGGTGGTGCTGCGCCCATGCCTGCTGGTGGTCGTGATTGCATACCTGAACCGGGAAGTGACTACGGACGAACTGTTTGGTTGGGGGATCTGGGTGTTTGTCCTGACCGCCACCATGTTCACCGTCGTGGCACTCACCGTAAATCGCGAGAGCAAGTTTAATCTGGCGCCGTCCTCTGAGGCCTTACCGGCTATGATTCATGCCTTCAGGCCGTTAATACCCTACGTACTGGTCATTGTGGCGGTTGTCCTTCTGTATCGCTTCGCGCTGGACGTCCACATGGATGAATTCTCGGCGCCTCGATTGTTGCCGGTGATCATGCTGGCCATCTTGCTGTACGAGCACGTCAGCCTGAAGAACAGCAAGGGCAGGACACCGGGTGAACTCAGCCATCAGGGCCTGGAGCGCAGCCTGCGCGGCGCCACCAATGACACCACCGCTGAGATCGGGGCGCTGCTTCTGCTGCTTGGCCTGTCCGTGAGCATTGGTGGTGTTATCGAACGCTCCCATATCATGCAAAGCTTTCCCCAGGCCTTCGACAGTGCCTGGTCCGCCATGCTGCTGATGGTGGTGATCCTGGTGATCCTGGGCATGATTATGGACGCCTTTGGTGCGGTGATTCTGGTGACTGCGACTGTGGCAACCATTGCGTATAGCAGTGGTATCCATCCGGTTCACTTCTGGATGGTCACCCTGGTGGCCTTCGAGCTGGGCTACCTGAGCCCGCCTGTAGCGCTGAACCACCTGTTAACCCGGCAGGTGGTCGGCGAGGCCGAATTCGCTGCGGCCGATGAGCAAACCGGCACCTTTTACCAGCGTTATGAGCGCATCATCATGCCACTCATTGCCATGGGTATCTCGTTGCTGGTGGTGGCCTTCGTTCCGTTGATGTTTTACGCCTGAGCTGCCTGAAACGGTCTCGGCGGACACCGCGGGTCAGAGTTTCGCGGCGCTGAGAATATGGACCGGAACCTGAAACTCAATGGTGCCCGCATCCGTCCGAAAGGGCTCAAGCGCCAATTCAGCCTCGGCAACCACCGAGTCGATGGTGGGCTCGTCAAGCTGAATGTCGGCAAACGGAAACCAACCTTTGATGTCGGCCAATGCCATCTCCCGGGCTCCTTGAAAACGCGCGGTTATTTCAAGTGTTCGGATGCCTGGCGCACTGATGCCGGCACTGGTGAATAATGAGGTGAGTTTCCTGGTATCGCCCAGCGAAAACGGAAGTTGAAGGGCCTGACCAACCGCTGGATCAACGACGCGTGCAAAGACCGCCGACATTGCCTTGTATGCCGGTACCCGGTTGATCGAGTCAAACACCGCCACCAGTAACGCCCCCTTCTTCCGCAACACCCGGTACATCTCCTGCAGTGCAAGTTCGGGAGAGGGGAAGAGCATGAGGCCGAACTGGCTGACGACAACGTCGAAAGAGTGGTCCTGGAATGGAAGCGATTCTGCGTCGCCCTGTTGCCAGTCGATGCCCGGCGCCTGACTTTGGGCGACGGCGAGCATGCCCGGATTCAGGTCGAGCCCGGTGACAGAGCCTGCGGTCTCGTATCGTCTGGCAATCGTTCGGGCGAGTACTCCGGTCCCGCATGCGACGTCGAGTACGTCCTGACCTGCGTGAATGTTCGCCGCTTCGGCAAGGTGCCCTGCGACGTCCTGAAACAGTGCAGGCACCAGCCGTTCCTCATAGGCGCGTGCTGTCTGTTCCAACTCCGGTAAGCCTGGATTGTTCATGCCAGCCTCCTCTTCCGAAGCACGACGCCTAAACGTGCATTCAGAATGCTTGTCTTACATCTGCTGAGAAATTAGACAAGATGGCGGGACGTCGGTTCCTGCTGATCGCTGGCGCCTGGTAATATTATCGATTGCCCCACATCTTTGATACAGCCACATCTGAGCCCAGTGTGCCTACGATTAGTGAGAGTCCGCCGATTCCGAGAAAGGCCAGTACGGGAATGAGTGCGCCGAGTTCTCCAGTGTAGTTGAGTATAAAGACAGAGAAACCCGACAGGATCAGGAATAACACGCCGACCACGTTCAGAATGGCTCGGTGGGATTCTTTGTAATTGGCACCGACTTCCCCGGTTTCCAGAGGTTTGAGGATTGGTCCGGCGAGTTTTCTCAGGAACTGTTTCATGAAAGCTTATCCTACGTGTTGAATCAGTCATCATACAAAAAAAGCGCCGTGCTTTCGCAGGGCGCTTTTTTGTGACGGCGGATGCTGTCTTAGAGCTTCGGACCCGCCTCGACGATTGCGTCTGATACGTCGAACTTCTTGAAGTTATCGACGAACTGGGCGATCAACTCTTCGGCCTTGCCATCGTAGTACTCCGGGCTGACCCAGGTATTGCGTGGGTTGAGCAGTTTGGTATTTACACCGGGTACGTACTTGGGCACGTTCAGGTTAAGCATGTCCAGATGCTCGGTTTCTGCATCGTCCAGGTCGCCATTCTGGATGCCGGCGATGATGGCACGGGTAGTCGGAATGCTGAATCGGCTGCCTTCACCGTAGGGGCCGCCGGTCCAGCCGGTGTTTACAAGGAATACCTTGCTGCCGAACTCGTCCATGCGTTTCATCAGCAATTCGGCGTATACACCGGCAGGACGCGGGAAGAAGGGTGCGCCGAAGCAGGTGGAAAATGTGGATTTCAGTTTGGAGGAAGACCCCATTTCGGTAGAGCCCACCAGCGCGGTGTAGCCACTCAGAAAGTGGTATGCCGCCGCTTCCTTGGAAAGGATGGACACGGGCGGTAATACGCCGGTCATGTCGCAGGTCAGGAATACGATGTGAGACGGCTCGCCGGCACGGTTTTCGATGACCCGCTTCTCGACATGCTCGAGCGGGTACGCGCAACGGGAATTTTCGGTGAGGGAGACGTCGGTATAGTCCGGCTCACGGGTTTTCGGGTCGATTGTGACATTTTCGACGATAGCACCAAAGCGGATCGCATCCCAGATGATCGGCTCGTTCTTCCGGGAGAGGTCAATACACTTGGCGTAGCAGCCACCCTCGATGTTAAAGACTGTTCCCGGGCCCCAGCCATGCTCGTCATCACCAATCAGATAGCGGTTCGGATCGGCAGAGAGGGTTGTTTTGCCGGTACCGGACAGGCCGAAGAACAGAGTGGTCTGGCCGTCTTCACCAACGTTGGCGGAGCAATGCATGGGCAGTACGTCTTTCTCCGGCAACAGGAAGTTCTGCACCGAGAACATGGCCTTCTTCATTTCGCCGGCGTAATGCATGCCAGCCAGCAGGACCTTGCGCTTGGCGAAGTTGATCATCACGCAGCCATCGCTGTTGGTGCCATCGCGCTCTGGGTCGCACTCGAAGTTGGCGGCATTCAGGATCTGCCACTCCTGTTTGTCGGCCGGATTGAAACTGTCCGGACGAATAAACAGGTTGCGACCGAACAGGTTCTGCCAGGCGGTTTCGGTGGACATCTTGACCGGCAGATAATGCTCGGGATCTGAGCCGACGTGAACGTGAGAGACGAACTGGTCCTTCTCTGCGATATAGGCTTCAACTCGATCCCACAGGGCGTCGAACTTGTCGGCGTCGAAAGGGCGGTTGATTGGTCCCCAGTGGATATCGTCAGCGGTGCTAGGCTCTTCGATGATGAAACGGTCCATGGGAGACCGGCCTGTCCGGTCGCCGGTTTTCACAACCAGTGAACCGTTTGCAGCCAGCTGGCCTTCATTACGCGCCAGTGCCAGTTCGACCAGTTCTGCTGTACTCAGATCAGTATAAGTGTTGCTCACTTCGACCTCGCCCTCGGGGTGTCTTCGTGATTGCTCAGCCCGCCCCCAACAATTGGCGGAAATCTGAGCAATCGGGTCAATTCAGGCGCGCTATTATGCCAGACACGCCGGTAAAAAACGACTGCCCTGAAGCCCGCGTCACGACTGGCTTCAGGGCAATTTCCTGTTGACCTTAGTGTAACGTATGACCGGTGAAAAGATGATCAATATCATTTCTATCAAAGCGATAGTGTGTGTGACAGAACTGACAATCCATCTCGATGGATCCCTGTTCATCCAGGATGCTGTAACACTCTTCCTCACCGATGGCTTCCAGCGCGCCGAGTGTTCTTTCCTGAGAGCAGCTGCAGCGAAATGCGACGGCCTCCGGCTCAAACAGCCGGACAGTCTCTTCGTGGAACAGGCGGTGCAGGACGGTTTCGCTGTCCAGCTCCAGCAGTTCCGACGCCTCCACGGTGCGAGCCAGGTGGTTGATCCGATCCCACAGATCTCCGTCTTCATCGGTAGCGCCCGGAAGCCGCTGGAGCAGCATTCCGGCGGCACCGTTCTCATCGGCAAACAGGAAAAGACTGGTAGGAATCTGTTCGGAACGCTCAAAATACTCTTCCAGGCAGCCGGCGAGAGTGTCCTGCTCGCGGGGAACCACGCCCTGGTAACGGTTGCCCTTGTCGGGAGTGATGGTAATGGCCATCCGGCCCTCGCCCAGCAGGTTATGGAAATTTTCCTCGCTCACTGCGTGTTCATCGAATCTTGCCAGGCCACGGATGAAGCGGTCATGACTGCATTCCGCCATCAGGGTGCGCAGGGCGCCTTCTCCCTGGGCCTGAAGGGACAGGGTGCCCTCGAATTTCAGTGTGCTGCTCATCAGCACGCTGGCCACCAGCGCTTCGCCGAGCAGGCCCCGAACGGTATCCGGGTAAGGTGCCTGGCTGCCGATCTCCTGGAAGCTCTCTCCCAGCTGGACCCAGGCTCCCCGCACCTGGCTGTCCTCAAAGATAAATCGCTGGAACTGGTCACGGGATGCCATGGTGTATCTCCTGAAAACTGACTGCTGATTTGGGTTCGGTTGGGGCCCTGCGATGGCCGGCAGGGCATCCTGAAAAGGTTCAGATGTTGTTCTGTTCGCGGAAACGCTGGATATCACGCCGGTCTTTCTTGGACGGGCGTCGTGCCGGCGGTAGCTGGGCTGCCTGCATGGTTTTGCGCTGCCAGGCCAGATCTTCGCGTTTTTTTACGCTGTCTTCTGTTTCATGGTAAAGCTTCTGAGCTTCCGGTGCGCCGCGCCGGCGGTCACTGATGTCATCGATTATGACGACCTTTTCCTGCCAGCCCAGGCGCAGCGTCACTTTAGCCCCGGCCTCCACCACCTTGCCGGGCTTGCAGCGCTGGCTGTTGTAGTGGACCTTGCCGCCCTCTATTGCTTCCTTGGCCAGGCCGCGGGTTTTGTAAAAACGAGCCGCCCAGAGCCATTTGTCGAGTCTTACCCGTTGATCGTCAGCGGTGGATGCTGTCATGTCCCCTCACCTGATGAGCGTATGTGCAGATTATAACCCGCTCATCGCACGGATGTCAGAGGCTGGCGCCGTCGCAGGCCCGGGAGCACCTCGTCGAAGTGATGAATGCCGGGTATGTCCGGGTGGTGCGTTTTTGGATCCTGCTGGCTGTCTGGCGCGAGTATTGCGAGACACTGGGCGATGCCGGCCTTGCGGGCGCTTTCCAGCACCGGAAAGCTGTCATCCACCATGAGGGTGGAGCCGGCCCTGTATGGTGCAAGCTGCTGCAGGTCGTGCCAGAACCCCGGCTCTTCCTTGGCCTTGCCGAGCTGATGGCTGGAGACGATGGCATCAACGCGGTCACCCAGACGGGTATGTTTGAGTTTGAGTTCAAGCGGGTCAGGGTGGCAGTTGGTGACAATCACAGTCCGGAGGCCGGATGCCCGCAGGGTGTCCAGAAAGTCAGTGACATGGGGGCGGTAGCCAATGCGGTCGCCTACTTCCGATTTCAGCCCGGTGATATCCAGAGAGAGGCGGTCGCTCCAGTAATCGGTGCAGTACCAGTTCAGGGAGCCTCGTTCGGCCATGATCATGGGGATCAGCCGGTCTTTGGCCTCCTGCGGATGGAGGTCAAAGTGCTCGGCATAGCGACGGGGCAGGTGTTCGAGCCAGAAGTGGTTATCAAAATGCAGATCAAGCAGCGTTCCATCCATATCCAGGAACACTGTCTCAAGGGAAGACCAGTCCACCATACAAAAACAGCCTAAAGAATTTTCTTCAGGCTGCCGGAGATCGCCGGACTTGGCAAGCCGGGATAATACGGATCTTTTGGGATCAGTTGCCCGTCTGTTCTACCGTTTCAGGTTTGCGACCGGTGCGGGTACAGCCCAGGCAGCGCACAAATGTGGCTTTGGCCGGCCCCATCACCAGTACTTCGGCCGCTTCATCGGCGTTGCCGCCAAGCAGGGAGAAGGGCAGGGATACAAGGTATACTGCGCTGCCAATGATGGTGGTAGCCAGCAGGACCGGGCGTGCAAAAATGGCATCCCCTGTCATGGCCAGCGCCGTGGGGCTTTCCTCAACTGTCTTCGCGTGCCCGATGGACGAGAACGCCAGCAGGCAGGCGGTCAATGTTGCCATCAGTGTGCGGGAAATCTTGCGGGTCATTTTACTGTCTCCTGAACTTATCGGCCCTTTATTGTTCCGACCGCGCCGGTTTGAGCGCTCAATATGCCTTCTTATTATAAACGAAAAGCATCATTCCTCTGTTAACTATGAATCATATTTGCGCATTTTCAAACGATTTTTCGTTTCAAAATGTGCATTTCCGGGAGGCTCTACCGCTGGCACCGGGGACAGTAGACGGTGGAACGATTATTCATGCGGATTTCTTTCAGCGGCGCGCCGCACTCTTTGCAAGGCTCGCCGGTGCGCCCATACACCAGCAGGGACTGGGCAAAGTAGCCCGGTTTGCCGTCACTGTTGACGAAATCCCGTAACGTGGTCCCGCCCATCAGAATCGCGGCACTCAGGGTTTCGCGGATGGCTTCAGCAAGCCGATGATACCGGTCAAGGCTGATGCGGCCAGCTTTGCGTTTCGGGTGAATGCCCGCCTTGAACAGGGCTTCGTTGGCGTAGATGTTGCCCACACCCACCACAACATGGCTGTCCATAATGAAAGATTTCACCGGTGTTTGTTTGCTGCGGGACAGCCGGAATAGCATTGGTCCGTTGAAGTCAGCTGACAGTGGCTCCGGGCCAAGGTTGGTAATGAGCGGGTGTGACGGCGCCGAGTCGGACCAGAGCCAGCAGCCAAACCTGCGCGGGTCATTGAAGCGCAGGGTCGCGCCGGTTGCCAGGGCCAGTTCGATGTGGTCATGGGTGAGGGGAGGTGTATTGTCGGTGATGACCCGAAGACTGCCGGACATGCCGAGATGGACGATCACGCTCCCTTCGTCGAGGTTCAGGAACAAATACTTGGCTCGCCGGTCTACACTTCGGATGATCTGACCTTCCAGCCTCTGTGCGAGGTCTTCCGGCACAGGCCAGCGCAGATTGCCGTTGCGGACGGTTACCCGGGAGATGGTTTGCCCCTCGCAATGAGGCGCGATGCCACGGCGGGTGGTTTCGACTTCGGGTAATTCTGGCACGCAGGGGTCTCCGGGCGACGAGTGATCGCAATTGCATAGGCCTGTCGGGCCTGATTATGAGCCGATAAGTGTAATCAGTAACAAAATTGCTTCCAAATGCAGTTGTTGCAGCGAACATCTGTACGCTAAAGTGTTTATGTTGGTTTGTTCCCCTTCGAAAGTTTGAGCATTTTTCCTTTGTCTTGCGTTTCGAGTGGCTGCAAATCGCTGAATTGATTTGAGGAATTCTTATGTGGTTTAACGGTCTTCTTGACCTTTCGGTGATGCAGCTGATTCTGGTTGCGCTGGGCATGACCCACATCACCATTGTCAGTGTAACGCTTTATCTTCATCGCCACTCGGCTCATAACTCTCTGGATCTGCATCCGCTTCTCAAGCACTTCTTCCGGTTCTGGCTATGGCTGAGCACCGGCCAGAATACGAAAGAGTGGACGGCTATCCACCGTAAGCATCACGCCAAGTGCGAAACCGCGGAAGACCCCCATAGTCCGGTTGTGCTCGGCATCAGGAAGGTATTGCTGGAAGGCGCTGAGCTATATGAGAGTGCCGCGACGCCGGAAACCCTTGAGCGTTATGGCCAGCGCACCCCGGAGGACTGGATAGAGCGCAATGTTTATACCCGCTACAAAATGCTGGGTGTTACTCTTATGGCGGTCATTAATCTGGCGCTGTTTGGTGTTCACGGTATCTGGATATGGGCCGTTCAGATGATGTGGATTCCGGTATGGGCCGCTGGGGTGGTTAACGGGATCGGTCATTGGTTTGGTTACCGTAACTTCGAGTGTGCGGATAACGCTCGCAACATTTCGCCACTCGGTATCCTTATTGGCGGTGAAGAGCTGCACAATAACCACCACACTTATCCGAACTCGTCCAAGCTTTCCCGGCGTTGGTACGAAGTGGATATAGGCTGGGGTTACATTCGCCTGTTCCAGCTATTCGGTCTGGCCAAGCCCAAGGGCTTTCGTCCGATTGCTCATTATGTGCCGGGCAAGCAGGATGTTGATGTGGAAACCGTTCAGGCGATTGCCAATAACCGTTTCGACATCATGCGCCAGTATCGCAAGCGGGTCATGGAGCCGGTACTGCGCCAGCAGAAAACTCTGATGGATGACGAGATTCGTCCCCGCTACCGAAAGCTGAAGCAGTTGCTGTCCCGTGAGGTTTCACTGATTCAGCCGAAGGAAAAAGAGACGCTCGAGTCCGTTCTGGAACGCAATGCAATTCTGCGTCAGATCTACGACAAGAGTCATGAGCTGCAGGCTCTGTGGCGTCAGCGCGGGCTGAAGCCTCAGGACAAACTGAATGCGTTGATGGCGTGGTGCAAAGAGGCGGAAACAAGTGGCATCCGCTACCTGGAAGAGTTTGCTGCCCATTTGCGAGCCTACTCACTGCGCCCGGCGACCTGATCGGTTGTCCGTAGTCTGACGTGAAAAACCCCGCTACGGCGGGGTTTTTTGTGGGCGTTTATTCGCTTCAGGTCGCTGGCGCGTTGGCATCCTGTTCGTCCGCCTGAACCCGAAACAGGCAGTAGGTCACCTGCCCTGCGGTTTTCTGTCGGTGCAGTTGCCAGCTGGCAGGCGGGACCGGCGTTGTGAGTTCGCTTTCATGCTCCACGTATACCCAGCCGCGGGGGTTGATCCACTCCTGCTCGTCGAGCAGCCTGAAAAGCCGTTCCAGCCACCCCTGTCGGAAGGGTGGGTCCATGAACACGATATCGAAAGGGGCGCGGGTGCGGTGGCCGAGGTATGAGTCCACCCCGGCGCAGACAACATCGCCGTTGTCCGATTTCAGCAATCGCAGGTTTTCCCTGAGTGCCCGGGCAAGCTCAGGAGTGTGGTCCACCAGGGTGACGTTGGCTGCGCCTCGGGAGAGTGCCTCAAGACCAAGGGCGCCGGAACCTGCGAACAGGTCAAGGCAATCGCGGCCGGCGAGGTGAAATGAGAGCCAGTTGAACAGGGTTTCACGGGTGCGGGCAGGGGTTGGCCTCACGCCGCCGGCACCAGGGAAGCGGAGTTTCCGACTGCGCCAGTCACCACCGATGATTCGTAGTTCGCCACTGCTGCTTTCGCTGTGGCCCGGTGCGGGTCCGGTTCCGCGTGAAGACTTGTTTGAAGGGCCCCGGCCTGCGGGTTTTCTGCGCGCCATGTATCCAGCTCCAGAAGCGTGTTCAGTTCAGTACTCTCGGTCAGCATGTTAGCGGAAACCGGGCCCGGCGTGATAATCAATGCGGCCCTCACTTCACCGGTACAGTCTGCTAGAATGTCGGCTCTATTTGTCCCGCCCATTCAGACTGATGGTATGACTTTATGACGGCAGAGTGGATTTCAATCGGCCTTCTGGCCCTTCTTGTGCTTGTATTTGTTCTGGATATTGCCGGCAATCGCAGCCGTGCCCCGCGACCGAAACCGGTCCCCCAGCGCAAGCCGGAGGTTGCGAGAGGCCCGGCACCCGCCGAGCCGACAGAGAAGACAGCTCCCGAGCCCAGCCCTGCGGAGGCTGAAGCACCTGCTGAACCTGAAGCCAGGCCTGCCCCGGCGCCAGAGCCAGAGCCTGAAAAGGAACCGGAACCCCAGCTCGGTGTCTTCGAGCGTATCAAGCAGGGACTTGGCAAGACCCGTGCGAGCCTGACTGGTGGCATGGCGGATCTGTTCTCTGTAGGCAAAAAGATTGATGAAGAGCTGTTAGAGGAAATCGAAACCACACTGCTGATGGCAGACGTAGGTGTGACCGCGACTTCCGAGATTATCGAATCTCTCACCGACAAGCTCGAGCGTAATCAGCTCAAAGATGGTGAAGCCCTGCGCACGGCTCTTCGCGACGAACTCCATGGTTTGCTGAAAGACGTTACCAAGCCTCTGGCGATTGATGCCGGCAAGCAGCCTTATGTCATTCTGATGGTCGGTGTGAACGGTGTCGGCAAGACCACCACCATTGGCAAGCTCACCAAGAAGTTCCAGAACGAAGGCAAATCGGTGATGCTGGCAGCGGGTGACACCTTCCGTGCTGCCGCCGTTGAGCAATTACAGGTCTGGGGTGAGCGTAATGATGTGCCTGTGGTGGCCCAGCAAACCGGTGCGGACAGTGCCTCGGTGATCTTTGATGCCATCCAGTCGGGCAAGTCCCGCGGTGTTGATGTGGTTATTGCCGATACCGCCGGTCGACTGCAGAACAAGGACAACCTGATGAGCGAGCTCGAAAAGGTTGTCCGGGTGATGAAGAAGCTGGACGAGACGGCGCCCCATGAAGTGATGCTGGTACTGGATGCCGGCACCGGCCAGAACGCTCTCAGTCAGGCCCAGGTGTTCCAGCAGGCGGTGGGTGTGACGGGTATTACGCTCACGAAACTGGACGGCACCGCAAAAGGCGGTATTGTGTTTGCCATTGCCCGTCAGTTGCAGCTTCCGATCCGCTATATCGGCGTCGGCGAGCAAGTGGATGACTTGCGCAGCTTTGACGCTGAAACCTTTGTGCATGCGCTGTTTGACTGATAATCCGGCTTTATCGGAGCTTGTAGCCGCCCATGATTGAGTTTCGTCAGGTCACCAAACGATACGACAGTGATCACACCGCCCTGCGCCAGGTAAATTTCGGGCTGGACCGGGGTGAGCTGGCGTTCCTCACTGGTCATTCCGGTGCGGGCAAAAGTACGTTGCTGAAACTCGTCATGATGATGGAGCGGCCCACCGCCGGCGACGTCATCGTCGGTGGGCAGGTATTGAACCGCTTGCCCCGACGTCAGATTCCCTATATTCGTCGTCACATTGGTGTGGTGTTCCAGAACCACCAGCTACTGTTTGACCGCACAGTCTACGACAACGTTGCCATGCCTCTTGAGGTAATGGGAGCTTCACCGAAGGATGCCGGCCGCCGGGTACGCGCGGCTCTGGACAAGGTGGGTTTGCTCAGCAAGGAAAAGATGAATCCCATGCAGCTCTCCGGCGGGGAGCAGCAGAGGGTGGGTATTGCCCGTGCTGTGGTCAACAAGCCTCCGGTGCTGCTCGCGGATGAGCCCACAGGTAACCTGGATCCGGAGCTTTCGGCGAACATCATGAACCTGTTTGGCCAGTTTAGTCAGGTAGGTGTGACCGTGCTGATCGCCACTCACGATATTGCGCTGATCAATGAGATTGGGCGCCGCACCCTGTCGCTGGATCATGGACGGCTCATTGCCGGTGGTACGCCGCTGGTGGGAGGTGTGAGTGGCCACTGACTCACGTCGTAAGCCTGAATCCGCCCGTGGAGCCAAAACGTCTCGTGCGCCCTGGCGACAGCAGGTAGAGAGCTATCTGAATCACCACCGTAAAGTGGCCCGGGACAGTGCCGATCGGCTCTGGCGCACGCCGGTGGCCAGTCTGATGACCTGGACCGTAATGGGGGTTGCCCTGGCTTTGCCAGTTGCGCTGTTGCTGCTGCTTACCAGCCTTGAGGGCGTAAGTTCCGGCTGGGAAAACAGTGCCCGCCTGACCGCTTATCTGCAGATGGATGTGCCCCTGGAAAACGCAAAGGCCCTGGCTGAGGAAGTTGATGCTGATGGCCGGGTTGCTGAGATTGAGCTGGTGGAGCGTGACGACGCACTCGCAGAGTTTCGTGCCTCTTCGGGCCTTGAGGACGCACTGGATTATCTTGAAGAGAATCCGCTACCGCATACGTTGCTGATTACACCGGAAGAAAGTGCCCGCTCCGAGGCAGGCGTAGAGGGACTGGTAAGTTTTATTCAGGCGATGGATGGCGTAGAGCGGG
Organism: Marinobacter sediminum; assembly: GCF_023657445.1. Classification (NCBI taxonomy): domain Bacteria; kingdom Pseudomonadati; phylum Pseudomonadota; class Gammaproteobacteria; order Pseudomonadales; family Marinobacteraceae; genus Marinobacter; species Marinobacter sediminum. The sequence goes on along the minus strand of NZ_JAGTWY010000001.1, from coordinate 3,006,985 downwards.
TGCAGGTGGATCTGGGCTGGCTGAAGCGGTTAAACACCATGACTGATTTGCTCGCTCGGGCGGTATGGGCTCTCTCTGTTCTGCTGGCAGCAGCAGTCGTGCTGGTCATTGGCAATACCGTGCGACTGGCAATCGAGAATCGCCGGGACGAGATTCTGGTGGCCAAGTTAGTGGGTGGCACCGATGCCTTTGTGCGGAGACCCTTTCTCTACACGGGGGCCTGGTTCGGCCTGGGTGGTGGTGTTGTCGCATGGCTGTTATTGCAGTTGTCGCTCTGGTGGCTGAGTGGCCCGATTGAGCGGCTGGCGGGGTTGTATCGCAGTGATTTTTCACTGAGTGGACTCAGTATCGATGGCGCCTTTGCATTGATTATTGTCGCCATGCTGCTAGGCTGGCTAGGCGCTTGGGTAGCGGTAAAGCGGCATCTGGATGATATAGAGCCGGGTGAAATCGCCGGCGGATGATCCGAATTTCGGGAAAACCGTATTGTAAGTACGTCCTTAACTGGCGTAGTTTCGAATTTAGTCTAAGCCACAGCGAATATTCCAGATAGTTGATTTTCAACATTTTACTGGAAGATTCGGGAACTTTTAAGGTTCTTGGCGGTCTAATCATGAATTGGTATATTTAACGGCCGTCAGGTTCGGAGGTAAAAGCATGGGTACGAGTTTACAGCTGGTTGACAGACTGGTTCCGGGTGCAAACCTTGAGTCCTACATACAGGCTGCGGGCCGTATACCGGTATTGACGGTGGATCAGGAACGCGAACTCGCAGCGCAGCTTTACTATAAAGACGATGTCGAAGCGGCACGTCAACTGGTTATGTCGCACCTGCGCTTTGTGATTCATATTGCTCGCAGCTATTCCGGCTATGGACTGGCTCAGGCGGACTTGATTCAGGAAGGCAACGTTGGCCTGATGAAAGCGGTCAAACGGTTCAATCCGGAATACGGTGTCCGTCTGGTGTCTTTCGCTGTGCACTGGATCAAGGCGGAGATTCACGAGTTTATTCTGCGCAACTGGCGCATCGTAAAAGTGGCCACGACCAAGGCTCAGCGTAAGCTGTTCTTCAACCTGCGTAGCCAGAAGAAGAGGCTGGCCTGGTTGAGTCATGATGAACTGAACGCCGTGGCTGCCGATCTGGGTGTAGAGCCCCGGGTTGTGCGTGAGATGGAAGGTCGGCTTGCATCCCAGGATACGGCGTATGATGGACCGATGGACGATGATGACGATAGCGTCTACAAGGCCCCGGCCCATTACCTTGAAGATAATCGTAGTGATCCTGCGACCCAGCTGGAAAATTCTGACTGGACCCAGGATTCCAACGGTCGCCTGATGGATGCGTTGGGCAATCTGGATGAACGCAGCCAGGATATTTTGCGTGAGCGCTGGCTTTCGGGTAGCAAGTCCACGCTGCACGAATTGGCAGACAGGTACGGGGTGTCCGCCGAACGGATTCGCCAGCTTGAGAAGAATGCGATGAAGAAAATCCGGAATCAGATGGTGGAAACTGCCTGAATCCGGCCCCGACCAGCCCTCCCAGAAGCTGACTCGTGAAAACGCCACCACCGCTCCGGTTGGTGGCGTTTTTGTTTGTATAATCGGTGCTAACCGACAACACTTCAGATGATAACAAGAGACTCCCGGTTATGACCGCAGAACGACCGCATATCGCTTTCCTGGGTATTGGCCTGATGGGTGCTCCAATGACACGAAACCTATTGAACGCAGGCTTTCCGATGACGTTGTGGAACCGCACGGCCGGCAAATGCGCTCCCTTTGCCGGTGAAGCGGACATAGCGGAGTCTCCGGCTGATGCAGTTCGCGAGGCGGATGTGGTGATCGTCATGCTGGAGAACAGCGACGTAGTGCATCAGGTTCTGGTAACTCAGGGAGGCCTGGATGCCCTCAAGCCCGGTGCGTTGGTGGTTGATATGAGCTCTGTTCAGCCCTCGGTTGCCCGGCACCATGCCGGGCTGGCGGCCGAGAAAGGCGCGGGCTACGTAGACGCACCCGTCTCTGGCGGCACTGTGGGGGCCGCAGAAGCACGCCTGAGTATTATGGCTGGGGGTTCAGAGGAAGATGTTGCCCGCGCCGCTGCGGTATTTGAAGTGTTGGGCAAGTGCACGAGAATTGGACCGGTTGGCGCCGGCCAGCTGGCCAAGCTCGCCAATCAGGCAATCGTGGGTATAACGATCGGTGCCGTTTCCGAAGCGCTCCTGCTGGCGGCCAAGGGGGGCGCCGATCCGGCAGCTGTCCGGGAGGCCCTGCTGGGAGGTTTTGCCAGCAGCCGGATCCTGGAATTGCACGGACAGCGAATGATTGACCGGGATTTTGCTCCCGGTGCGCCGGCGCGTATCCAGCTCAAGGATATGCGGATGATCCTGGACGAGGCTCGGGCCGAGGGACTTACTCTGCCGCTTGCGCAGCAGACCCATAACGAATACCTGTCGCTGGTGGCCAACGGCCACAGTGACGTAGACCACAGCGGCTTACTGCTGGAGCTGGAGCATCTGAACGGATCGCTTCTCGGTTCTCTTGGCCGTAGCCCCAAGGAGTAAGGCCATGCCACGCTTCGCTGCCAATCTCTCTATGCTTTTCACCGAGGTCGATTTCACCGAGCGCTTTGCCAGGGCCCGGGCTGCCGGATTCGAAGGTGTCGAATATCTGTTTCCCTACGCCTATCCAAAGGATCTGTTAAGGCGGATACTCAAGGACAACAACCTTACTCAGGTGCTGTTCAACCTGCCTCCGGGCGATTGGAATGCTGGCGAACGCGGTATTGCCTGTTTGCCCGATCGCGTTGAGGAGTTTCGTGCCGGCGTTGACGAAGCCATTGACTACGCAAGGGCACTGGATTGTAAACAGCTCAACTGTCTTGCGGGCCTGAAACCGGCGACCCTGGATGAAGGCGAGGCCTGGCAGACCCTGGTGGCCAACCTGGCCTATGCCGCCGAGAAGCTCGCAGCGGAGGGCATCACACTGTGCCTGGAAGCGATCAATTCCCGGGTGGACATGCCGGGTTTTGTGCTGGACACCTCTGGTAAGGTACTGGCCGTGATTGAAGAGCTGGATGCTGGCAACGTGCGGCTGCAATATGACCTGTACCACATGCAGATCATGGAAGGAGATCTTATCCGCTCGATGGAGTGCCTGTTACCGTGGATCGGGCATATCCAGTTTGCCGATAATCCCGGGCGCCATGAGCCAGGAACCGGAGAGATTAACTTTTCGAATGTTTTTGCGGCGATCGACCGGATGGACTACGAGGGCTGGGTAAGCGCGGAATACCGGCCCTCGGGAGAAACTGGCAGCTCCCTTGGATGGTTTACCGGCGGGATCTGACCGTCGCCATAGGCGACACCCTCTTACAAGATCGTAACTGGCCGGCTTTGAGACTTCTTCGTACCCTTGTGCTCAAGGTAAGTCGTTAATGTAATCCGCTATCGGGAGGAACGCCGGTGAAAGCACTGGTAATCGAAGACGATCAGGACGTAGCCAATTACCTGGTCAAAGGGCTGAAGGAATCCGACTTCGTGGTGGATCATGCTGCCGATGGAAAGGAAGGCATGATGATGGCAGCCAGTGAAGACTACGACATCATGATTGTGGATCGCATGTTGCCGGGGATGGATGGCCTGTCGATCATCAAGACGGTCCGAGCTACCGGCAATCAGGTACCTGTCCTCATTCTGAGTGCCCTGGGTGATGTTGATGACCGAGTTGAAGGCCTGCGCGGTGGTGGTGACGACTACCTGACCAAGCCTTTTTCATTTACGGAACTGTTGGCACGCATCGAATCTCTGGTTCGTCGCAATCGCCAGGCTGCGGAAACGGAAACCGTGCTGCGGGTCGCGGATCTGGAGATGGACTTGCTGGCCCGGACCGTCAAACGTGCAGGACAAAGCATTGATGTGCAGCCGCGGGAGTTCCGGTTGCTGGAATATCTTATGCGCAATGCGGGCCAGGTGGTGACCCGGACCATGCTGCTGGAAAAAGTATGGGACTATCATTTCGATCCCCAGACCAACGTGATTGACGTGCACATCAGCCGCCTGCGCGCAAAAATCGACAAGGAATTCGATACACCCCTGCTGCAAACCATAAGGGGTGCAGGATACATGTTACGTGAAACTGCTTAGCCAGCTCAGGACCTCGTCGTTTCAGCTTGCACTGCTGTACATGGTGGTGTTTGCCACTTCGGTGTTTTTGTTGCTGGCCTTTATCTACTGGCGCACGGCGGGCTTTATGGCCGCCCAGACCGACGAAACCATTGAAGCGGAAATCGCCGGCCTGGCGGAGCAGTATCGGGGCCGAGGTGTGAACGGCCTTATTACCATTATCCGTGAGCGGGTCGCTCGCGACCCCAATGCCAAGTCCATCTATCTGCTAGCCACCGATGATTTCCTCAAGCTTGCTGGCAATATAGAGTCCTGGCCGGAGGGTAGCCGGTCCGACAGTGGCTGGATCAACTTCACTCTCGATGAATCGGTGGGTTGGTCCGGGCCACGGCGCCTGGCCCGAGCCCGCATCTTCGAGGTGCAGGGTGGTCTGCGGTTATTGGTAGGCCGGGACGTTGATGAACTGACCAATCTCAAGCGGGTGATCGAAACCGCAATCAACTGGGGGATGGGCATCACCCTGGCGCTGGCCTTGTTGGGCGGCTTCCTCATGAGCCGGAGTACAACCAAGCGTATTGAGGTGATCAACAACACCTCCCGCCGCATCATGAATGGCCACCTGTCCCTGCGAATCCCCACCCGGGGGACCGATGATGATTTCGACCAGCTGGCGGAAAACCTCAATCAGATGCTGGACCGAATTGTGTACCTGATGGAAGGCATCCGTCATGTCTCCGATAGCATTGCCCATGACCTGAGAACGCCGTTGACCAGGCTGAGGAACCAGCTGGAAAACACCCTGATGTCAGTGGATAACGATGAGGCCCGGGAACAGGCAGGTCGCGCCGTCGCCGAGGCCGACCAGCTGCTGGCTACATTTAACGCCCTGCTGCGCATTGCCCGTCTGGAAACCCGTGGTAACACGGCAGACATGAAGCCGGTCTCTCTGGACGAGCTGGTCACCGATGCCTGTGAGTTGTATGAGGCCCTTGCGGAAGACAAGGAGCAGCAGTTCGAGCAGGGGCTGGAAAACGGAGTGATGATTGAAGGCGACCGGGACCTGCTGTTCCAGATGGTCAGCAACCTGATCGATAACGCTATCAAATATACGCCGGAGCATGGTGTTATCGGCGTATCCGTGCGGAAGGAAGATGCGGAAGCAATCTTCGAGGTGCGTGACAGCGGTATCGGGATTCCCGACGAAGAGAAAGATCAAGTCTTCCAGCGCTTTTATCGAGTCGGAAAGAGCCGTTCATTGCCGGGCAATGGATTGGGCCTGAGTTTGGTCAGTGCGGTAGCCGAGATACATCAGGGGCGGATCGTTCTTAGTGATACCTATCCGGGTGAGAACCCGCCGGGACTAACGGTAGCGATTCGTATGCCGGAATTCACGGGCGTACGCAAACGGATCAAGGCCGCACAGACCGGGTTACCCGCTGATTCTGTCGGAGAGGAGACCCTTAATCCGACTGAAACCAGCGGTGCCTGACATTCTTTACTGGCCGGTGCGGAACCGGTTTACGCGCTTTAACACCGGGCCCAATACCGCGTCCGCCCGGGTTTCGACGAAGTGAGTAATCTGCTCGAACTGTGAGCGCCGACGATCCACCCTGGCCTGAATGCTGTCCCATTCGCCTTCAAGGTGCCATTGTTCGGCCATCAGAAAAGCCGCGATGTTATGACGGTTAACCTTTCCGGTAATCCCCAGCTGGTCAAGCCGAAATCCCAGCGAGTCAACGCCGCCGAGGGCCATGTTCAGCAGTTTCTGAGTGTTCATGTCGCAATCTCCGTGACTGGAAAACGTTAAGAAAGATTATCCCGTGAAATTAGCGCCCGGCACTAGAGTGTGCAACCTAATTATGATGAAACACCTCACTGTGAAAGCCTGTCAAAAAGGTAATCCATCGGACACTCAGGTGTAATCCTGGATATGCATAATGGAAACTGTAGAAAGAAGTTAAGCGGCGAATGCCACTTACTTCTCCCTCCAGCACAGCGCTAGCCTTAACCCCGTTTTTACGGGGTTTTTTTATTTTGCTAACTCGCCTCCGGTGTCAGCCATAGGTCCGGCAAAGCTCCTCCAGTTCGTTGGTCAGGATTGATTTCAGCTCGGCTGCAGGTTTGGACAGTGGCCGACTGTTGATGCTGATAAGTTCCAGAGGTTCCACAATAGCTGGAGCAAACCGCCGGAACACGATCTGGTCCATGGGATAAACATTGGTGAAGTGATAAAGGTTCACCACGTCCACCAAAGCAATTCCGCGCATCTGCTGTACGAATGGCAGGGAGTGTAACGTCGCATTTACCTCGATTTTCGGGATAAATTTTGCGCCTGCGGCCAGATAGTGGTTGCTGAGTAGCTGGTAGGTTATATGCTCGGGATCAAGCGTTATCCAGACCTCCCCGTCCAGCAGCTCCGGTGATAACACCTCGTTATCTGCTGCTGGGTGGTTCTTATGCAGGGCGCAAAAGCAGGGAAGGTCGAACACTTCAGAGTTATAACTGGATGATGGTGCACTTTTATCCACCAGGCCAAGTTCGAACTGCCCGGATGCCACAGAGTCGCGAATTGTCCGGGAGTTGTGAACCTGCAGGTTAAGCTTCAACTGTGAGTTATCTCCGGCATAAGCGTCGAAAATTCCCGGTAAAAAGCTGTAGCTGGGTCCAAGAATCGATGCAATATTGAGTCGGCCCAGCTGGCCGTATTTCGCCCTTTCAAAGCTGTCTTCCAATCGCTTAAGACTTCTCAGGATCGTCATAACCTCTTCGTGCAGGTACAGCGCTTCAGGGGTTGGATTCAATTGTCCGTTTTGCCTGAAGAAGAGCCGATAGCCCACTTTCTCTTCGAGGTTCCCCAGCATTTTGCTGGCGGCTGGCTGGCTGAAGTTCAAGCGCTCTGCCGCCCTCGACATTTTCCCGGTACTCAGCACTTCATGGAAAAGTCGCAGCTGTTTGACATTCATAGGTCATAACCATAGGTTAATAGTTGTAAATATAGTTTCATTAGGATTATAGCAACCCCGTTGCTATGGTTGAAACTACTTATAAAAAGACGGTGTTAAAACACAGCGACAGGCGTTCATTGCAAAGTAACCCCTCCGCCCTTTTTTCTATTGTGTACCCGTCGTAGAGACCGGATTTGTTGGAGAGAACTGCATGACATCTTTAAATGAAACTGGAAAGGACGGGTCAACGGGCACCGGCGAATCCATGGTCGTGATCGACAAGGTGTCGAGGCGTTTCAGTATTGATGGTGGCAAGACTTCGGTGCTTGCGCTCAATAACGTCAGTAACGAAATCAAGCGGGGCGAAGTCGTTGTCATTATCGGGCCGAGTGGTTCCGGTAAAAGTACCTTGCTGAGGACTCTGAATGGCCTGGAAGGTATCGACGAGGGCAGTATCAGTATTGATGGTGCTGAACTTTCTGACCGGAAAACCTGCATGAATACGCTTCGGACGGAAGTGGGCATGGTGTTTCAGCATTTCAATCTTTTCGAGAACAAAACCTGCCTCGAAAACATTGTCCTGCCGCAAGTGGTGGTTCTAAAAAGGGACAAGAGTGAGGCGCAGGAGGTTGCCCGCAAGCTGCTCGATAAAGTGGGAATTCCGGACAGGGAAAACAACTACCCCAGACAACTCTCGGGTGGCCAGCAACAGAGGGTTGCTATAGCCCGCGCACTTGCGATGAACCCGAAGATGATGCTGTTTGATGAAGCGACATCAGCACTGGATCCCGAGACAGTTAGCGGTGTTCTCAACCTGATGAAGGACCTTGCCCGGGATGGCATGACGATGGCTGTTGTGACTCACGAAATGGGTTTTGCCAGGGAAGTCGCAGACCGCGTTATTTTTATGGATGGCGGCGAAATCGTTGAGGAAGGATCTCCGGACAGTTTTTTCGATGCCCCCAAGAGCACTCGGGCCCAGAAATTTCTGGAACAGATCATTTAAGCCCGCTGTATCACCGCTTTAACGGTGGCAGCGCGCCTTTCAGGGGCTCTTTGATTCGAGCCCTATTAAAAAAAAGCAAAAAGTGGAGGAGAGATCAGATGCTTACTGTTAAGCGTATGTTCGTGGCCGTAATGGCTATATGCCTGGGAGCCATGAGCTCTGTAGCCAGTGCCGAAAGCACCATGGAAAAAGTCAGCAATACCGGAGAGCTTCGTATTGCTGTGCAGACACAGGGCCCCCCTGTCAGCTTTATTGACAAAAACGGCGAGCGTACCGGCCTCGCGATCGAACTGGCACAGACCTTTGCCGATGACATGGGTGTTGAGCTGGTGATTAAAGACTATGACTGGAAAGGCCTGATCCCGGCGCTGACCTCGGGCAAAGTCGATATGATTGCCGCTGACATGACACCGACTGCGAAGCGGCACATGAAAATGCTGTTCACAGATCCGGCGTTTCATTCTGAGATCGTGGTCTTTGCGAAAAAAGAAAAAGGCTTCGATTCCTGGAAGACCCTCAATAATGAGGATTACTCGATCGGCGCAGCACAGGCTTCGTCCTATGCTGATCAGGTCCGCGCAAAACTGCCGGAGGCTGACCTGAAGCCGTATGCCGGAGGTACGCCTCAGGTGGTTCAGTCTCTGCTGAGTGGCCGTGTCGATGCGGGTGTATCCGACCGTGCAGCCCTGGCTGGTTTCCTCAAACAAAACAATGAACTGGAAATTATCGGCTCGCTCAAAAAAGAGCCGCTTGGTTTCGCCGTCCGCCCGGATTCGATCCACCTGTTGCTGGCACTGAACAACTACCTCAGATTGATTGAGAGTGATGGTCGCCACGAAGCGATGCTGGACTACTGGTGGAACAGCACCGATTGGCAGGCAGATCACAACTAATCTGCTGACTGACCTGGCACAGCAAAGGAGGCTCGCGTGATAAACGCGCGGGTCTTCCGCACCATCTTACTCTCCTTTCATTTGTCTCCGCTGTAGGGCTTCAAATACGCCTTGTGAGCTAATGTAGGTATTAAGAGGCAGCAAATGTACTGGCTTACTGAATTATTTAATTTTCGAATTGTTGCCGACTATGCCGATATATTTATTGACGGCATTATTAATACGGTATGGATCTCACTGGTTTGTCTGGTTCTATCGATATTTTTCGGCATATTCCTGGCATTGATGCGAATGTCATCGGTAGGTGTTATCTGGCGTACTGCAGCTGCATATATTCAGTTTGTTCGCGCAACACCACTTCTTATTCAGATATATCTCATTTATTACGGGTTACCTCATTTAATTGGTAACTTTTTTAATGAGATGCAGACGGGTGTTATCGCACTTACCCTGCATACCACACCCTTTATGGCCGAGATCATTCGAGCCGGTATTATGTCGGTTCCACGGACTCAGACCGAGGGTGCAATGGCTGTCGGTATGAGTCGGCCACAGGTTCTTTATTACATTATTCTGCCACAGGCAATCGCCAAACTAATTTCGCCGTTGCTAGGCCAAACAGTAATCCTTGTAAAGGATACGTCGCTGCTCAGTATTATCGCCGTCTTCGAATTAATGGGCGCCGGTTTGCTTATGTTTTCAGAAACTGTATCTGCTACCGAAAGTTATGTCACAACAGCGATTTGTTATCTGATTATTTATCTATTGATGCTGGTTGCTTCTGGATTTATTCAGAAAAAGCTAAGCGGAAATCTGGCCGGCGCTCAATAGAGGGAGACAGTTATGGATTGGTTTTCTGAGAAATGGCAGATAATTAACAGCCTCTCGCCCTTCTTGATGGATGGGCTGTGGAAGACATTCGAAGTTTCTTCGGTGGCTATTATGTTAGGCAGCATCCTGGGGGCAATACTCGGGATCATAAAAACGCTTGATTCGAAATCACTAAAACTGGTCATCAATATATACGTTCACCTGTTCCGTGGCACGCCTTACCTGGTTCAGATATATATCATTTACTTTGTGCTGCCATCACTTGGCATTGCATGGCTTCAGTTTGACAGCTACACCGCTGCCATCGTTTCTCTGTCGCTTTACACGGCCAGTTATGTCACTGCGATCGTTGCGGCTGCCATCGATTCGATTCCGGCCGGACAGGAAGAGGCCGCACGCTCCGTGGGCATGACCAAGGCCCAGGCGCTCTATCACGTCATTGTCCCCCAGGCCATTAAATTAACCGTGCCTCCCATGGCGAGTATTTATGTGATTGTCATCAAGAGTACTGCTGTGCTGTCGGTGATTGGGGTCGCAGAACTTACCCGTCAGGGCGAAACCTCCATCCTGCGAATGCCGGGCGACACCATGTTTATCTACGGCTTAATCGCTGTTCTTTACTTTATCTACTGTTATCCGGTTTTGCGGTTCGCCAGTTGGGCGGAACGGAAGATGAAGACCTCCGGCAGCCCCCAGGAACTCGCCTGAACTGGCACCGTTTGAAATTCAACGCATTACATAATTCGGGATAGGAAGCGCAGAAGTGACATCCAGTAATCAGCAGTCTGTTGTGGTAATTGGTGCCGGTATCATTGGTGTTTGTGCCGCTCTGGAACTGCAAAAACGTGGGTATGCCGTAACGCTGGTAGAAAGTAAATATCCTGCGGCGGAGGCATCGTCAGGCAACTGTGGCCTGTTGGCCGTGGGTTCTGTCGTGCCGTTTTCAAAGCCCGGAACCTTCAAGAAGGTTCCGGGCTGGCTCCTTAATACCAAAGGTCCCCTGTCCATCCGCCTCGGATATCTGCCGAAGTTGATGCCATGGATCATTCGCTTTCTCATGGCGGCAAAGCCTTCCCGGATACAGGAAATCGGTGAGGCGTTGGCGACACTGACCGCGCAGGCTGGCGACGCCTATCAGCCCTGGCTTGAGGAAGCTGGTATCTCCGACATCGTCAAACCATACGAGACGCTGGTTGTATACGAAACGGAGGCTGAATATCAGGATGATCTGCCCAATCTTGAGATGGAGCGTGCGCTTGGTTATGACCATGAGCATCTGACGGGCCGTCAGCTCCAGGAGCTGGAGCCGAGTATTGCCGCTGATTTTGCCTGTGCGGTAAAGAAGAAGGGTTGGTATTACTTTTCGGATCCTGAACGCCTGGTCAGGTCCTTGTATGACCTGTTTATGCGCAAGGGCGGCGCGGCGATTACCGGTAAGGTTCGGAACTTGAATACCGATGGCCAGCGGGTCCGCGCTGTCAGTGTTGATGGCGGTGAAGAAGTGCAGGCGGATCACATTGTTATTGCTGCGGGTGCCTGGTCAAGAAAACTGGCTGAAGAGCTTGGGGATGCCGTCCCAGTAGAGGCACTGGCGGGCTACTCGACCACGGTAACTGACGCCGGTATTGATGTGCAGCATCCGGTGACTTATGCCGCTGGCGGCTTTGTTATCACGCCGATGGAAGGCGGGCTTCGAATTGGCGGAACGATCGAAATGGGCGGCCTGGATAGCTCGCCGAATTTTGACCGGGCCAAAGTCATTGCGGAGAAGGCCAAGCGCGTCTTCCCATCTTTAAAAAGCATTGAGGGTGAAGAATGGATGGGGTACCGCTCGTTCATGCCCGACACTTTGCCCGTTATTGACCGCGCTTCACGTTTTCCAAACGTCTACTACGCCTTTGGCCATGGCCAGATAGGGATCACCACAGGTGCCATTACCGGTCGTCTGGTAGCGCAGTTAGTGGCTGGAGAGGAAACGAGTATCGCCATGAAACCCTATTCGGTATCCCGGTTCTGACTTCAGCGCCATTCCACTTTCAATTCAGGTGACATCAATGACTATAGAACGCATTTCCACGAACAGCCGTATGAGCCGGATCGTAAAGCACAATGGCACGGCTTACCTGTGTGGCCAGGTTGCCAAGGACAAGAACGGCGACATTCATGCCCAGGTAACCGGGATGCTGGAGAAAGTCGACGAGCTTCTGGAGAGTATTGGCTCAGACCGGAGCAAGATCCTGTCGGCGACGATTTATCTCTCAGATATGGCGGATTTCAAGGCCTTGAACGATATCTGGGACAACTGGGTGCCTGAAGGGGAAGCTCCGGCACGGGCCTGTGTGCAGGCCCAGATGGCGTCCCCCGAGTTGTTGGTGGAGATCTCAGTCATTGCCGCCACATCATGATCCGGGACGTGCCCGAGATTCCTTGGTGGTGCTGAAAGTGGCAGCTGAGTTAAACCGAGTTTGCAGAGGTCAGTGAAAAAATGAACGGAGAACACGTAAACAGAGCCTTGTTCAATGACGTCATGGTTCCTAACTACAACCCTCAGCCAATAGTTCCGGTTCGCGGAAAGGGCAGCCGGTTGTGGGACCAGGAAGGCAACGAGTATATCGACGTTACTGGCGGGATCGCAGTGAACGTGCTTGGACACTGCCATCCGGCATTGACAGCGGCTCTTGAAAAGCAGGCCGGCAATCTTTGGCACTTGAGTAATGTATTTACCAACGAGCCGGCATTGAATCTGGCCAGCAAGCTGGTGGATATGACGTTTGCGGACCGGGTCTTCTTTTGCAACTCCGGTGCCGAGGCCAACGAAGCGGCCTTCAAGCTCGCTCGCAAGTATGCGTTCGACACTTATGGCGAAGACAAGAATGAGATTATTTCTTTCCGCCAGTCCTTCCACGGACGCACGCTGTTTACCGTATCCGTGGGTGGCCAGCTTAAGTACCGTCAGGGCTTCCAGCCGGTGCCGGAAGGCATTTCCCACCTGGAATATAACGATCTTCAGGCCCTGAAAGACGCCATTTCCGACAAGACCTGTGCCGTGGTTATGGAGCCGATCCAGGGCGAGGGCGGGGTTATCCCGGCAGCCCCGGACTTTGTCAAAGGCGTGAGGCAGCTGTGTGACGAGCACAACGCACTTCTGGTCTTTGATGAGGTCCAGACCGGTGTTGGCCGGACCGGCAAGCTTTACGCCTACATGGATACCGAAGTCACCCCGGATATTCTCACGTCAGCCAAGGCCCTGGGTGGCGGATTCCCGATTGGCGCGATGCTGACCACAGAAAAAGCAGCTCAAAGCTTCGGCATTGGCTCCCACGGCAGTACCTATGGCGGTAATCCGCTGGGTTGTGCGGTTGCCAGTGCCGTCATTGACGAGGTAAGCCGTCCGGAAATCCTGGAGGGTGTTGCCAGAAAGCGGGCGATCTTTGAAGAAGGGCTTGAGCAGATCAATGCCCGGCATGGCATTTTTCGAGAGGTTCGGGGCAAGGGTCTGCTGATCGGTGCCGAGCTGATTGACGAATGGCACGGCAAGGCCGGTGAGTTTTTGGCGGCCGCCAGAGAGCAGGGCGTGCTGATCTTGGTGGCCGGGCCCAACGTGCTTCGCATGGCACCGGCTCTGAACATTCCGGATGAGGACATCCGTGAGGCTATGCAGAAGCTCCAGGCCGCGGTCGAGACCAAGCTTGCCAACATGGATCGGGCCTAAGTTGCCAGGCTTTTCCCGATCCGATTGACCCGAATTCAGGAGTGACATCGCGATGATGGTAGTTCGCCCTATTGGCGCAGCTGATCATGAGGCCTTGCGTGAACTGGCCCGTAAAACCGGCAAGGGCTTCACCTCCCTGCAGGATGATGACAAACAGGTTGCCCGGAAGATGGAGGCTGCCCTGGAAGCATGGAAGGATGGGCCTGTTCCCGAGGAAGCATTTTACCTCTTCGTTATGGAGGACACGGATTCCGGAAAGGTCGAGGGCATATGTGCAATCGAGTCGGCTGTGGGCATCAGTGAGCCCTGGTACAACTATCACCTGGGCAGACTTCTGCATGCGTCTCGGGAGCTTGATGTATGCAATCTGGTTAATACTCTGACTCTTAGTAACGACCACACGGGCTATTCGGAATTGTGCACCCTGTTTCTTGCACCCGAAGCGCGTCAAGGTAAGAACGGGTCGCTGCTGTCCAAATCCCGTTTCCTGTTCATGGCAGAGTTCCCCCAGCGCTTTAACGAAAATATGTTGGCGGAGATGCGGGGCTACGCTGATGAAAATGGTGTATCACCCTTCTGGGAAGGACTCGGTCGGCATTTTTTCTCGCTTGAGTTTGATCAGGCAGACAAGCTGTCTGCCATGGACAAGGTGTTCATTGCCGAGCTGATGCCCAAGAACCCGATTTACACCAACCTCTTGCCGCAGAGTGCGCAGGAAGTTATGGGGTTGACCCATCCGGCAACCACGCCGGCCCGGAAACTTCTTGAGGCCGAGGGGCTGAGGTATACGGGCTACATCGATATTTTTGACGCCGGCCCCACTCTGGTGGCCCGCATGGACGATATCCGCGCCATTAATCAGAGCCACCATGCCGAGGTTCATGTTGCTCAACAGGAACCTGAGGGTGACCTGTACCTGATCAGCAATACCGACTTCCTGAACTTCCGTTGCTGCGTGTCTCCCGTAGATGCGCTGGGCAATCAGGGAGTGGGGCTGTCGCAGGAGGTGATCGAGGCACTTCAAATTAACGAGGGCGGCACGGTCAGGCTTGTCCCGCTCTCAGCAAGAAGGAGATAACCATGACGTCCTCGGTAATGATTGATGGCGAGTGGCAGGCCGGCAAGGGCAGCCCGTTGGTTTCACTGAACCCGGCAACTGGCGAGGTTGTCTGGGATGGGCAGGCCGCTGACGAGGCCCAGGTAGAGGCGGCTGTTTTTTCCGCGGCTAAGGCTTCTGTTTCTTGGGCAATGACCGACTTGGATGATCGGGTTGCCATCGCACGCAGATATGCTGAGTTGCTGGCTGAAAACAAGGAAAATCTGGCTACCTGCATTGCCCTGGAGACTGGAAAACCACTGTGGGAAGCGCGCACCGAAGCTGGTGCCATGATCGGGAAGATTGAAATCTCGGTGACAGCCTACAATGAGCGCACAGGTCAGCGCAGCAATGAAATGGCTGGTGGCCACGCAGTTCTGCGCCACAAACCGCATGGCGTTGTTGCTGTGTTCGGGCCTTATAATTTTCCGGGGCACCTGCCCAATGGACATATCGTACCGGCCTTGATTGCCGGCAATACTGTGGTATTCAAGCCCAGCGAACTGACTCCTTCGGTAGCTGAAGAGATGGTTCGGATGTGGCTGGAAGCCGGGTTGCCCAAAGGCGTTTTGAACCTGCTTCAGGGTGAGAAGGAAACGGGCATTGCCCTCGCTAATAACCCAGCCCTCGATGGCCTGTTTTTTACCGGAAGCTCAAATACCGGTCATGTCCTGCACCGGCAGTTTGCGGGCCATCCTGGCAAAATCCTTGCACTCGAAATGGGCGGCAATAACCCACTGATACTGGATGAAGTGGAAGATATGCAGGCCGCTGTGCACGAAACGATCCAGTCCGCGTTTATTACGTCCGGCCAGCGCTGCACCTGTGCAAGGCGCTTGATGGTGCCGGAAGGCAAATGGGGCGACCTTTTCCTGGAGGCCCTGGAGGCCTCGGTAAAGGCCATTCAGGTTGGCGGTGCTTTTGATGAACCGGCACCGTTTATGGGCAGTGTGATTTCAGAAACTGCCGCTGACGGCGTGATCGCGGCTCAGGAACAGCTGTTGTCGGAAGGGGCGTCCTCCCTGGTTCGTTGTGAGAAGCTCAAGCCCGGTACCGGCTTGATTGCGCCGGGACTCATTGATGTGACCGCTGTCGAAAAACTGGTGGACGAGGAAATTTTCGGGCCTTTGCTGCAGGTGATCCGTTATAAAAGTTTTGATGATGCTATTCGCAAGGCCAACGATACCCGCTTCGGTCTGTCAGCCGGCCTGTTCAGCGATAGTGAGGAGCAATTTCAGTATTTTTATAATCGTATTCGCGCCGGCATCGTGAACTGGAACAAGCAGTTGACGGGAGCTTCAAGTGCCGCGCCTTTCGGCGGAGTCGGTGCCAGCGGTAATCACCGTGCAAGCGCCTATTACGCCGCAGATTACTGCTCCTACCCTGTGGCGGGGATTGAGGCCGGCCGGTTGGCACTGCCTGAGAACCTGGCGCCGGGACTGAACCTCAGATAATTCCTGGTTGTGAGAGGCCCGGTGAAATCGCCCGGCCTCTCAGGCTGTCTCATACCGCACCGATTCGATGTACCAGGTTTTCTCACTGACCGGCGTCTTCACATAGACTTCATCACCGGGTTCTTTCTTGAGACTGGCCCGGGCAATGGGGGCATCGATCGAAACGTAATCCTTCCGTTCGTAAATTTCGTCTGGTCCGACGATTCGAAACGTCAGTGTCTCGTCGTCATCGTCCACCAGCGCCACCCAAGCGCCAAAGAAGACTTTACCTTCCTGCACAGGCGCGTAGTCAACCACGCGAACTTCCTCGAGACGCTTTCTCAGATACCGTACTCTTCGATCTATTTCACGCAGCCGCTTCTTGTTGTACTGGTAGTCCGCGTTCTCAGAGCGATCGCCAAGGCTTGCTGCCCAGTTAACCTTTTTCGTTACCTCAGGGCGCTCTTTGCGCCAGAGAAAGTCGAGCTCTTCCTGAAGTTTGTTAAAGCCTTCCCGGGTAATAAGATTGGTTTTCATGCTTGGTAGTCAGTCTCTGCAGTTCCGATATCATCCATTGTGGTTGCCCCAGTTATAACTTCAAGACATCTGTATCCAGAAAAGGGCGGTGCCAGTGCCGGAGCAAGCTAATGACAAGTGAAAAGCGTCACAGAATCGTCGACTGCACAGGAAAACCGTCATTGATGGGGATAGACTGATCAAAATTTGTCATATTTGATGGCGCGAATAGATCCGTTAGCCAGGGTTTGAACCATGGGTGCATTGTCGGCAATGAGCAAGGTGAGGGGTTTTTTAGGGCGTTCGGCTTTGATTGTCGGCTGTGCGTTGGGGCTTGGATATCCCTTGGTGACAACAGCCCAGAGTGAGCCCACGGTTAAAAGCGAAAGCGGGGCTTTCAACTATGAGGAGCGCTCGACCATCGACAGTATTCCCCTGCGCTCTATCGAGGAAGAGGTTCTGGCCAATACGGTCATCGAAGGCGGTCTGGCGGCTCCGGCCGCAGGAGTGCCGGTCCAGCCTGGCAAGGAGGATGACTTTTACCTCGACCCGCTGTCACTGCAGCCAGGGGATAGTCGAACCGATCTTGGCCGGTCAGAGATTCCGGTTGATATCCGGTTCAGTGATCCCAAGTCTGTTCCGGGGCAGACCCATAGCAACAACTATGTCATTCGCCCGCCCCAGAACCGTAATTATGACGCCCACAACGTCAATATGACCGGGCGCTGAGCAATTTTCCGGCGGCGTTCAGGCCGCGGCAGGGCCGCTCAGGGTCGTTTTCCCCAATACGTCTTCATAGAAAAACGTCAACGCCTGACTGGCCTGATTCAGGCGTGCCCGGGACACTCGGATACGGTCGCTCAGATAGGTGAGGAACTGTTGACGATCTTCGCTTGCCAGCGTTTCTGGATCTTTCAGCTCATTAAAAAGCACGAAACGGGTAATCCAGTGCAGGTAGGTTTGCTCGGCACGCTGGTTCAGGTGATGTTTGCGGATGGCTTCCTTGACGCGGCCCACAAGGCCGGGCTGGGATTGTTCCAGCGCTTGGGTGATGTCCATGACTAACTCTTCCAATGAGGGGTTGTTCTTATGTTGGGCGCATCTTATGACAAACGTTTGAACGTCGCAAAATTTTTTAGAGGAAGTTTGATCCCGGTCAGTTGGGACCGGGATCAGCGGCGTTTGAGGGCTTACTTCAGGGATTCCAGCTTGTCGATATACTGCTGCATGGCATCGTCACTGGACAGGCCTTTGGCCTTTTCCCAGGCGTCATACTTGGCGCGGCCGACAAAATCCATCATGCCCGGACGTTTGCCGGAAACATCGCCTTCCGTGGCTTGTTTATAAAGCGCGTAAAATTCCAGTTTCAGCTCATTGGACGGTTTGAAATCACCTTCGGCGTTCTGGATGTAGTTTACGGCTTCTTCGAATTTGGCCTTCAGGTCACTCATGTCAATCTCCTTGTGGGTAAGTGTTATGTCCTGGAAGTGATTGGCCGAGTATAGCCAGAGCGTGACCAGTCGTCATTGGCTGAACGTCCCTTTCCTGGAATCCATCGAGATCGAGATGGTTTAGGCCTGGACACCCAGGCGCCGTTAATTGAGCCGGGAAGGAGGCGGCTTGTTAAAGTCGTCTTCAGACCATCCCTGCCAAAGGCCCCCTGTTCCACTCCCTCCCTGGTTCATTCCTGACGATCTCCCAACACAGTTCGAAAGTGTTGTAGTTGTGTACATGCCCCTACAAAGGGTAGGGGCTTTTGTCGTAAAATTTATAAATGAATAAAGTTTTAAGCAGAGTTGTAGGCTGTTTACTGCAAAAGGCTCTTCCGATGGCAGTTTAAGTCAGGTTGCGATAACGCGAGAACGCCGGATATTGCAAAGGTAAAAAGCAGAATAATGAAAATATATAATCACCTGTTGAAGAGTGATGAGTCGTTGAGGGCGTTCATAAATGAACGTGGACTTTCCTCTATGAGTGGGTTGCTTCAGATTTTTGCTGGAGATCTGGACCACGAAAAGCTAAGTCGCCTGCTGGCTATGCTGCCGCAATTGGTTCCGGGCTTCCGCGTTATAGGCGCTTCCACCAGCGGTGAGATCTGTGAAGGGCAAGTAAGTCAGAACCAGATTCTGCTCAGCTTTTCAGCGTTCAATGATACCCGGGTCGAGCTGGTGTATTCCCCTGACTTAACCTATCTGGCCGGTGAGCAACTTGGTGAGGAGTATCACGATACTGACGTTCGGCTAGCCGTTGCTTTTGGAAACGGACTCGTCGCCAACCCTGAAGAATTTATCAAGGGGTTTACGGGAGCCGCACCGGATGTCTGCCTTGCTGGTGGCAATGCCGCAGACAATAACCGGTTTGTGCAAACCTTCGTGATCATCGATGACCGCATCCATTTTTCCGGGATAGTGCTGGCTATACTGAGGAGCAACGTTCTTCAGGTTCACAACAGCTATGTTTTGGACTGGACCCCCATTGGCACTCAGATGGAGGTCACCCGCGCGGCTGGCAATATTCTCTATAAGCTCAATCACAGGCCGGCTATAGAGGTTTACAAATACTACCTTGGGGACGAAGTGGCCCGGGATATCCCTCGGACGCTGATGGAATTCCCGTTGATCAAAGTGGCAGAGGGGCAACTGATCGCACGCTCTCCGGTAGGTAAGACTGAAGACGGTGGGCTGATCTTCGCCGGCAGCTTTGAGGAAGGCGAACTCGTTCAGTTTGGGGTGGCCGACGTGGGCACCATAACCAATAGCGTTAAGCGCACTCTTGAAGCGTTTTCGGGCAGACACCCGATTGAGGGGATTTACACTTATTCATGCACCGCACGCAGGTCTTTCCTGCAATCTCTTATCAAGGCCGAGGTTGGTGCGATTGGCGCCATGGGGCACAATGCCGGATTCTTCACTTATGGTGAATATTTCCACTCGTCCCAGGCAAGTCATCTGCTGAACATCACCACGACGTTGGTAACGCTTTCCGAACATAATGACGTCCAGCGCAATGTCACCAGCAACCAGGAAACCACGATTCCCCAAGTTTCCACGCTGCGCTCTCTGACCCACCTTTCCAACACCACTGCGCAGGAATTAAATCTGTCCATGCAGTTTCTGGAGCAATACAAACATGCTCTGGATAAGACCGCGATCGTAACCAAGACCGATGCGACGGGCAGAATCACGTACGTGAATCGCCTGTTTGAGTCCATTAGCGGGTATTCCGCCGAGGAAGTTATCGGCAAAAGTCACAGTATTCTCCGTCATCCGGACATGCCGTCCAGCGTTTTCACGGACTTGTGGCACACGATTCTCAGAAAGGAGGTTTGGCAGGGTACGATCAAAAATCGGAAGAAAAATGCCGGTTATTATTATGTGGACACGACCATTGTTCCGATCACTGACCAGAATGGCGATATTCTGGAGTTCATCAGTATCCGCAACGACATTACCGAAATCATCGTCAACCAGGAACTGCTGACACAACAACGAACAGACAAGCTCACGGGCCTGCCCAGTCGCGCCCGGCTTATCGAAGATCTCACCAAGAGACAGCCTGATCAGCTGGCGCTAATGGACGTACGGAACTTCAAGTCCTTTAACGATTATTATGGTATCGCGATTGGCGATCGCATTCTCATTGAACTGGCGGCAGAGCTTGAACGGAGTTGCCATGATCAGGGCATCATGATCTATCGGCTTTACGGGGCGAACTTCGCCTTGATGCCAGCCAGTGATATCGAGTCCAGCGAGTTCAAAGTGTTACTGGAAGGCCTGGCACAAGAGCTTCAGGCGAACCCGATCTCCCTGAACAACGAACATTTCGATATAGAGTTCTTCTTTGGCGTGGGGCGGGGATCAAAAAATCTGCTGACCTTCGCTGAAACGGCATTGCAGAGAGCCAAACTCGAAAATGCGATGAACAGTGTTTTTGAGCTCAGCGATCAGGATTTCGACCATACCGAAAATTTTTATTGGCTCAATGAGATAAAGGAAGCACTCAAGGACGGTCGGATCGTCAGCCACTACCAGCCCATCGTGAGTGTGTCCGGGGACTCGGATTCGGCCAAATATGAGTCCCTGCTGCGGATGATCGGCAGGGATGGTGAGGTTATTTCCCCCTTCCGTTTTCTCGGACTGGCAAAAAAATCAAAGTATTACCCCGAGATTACGCAAAAGGTCATTGTCGATGCCTTTGCCCTGGCATCATCCCGGAAGCTCACCGTCAGCGTGAATCTGTCTGCGGAAGACATCGAAAACACCAGCACGTCTGAGTTCATCCTCTATCAGCTGACCAAGCATGGCGGTTCCAACCTGATCTTTGAAATTACTGAAACTGAATCTATCCAGGATTATTCCAGGGTAAAACAGTTTGTCGAATCGATTCGCAGCTTTAACGCACGGATTGC
Source organism: Marinobacter sediminum (assembly GCF_023657445.1). Classification (NCBI taxonomy): domain Bacteria; kingdom Pseudomonadati; phylum Pseudomonadota; class Gammaproteobacteria; order Pseudomonadales; family Marinobacteraceae; genus Marinobacter; species Marinobacter sediminum. The sequence goes on along the minus strand of NZ_JAGTWY010000001.1, from coordinate 2,986,024 downwards.
CATCGATGACTTTGGCAGTGGCTACTCAAATTTCTCATATCTTATTGAATTGCAGCCAGAATACGTAAAGATTGATGGCTCGATAATCTCCAGGATTCTCTCCGATGAAAAAAGCCGATTGATCACAGAAAGCATTGTGGACATTGCCCACAAGATAGGCGCAGAAGTCATCGCAGAGTTTGTCAGCAGTGAAGACATAGCGCAGGTGCTCCGAGCTATAAATGTGGACTTCTTCCAGGGGTTTCACTTTGGCAAACCGCGTCCTATGGCAGACCAACAAATATAAAACGAGCATGCATAGCGAGAGTAAAGCGTATGAGACTGAACAACCCCGTAACACAGCGCCAGGTGGAGGTTGGTACCACGGCAAATATTCTTTCAACCACCAACCCCAAGGGCCAGATCAGCCACATCAACGATGAGTTCGTCGAGATCAGCGGATTTTCCCGGGAAGAGCTGATCGGGCAACCCCATAACATTATTCGTCACCCGGATATGCCCCGGGCCGCTTTCCATGAAATGTGGTCGCGTCTCAAAGACGGAAAGACATGGATGGGTGCGGTCAAGAATCGCTGCAAGAGCGGCGATCATTACTGGGTTCAGGCATACGCTATTCCCATATTGGATGCCAGAGGCGACATTGTTGAATTGCAGTCAATTCGCTCAAGGCTGAGCAGTGAGGCTCAGCAGCGGGCAGAGAAACTGTACGAAAAGCTCCGGAAAGCCGAACCGGATAAAGGGGAGCTTGCGGACAGCAAGCCTGTTATGAACGCCACCTTCTCCGTTCAGTTGGTCAGCCTAATTTTCATGCTGCTGGTTGCGCAGGGAATACTGGGAGCAGTTATTAACGAGGGCTGGCTGGCAGTTTTGGTCTCCGGTGGCATTGCGCTTTTGGGTGCGGGATTGGTGTACGCAAAAATGGCAGGCTTTCGCCGGTGTGTTCGCAATGCCCGTCGTGTGATCGATGACCCGGTCGCACAACACATTTTTACTGGCCGTAAGGATGAAATCGGGAGTATTGAAATGGCCATCTCTCAGCAGTCGGCAGAGCTGGATGCAGTAGTTAAACGCCTGAGTGATGTGATCGATAGCCTGGGAAAAGGTGCCCGATCAAGTTCCGATCACAGTGGCAAGGCCCAGGCCGCAGTTCGGGAGCAGTCTGGCGAAACGGCGGCAATTGCTTCGGCAAGCGAGGAGATGTCGTCAACATCACGGGAAGTGGCCTCCAACGCAGTCAATATGTCGGACGGCGTGCGTAAGACCCATGAACGTCTGGGGAGAGGCAAGGACCTGACCAACAGCACGCGTGAGAGCATGACATCCTTGGTCGGAGAGCTTCAGGGCGCCTCCACTGCAGTCAACCAGTTGGCTGATGCGAGCAGAGAGGTGGCGGCAGCCGTTGACGTAATTGGTGAGATCACAGAACAGACCAACTTACTTGCCTTGAATGCATCCATTGAAGCCGCCCGTGCTGGCGAGGCAGGGCGGGGATTTGCGGTGGTTGCCGATGAGGTGCGTCAGCTCGCACTGAGAACCCGTGGTTCTACAGAGCAAATTGATGCGCTGGTGGGGCGCTTTGAAGAAACCGTCAAGGGCGCTACCGGTGCCATGTCGCGATGCCAGAACTTTGCCCAGACGACGGAAGCCAATGCCAACGAATCTGCTGCCACTCTGGATGAAATTCTGGCGTATACCGATGGGATTAGTCAGCTATGTGACAGCACGGCTGCTGCGGCTGAAGAACAGGAAGCTGCTGCGGGCGAAATTTCACAGAAAATTGTGACCATCAGTGATTTGGGCGAGGACGCTGTGGGCACCGTCGATAATGCTCAGCTCGCAATCGCTGAGCTTCAGGATCAGGTGGATGCCGTAGGAGGCCTGGTGAGCCGGTTACGTGAGCGAAATCTTAGCATGGCATCGTAATCAGGGGGAGTTGCGGATCTCGGGGGCTCGATGTGCCTTGTTACGCCTGCAGATAGAGCATCCTCGCTTTACTGGTGGCGGGGGGCAGTGGATCTGCTCGTTGAGGGCAGTGCGGCGCTCGCACCATGGTCTTTCCAGGCTTTGTTATGGCGCCGTCAGGGCAAGCGCCAACAGTCTTGGATACGCGGTTTCCACATTGTCGGTCCATGCGTCCATTGCGCTTGACCAGGATCAAGAATCCTCGGCCCAGAGCACTCTAGACTGAGCCTAAGATAATACTCACTAAAGTCATGGAGAATGCTGACGATGTCCCTCGAAAAACACGACCTGCTACACGAACTGCCTGAGTCAAAAGAAGCGATCCACCTGCTGAAAACCAACAGCAATCACTTTGCGAAGCTGTTTGATGAATACCATGAGCTGGATCATGAGATTCACAGGATTGAAACGGGTGCTGAAAATACGGCCGATGAGTATCTGGAAACCCAGAAAAAGCAGCGCCTCAGTCTGAAAGACCAGCTGTACACAATGATTCGTGAGTATGAGGCGTCGACCGCTAGCTGACGCCGGGCTCGAAGAGAGTGCCTGTATCAGGCAAACAAGCGGACGCGGTCGGAAACCGCGTCCGTTTGCTTACTGCACGTTTTCCAGCTCGCCAAACCTGTCCGCAAACAGCGCGGATGACAGATACCGCTCCGCAGAATCAGGCAACACCACCACGATGTTTTTGCCTTTGTGCTGAGGTTGTTTGCTGACTCTCACGGCTGCCGCAACGGCCGCTCCGCACGAAATGCCACAGAGAATGCCTTCTTCCTGCATCAGCCTGTGAGCCATGTTCATGGCTTCGTCGTTGGAGATAGCCTCAACCTGATCCACCAGATCCAGGTCCAGATTCTTGGGAACGAACCCGGCACCAATGCCCTGAATCTTGTGAGGGGCGGGCTTCGGGTCTTCGCCATTCAGAGTCTGGGTGATGATCGGTGAGTCGGTCGGTTCGACAGCAACGGCAGTGATCTTCTTGCCCCTGGTTCCCTTGATGTAGCGGGCAACGCCAGTCAGGGTGCCGCCGGTGCCAACGCCAGCAACAAAGATGTCAATCTCACCGTCAGTATCGTTCCAGATTTCCGGGCCGGTGGTGTCCTCATGAATTCTGGGGTTAGCCGGGTTCTGGAACTGCTGTGGCAGAAAGTGGTTGTCCGGATCGGAGGAGAAGATTTCTTCAGCTTTGGCAATGGCGCCTGGCATCCCCTTGGCTGGTTCGGTCAATACCAGTTCTGCGCCAAGCGCCTTCAGGACCTTGCGTCTTTCCAGGCTCATGGATGCGGGCATTGTCAGCAAGAGTTTGTAACCACGGGCGGCTGCAACGAATGCCAAAGCTATGCCGGTATTGCCGCTGGTCGGCTCGACAATGGTCATGCCCGGTTTCAGGGTGCCGCGCTTTTCTGCATCCCAGATCATGGCTGAACCGATTCGGCATTTGACCGAATACGCCGGGTTTCGGCCCTCAATTTTTGCCCAGATGGTGGCACCGTCAGCCACCCGGTTGAGTTGCACAAGCGGGGTATTGCCAATAGAAAGGGAGTTGTCTTCGTAGATTCTTGCCATGGGGATGCTCCTTATCGTTTTTTGTAATCGTATCATCACTCAGTCTTTGACAGAGCGCGTTTCCAAACGGTTTTGGATCGGTTTCCTGATCAAGGATGTCTGCTAACGGCGCCTCAAACATGGCTTCCTGGGAATTGAAAACGGGGAGGGGGGAAATAACTCATCGGATAGCCGGTAGTCCGCTACTGCCACGGATTTCAGTGTAGCCCTTGCGACCGGGTTTGCCCAAAAGGATTATCTGCCCAGATGCTGACTTAGCCAGGCGGAGAGTTGTGATGCGGGCATCGCTCCACTCTGTCTGGCCACTTCTTGTCCGCCCCGGAACAGGATAAGGGTCGGAATGCTACGAATGCCATATCGTGACGAAGCCTGGGGGGCTTCCTCGGTGTTCAGTTTTGCGAAAGCGACCTTTCCCGCCCATTGTCTGGCGGCCTGCTGGAACTCGGGTGCCATGGTCTTGCAGGGGCCACACCAGGAGGCCCAGAAATCCACCAGCACGGGCAGGTCAGACTGGGTCGCGAAGCCCGTCACGGCAGCATCGGTTAATGTGGCGACATCGCCATTAAGGAGGGGCTTTTTGCAGGCGCCGCAATTGGGTTGTTCACCAAGCCGTGATGCAGGTACCCGGTTGGTCCTCAGGCAATGGGGACATTTGATCTGAAGTGGATCGGACATAGGTTTCTCTCCAGGATGTTATCTTGTTCAGATAGTGCCCGTGATTCCAAATTCAAGGGCAGTCCGCCATGTTAGTGACTGACTTTCGGGCTATTTGAGGTAAAGTCTCCTTAATAACGGGAATCGATGAACAATCAGTGTTTCACAAGCCGATACCGGACGGAACAGGAAAGGAATGTATGTCTTTGAGCGAAACCTTTGATTGGAGAGTGACGCCTGCCGCCGTCTGGCGTCGTCATCGCTCCGGGTTGAGAGCAATCCGTCGGTTAGATCCGGTGCAATGGGGCGACCTGACCGGTATCGAGCGCCAGCAACAGGCGCTGGCCCGGAATACCGAACGCTTTCTCTGTGGTGAGCCGTCCAACAATGCCCTGCTCTGGGGCTCCCGGGGCACTGGCAAGTCGTCGCTGATCAAGGCGTTGCTCAATCGCTACAGTGACCGTGGCTTGAGAATGATAGAGGTAGACAAAGACGATCTGGTGAACCTGCCGGAGATCGTCGACGATATCTGCGATCTTAGTTTTCGCTTTGTCATCTTCTGCGATGACCTTTCCTTCGATGTGGGCGAGTCGGGTTACAAGGCCCTGAAAAGTGTGCTCGAAGGTTCGCTGGAGCTGCCGCCGGAAAACGTAAGGGTCTATGCCACTTCTAACCGCCGCCACCTGATGCCGGAATTCATGTCCGACAACCTCAAGAGCGGAGTGCGGGACGGTGAGCTGCATCCAGCTGAAGCCATTGAAGAGCAGGTTTCCCTGGCTGACCGCTTTGGTCTGCAGTTGTCGTTTTACCCTTTTTCCCAGGATGTCTACCTGCAGGCGGTGGATGCCCTGTTCCCGGAAGTCGCGGACCGTGACAGCCTGCACCGTGAAGCGATCCGTTTCGCCACCGGCAAGGGCGTTCGCAATGGCCGCACCGCACAGCAGTTTTACCGGCATGTTTCCGGCGATGGTCAGCTTGTAAAGTAAGCGTTTGCTACTGCCGCTTGGCCAGTTTCAGGAAGCGGTGATGGATTGTCCGGACGCCGAAAAACACCAGGATCATGGTGGTGGGGATAGCGACGCCGAGTATCAGTGACTTATTAAAGCTGAATCCGGCGTCATACATGGAGTCCAGTCCCAGCTTCAGCAGGCCGATCAGGTAGTAGGAAATCGCGACTACTGAGAAGCCCTCAACGGTATGTTGCATCATCAGCTGAATTTTAGAGCGCCGGTCCATGGAGGTCAGCAGCTGCTGGTTCTGGCTCTGGATTGCCAGCTCTACCCGCGTACGCATCATGTCCGAGGCGCGATCCACGCGTTTTGAAAGGTCCTCCAGCCGTTCGCTGACCGCTTCACAGGTTTTCACCGCCGGTGTCAGTCGGCGAGTCATGAATTCGGTAATGGTCAGGTGGCCGGAAAGCTCGTCTTCCCGCAGTTCTTCCAGTCGGGTCAGAACCAGCCGGTGGTAGGCCCGGGTGGCGGAGAACCGGAACGTAGAATGGGCCCGGAAGGCTTCAATCCGTGCCGCAATGTTGGTCAGCTGGGCCAGCAGTCTCTGCTCGTCAACATCCTGGTTATCCGCAAGTGCCTGGGTGATGATGGCCATTTTCTGGTCCATGTCGTTCAGGGCCGGCGTGATCTCCCGGGCGACCGGAAGCGCCAGAAGGGACATTAGCCGATAGGTCTCGATCTCCATCAGGCGCTGGGTCAGTCGGCCCAGCTGGCTGTCTGACATGTGATGGTTCATTACCATGAAGCGGCCAAAACCGTCACTGTGAAGCTTGAAGGTGCCCCAGACCCGGGCCGCGCCTTCCTGCGGGCTGCTGCCAACCAGTCTCATGCCCTCAAAATGCTTGCGCACATAGGAAAGGTCGCCATTGGCATCGTCGGTGGCCGGACGAATGTCCAGATGGAAAGCGGCGACCACAGTACCTGCCAGCTCTTCCAGCCAGCCTTCCGGCAGTGGCGAAATGCCGGTTTCCGAGAAGGGAGCGTCGTCACTGGTGGCCAGGTTGGTAAACGTATAGGTGGCAAACTCCATGTGCATTTCACGGCGCACACGGAGGGTGCCGAAGGTCTGCTCGAAACAGCCAACCTCGTGCTCCGGCCAGGGATAGCCCAGGCGCCGATGCAATGCCTGCAGATGCGAAAACTGCTGCAGGCGTTGTTCTGGTGTTGTCAGGACGGCCATCTGGGTTACACGGGCGGGTGTGGGTAGGACCTGGAAGGGGCGTGAGTGCAGCTCGTTGTAGAGATCATTCCGTAGTGGATGAATGTCCAGGGATTCCAGTCGAGCGCTCACGGCGATGTCCTGTGGTCAAGTGTTGGCTGTCGGAATGATAACGCGGAAACGCACCCCGTCAATGGTACCTTGGACGGCATTCGCCGCTTCAACACGGGCGCCATGGTAGTCGGCAATAAGCCTGACAATGAGCAGCCCCTGGCCCAGGTGGCCTTCCTCCCGGCCATCACGCAATGATACGAACGGACCGAAGATGTCAGTGGCCTGGGTGCCCGGAAGTGCCGAGCCCTGGTTGAATACCGAAAGGCACAGTTCGTTGGAGGTGCGTTCAAGATTTACTTCAATCACCCCGTCTGCCGGGGTGAAATCCCGGGCGTTATCCACCAGCTTATCCAGAAGCTGAACCATGAGCTCGGGTGAGCCGGTCATTGTGCAGCCCTCCGGTGGTCCGGCATAGCGAATCCGGTGTCGCTCGTCGAGAGCCTGATAGGCTTCGGTGGCCTGGGCGACAACGTTGGCGAGATCGAAGGTTTCCTTGTCGGCATGGTCGAAGCTTTGTTCAAGCCTTGCCGCTTCACTCATGCCGTTCAGTATCTGACGCAGCCGGTCGGTGGCGCTTGCTGCCCGCTCGATGTATTGCTCCCGCTCGGCGTCAGACTCGCTGTGGCTCAGGTTTTCGAGAGATGAGCGAACCACGGCAACCGGCGTTTTCAGTTCGTGGGAGAGGCGCCTTGAGAAGCTTTCAAGATAGCGGTTATAGCCATGCAGGCGATCTACCATTTGGCTGAAATGGCGTTGCAACTGCCCGAGCTCGTCCTGAGCCCGGGATGCCGGAAGTGTGCCTGTGATTCGACCATCCTCATCGATGCTCGCGCTGACCGCACGCTGCAGTCGGGTAATGCGCCAGGACAGCCAGCTGGCATACCCCAGGAGGACCAGCGTCAGGCCGATGATAATCAGGGTGCTGCGGGCAATCACCGAGCCCAGCGCTGAACCTGAAAGCGTGAGCTGCTGATCCAGTGACTGTTCCAGAATCAGCTGGCGACCGCCGAACACCGGCTCCCTGGTCATCAACCAGGCGCTGCCGTCCTCGTGCCGAACCAGTCCCTCCGGCGGCAGCGTGTCGATCGTCAGGCGGTTTATGCCCGAGCTGATCGGTGCGGGTTCGGGCTGGTAAAACTGAACCAGGGCCCGGAGGGCATTGAGGCTGATCCGTTCGATGACCTGAAGCGGACTGAGCTGATCAAACTCTGGTTGAGAATCGCTGGAGGGGGCGTTCTGTCTTGCGGTTATCCAGCCGCCCGGCTCCAGGATCCGGACATGCTGGCCCCTGTTCAGGCGGGGTTCAAGCTTGCGCTCCAGCAGTCGATTCCGGCGCACAAGGACGGGGAGTGGGTCGAGAGAGGTGCTGACACCCGAGACATTGTCACTCTCCGGCCAGCGAGCCGAAAACCCGAGCCGGCTGCCCTCCGGTGGATCAGGCAGTCGCAACTCCAGTTCCCACTTATTGGTTTGTGGCCAGACCCCGAGAATACGATAGTCCGGCCGATCGGTTTGTTTGCCGCGCAGACCATAAACTTCGCCCGGCTGGGTTGTGCGGATAAGCCAGGATTGTCGGTGTGCGGGTTGCGCAACATCATCGCCCGGAGGCTCGATCCAGAGCTCGAGACGGTCGTGGGACTGTTGCGGTGAGGCAGGATTAAACCGCTCCGGTTGTCGGTTGTTAACACGAACGAACAGATAGAGATGCAGGCCATCGGAAGCCGCCTGCCACTGGAGGCCGGGTTGCCCGGCCTGCTGGGGCTGCCCGGCAGTCTGCCATGTCTGAAACGGCTCGCCGTCTTCAAAGCCGGGCCAGTCGTTGGCATACCCGTCCAGGTTAATTTCGCGGTCGATGGACTCGACAAAGATTGCAGGCGTGTCCGTCGTCACTGGAGCCTGCCCAATCAGCTCATCGCCCACGGTTTTCGCCAGTCGTTGGGCATGTTCCCGGAGTTGCTCCCGGGCCTGTTGGCGCAGGGCATCGTCGAGCTCCAGCACAAATTGCAGGCCAGCCCAGGGTATAAGCAGCATGAGCAGGCTGGCAACGAGGAGTTGGCGCTTGAGAGTCAACGGTCAAACCTCATGGGCGTTCCAGCGGTAGCCCATGCCGTAGGCCGTATGGATGCCATCGAAGCTCTTGTCCATCTGGACAAACTTGCGGCGGATCCGCTTGATGTGGGAGGTCACGGTGTTGTCGTCCAGCACCGTGCTGGCGGCCTCCATCAATTGGTCCCTGCTTCGCACATGTCCAGGGTGCTGAACCAGCGAATGCAGCATCCAGAATTCGGTAACGGTCAGGTCGATGGGCTGGTCGTCCCACGCTACCGTCATCCGGTCCACGTTCAGCGCGAGACGTCCTCGCTGCAGCACTTCATCCGGCTTTTGCAGGGCCTCGGCCCAGGCTTCTGCCCTGCGCAACAGGGCGGTTACCCTGGCCAGCAGATGATCCATGCTCATGTCTTTGGTCACGTAGTCGTCGGCACCCAGGCGCAGGCCATGTACGGAATCAATATCACTGTCCCTGGCGGTCAGAAAGATGATCGGCAGGGTCTGAGACAATCCCCGGAGGTCCTGGCAGAGGGCAAAGCCACCTTCAGGCTCGTCGCCCAGGCCAACATCGATAATGGCGAGATCCGGCAGCCCCTGCCGCAACACCTGCCAGGCGGAAGACCGGTCGCCATAGACAGACACCCGGTAACCCCGGCGTTCGAAGGCAACGCGGTAGTTGTCGCGGATGGCGGGTTCGTCTTCAATCAGAACAAGGTGTTTCTTCATGTCTATGGCAGCTTGGCTTGGCAATGTGTCCCTATTTAAACATGGCAAGCGAGGAGAACAAGGGCGAAGCCGATCGTTGCCATAATTGATCATTTTTTGCGGCCGGAATGTCTGGTTTTGCCACCTCAGTAACTTGCGGGATTGCTGCAATGACGGCACATCGACCAGTCATGCAGTAAAAGGATCCCGACATGATGCTCTCCAGCAGTCTGTTCAAGCTAACACCCACGCTCACGGACAATCAGCACCGCCGACTAAGGCGCTTTATGGAAGGCGTCAGCCTTTGGTTGGCGGTCCTGCTGATGCTGTTTGTGCATCCACTCTATGCCGAAGCGAATCAGGCTGATACCGAATCCGCAGGCCTGCTGCGGTTTGTTGATGATGCCGGCCGCTGGCAGGAACCGGCGATTATTCTGGAGAGCGAGTTTGATGTCCAGGTCAGCGGCCTGATTGCCGACAGTCGCCTGTCCCGGCGTTTCCGCAACAGCAGTGACCAGTGGCGTGAGGGCGTATTCGTATTCCCGCTGCCGGAGAATGCCAGTATTTACGGGCTGACCATGAAGGTTGGCGCAAGGACTGTCGTTGGCAAGGTGCGACCGAAGAAGGAAGCGCGGGAGGCCTACCAGGCTGCAAAAGCCTCGGGGCGTCACGCCGCGAACGTTCAGCAGCAGCGTCCGAATCTGTTCACCGCGCGGGTGGCGAACATCCCGCCGGGTGAGACAATCGCGGTCGAGCTTCGCTTCCAGCAACCGGTTGACTACCGGGCCGGTGTTTTTGAACTGCGCCTGCCCACGACGCTGACGCCCCGGTACATGCCCGGCAAACCAGGTGTTGAGGAGCCGCAGGAGTGGCAGCAGGGTTGGTCGGCCCCCACCAGCGGCGTGCCGGATGCCACTGATATAAGTCCCTTCACCGTCCGTACCAATGATGTGTCTGATGCCAGTCATCGTGCCTCGATTCGAATGGCGATTGATGCAGGCTTGCCGCTGGCGCGAGTCTTCAGCCCCACCCATAGACTGGTTACTCGACTGGATGGCCAGAAGGTGGAGGTGGAGCCCGAGGGTGGGCAAATGCTCATGAATCGGGACTTTGTTGTTCGTTGGCAACCCCTGGCAGGCCGGGAACCCACCGCAGCAGTTTTCCACCAGCACTGGCAGGATCAGGATTACCTGATGGCGATGGTTGTCCCCGGTGTTGGCCAGCCCCAGGCGTTGCCCCGCGAACTGGTGTTTGTAATCGATACCTCCGGTTCCATGGCTGGCGAGTCCATCCGGCAGGCCAGGGCTGCCTTGCAACGGGGCCTGAACACACTCACGGCCAACGACCGGTTTAATATCGTGCAGTTCAATAATCAGACTCACGCCCTGTTCATGCAGTCTGAAATCGCCAGTGGCAACAATCTCGCCCGTGCCCGGCGATACGTGGATCGTTTGCAGGCGGATGGCGGAACAGAAATGGCACCGGCACTGGCGATGGCTTTGCAAACGCCGGTGAGCCAGAGCGAGGCCCCTCTTGATCTGGTCAGGCAGGTGGTGTTCATCACCGACGGTGCCGTGGGCAATGAGGCGGCACTGTTCGGGCAGATCCGCCAGCAGCTGGGTGACCAGCGTCTGTTTACAGTAGGTATTGGTTCGGCACCCAACATGCACTTCATGCGCGAGGCCGCCCGGTGGGGGCGGGGCATGTACACCGCCATCCAGGATCCCACAGATGTCAGTGGGCCACTGGAGACGCTTTTTTCCGCTATGGAAGCGCCCGCGTTGACGGATATTGATGTGCAATGGCCGTCCGGGGCTGCGGCTGTGGAGAGCTTTCCGGCAAGACCCGGAGATCTTTTTCAGGGCGAGCCGCTGGTTCAGGTTGTCCGGGGAGTAGCTCCGGCAGGTGTATTGAAAGTGTCCGGAACCTTACCTGGTGGCAGAACCTGGGAACGAGCTCTGGATCTGCAACAGGCGGCACCGGCCAGCGGCCTGAATCGCCATTGGGCGCGCGAGAAAATCGACAGCTCGCTGGATGAAGCCAAAACCAGCGGGCAAGAGCCGGATAAAGCGGGCATTACGGCTCTGGCCATTGAGCATGAGCTGGCGTCGCCGTACACCAGCTTTGTGGCTGTGGACACGACACCTGCAAGGCCAGCAACAGTCCCCGTCACCACAGAATCGCTGCCAACCCTATTGCCGGCAGGTAGCAAAAACAGCATGTTGCGATACCCGCAGACAGCCACTATTGCGCCCTTGCTGAAGGCTTTGGGCCTGACCGGTTTGATGTTTTCGGTGGCTATCGTTCTGCTGCAGCGGAGGGTTTCCGCATGAGCCGACTATTGCTAATGCTGTTAACCTCGTCCGCTACCTTGTTGGTATTCGGACTCTGGATTCCACTGAAAGCTGTCATTGCCCAGGAGTTGCTGGAAATGGCCTGGTCGGAAAGTCAGGCCAGACAATCGGAAACCCGTCCCTGGCCCTGGGCAGATACCTGGCCCGTTGCGAAGCTCACGGTGCCTACCCTCGGGAGCTCAATGATTGTTCTGTCCGGAGGGCATGGAGAGAGCCTGGCCTTCGGGCCGGGCCAGTTAATGGGCAGCGAGAACGGTGTCGGGCCGATTGTGATTGCCGGTCATCGCGACACCCACTTTCAGCAACTGAAGTACCTTGAGACAGGGAGTGAGGTGCGGCTTCAGGGCCGCGATGGTGACTGGCAGGGTTATCGGGTTCTGAACGCTCGGATTGTCGACAGCCGGTCAGAGCGGATCGATACCGGGCAGTTTACGGACGATACGCTGCTGCTTGTGACATGCTATCCCTTTGACAGCATGGATGCGGGTGGACCACTGCGTTATGTGGTTGAGGCCCGTGCAGAAGTACACGATGACCTTGATCAAATTGACACTGTTGCCGGGATATAATTTTGGCGTACACTTGTGCGCCAAAAACTGTTTACAGAGTCGTTTCATGGGTGCTTTGAGAAAACTGCTGGCATGGTTAAGCGTTCCGCTGATCTGCCTGTTTGCGCTGATACTTTACATCGCACGTCCTTTCAACCCGGACAACAACCGTCTTCTGGGTTGGACTGTCGCCCGTTTCGGGCGCGCTCTACTGGGTTTGGCACGTCCACTGGAAGGGTGGGAAAACATGCCGAAGGACCGGCCAACGGTCGTAATCGCCAATCACCAGCACAACGACGATCTGTTTGTGGTGGGCGATTTATTGCCTCCCCGCACGGTGACAGTCGGTAAGTCCTCGCTGGTATGGGTGCCTTTCTTCGGGCAGGTGTTCTGGCTCGGCGGCAACGTCATTCTCAATCGTGCCCGTTCTCACAAGGCCATTTCGGTTATGCGTGCGACCAGTGATGCGCTTGCCCGTGATCGCAAGAGTCTCTGGGTCTTTCCAGAGGGCACTCGCAGCCGCGGCCGTGGTCTGCAGAAATTCAAGAAGGGCGCCTTCCATGCGGCAATCGCCTCCGGTGCCCCGGTTACTATTGTCTGTGCCCGCCAATACCAGGACAAGACAATCGGTTGGAGCGGTCGGCGTGAGCCGGTACCTGTGCGAATTCTGCCACCGATTGAAACGACAGGCATGACCGCAGAAGACATTCCTGATCTGATGGCCCGTTGTCATCAACAGATGGCAGAAGGCATAGCCTCACTCTAGAAACAGCCTCTTATCGCATGGGAAGTCCTTGAAGCACCCATGGAAACAGGGCAGTCTTTGCGAGTCTGATCACTTTGTTCAATGACCCCCAGGGAGAGGCTGAAGATGAACCTGATTTTGTTCCTGATTATAGGTGGTGTGGCTGGCTGGTTGGCCGGATTGATCATGAAGGGCCGCGGATTTGGTGTTCTGGCCAATATTGGCATTGGTATCGTCGGTTCATTTATCGGCGGTTTCGTGTTTCGCCTTCTCGGCCTGGCGGCTCAGGGAGCGGTTGGTGAACTGGTGACGGCGACGGTTGGCGCCATACTGTTGCTTGCCATCGTCAGCAAGATCAATAAGGCCTGAACATGATCGTACCTGTTACCGGAGTGTTTGCCGCGGTTATCGGCATTCTTTTGCTGGTGCTTTCTGCCCAGGTTGTTAAATTCCGCCTGAAGCACAAGAAAGGCCTTGGCGTTGCAGACGATCGTGATTTCGAGTCCGCGGTGCGAGCCCATGCCAACCTAGTGGAATATGCGCCGCTCGGTCTCATTATGCTGGCGATTGCCGAACTCAATGGCGTTCCCGGTGGTCTGATTTACTGGACGGGCATGGGGCTGGTTGTCGGGCGTATTCTGCACGCCTGGGGAATGATCAACGGTCGTGGTGGCCCACACTGGGCCCGCATGAGTGGGATCCTGCTGACATGGCTGGCCATTCTGGTGACGGCGCTCTTGCTGTTTTGGAACGTCTGGCAAGTCTACGGTAGTTAAGCCGCTTTGCAGTGAGCGGGGCCAGGCGGGCCCCGTTCTTTTTCCAACCGGCGGCCAGTCAGCCCTGAAGTGCCTGGGTTATTTCCTGGGTCATGTACTCCAGTTCTACCCTTCGGTTGGCAGCATGGTCTTCCGGCGTGGCCAGGGGGCGACTTGAGCCCCACCCCTTCAGTATGATCCGGGATTCCCAAACGCCTTCTTCAATCAAAAGCCGAGCCACGGCGTTGGCCCTGAGCCTTGCCAGAAACTGGTTGTAGTCTTCCGCGCCAAAATTGTCCGAGTGGCCATGAATCCGAACCCTGATGTTCGGATTTTGTCTCAGATAGTTAGCGTGTTGTTCAAGGGTAGTCTCATCGTTGGCGTCCAGCGCATGCTTGTTGAAGCCGTAGTGAAACTTCATCCGATGAGGTCGTTTTGCGTCAGTGGCAAGTTCTGAGGCAGCAAATCCCGAGGCGACAGCGGCTTTGGCAATCAGGTCCGGGTTATCCAAAACGAGTACGGTCATTTGCAGTATCCTTGATTCCAGTATCCGGTTTTTCTTGTTATTCCCGCTCACTATTGGCTGGAGCGGGAACAACGGCAATTGGCGAATGGTCGATAGGGCTTTGGCCTGATCACTCAGTGACACTGATTAAATGTCATTTCTGTGACTCCCAAATGACAACGTCGGTTGCGATGGCTAAAACGGCACACCTTTTGTGGGCACGAGCACATTTCCCGACTTGCACCCATATCTCCCCTTCGCCGAATACCATTTGAGCGCGAAAAGAAGGCCTTACTGTGGTAAAAAACAGGTTTTCAAGGACCGATTGTGATGAATTGTGACTGCCCATGCTGATAATCCCTGCTGAGAATGCCGTTAACTGGAGACGTCCGCCCTGGATCACCCTGGGGCTGATGTTGGCCTGTGTCATGATTTTCCTGTTTTACCAGGGAGGCGACAGCCGGAAGATTGAGCAGGCCGTTGAGCAGTACGTCGAATCCGGCCTGCAATCCCTGGAAGCCCCTGCCTATGAGGACTATCTGCAACGGCAGATACAGTTTGAGGGTGCGGAAAGCCGGGCTCGTGAATTGCAGCAATTCCAGAAACTTCAGCAGGAGGATGAGCAGTTCTGGCTGGCCGTCAGCCTTCTGATGGACCGGGAGTTCTATCACTACCTGAAACAAAACCAGGGTGTAATCTGGGCGCCAGCAGAGCAGGCGCGCTGGAACGAGCTACGCACCCCCATCGAAGATCAGTACATCGCCAGGCTGAGTTCCTTCCAGCTTGGGCTGGTACCGGCAGATCTGTCTCTGTATACGCTGGTCACTTACCAGTTTCTGCACGGGGGATGGGGGCACATTATCGGTAACCTGGTATTCCTGTTTCTGCTCGGAATTACCGTGGAAAAGGCGCTGGGCCCCGGTCGTTTCCTGATGGCCTACCTGCTCTGTGGAGCCCTTTCGGGGCTGGTTTTTACCGCCTTCTCGACGGGGAGTCATGTGCCGCTGGTCGGTGCCTCGGGCTCTATTTCCGGGTTGATGGGCATGTACGTCGCTATCTACGGTCTTCAGAGAATCCGGTTTTTCTATTTCCTCGGGGTTTATTTCAATTATTTCCGCGCACCGGCTATCGCCATGCTTCCGGTGTGGGTGGGCAAAGAAATCTATGATTACTGGTTTGCCGGCGCAACCGGCATTGCTTACATGGCCCATGCCGGTGGTCTTCTGGCCGGCGCCGGGTTGGTCTGGTTGCTGGGTCGCAGCTGGTTTCAGGTGCGCGAGGAGTTTTTCGAGCCGGAGCAGGACGAGCAGGATGCCCGTTTCACCAGCAGCTATGCCCAGGCTATGGCCAGTCTGGGACGGATGGAGTTTGATCTGGCAAAAAGGCAGTTTGAAGCATTGCGTGAGCATTATCCGGATCGCCCAATCCTGTTGGAGCACTTGTATCAGTTGGCCAAGCTGCGGCCAGACCTGCCGGAATACCGGGACCGTACCCGTGAACTGATGAATGACGCGCTGGCACGCCGGCAGCCAGAGCAGATGATTGAGGTCTGGCAGGAGTTTTTGGGCAAGGGCGAGCGCTATCAGCCATTGAGCGCCGAAGACCACAACCGGGTGTTGTTCACGGGCCTCAAACAGCAGGACCTGAAGGCGGCGGAAAAAGCCTTTGAACGGCTGCGTGGTACCGGTGACGAGTTACTGACTTCCGAAGCGTGCCGGTTGTTGGTGGAGGAGTTTGAAAAGCGCCAGATGGCACCAAAGGCGCGCCATTACCGGCAATTGCTACAGGCATAGTGGGAAGCCTCGCCCGCCCTAGTCTTGCACTGCGAAATTTGCCTTCGGTCCTTTCAGCGGTTCCCGCTTTTCGGCCTGAGCCAGGTAGGTCGCGATCTGCTCGTGCAGCGGATGGTTCCCGCACCGTTTCTGGATAAAGGTCAGGAACGCGGTCGCTTTCTCCCACTGATTCAGCCCATTTGCCAGCGTCTGCGCTACCAGCAGATAGGCCGGTGCCAGCTGCTCGCTGTCCGGGAATCGTTTGTGGAAATCCTGAAGCAGTCGCAAAGCCGGCTTGAATTGCCCCCGGTGGTAAAGGGTGCGGGCACATCGTACCGATAGTTCCGGATCTTCCAGTCGAAATTCAGGTTCTGCCCGTTGCAGGCTTCCCAGCAGGGTGGCCATGCCATCACCATCGTTGCGGTCGGCCAGCCAGCCGAGCAGGCGGGGATGGTAGCGGTAAAGCTCGGTGGTGTCGTTTCTCGCGGTTAACAGCTGGTAAAGCTGGCCGATACGAAGGCTGTTGTCCCGGTCTCGCTTCAGGGCCTCTTTCAACATGGTCTGAACCCGGTCAAAGTTGCCGTCTTTCAGGTTCATGTCGATGTCCGCGTCAAAACGTGCGCTGCGATCACGCTGACTGAGGTCCTGGCCCTCGGTGTCGTCTTGCAGGTCCGCAGCGAATCCCAATTCCTCCTGGTACTGGAATAACAGGTAACCCAGCATATGGAACAGGATCAGGGTGAAGGTACTGTTCAGGAAGCCGGCGAGGGGCTGGGAGACCCAGAACGGGAAATGGTTAACGGCGAAATCCTGAGCCGCGCCGGACGCAAAGACCATCAGGATCAGGTAGCCGTAGAGCAGGAAGTAGGGGCTGCCAATGCGGGAAATCAGCAGGGCCAGATTCATCGGATTCACGGCCGCACCCACGGAGCGTTCCATAGCCAGAACCATGATGCTTGCCGGCAGGGCCAGTACCACGAAAGCGAGTGCCAGCAGCATCAGGATGGGCCCGCCGAGCATGGCGGCGGTGGTCACCAGTGCGCCCATAAGCACGAACACCAGTAACTGCAGAATGACAATGTCGAAGCCACTGCCGGTAAAGGCGACCGAAACCGGCGGTGGCTTGAGATGGCCTTCAGCGGTGTAATTGATAACGGCATAGGTGTACTTGAACAGGGCCAGAGCCAGTACCAGGCCTATGATAAGACCGATCAGATTGGCGGGTGCAATGACCGGCACCAGCGTGCAGATAGCAATGACGATCAACGGATCGCTGTGGAACGGGTAGCGGAAGAAGGCACCGATCCGGTTCCAGAACGGGACCACTTCCGTGGCTGCGCCCAGGTATCGCATGGCCTTGCTGCAATGAGGGCAGAGAGCCCGGCGCTGGCGGGTATCGGCATCGGGCATGCAGCGGCTGCAATAATGCGTCTGGCACTCGCCGCAGTGCCACTTGGCCGGGTCGCCGGGATGGTAATGACAATCGTGTTTCACAGCTGGCCTTTGTCCTGGTCCGTCAGAAAATTGATGGCCAATGATGACAGAAGTCATCAGCCACCGCAGCTAACCGGTTAACAGGTAGACTATTGTCAGGCACTGAACGTATGGGTGAGGGCGGTATTGCAATCCGGAGGGTCTTTGGAACATCAACATAACCACATTCATGTCGCAGATCAGCCTGGCGGAAGACAGCGCTACCACTGGCGCGATGTTTTTGCACTCGCGCTGAAGCACAAGCCTCGCCTGGTCAAGGCAAACCTGCTGGCAGTCATGGCGACGGTCATGAGCGTGCCTGTTCCCCTGCTTCTGCCGGTGCTGGTGGATGAGGTGCTGCTGGACGAGCCCGGGCCGGTGCTGCCGGTTATGAATCAGCTATTGCCCGAGGCCTGGCATCAACCCGTGGTGTATATCGGGTTGATGGTTCTGATCGCGTTCGCACTTCGCATTGCCGCGCTATCGTTTAATGTTCTGCAATCCCGCGAGTTCTCCAAAGTGTCCAAGGACGTTGTCTTCCGGATTCGCTCCCGCCTGCTGGGACGGCTGCGGCGGGTGGCAATGTCTGAGTATGAGACCCGTGGCTCCGGCGGTATCAGCAGCCATTTCATTACCGATCTGGACACTATGGACCAGTTTTTGGGAAGCACCATAAGCCGCTTCCTGGTAGCGAGTCTCACGGTTTTCGGTACCGCGTTGGTGCTGCTGTGGGTTCACTGGCAGCTGGCATTACTGATTCTGCTGTTCAATCCGCTGGTCATTTTCGCCACAATTCTTATCGGTAAGCGGGTCAAGGAACTCAAGCGCCGTGAAAATGCCGCCTATGAGGCATTTCAGGGAGATCTGACCGAAACCCTGGATGCCATTCACCAGCTTCGTGCTGCCAACCGTGAGAAGCACTATTTGCGGCAGCTGATTGACCGGGCCAGGAGCGTTCGCGACCACGCCATCCAGTTTGAGTGGCGCAGTGACGCCGCCTCACGGGCCAGTTTTGCCCTGTTCCAGTTTGGGGTGGACGTGTTCCGGGCGGCGGCGATGGTTACTGTTCTGTTCAGTGACCTGAGTATCGGCATGATGTTCGCCATTTTCGGCTACCTGTGGTTCATGCTGACGCCAGTGCAGGAAATGCTGAACATGCAGTATGCCTGGTTCGCTGCCAACGCGGCTCTTGCCCGAATCAACCGTCTTCTCGACCTCAAAGAAGAGCCCCGTTATCCGGCCCTCGAGAATCCGTTCCGTGACCGCCATACGGTCAGCCTGACGCTGAAAAATATTTATTTCGGCTACGGTGATGAGCCGGTATTGCGGGGGATCAACCTGCACCTTGCGCGTGGCGAAAAAGTGGCGGTGGTTGGTGCCAGTGGCGGCGGTAAATCGACTCTGGTGCAGGTCATCCTTGGCATGTACACGCCGCAACAGGGCGAGGTGCTTATTGACGGGGTGCCGGTCCAGCGCATTGGTCTTCCCTGCCTGCGGGAACACATTGCCACGGTGTTGCAGCATCCCGCTCTGTTCAACGATACCGTGCGCCAGAATCTGACATTGGGGCGGGAAAAGCCCGAAACCGAGCTTTGGGACGCGCTGCGGATCGCCCAGCTGGACCAGACTATTGCCAGCATGCCGGATCAGCTGGATACCATGATTGGCCGACAGGGCGTGCGCCTTTCGGGCGGCCAGCGTCAGCGCCTGGCCATTGCCCGGATGATTCTGTCCGATCCCTCAGTGGTTATTCTGGATGAGGCTACGTCCGCTCTGGACGCTGAAACCGAATTCCAGCTACACAGGGATCTCGAAGCATTCCTGAGCAAACGCACCACCCTGATCATTGCCCATCGCCTGAGTGCTGTGAAGCAGGCAGACAGGGCCTGCGTTTTCGAAGATGGCCGCATTATTGAAGAAGGCCACCATGACGAACTGATTGCACGAGATGGTTTGTATGCTCAGCTTTATGGTGAGCGGCAAATCTGAGTGCCTGCCTCGCCATAAAACGGTAATCCTTACTTTTAGTTACATTCTTCCATGATCTGCCGTATCGGGTGATCGTATACCTGCGCTGGGAAACAGTTTCCAGATCAACCTACACCGAAGGCTGCCAAGGCCCGTCGTCCTGAATTTGAGATAAGTCCTGCCATGTCTGAATCCGTCAGTTTTATCCGTCAGGAGCGCTTGCGCAGCGATCGCTACCTGCTTGTCATTCTGCTTGCCCATGTACCTGTTGTGGGCCTTGTTGTTCCCCTGGAATTTGATACCGGCGCCTTCTCACTGATCGCGTCCCTGCTGCTCGGGGTTTTGGCGGCCGCTGGCTATTTCGCCATGCGGGGAACACGGGCCTGCTCGGCATTCTTTGCCATCTGCCTGATGGCGTTTTCTGCCGTGATGATTCAGGCCCAGATGGGCCGGGTGGAAATGCACTTTCACATTTTCGCCGCGCTTGCTCTGGTGATCATCTACAAGGACTGGATGCCTGTTGTGGCCGGTGCCGGATTCATTGCCATACACCACCTGCTACTGACTGCCCTGCAGCAGGCGGGTGCGTCACTGGGTGAGATGCCTGTCATCCTGTTCAATCATGGGGCCACCTACGGAATGGCCCTGCTGCATGCGGCATTTGTGGTTTTTGAATCGGCAATTCTGGTGTTTTTTGCACTGCGAATGGCTGCAGAACGCCATCAGGCGTTTCAGCTCATCGAGTTGATTCGGGACTTTGGTGCGAATAAGGATCTCGGCGGCAGGTTGAGCAGCACTGGTGACAAGCTGACCGCAAGCCATTTTAACGACATGATGGATCAGTTTGGTGAGTTGATCGGGAAGGTAAAGGCGTTGTCAGGTAACTTGCGACAGAGCGCCGATGCTCTGATCGAGGTGAGTGATCACACCGGGAGTATTGTGGAGGACCAGCAGCGGCAGACCGATCAGGCGGCCGCGGCGACGAACCAGATGACTTCGACGGTACACGAAGTCGCGCAGAACGCCCAGGCAGCTTCGGAATCCGCCGGCCATGCTTCCCAGGCCTCGGAGGACGGGCGCCGCAATGTGGAGCATGCCGTTCAGCTGACAGGATCAACGAACACGGCACTGGGCGATTCTGCCCGCATGGTTAACGAGCTGGCCGACAAGGTGAAGGCTATCGGCAACTTCATTTCCTCTATCAACGAAATCTCTGAGCAGACGAACCTGCTGGCACTGAATGCGGCCATTGAGGCTGCGAGGGCCGGGGAGCATGGCCGGGGATTCGCGGTCGTGGCGGATGAGGTGCGCAATTTATCACGACGAACACAGGAATTTACCGGTGAAATCCGCAGTACGATCGATGATCTGGGGGCAGTCTCTGAGGCGACTGTGGCCGCGATCGAAATGGGCCAGACCCGTTCCAGGGAAACGACCCTGGCGATTCAGCAGACCGATGAGGCCATCGTCCGGATAGAGGAAGCGATTGCAGCCGTCAGCGACATGAATCACCAGATCGCATCTGCGGCGGAAGAGCAGGCGGCAGCCTCATCGGAAATCAATGAGAGTGTTCAGCGAATGGCTGACAAGAACAGTGAGGTTGTTCAGGAGGCTGATCGGACAAGGGCTATGGCCACGCAACTGGAGCAGATTATTGTTGAAGTGGACGGCCTGGTTCGTGAATACCGTGGTCTGTGACCTTTGGATAGTATTCACATCGCGAATTCCGAACATTCACTGAGCCACGGTTGAACTCTGGTTAATTGCTGCAATAGTTATAGGTGAATTCGCATCTCCGGGCCTTTGCATCAGCCTGTTTCAGATCGTGCTAAAAACACGCTCTAGAGCGGGTTGATGCAAGGGCCCCAGCATGGTTCTTCGGCGCCCGGAACTATTGGCGCCAGATTGTCTCTATGCTCGGGATGGCCTTCCGGAATATCTGGATCGCGACGAAAAGGAGGCACTACATGTCCAATGAAAGTCTCAGTAACGACAGTCTGAAAACCTTGTCCAGCCTGGATGCCGGCGGCAAGACCTACCACTATTACAGCCTGCCCAGGGCGGCAGAGACCCTGGGTGACCTGAACCGTCTACCATTCTCCCTGAAAGTCCTGATGGAGAACCTGCTGCGTAATGAAGACGGTACCACCGTCGACAAGAGCCATATCGACGCCATGGTTCAGTGGCTCAAAGATCGCCATTCCGATACCGAAATCCAGTTCCGGCCTGCCCGGGTCCTGATGCAGGACTTCACCGGTGTGCCTGGTGTGGTGGATCTTGCTGCCATGCGTGAGGCGGTCAAGGTTGCGGGCAAGGATCCGGCCATGATCAATCCGCTATCGCCGGTCGATCTGGTGATCGATCACTCGGTCATGGTGGATAATTTTGGTGATGCGTCTGCCTTCAAGGACAACGTCGCCATTGAGATGGAACGTAACCAGGAGCGCTATGAATTCCTGCGCTGGGGCCAGCAGGCCTTCGATAACTTCCGCGTGGTACCACCGGGCACAGGTATCTGTCACCAGGTAAACCTGGAGTATCTGGGCAAGACCGTTTGGTCGAAAGACCAGGATGGCAAGACCTTCGCTTACCCTGACACCCTGGTAGGTACTGACTCCCACACCACGATGATTAACGGCCTGGGCATCCTTGGCTGGGGTGTTGGCGGTATCGAGGCCGAAGCCGCGATGCTGGGCCAGCCGGTTTCGATGCTGATTCCGGAAGTGGTTGGTTTCAAGGTTACCGGCAAGCTCCGCGAAGGCATTACCGCCACCGATCTGGTGCTGACGGTGACTGAAATGCTGCGCAAGAAAGGCGTGGTTGGAAAATTTGTCGAGTTCTACGGTGATGGCCTCAAGGACATGCCAGTAGCGGACCGGGCCACCATTGCCAATATGGCCCCCGAGTATGGGGCGACCTGTGGCTTCTTCCCGGTGGATGAACAGACCATCAAGTACATGCGCCTGACCGGCCGTGAAGAGGATCAGCTGGAGCTGGTTGAAGCCTATGCCAAGGCTCAGGGCTTGTGGCGGGAGCCGGGGCACGAACCCGTGTATACCGACAAGCTGGAACTGGATATGGGCGAAGTGGAAGCCAGTCTGGCGGGCCCGAAGCGTCCCCAGGACCGGGTGGCACTGAAGAACATGAAGGCTTCCTTCGAGCTGTTGATGGAAACGGCCGAAGGCCCGGCGGAATCCCGGGAAAGCGAACTGGATTCCGAGGGCGGCCAGACCGCAGTTGGCATTCACGACAGCTACGAACACGCCGCCAGTCAGCCGCTGGAGATGGACGGTAAAAAATCCCGTCTCGATCCGGGCGCCGTGGTTATTGCCGCAATTACCTCTTGTACCAATACCTCGAACCCCAGCGTGATGATGGCCGCTGGCCTGATCGCCCAGAAAGCCGTAGCGAAGGGTCTGACAACCCAGCCCTGGGTGAAAACCTCTCTGGCGCCGGGTTCTAAGGTTGTCACCGATTACCTGAAAGTCGCCGGGCTTGATGATGATCTCGACAAACTTGGCTTTAACCTGGTGGGCTACGGCTGCACCACCTGTATCGGTAACTCCGGGCCCCTGCCAGACGCTGTCGAAAAGGCCATCGCCGATGGTGATCTGACCGTGGCGTCAGTGCTGTCCGGTAATCGGAACTTCGAGGGCAGGGTGCATCCGCTGGTGAAAACCAACTGGCTGGCGTCTCCCCCCCTGGTTGTGGCTTACGCCCTGGCGGGCAATGTCCGGGTTGATCTTTCCAAAGATCCTCTGGGTGTTGGCTCGGATGGTACTCCGGTATATCTGAAAGACCTGTGGCCAAGCCAGCAGGAAATCGCAGAAGCGGTCGAAAAAGTGAAGACTGACATGTTCCGTAAGGAATACGGTGAAGTGTTCGACGGTGATGCCACCTGGCAGGCGATCAAGTTCCCCGAGAGCAAGGTCTACGAGTGGTCTGACAAGTCCACCTACATCCAGCATCCGCCGTTCTTTGAAGGGCTGAGAGAAGAGCCGGATGCCATCGAAGACATCAAGGATGCCAACATCCTGGCGCTGCTGGGTGACTCGGTGACCACCGATCACATCTCGCCCGCTGGCTCCTTCAAGCCGGATACCCCAGCCGGCAAATACCTGCAGGAACATGGCGTCGACCCCAAAGACTTCAACTCCTACGGCTCTCGCCGGGGGAACCATGAGGTCATGATGCGGGGCACCTTTGCCAACGTGCGCATCAGGAATGAAATGCTGGACGGCGTGGAAGGTGGCTACACCAGATTTGTGCCCACCGGCGACCAGATGGCCATCTATGATGCTGCGATGAAATATCAGGAGAGCAACACGCCGCTGGTGGTTATCGCGGGCAAGGAGTACGGCACCGGCTCAAGCCGGGACTGGGCGGCCAAGGGCACCCGTCTGCTGGGCGTACGGGCAGTTGTGGCCGAATCCTACGAGCGTATCCATCGCTCCAACCTGATCGGTATGGGGGTAATGCCACTCCAGTTCCCGGAAGGCACCGACCGCAAGAGCCTGAAACTCACCGGTGAGGAAACCATTAGCATCGAAGGCCTTTCCGGCCAGATCAATCCCGGGCAGGCACTGAAGATGACGGTGAAATACAAGGACGGATCAACCGAGAGTTGTGAGTTGAAGTCTCGCATCGATACCGCCAATGAGGCGGTATACTTCAAGCATGGCGGCATCTTGCACTATGTTGTGCGGGAGATGCTCAAGTCGGCGTGATGACCATCCCCGGCAGGCCCTGGCCTGCCGGGTTTCACACATCATTTTCAGGGTGTATCACCCGGAAGCCGATGCCGGTATTTTGCCTGCTACTCGGTGCTGGCGTCGAGTAACCCTGCCCCGGGGATGGATGGGCCCTCACCCCTTGAGGCAATTCGGCAGTATCCGGAATTCGCAAGGACGCCTGCCGTTTTCATGACGGCCAAGGTGCAGCCCGAGGAAGTCGATGGCTACCTGTCACAGGATGCCGCAGCCGTCATACCCAACCCCTTTGATCCGATGGAGCTGTCGGATCAGATCCGGGAAATCTGGCATGCTTTGGAGCCGGCCAGCCGCTCAGAGTGATACTCTTATCCCGGGATGTGCTGGTGTCACTACCCGTGATTCGGTTAATCTGTGCGAAACGTTCTACCAGGATTTTTTGAGGCCCCATCATGTCGTCTGTACCTTCCCGGGATGAGCTGAAAGAAAAGCTTAATCTGGAAACTTCTCGCATTCACTGGCACGATCTGCAAACCTATTTCGCCAGGGGGCAGGTGGTTCGGGTTGCGCCTGAGCTTGATTTGCTGGAGGTAGCGACGGAGCTGGCAGCCGATAATAAAGAGCGCTTTGACCAGTGGATGCAGCAAAGCAAGGTCGGCGATATTGCTCCCGAGATTGCACAGGACTGGTATGACCGTAACGCTGAGTTATGGGCCGTGGTGATTGCTCCCTGGGTTTTGGTTCAGGATCGTTCAGGTCATGTACTCCACTGATTGTGAGGCGGCTCGGCCGTGAAACTGCATTATTTTCATGGTCGCGGACCCTTCAAGGCGCTGGTAATGGTTCGGGGTGATTACCGCCTGGAACTTTTTATCAAACCTGTTGGTGAGGACACCTGGGCACTGGTTGCCCTGACGGGGCCTGATCATGGCCAACCGGAACGCCAGCACTGTCAGGGACCCTGGAAAACACTGGCCCGGGCGGAGTCAATCCTGAGGAGCACCGCAGGTGCCCTGATGGGCAATGGTTATGAACCATGCCCGTCGGACCATGTGGTCTGGTCAGTGACCGCCCAGCGTCTGGCCCGCTCTATAAGCACCAAGCCCGCGACAGGTGCCCGTCAAAAAATACTGGATCCCGAGCAGTTCGAACCCCTCGTCTGATTTCCCGTCTCCAATTGTTGAGGACATTATGCTGACCGGAGCATTGTTCATTCTTGCCCCATTGTTTATGGGGTTTGCCTTGCCGCTGCAGAACCGTCGTCTGATGACGAGTATTCATTACACCGTAGAAGCGCTTGTTTACTTCATCCTTGCCTTGCTGGGCCTGGGGCTGGGTCAGATGGAAGGGCTCGCCAGCCAGCTCGGCGGTATGGCAGCGCAGGTATTGGCTCTTGTGGGGGTGTTGTTTGGTGCCAACATGACAGGGTTGTGGTTGCTCCACCGGTATAAGCCCATGGCCACGGAGGAAGGCCAGACTGCTGGAAGTCCGGGGTATCGCCGTCTGTTTCTGGCAGGACTTAAGCCCATGCTGGCGGTTCTGGCAGGATTGCTGGCGGGTTATTACATGCTTCCGCCGTTACCCATGGCCGAACAGGTCGCTACCTGGTCCCTGATGCTTTTATTGTTTCTTATCGGTCTTCAGCTTCGTAATGCCGGTCTTTCCTTGCGCAAACTGCTGATGAACCGCCAGGGTCTGGGGATCGCTCTGGCCTTGACGTTCAGCTCGCTTGTTGCCGGCGCCCTGCTGATACCCGTACTGGCGCTACCCTGGCACGATGTACTCGCACTGGCTTCCGGCTTTGGTTGGTATTCGCTGTCAGGGATCGTTATCGGAGATGCACTGGGGCCTGCCTGGGGTGGCGTTGCCTTCTTGAATGACGTGCTGAGGGAAATCATCGCGCTGGCGATTATTCCGTTATTGATTGCCGCCCGCCCGGCCATGGCTATTGGCTATGGTGGTGCAACAGCTATGGATTTTACCCTGCCTGTCATTCGCAGCAGTGGCGGACTGTCGTGTGTTCCGGTCGCGATTGCCTCGGGCTTTTTGCTGTCGTTTCTGTCGCCGGTTTTGATGGGGGTGTTCTTGTCACTTGGGTAATATCAGGCCCGATGCAAGGTAAGCTTCGGTTTTACCGGTACTCTGGCATACACTAGAATCAGCGAAATTAACAAACGTTAACCTTGGTTGTGCCAGGAACTCAGATGTATCGCCGCTCTTTCCTCCGATTATCGATTGCCGCTGGCATGGCTGTTGCTGGTCTCACAGGATGTGACCGTGCCCAACCTATCCATTTTGGAGTTCATCCCTGGATAGGCTATGAACCGCTTTACCTGGCCGAGGATTTCGGCTGGCTCACCGAGTCGGTCAGCCTGGTCAAGGGTGCTGCGGCCGACGACTCAATGGCGGGCTTGATAAATGGAACTCTCGATGGGGCGGCACTCACCCTGGACGAGGCTCTGAGAGTTCAGGATGCCGGTAAAGATGTGGTTGTGGTTGGCGTGACGGACGTATCCGCAGGTGCTGATGTGATCATGGTTCAGCCTTTCATTCAGGAGTTGTCTGAGCTCAGGGGCAGGCGGATTGCTGTTGAGCTGTCCGGCGTTTCGGGGGTCATGCTGGTTAACATTCTGGAGCGTGCAGGCCTCAGCCGTGGTGACATCATCGAAGTGGGCCTGCCGGTCAGTGAGCACCTGGACGCCTGGCGGCGTGGTGACATCGACGCCTCCGTCTGTTACGAACCAACTGCATCAAAACTGGAGAACCTGGGCGGTAACAGGCTTTTTGACAGTAGTGATCTGCCCGAGACCATCTTTGATGTTCTGGTGGTCACCAGGGCAATGGCGGATAACAATTCGGATGCGGTCAGGGACCTGCTGGAGGCTCATTTTGCCGGAATGAGGCACCTGGTGCGTAGCTGGCATGACTCGATTTACCGGGTTGCCAGCCGGCAGGATACCTCGCACTCTGCGGTTGAACGCGCAATGGCCAGCGTTATGTTCCCGGACCTCACGGCCAATCAGCGCTACCTGGCGGCTTCGGGTAGAGTCGAAACCATCGCGTTCGCTCTTGCCCGGATGATGGTTGTCGAAGGGATGCTCTCCGAACTGCCAGACCCTGGCCGCCTTTGTGATCCTTCGTTCTTGCCCCGGAGCCTGTCTTGAGAGTGTTTCTTGTCCGGTTGGTGTTGATTCCTCTCCTGCTAGGGGCACTTCTTGCACCCTCTATTGCTGTTGCCGAAGACGTTCTGACTTTCGGCGTCTTCGCCTATCGCCCGGGTGATATCATGCGCGAACGCTATCAACCTCTAGCTGACTATTTGTCAGAACAGGCAGGCCAGGAGGTTGAGTTGCAGATTCTCTCGCAAGAGGACATGAGCCGCGCGCTCGCTGCTAACCGGCTGGATTTCTTCCTGACCAATCCCAGCCATTTCCTGGTTATTCGCAGCGAGAGAAGTCTGACCGGAGTTCTGGCTACTCTGGTGAGGAGCTGGGGGACTTCCACAACGTCGAGCCTGGGAGGTGTCATTATTACCGCCGCCGGGCGGAACGACATTAACGGCCTTGCCGACATTAAAGGCAAAAACGTTGCATCGCCCGGCTTGCATTTCCTCGGTGGCTATCAGACCCAGGCGCTGGAGCTGATGGAAGCTGGAGTCGATGTGCGCCGTAGCAATCGTATCAAGTTCCTGAGTAACCACGATCGGGTTATCCGTGCGACTTTGTCAGGTGACGCAGACGTGGGGTTTGTCAGAACCAGCATCATTGAACAGATGTCAGTGGCGGATCCGGGTCTGATTGACCAGATACGGGTGATAAATGAGCAGGATCTGGCCGGCTTCCCCTTCAGGGTGTCCACCCGTCTGTATCCGGAATGGCCACTGGTGGCACTTCCGCATGTGGATGGCCGTATCGTGCGCCGGGTTGCGTCGGCACTGTTTGCGCTGGAGGCTGAGGATCCGGCCGCAGTTTCAGCCGGTATTGCCGGTTTTTCACCGCCTGCGGACTATCAGGCGGTGGAATATCTGGCCAGGAAACTTCGTGTTGCACCCTATGATGCAGTGCCGAAGGTAACCTGGGTAGATGTTCTGCACCAATACCGCCTTTGGGTCTTTACCATTTTCATGCTGGTGATTCTGCTGATCGCCAGCTCCCTGTGGCTGGGAAAAAAGAAAAGACAGCTTTCTGCCGAGCAAAGGCGTTTAAGGCGTCTGATTCTTGGCTGGCCACAACCTATGCTGATTATTCAGGGCGGCGTATTTGTCGATACCAATCGTGCGGCAGTGGAGCTGCTCCGCTTTACTGCACGGGAGTCCCTTCTGGGTAAGGATGTTGCGACTTTTTCGCCTGAGTTCCAGCCGGATGGGCGACTCTCGCGTCAGAAGATGGATGGCATTCTGGCTCAGGCGGTTCATGGTGGAGTAGACCAGGGCGAATGGGTGTTTCGCCGGTCTGATGGTTCGAAGGTCTGGGTGGATATGACGATCGCCCCGATTCATGAAAAGGGCGAACGGGAGCCTATTTTTCTTTGCTCCTGGTATGACGTCACCGCGCGCAAGCAGGCGGAACAAAAACAGCGGCTTGCCGCCAGTGTATTTGACTATGCCCGGGAAGCGATTTTTATCACGGACAGCCATGGGGTTGTGGTGGATGTAAACGACGCCTACGTAGCAATCACCGGAAAGTCGCGAAGCCAAACGATTGGCCGCCTTCCGCCGTTGCCGATGGATGAGGGAAGCGGTGTTTTCCATAGCGCAAGAAAACACGGGTTCTGGTCCGGAGAGTTTTCTACCAGACGGGGTAATGGTGATGCCTTTGTCTTGACGCTGACTATTAGTGGGGTTCGGGATGAACGCGCTGACATTACTCATTTTGTCGGTATTTTTAACGATATTACCCGCATAAAAGAACAGGAGCAGAAGCTTCATACCCTGGCTCACTATGATGCGCTGACCGGTCTTCCAAATCGGGTACTTTTCGCTGACAGGCTGCATCAGTCGATGGCGCAGGCTCGGAGGCAGGACTACATGCTGGCTGTTGCTTACATTGATCTGGATGAGTTCAAGCCGGTCAACGATGCTTTTGGCCATGACGCGGGCGATCAGTTGCTGGTGGAGGTCGCATCACGAATGCGATCGGTTTTGAGGGAAGAGGATACGTTGGCTCGCATCGGTGGCGATGAATTCTCCGCCATTATTGTCAATGTGCTGGATGAGGCGGCGCTCGAAAGCCTGCTGTCCCGACTGCTGGTGATGGTATCTGAACCTGCCTGGGTGGCAGACCATAGTGTCGAGGTCTCGGCCAGTATTGGCTATACACTGTTCTCGATGGATAGGGAGCTGGATGGCGATCAGCTATTACGTCAGGCGGACCAGGCCATGTATCGAGCCAAGCAGCAGGGCAAGAACCGCTATTGCCGGTTCTCTGATGAGGACTCCTGATCGGAGCGGTCGAGCAATTCCGTTGCCAGTCCGCCGATGATCTGGAATATGGATGCGATCATAGCTGATGGAAATCCCTGGAAAATATTGATTGAGAGCTTGGCAGATGCTTGGCCGGAGCCGCTGGCACTCAGGTCATGAATTTGCGGATATCAATCCTGTACTCATCAGGATCGACCGACCGAAGGATGCGGTCCTGGGTGTCCGGCCTGGACAGATCAATGGTGTCTACGGTAATAGGCATCCGGAATTTGGTGTGATACATCACCCGCACCACCGGTAAGCGCTGGTCCAGCTCGTTGGCTTCCACGACAGCGCCCAGTCTCCCGCTTTCCAGAAGTACCAGGGATCCAACCGGGTATAGGCCGATACATCGGATGAACTGTTTAACCAGCGAAGGATCAAGATGGTCGCCGCTCCATTCCAGCAATTTCTTCAGCCCCTGGGTAGGCGTCATGCCCTTGTGGTAGACACGGTCGGCGGTGATGGCGTCATACACATCGGTAATGGCCACCATGCGGCCGTAAACGGAAATGTCGTCGCCCTTGAGGCCTTCGGGGTAGCCACTCCCATCCAGTCGCTCATGGTGCTGTGCGGCCGTGATCACTGTCAGCTCGCCAATGCCTTCGGTTGTGGCCAGAATTTCCCGTGAGTGACGGGCATGCAGTTTCATAATCTCGAATTCTTCGGCAGAGAGCCGGCCCGGCTTGTGCAGGACTTCATCGGGCGTCAGGATTTTGCCCAGGTCATGTAGCAGGGCACCAACAATGGTCTGATGCAGAGCATCGGCTGGCAGCGAGCGGTAATTACCAAACAGGGACATCAGCACGCTGAGATTGACCGAGTGCTCCATCAGGTAATTGTCTTTTTCCCGGATACGGCCCAGGCAGCTCAGGGCATTTGCATTGCGCAGGACCGAATTCTGAAGTTCGTTGGCAAGCTGGTGGATCGGCGCTATGTCAATGGCAGCGCCAATTTTGACGTTGTTCATGAACTCGCCCACCAGGCCCTGAGCCTGGCTATGAATCTTCTGTGCCATAACCATTTCTTCGGCCACCGGCACGTGGGGTCTAAGCCCCGGAGCTTGCTCCCCTGCATTTTGCAGGGCTGCTTCGTTGCGGCGATCGACTTCGGCGGCGGTCTCGGAATCCTGGGTATCCAGTCCTTTTGAAGCGTCGATGTAAACGGACGTCACCCCCATCCGGCGAATCTTTTCAATGGTTTCGTCTTTTTTGATCACCCCTTGTTTACGTTGGGTGTTGTGGGGGATCCAGTCATTGTTGAGGTCGGTAATGTACATACCTACCTTCAGCGCCGAAACGGGGATGCGCTTGATCATTGTCCGGGGAAGAACGTTCGTAAGCTGTTTTTATAGGTTTTGCTCAGTACTTCTTCCAGGGGCAGTTCCTTTACCTCGGCAATTTTTTCCGCCACAAAGGGCAGATAGAAGGGCGCATTTTCTCGGCCCCGGTAAGGTACCGGAGTGAGAAACGGAGAGTCAGTCTCCAGAAGGATCTGCTCAATGGACGCCATCCGCACAATATCCCGGACGTTTTCGGCCTTGTTGAAGGTGGTAATACCGTTAAAGCCAAGGCACCAGCCCTGGTCCAGCGCATACTGTGCGAGCCCGGGGCCTGAGGTGAAGCTGTGGATCACGCCTCTGCGGCCCAGGGTGTTCTCGAATTCCTTGAGGATAGCAATGGTGTCCTCGTCTGCGTCCCGGCTGTGAATAACCACAGGGCGGTCAGTGTCACAGGCAATCTGCAGTTGGCGGCGGAATACCTCCCGCTGCACGCCCTGGTCCGCATTGTCATAAAAGTAATCCAGGCCGATTTCACCAACAGCAACAATTTTTTCGTCTAGCGCATGGCCCCGGATTTCTTCCTCGACCGCATCCGAGTAGCTTTCCGCTTCATGGGGGTGAATGCCCTGTGTGCCATAGACCCAGGGTGCAATCTGGCTCAATTCGCGCACGCGGCCGAGGTTGTCTGGCGACACTGCAATGGTGATCAGTTTTTCGATGTTCACCCGCTGGCTCTGCTCAAGAGTTTCCTTCAGCTCGCGATCCTTGAGATAGTCCAGGTGGCAGTGGGTTTCAATGATCGGGTGATCGAAGACGGGAATTTCGCGACGTTTTTTGCTCATTGCCGTGGATTTAGCTCCATCGCAGCGACTGGTCTGCTGCTATTCTGAGAATTTAAAGTGTGCCAGTTTATCAGCTTGTACGATTGTTGACCCATATTATGTCCATAGGGAGTTTCGTTAATGCCTTCATCGGAGTTTGCAGAGAGCTGGTTCTTTGTGCCCGGTAAACCCCGGTTCAAGGATTATCCGAGTGTGCTGGACGACGATAAGTTACCGGCGCTGGAAACGAGTCTTGAGGAGATTGGTGAGTATCAGAGAAGGCTCTGGGCGAATGGCCGCCGGGCCTTGCTGCTGGTGATCCATGGTCCGGATACCAGCGGGAAAGACAGCTTGATCCGGACTCTGGCAACCTACGCCGATCCCGCCGGTTTTCATGCCTGGTCTTTCGGTCGGCCACAGGGGGCGGAAGCCCGGCACGACTTCCTTTGGCGTGTCACTCCGTTGCTTCCGGGCTTTGGCCAAATGGTGGCGTTTAACCGGAGCCACCATGAAGCCGTCATCGGTGAGAGGGTCTGGCCTGTTCACGCTGCCGACAGCTACAACTGGCCAAACCGTTATCGAGCGATCCGGGACTTTGAGAAGCACCTGGTTGAGGAGGGCACGACCCTGCTTAAAATCTGGCTCAACCTCTCGGAAGATGAGCATCGCAGGCGCTTGCTGAAACGGTTGGACAAGCCCCGTAAGCGCTGGAAATTCGATAAATCCGATATTGATGGCTGGGAAAGACGCCAGCAATATGCAGCCTTTGCCGAGGAAGCGCTGGCACAGACTCATACGGAAGAGGCGCCCTGGTTTATTGTACCGGGAGACAGTAAACCCCAGGCTCGCGCTATTGTTTCGGCTATTGTGGCCCAACAGCTGAAACATCTTGCCCCGGAGTACCCGAAAGAGGATAAGGCCGTACTGGATGCATATCGTCGACTGCTGGCTGAGAGCGGCGTGAAATAGAGCAACACACGGAGGCGCATATGCGCATTGTAGTAGTGGGTGGGGGCGTAGTCGGGGTAACCACTGCGTATGAACTGAATCGCCGGGGCCATGATGTAACCGTACTGGAGCGTCACGGCATTGCCGGTAATGAAACCAGCAAGGGCAATGCGGCCCAGCGCTCTTATGGTGTGGTTTATCCCTGGGCAGACCCGGGAATGGTGCTCAAGGCACTGCCCTGGTTACTGAAACAGGACGGCCCCCTGAAAATGCGGATACCACCGTCGGTGGAAGCGGTGAAATTCATGTTCTCGACCTTGCGCTATGCCTGGTCGCCGGGCCTGTTTGGCCTCAACCGGAGAGCCATGCTGCGTCTTGGCAGTCATAGTCGCGAATGCTTCCTGGGGCTGGAGAAGGCGCTCAAGTTGTCATTCGATGGTGATCACAAAGGCCTGCTCCAACTGGCCAGCACACCGGAGGCGCTGGAAGGCTACCGCGGGGTCCACCAGCTCCTTGATGAACTGGGTATCCCGTCCCGGCTGCTTACGCCAGATCAGGTGCGCGAGTTGGAGCCCGGCATGGTGGGAAATGGCCCGCTATATGGTGCCCTGAGTTACGACACAGATGGCACCGGCGATTGCCACCTTTTCGCGAGGGAGCTGGCCCGCGTCTGCGAAGAGAATGGCGTCAGCTTCCGATATAACGTCGAGGTGGAAAACCTGATTGCCGATGATCAACGGGTAAATGCGATTGCCCTGACCACCGAGGGGGGAAACCGTGAAACCCTGGAGGCCGACGCCTTTGTTGTCAGTGCCGGCTGCTGGTCCGATTATCTCGTGCGTCCACTGGGTATGACGCTGCCAATATACCCGGTCAAGGGCTACAGCATCACGGTGCCGCTGAAGAATCCGGACCATGCTCCGGTATCGACCATCCATGACGACAACTACAAAGTGGTCTCCACGCGACTTGGCAATCGGCTGCGCGCGACCGGTTTTGTCGAAATCGCCGACTTCAACCGCAACATCCCCGAGGAGCGTCTGGCCACTATACGAAAATCGGTGGAATCCCGGTTCCCGGGTTGCGCCGATCTTGCTTCCGCGGAAACCTGGACCGGCTTTCGTCCGATGACACCGGATGGCCCGGCCATCATTGGTCGTGGTCCCAGGGACAACCTGTTCCTCAATACCGGACATGGTACCTTTGGCTGGACCTTCTCTGCTGGAAGTGCGGATCTGATCGCCCAGGTCATAGACGGAGAAGAGCCATCGGTCTGCCTTGATGCGTTCCGGCCAGGCCGTTTCAGCGAGTAGTTACTTGCGTTGCAGGGTACCGACGACGGCCCCGACATTTCCATGAACCCTGGGTTAAGCGAGCCCGAAGGCCAGTTGCATGACATTACCTCCGGCAGCGAGTCTGTTCGATCCGGCCGAAACTTTTTACAACCGTTGGCAGCAGCTGAATGACTGGCTGTTGCAGCATCAAGCGTTTTGGCAACCTGCACCGTTTATGGAACCGGAGCCTGAGTGGACCCTGCAGTATCCACAGCTGGCCGGTATGGTTGCTGATTTGAGTGATGCTCATTGCCGTGCTCTGGAGGACGCCCCTGAAAAGCTGGCAGAGCTGGCGAGCCGGCATATACCTGCGTTAGGCAGGTATGCGCATCTGGTCGCCCTGCCGGAGTTGTCGCGGTCTGAAACGGAGATTGAGACTGCGACACTGCCCGAGGTGAAGGCGGTTGACATGCCCGGCCGAAAACGGCTCCAGTCCGGGGCGTTTGCCGCAGCAGTTCAGCCGCTGAGCCAACCGGTCCTGGACTGGTGCTGTGGTAAAGGCCACCTGTCTCGGACGCTAGCGCCCCATTGTCCGGAGTCGGTCGAGGGTTACGAATGGAATGCCGAGCTTGTGAGCGATGGTAACCGGTTGGCAGCCCGGTATGGTGATCCGGTTTCCTTACATTGCCAGGATGTGATGGCAGATAATCTTGTCCTGCCAGAGAACACACACGGTGTCGCGTTGCACGCCTGTGGCGATCTGCATCGACAGTTGATTAAGCGCGGTAGCAAGCTGGGGTTGCCGCGCCTGAGTATTTCCCCGTGTTGCTACCACCTGACCGGAGAGGGACCCTATCGGCTTATCTCTGGCCGCACGGCGAGCTATGCCGGGGCCTTGGCGCTGTCCCGAAATGATATCCGGCTGGCGGTTCGGGAAACGGTTACGGCTCCAGCCAGGGTGCGGGAACAGAACCGCCTGGTAAGTCAGTGGCGTCTGGGCTTTGATGGACTTCAGCGATACCTGCGAAAGTGCGACGAATATCTTCCGGTGCCGTCCCATCCGCCTCGACTGGTTAATGGGGACTTTGAAACTTTCTGCCGGTGGGCGGCGCAAAAGAAAGGACTGACGTTGCCATCAGGCATGGATTTTAATCATTGGTCTGCGTTTGGTGCCAGACGCCTGCAACAGGTACGGCGTCATGAACTGGTCCGTCATCTGTTTCGTCGGCCCCTGGAGCTCTGGATAGTCCTGGACTACGCCGTCTTTCTGGAAGAGCAGGGCTACCGGGTCAGGTTGGGCCAGTTCTGTGACCGGTCGCTGACGCCGAGAAATCTGCTGGTTGATGCCGTCAGGGTTTCCGGTACTCCACCCGTTCCACACAGCCGTCCCTGAAATACACATAAGTGAGTTCATACAGCGCGCCATAGTAGCGGGTCTGGTAAATCCAGACTTCCTGCGGACTGGTGTATGTTTCTGGCGGGCTGCCGAAGGCGCGGCGAACATTGTCCCGGGTCATGCCCGCGACCACCTGTTCCCGGATGATGTAGCGGCGCAGATCAGTGGAGTTGATAAACCGGCAGGTTCCGTTTTCCTCTTCCTGTTCTTCCCGAGCCTGATTCTCAGGCTGGCTTTGGGCTGGCTGCGGCAGGTTTCGATCCAGGCTCCCTCCAATCCGGTTGTCGCGGATATTAATGGTTTCCGGATTTTCGCCGCAAGGCTGATCCGAAAATATGATGCCGCTTTCGTTCTCGCAACGAAACACCTCGGACTTCAGCGCAGTGCTGATGGTCAGCAGCAATGCCGGAACAAGAATGGCGATCGTCTGTTTCATCAGTGGTCCAATAAAAAAGGCGCCCTCTGCGGGCGCCTTTCCGATCATGCTCAGGACACGCTCAACGGATCAGAGCTGAACCTGAATACGAGCTTCAACCCGACGGTTGGCGGCACGGCCGTTGGCAGTAGTGTTGGAAGCAATCGGCTGCTCCTCACCATAACCTACGGCGTTTACGCGGGCCGGATCAATGCCCAGTGGTCCGGTCAGGCGTGCGGCGACGGCTTCGGCGCGACGCTGCGACAGGAACTGGTTGTAACCGGCTTCACCACGGCTATCGGAGTGGCCAGCGATTTCAACGATGGTTTCCGGGTTGGCTTTCATGAAGTCGGCTACGCGACGGATTTCGTTGTCGAAGCTGTTACCAATCACCGAACTGTTGGTCGGGAACTGAACCTCGATTTCAAAGGTTTGAATGGTCTCGGTGACACCCTCACAACCATTGGCATCAACCTCAGCTCCTGCAGTAGTGTCGGGGCACTGGTCTGCACTGTTCACAACGCCATCGTTGTCACTGTCAAGTTCACAGCCGCGGCTGTCTACGTCGGCACCACTCGGTGTGTTTGGACAGGCATCTCGGGCGTCGACCACACCATCCATGTCGCTATCAGGTTCACATCCGGTGCTATCCACCATTGCACCGGCCGCAGTGCCCGGGCACTGATCACGGCTGTCAGGCACGCCGTCACCGTCACTATCGGCAGGCGCTGGTCCAGCCACAGTGCGGGTGAAAGCAACGCTAACGCCCAGGGACACCTGAGTGTCGAAGGTACTTTCATCGATGCCATGGAACTCACGCAGATCACCGCGCAGGGAAACGGCGTCGCTGATGTTGTAGCGGAAGCCGGTGCCCACGTTTACACGGGTTTCGTCGTGGTTACTGCCGGCGGTACGAGGACCACTTGGGTCAGTGCCAAAGTCGGCATTGCCTGCACCCAGAGAAAGGTATGGATTCCAGGCTTCCTCGGGGCCAGCGAAATAATAGGTACCGTCGACGCGGAGCTCTTCGAATTCGGATTCGCCGGCAACATATCTGCGGTCAGCATCCGCCCGGGAGTACATGGCTTCCACTGCCCAGTTTGGCTTGAAGCGGTACTCTAAACCCACGCCAAACGTGCCGGTTTCGCTCAGGTCCCGCTTGTCATCAAACAGCTGGAACGCTGCGAACGGGTTGATGTAAATGGTTTCCTGACGATCAGCAGCCATTGCCGGTGTTGCCAGTGTGGTAGCGATGGCGGCCATCGCAAACGGACGCATGATGTTCATGCAGAACCTCCTGTTCGGTTATCTTTGTTGAAACTTATTTTCTGGAAATCGCTTAATTGC
The DNA here is from genome assembly GCF_023657445.1 of Marinobacter sediminum. Lineage (NCBI taxonomy): Bacteria > Pseudomonadati > Pseudomonadota > Gammaproteobacteria > Pseudomonadales > Marinobacteraceae > Marinobacter > Marinobacter sediminum. The sequence goes on along the minus strand of NZ_JAGTWY010000001.1, from coordinate 2,949,032 downwards.
CGGCAATTTAAGCCAGTAAGCCAAAAAAAACAAAAAATTGATACAGATCGTTACATTAGGAATTGTACGCAGCCACAGCCTTATTGAGATCAGTCTCTTCAGGCCAGCGGCGTGAAATAGAGGTGTGCGCTTTTTTTGCTGAAATTCAGGGTGTCCCCGTTATCGAAACGCACCTCGAACGATCCCTCGTCTTCGGCTACCACGCTACCTGCACCAAAAATGGCGTGACTCACACGCTCCCGGTACCACAGGGGGTCGTTCGAATCGGTCACGGTGGCAGCCTGGCCATCCAGCACTACACCCTCCCGCTCAGCGTAACGTTGGCTGATCGGGGTCAGCGGAGCCTCCAGCCGGATTGACTGGCCCTGCTCCTGAATGCGTTCATCAAGCCAGCCCCCGAATTCATTGGCCAGTTGGAAACAACATTCCTCGACAAACCGGCTGGGTCCCTGATCGCCATCCAGGTGGGGCTGGTTGCTTGCCGGGCGACTGACCAGGTGCAGCTGTTGCCGGGTCCGGGTCATTGCGACATAAAGCAAGCGTCGCTCACTCTCAAGAACGGCCCGGGCATCGTCGTGGGGTTTCGGGCTGTAGGGCAGGTACTTTTCCTGCAGGCCCGGGATAATCACCCGTGGCCATTCGAGGCCTTTGGTGCGGTGGATGGTTGAGAGCAGCACACCGCCCTCGCGTTTTTCGCCGGCCTGTTGTTTGAGTGCTTTCAGGTGGTCCAGGGCACCCTCGGGATTGACGTCCAGACTTTTCAGGTACTGGCGAAAACCGTGAATGGTGTCGATGCGTTCGTCGGCACTTTCGTGGGTCAGCGCCAGGCTCCGGATACCTTCATAAAGCTCCGTATGCTCTGCGTAAACGCTGATCAGACCCGCGACTGGGCCCTGGTAACCGCGTAATTGACCCAGTACCTCACCCAGCTTCCGCAATTTGCGGGCGGCCATAGGTGAGAGGGCATCGAAATCCATGGCCAGGAGTCGATCATGCCAGTCGGAGGAAAAACCGGACAGAAAACGGGCCAGCTGCTCCAGTTCCGGTTCCTTCAGCCCCACGTGTGGGAATCGCAACAGGAGACGGGCAACCTCGAGACGGTCATCGTCGGGAAGATTGGCCAGCCGGCCCGTGACCACCATCAGCAGAGAGGTAATTGCCTGAATCTCCCGGCTGAACAGGGCACCCTTACCAGCATCAATGCGATACGGGATCTCGCGGGCCAGCAATTTGAGTTCAATGGGAACACTCTGGCTCCAGACCCTTACCAGAATGGCCGTTCCGCTGAGCGCTGACTCCGGTGTCTGTTGGAGGATCCGGGCGATGGCCTCACTGTCATTATCCACCCGGTGCAGCACGATGTCCGTCGCTGGCGTGGAAGGATGGGAGTGGCACAGCACATCCTTGCGTCCGGTGTTGTGGCAGATCAGATGATTGGCCAGTAGGGCTACCCGGTGACCATAGCGAAAGGTATAGCTGAGTGTCTGCTCCAGGGGACTTTCAAATTCATCGCTGAAACGCTTGAGGATGAACTCCGGTTTGGCACCCCGGAACTCATAAATGGTCTGATCCGGGTCGCCCACGACGGTCACCCGCGCCCGGTCGCCGGCGACATAGCGCAACAGCAGGTGCTGGACCTCGTTGGTGTCCTGGTATTCGTCCACCAGAATCAGGTCCATCTTGTTACCCACCAAGCGCTGCAGCCTCTGGTTCTGATGAATCGCCATGACCGGTTCATAGAGCATGTCGGCGTAACTGATCCGGCTCTGGCTCTTGCGCCACTGCTCAAAACTGTGGAACAGATCGATCAGATAACGATGCTTGTCTGCATAGCCCAGTTCCTCGAAGATGATTTCCGCCGGCGACAGAGTGGTTTTGACCAGATCAATAAAGCCGGTGGCGGTCTCCACAAAATCCTTCTTGTTGCGACGGACTTCGTCGGCGAGGTCCTCCGGGGCCAGGCGTCGGGTCAGTTGCCAGGCCTGAAAGCTAATTTCCTGCTCGGTCAGAATCTTGTCGGAAAACCCGGGCAGGTAGCCTTCCCGCACGAACCGTTTATAGAGCCGAAGACCCATGGCGTGATAGGTCCGGATTTCCGGCAGCGCCAAACCGCTCTCGCTGCACACCTCATGCAGTTTGCGCTCAAAATCCACCCGCGCGCTGCGGTTGAACATCAGCACCAGCATGCGGTCGGGATCATGTCCCTGCTGCAGCAGATAGCGAATTCGCCAGGCCAGAGTAGACGTTTTGCCACTGCCGGCCACGGCGGTGATTACCGAGTGTTCGTAACCGGCCGTGATGATGGCCCGTTGCTCGTCGGTGAGGAAATCCGGCAGATCGAATTCGGCGTGATGTTGGGGTTTGGTTGGCATAGCGCGTATTGTACTGGCCAACTGGCAGTGCGGGTACCTGTCCCGCATAATTGAAAAGTTATTTAAAGTCACAGGACTACCATTCCCGGGGTGGCCGCAGCCTTTTGGTTGGGCTTTCCAAAACCCGCTCAAGCACGTCCATGTGACGCTTGAGCTTCGCCATCCATGGCTCCGCACAGTTTTGGAAAGCCCAACCAAAAGGCTGCTAACTCTTGGAGTAGAGGACGAAATTATGCAGATATCTGAATCCGTCAACGTACTGGGTGAAATACTCGAAACCTGCGGCACCGACCCCAAGACCGGATTCTACCGGGACGGCTGCTGCAATACCGGGCCCGATGATCCTGGTTTCCATACGGTGTGTGCCGTGGTCACTGATGAGTTTCTAGAGTTTTCCAGGAACCAGGGCAATGACCTCAGCACCCCCAGGCCGGATTTCGGTTTCCCGGGCCTGAAGGCCGGGGATAGCTGGTGCCTCTGTGCGGCGCGCTGGCAGGAAGCCTTCGATGCGGGCTCGGCGCCGCGAGTTCGCCTTCGGGCAACCCATCAGGCAACGCTGGAAATGTGCGACCTGAATGACCTGAAACGCCATTCGGTGGACCTCAGTTAATGACCGCGGGCGGGCCCACTGCCGAGGATCTTGAATCCTGGCGGTCGTTCCAGGTCAAGCTGGCGCGACGGGGTGAGCGGCGCCTGGTGTTGGTTGGGGGTGATCGCACCGAATCACTGACGTGGCTGAAAACCCTGTTGCCCGCACTGACACTCGAGCCCGGTGTCTGGACCGGTCCCGAATCAGATTGCCCGAGTGGAGCACTGGTAACGCTAGCGCCCAAACACGTCCGGCAATGGCTGGGCCGTGAATCCTCGGTGGTGATCTGGGATGGCTGGCAGGGCAATCCGCCGGATGGCTTTGCCGCGCTTGCCGGAACGCTGAAAGCCGGTGGTTTGTTGTTCTGGCTGATGCCGCCGCTTGCCGGATGGCGTCGGTTCGAAGATCCGGATTATGCCAGAACGGGGCTGGATCAGAGCACTGATCACCCATTTGCTGGCCGCATGGCGCACATCCTTGATGCGGATGCACGAGTCATCCGCATCAATATCGCCGCCAACCCTCACCCTGAGCTGCCCGATGTTTCCGCCCCCCTTGCGGACTTTTCCGTGAAGGCGACGCAAGCGCAGGATGACCTGGTTAAGCGACTTGTGCATTTTGGCCTGGGTCGCCGTCGCCGCCCCCTGGTCGTGACAGCAGACCGTGGTCGAGGCAAGTCGGCGGCGTTGGGAATGGCTGCAGCGGAATTGCTCAGGCAAGGGCGCCGGCAGGTGCTGGTGACCGCCCCCGCGCGGGAGAACGTGGAAACCCTGTTCAGCCATGCCCGCAATACGCTGGGAGCCGAGCTGCTGAAAACGGACACTGATGCTCTTGAAACCGGCACCGGTGGATGTCTGCGTTTCCTGCCAGTTCGAGAGCTTCTGGCCGAAAAGCCCGAAGCCGAAGTGGTTATGGTCGATGAAGCCGCGGCGATACCGGCCCCCCTGTTGAAGCAGGTGCTTCTGGGCTGGCCCAGGGTCGCCTTTGCCTCGACCGTTCACGGGTACGAGGGGGCGGGTCGGGGGTTTGCGATCCGTTTCCGTCGGGTGCTGGATCGCGAAACGCCCCATTGGCAAAGCCTGATTTTGACTGAGCCGGTTCGTTGGGCCCCGGGTGATCCATTGGAGAGCCTGGTCTCTCGCCTGTTTCTGCTGGCGGCAGATAGTGGTGAACCGGATGCTATTTCCACTGATTCCGGTGCATTGACCATTGAGCCCTGGAACCCTTCCGGGGCGTCCGATTCTGAATTGTCCGAAGCCTTTGGCTTACTGGTGGATGCGCATTACCGGACTACCCCGGCCGATCTCCGCCAATGGATGGATGACCCGGCTGCAAGGAGCTGGCAGGCGCGTATTGGCGACAGAGTTGTGGGCATTCTGTGGGGCGCCGTTGAAGGTGGCCTGGTGCCTGAAATCGCCGAGCAGGTAACCCTGGGCAAGAGGCGAATCCGTGGGCATCTGCTGCCCCAGTCTCTGGCTACTCACAGTGGCTTTCCCGGAGCCGCGAGTCAGCGTTGCCTGCGGGTAGTCCGGATCGCTGTGGCAGATGGTGCCCGCAGGCTGGGCATCGGTCGGCGACTCGTTGCGGCGGCAAGCGACTTTGTGGAAGCGGAAGAGCTGGACACACTGGGCACCAGTTATGGAGGCAGTAGCGATTTGCTGGCCTTTTGGCAGTCATGTGGTCTGGAGCTTGTGCGAGTAGGTCTCCAGCAAGAGGCAACCAGTGGTGAGTATCCCCTGCAGATGCTGCAGGGGCGGAGTCCCGCGGGTGCTGATCTGGTCAAACGTTTGCGGCATCGGCTGGCGGGCCACTGGTTGACGCTTATTCCCCTTGCCTGGCCATCGCTTGAGCCGCACTTGCTGGCGGAACTGACCGCCGATTTGCCTGCTTCACGATCGGCGAATGACGATGACCGGCGAGACCTGAACAGCTTTGCCTGCGGACACCGGGGCTTTTTGCTGAGCCTTCCGGTTCTGCGAAACGTCAGTATGACGAAAGGGGTCATGGACTGGCTGATGAAGCAGGATCATGCAGCGCTCTGGTGTTGCGCCGTCCTTCAGCAGCAGAGCTGGTCAGAGATGCAGGTCAAAGGATTGTGTCGTGGTCAGCGGGATGGTGAGGATCGCTTGCGCAGACTGACAGGTCAACTTCTGCAAAACGGCCCTGAGTTGTGAACCGCTCGATTTAATTCTGATCATCCACTGCGCAGAATAGGCCAATCCAATCTGACAGAGATCGTTTGTTATGGCCAAGGGAACCGGCTCGTCTTCCCGTTGTTTTTTGATTGTTTTTTCACTGTTTTTTCCCTGGGTTGCAGGATGTGCTTCTCACGCGGAGCCAACCAATCTCGAGCACGGGACTGCTACCAGAGCCGGAACCCCTCTCATGGAGGCGGCCGAGTCGGGTGACCTGGACCGTGTCATCGCCCTGGCGGAAGCCGGTGAATCACTCAATACCCTCACAGAAAAAGGCTCACCGCTCATGGCCGCTGTCGTCGAAGGTCAGGATCGGATAGCGTGGTATCTGCTGTCACAGGGTGCAGCTCCCGACCTGGCAACCCCCGACGGTGGAACGCCCCTGATGATGGCGTCTTCGGAAGGCGAACGCCGGCTCGTTCAGTTGCTGTTGTCGGCTGGTGCGAGGGTTAATGCCACAGATTCAGACGGCTATACGCCGGTTATGCGTGCCGCTGAAAACGGTCATCTTTCTGTGGTTAAAGTGCTGCTGGCCGCCGGTGCCAATGTCAATGTCAGTCAGGGTGGTGAGTCGCTGCTGATGAAGATCGTTGCCAGTGGTGATCTGTTGACCGCCGAGATGCTTCTGGCGGCAGGCGCAGACGTGAATTATCGTGGCAGTGACGGCATAACCGCGCTGAATCTGGCCCGGAACAACAACAATCGCGATCTCGAGATGCTGCTGGTCCAGGCCGGGGCTGAGTTGTAAGGGATCAGCTCAACTGCATCGGGTCGGTTTCATCGTCCCATTCAGGTTGGAAATGTGCCTCCACAACCTCCATGGGTACTGCTCTGATGCTTTCGAATGACCACCTGGGGTGGAGGTCCTTGTCCACCGCCAAAGCCCGGATGCCTTCGGGCAGATCCGGTCGACGCGTGCATTCCGTCACCATGGCAAGCTCCATACGGAAAACGTCTTTGAGCGACATCTGCTGAGCTTTCTTCAACTGCGTCCAGATCAGCCAGGCGGATACCGGGCATCCATACCTGAGGTTGTTCATGCCCGCATTCCACCACTCACTGTCAATCTCCGCAGAGAGTAACTGATCGACAATTTCCGGCAACTCGTCACCGGCACAAAGCCGGGCAATGTCTTGTTCATGACGTTCCAGGTTGCTGCGCTTAAGCGCGCGGTAATCAGGAGCATGCATCTGTGTCAGCATTCTGAACAGGCGGTTGTCATCGGCCGCAGGTTTCCCTGTCCAGCGCTGCTCCTGCATTTGAGCGAGGAGGGGCTCTCTGTCCTCGGGCAGCAACACCATGTCTGCCAAACTAATCCGAATCGTGTCGGTAATATTCAGGCGGGCACCTGTGAGTCCCATGAACAGGCCGATGCGCCCCGGCAGCCGGTTAAGGAACCAGCTGGCGCCGACATCGGGAAACAGGCCAATCGAGATTTCCGGCATTGCCAGGGTTATATCCGGCGTAGCCAGACGGTACCGGCAAGCGGAGAACAGTCCGAGGCCGCCCCCCATCACCACGCCGTGGGCAATTCCCACGACCGGTTTGGGAAAACGGTGGAGGGTATAGTCGAGTCGATATTCACGGGCAAAGACTCGACTGGGAGCTTCGGCAGGCTCTTTACCTTTAATGGCACGGTAAAGTTCTCGAATATCGCCGCCTGCACAGAATGCCCGATCGCCTTTGCCTTGCACCACCACCAGGCATATCCGGTCATCGTCGGCCCAACGGTCGAGCGCACTCTGGGCGTCTACGATCATTTGCTCTGAAAGCGCATTCAGGTTGTCTGGGGAATTCAGTGTCAGCAGGCCGATATGGCCTTCCCGGCAGGCAAGTTCCTGGGCCTCTATGGACATTGAGAGAGTCTCCGGCGTTAATAGAATAATCTGGGCCATGGGGTTCTTCGTACTTTCCCATAATCCTCCGGTATTTAAAGAGGACGAACGTCGAACGAGAGGCATTGATCTATCACATTTCGGGTTTGCTGCGGCTGTGCTATAAGATCATATAGTTTACTGTCCGGCTTCAATTGCCGGAATGCAAACTCTAAAACAAATGAGAGGGTTATGATGATGAATCTGAAACACTACGCAGTTGCAGGGATTTTTGCGCTCAGTACTGTTGTTCCTGCTGTCGCAGCAGCTGCTGATGTTGAAGCTGGCAAAGCCAAGGCTGCGGTTTGTGCCGCTTGCCATGGGCAGAATGGTGTTGCCCAGATTCCGACCTATCCGAATCTGGCAGGTCAGAATGAGCAATATCTGAAGCTGGCTATCACCGCGTACAAGAACAAGCAGCGTACCGGAGGCCAGGCAGCTGTCATGCAGGGTCAGGCGGCTGCGCTCAGTGACGCCGACATTGCGAACCTCGCGGCGTACTACGCCAGCCTGCCGGCTGGTGGCAAATAAGCCGGACCTGATAAGAGTGAGTTAAGCGGTGGGTACCACTTAACTCACAATGCGATAGCTGGGGCGGTAGGCTGATGAACCGGGCAGTTTCATCCGGTTCTGGGCGACGAACTGCTCCAGCATTGCCTCCAGAGGTTTGATCAGTGTCGGGTCCCCGGCAATCTCGAACGGACCTTTTTCCTGAACCTGGCGTATTCCGTTCTCCTTCACATTGCCCGCAACAATCCCGCTGAACGCTTTGCGTAGGTTGGCGGCGATCAGGTGCGCTGGCTGATCGCGATGCAGCTCCAGTGCCCTCATGTTGTCGTGGTTCGGCTCAAACGGAAGCTGGAAAATAGGATCGATCTTGAGCATCCAGTTGAAGTAATAGGCATCCTGCATGGCCCTGCGGAAGGTTTCCACTTCATGCATGCCGTTCTTCATGGTCTGAGCAACCCGAACCGGATCATCAATGATGATCTCGTATTTTCTGGCGGCCTCGTCACCCAATGCATTGCGGATGAACTTGTCGATCATTTCGAAGTATTCCGCGTTCTCACTTTCTCCGGTAAAGACCACCGGGAATGGCAGATCCGCGTTATCCGGGTGTAACAGAATGCCCAGCAGGTATAGGATTTCCTCGGCGGTACCGACCCCACCAGGGAAGACGATCACACCATGACCACAGCGGATAAACGCTTCCAGGCGTTTCTCGATATCCGGCATGATCACCAGCTCATTGACGATCGGATTCGGCGCTTCGGCTCCGATGATCCCGGGTTCGGTAATCCCGATGTAACGACCATTCCTGACCCGTTGCTTGGCGTGGCCAATAGTGGCTCCCTTCATGGGTCCCTTCATGGCGCCAGGACCACAGCCTGTAATAATGCTCAATGCCCGAAGGCCAAGTTGATGCCCGACTTCCTTGCTGTACTGGTATTCATTCTGACCGATGGAATGTCCACCCCAGCACACCACCATGTCCGGCTGACGCCCGGCTTCCAGTACCCTGGCGTTGCGCAGGATGTGGAACACGAGGTTGGTCAGGTCTTCCGGATTATCGCGACGAAAACCTGCAACCGTCTGCGGAATCGAGTAGGAATAAATGATGTCCCGCAACACTGAAAAAAGGTGTTCACGAATGGCCCGAAGCATCTCGCCATCGACGAAGGCATGGGCCGGGGCGTTGATCAGTTCCAGTTTCAGTCCCCGCGGCTGGGGGACCAGGCGTACATCGAAGTCTGCGTGTGACTCCATGAGTGTTTTACAGTCGTCGGTTTCGACCCCGGTATTAAGGACAGCGAGCGCACACTGGCGGAACAACCGGTAAAGACCGCCTTCACTCCGGTCCTTAAGACGGTTCACTTCATGATTGGAGAGAATCTCCAGGCTCCCCTCTGGTGATACCAGGGCATTAATGGTGGGTTCTTGCATGAACGATAGAGCTCCTGACTGTCTTCCGGCTGTGTCCACGATCGTATGACGCAGGTCGGTCTGGTGTTTCGGCAATGCCTGATTTTGAAGCAAGGGGTCAGGAAGGTACACTAGGTGCTTTCCTTTTTTTACGCCACCCGACAAAATTCAGGTCTATGAAACTTCTTATTCGTCCCGCTCCTGAAGTTGCTATCAAGAGCAAGCCCGTCCGTCGCCAGCAGATGCGCCATCTGCGGCAGAACATTCGCAAACTGCTGGCGCGTCTTGATCACGACATTGTTGTCCACGGCAGTTGGGACAGGGTGGACGTGGAGTTTCCAGACGACCGCGGCCTCTCCGGTTCTGTTATTGACGCACTTCTGCGCATTCCGGGGATTTCCACCATTCAGGAAATCGGCGTGTTCCCGTTTGTCAGTATTGACGATATTGCGGAAAAAGCAGTGGAAGCTTTTGCCGACCAACTGAATGGCAAAACCTTTGCGGTTCGTGTCCGACGCCACGGTGACCACAACTTCCGGTCCATTGAGGTGGAACGCAAGGCGGGGGCTGCCTTGATGCAGGCGTCAGGTGCCGTCGGTGTTAATCTCAAGTCGCCGCAGGTGAGAGTTCGGATCGAAGTGCAGGATGAGCATTTTCACATTGCCTATCGCAGGCATCGTGGCCTTGGTGGCTACCCGCTGGGCAGTGTTGAAAACGTGATGACACTGATTTCCGGTGGCTATGATTCCACTGTTGCTGCCTACCTGATGATGCGTAGAGGGTTGCGGAGTCATTTCCTGTTTTTCAATCTGGGCGGCACGGCCCACGAGGTTGGCGTTCGTCAGGTAGTCCACTATCTCTGGGACCGCTACGGTGCGTCACACGGTGCCAAGTTTATTTCCGTGCCCTTCGACGGGGTTATCTCTGAAATCATGGGGTCGGTGAATCACCGTCACTGGGGAGTGGTCCTCAAACGTCAGATGCTTAAGGCAGCTGCCGAAATCGCCAAGAAGAACAATGTCGCAGGGCTGGTCACCGGTGATGCGGTCGCCCAGGTATCGAGCCAGACCCTGACCAATATCAATGTCGTGGACCGGGCCAGCGATGAAGTGGTTTTGCGTCCGCTGATCTCCATGGACAAGGAGACCATCATTGGTATCGCCCGGGAGATTGGTACCGAAGCCTACGCCCGCACCATGCCAGAGTATTGCGGGGTAATTTCCCAGAAACCTGCGACCCGGGCCAAGCTTCATCGGGTGGAGGAGGATGAGTCTGCGATGGATCCGGCGGCACTGGTCAATGCTATCGACTCCCGGGAAGAGACTCCGGTAGACCGTCTTCTGGAAACCATCAAAACACCGGAAGAGGTTGAATTGGTGCAAACGCCGGGCGTGGATGACGTTATCATCGATGTGCGTCACCCCTCAGAGGGCGAGCATGCACCGCTGACGCTGACCAATAACGAGGTGATTCAGATTCCGTTTTATGAGTTGAATCAGCAGATACCGTCGTTGCCCGGCAATCGCCAGTACCTGCTTTATTGTGATCGCGGCTCCATGAGCCGTATGCATGCGGGGCACCTGAAGGCGGAAGGGCACGAAAACATCAAGGTTTACGCACCCGCCTCCTGATTGCTTAACCAGCCAGTCCCTTGAAGAATTGCTGGACGTTTTCACTGAGGGCGTCCAGGTCATAGCCACCTTCCTGCACGATCAGCGTCGGTAAGCCAAGCTGGCGGATGTGCGTGCTTAACCGGCAGAAGCCCTCCGTAGATACCGACACTTTGGCCTGCGGGTCGTTTTTGTAGATGTCGAAACCAAGCGTTAGGATCAGGGCATCCGGCTGATACAGTTTGATGGCGGCCAGGGCCTCGTCCAGTTTTTCGAAAAAATCGTCTTCGGACGAGCCATGGGGCATCGGCAGGTTGATGTTGTAACCGAAGCCTTCTCCTTCACCCCGTTCGTTTTCGTAACCGGAAACAACCGGGTAAAAATTCGTTGGATCGCCATGAATCGATACGTAAAGCACATCGCTGCGATCGTAGAAGATTTCCTGGATGCCCTGGCCGTGGTGCATGTCCGGGTCGAGGATGGCAATCCGGGGGAATCGGCTCTTCATATGCTCCGCGGCAATGGCGGCGTTGTTCAGGTAACAGAAACCGCCCGCCGCATCCTTCCTGGCGTGGTGGCCCGGGGGACGACAAACGGCGTAGGAAGTGCGGTCTCCGGCAATAAGTGCGTCGGCTGCGCCCAGGGCAGACTGTGCTGACCAGTAGGCTGCATGCCAGGTGTGTTCGCCTATCGGGCAGCTGCCATCAGCCTGATAACGGGCGGCCTCGGCCAGAATACCCGTCAGGTGATTGGGGGACCGGACAAAGATATTTGAAATGACCTCTTCGCCCCAGTCACCCATTTTCATCCAGCGCCGATGGGCCGATTCCAGGAAGCGGAGGTAGCCCAGGTCGTGCACCTTTGAGATCGGAGCGGCGCCCTGATCAGATGGCTGCAGAATGGATACCCCCATTTCCTTCAAACCTTCCAGCATCTGACCGGTACGGTCAGGTATTTCTTGCGGCTGGCGCATCTGACCCCGGGTGAAGTAGGTCTTGGGAATATGCTGATCCTGAGCGGGATGGAAAAACGCTTTCATTATCCGACCTCTTTGGTTTTTGATGCTCCGAGTATAGGCGCAGTCGGAGGATGTTCAAAAGCCTCGCGATTGACTTTACAGCCAGAGATTCAGCATCCACTATGGAAGACATATTCAACTGACGCAACACTGTCCCGGCAGGGATAGAGCTACTTACAGAAGAGGAGCCGAGATGATCGAGTCACCACTGCTGGAAAAGCTGACCGGCTACATCGGCGGTCGCTGGACTGATAATGCACAGGGCAACACCTTCGATGTCTACAACCCGGCCACGGGTGAGGTGATCGCGCAGGCGGCCTCCATGTCTGAGGACGAGGTAAAGGCGGCGGTTGCTGCCGGCAAGTCGGCGCTTCGACTGACCAGTCCGTATTCCATTGAGACCCGCAGGAAGTGGCTGGAAGATATTCGCGATGCCCTCAAGGCAAACAAGGAAGAAGTAGGGCGGATCCTGTGTATGGAGCACGGCAAGCCGTTGCAGGAGGCCCAGGGTGAGGTTGATTACGCCGCCGGCTTCTTCGATTACTGCTCCAAGCATATTCAGGCACTGGATGCCCACACGATTCCGGAAAAGCCCAAGGACTGCACCTGGACGGTTCATTATCGCCCGGTTGGTGTTACCGGCCTGATTACCCCCTGGAACTTCCCGATCGGCATGATTGCCAAGAAGCTTTCGGCCGCGCTTGCTGCTGGTTGTCCGTCGGTGATTAAACCGGCCAGCGAAACCCCGCTGACGATGGTCGCCCTGTTCAGTCTGATGGACAAGCACACCGACATGCCGGACGGCATGGTCAATCTGGTGATGGGTAAGGCCAGCGTGATTGGCAAGGTCCTGTGCGAGAGTCCGGACGTGCCCATGCTGAGCTTTACCGGCTCCACCGAGGTTGGTCGCAAGCTGATTCAGGATACCGCCGAGCAGGTCAAGAAGCTGGCCCTGGAACTGGGTGGCAATGCGCCGTTCATCGTCTTTGATGATGCCGACCTGGATGCCGCAGCGGATAACCTGATTGCCAACAAGTTCCGTGGAGGTGGCCAGACCTGTGTTTGTGCCAACCGGATCTTTGTGCACGAGAAAGTGGCCGATGCCTTTGGCGAGAAACTCGCCGAGCGTGTGAACAAGATGACCGTCGGTGACGGTATCAACGGTGGTGTTGATCTCGGGCCGCTGATTAACAAGGCCGGCTTCGACAAGGTGAAACGACACCTTGAAGACGCACTGGAAAAAGGCGCCGGGCTGGTTGCGGGTAAAAAGCCGGAAGAGCTTGGCAATGACCTGTTCTTTCCCCCAACGGTTGTGACCGATGTGACCAGCGATATGTTCTGCTATCGGGAAGAAACATTTGGCCCGCTGGTGCCGATGGCACTGTTCCGCACTGAGGAAGAGGTGATTGAGGCCGGTAACGATACCGAGTTTGGCTTGGCCTCTTACGTGTTCACCGGTGATGCCGAGCGCGCCCAGCGTGTTGCGGCGGGGCTGCGTTTCGGACACTGTGGCTGGAACACCGGTACTGGTCCTACGCCGGAAGCGCCGTTTGGCGGCATGAAAGCCTCCGGCATTGGCCGCGAGGGTGGTCTGGAAGGTCTGTTTGAGTTCGTAGAAGCGCAGACTGTGCCCAGAGGCTTTTAACAGAAAAGCTTTCTCTCATACATGGAAAAGTGCGAGAGCGGGCCCCTTTTCAGGACTGTGTGTGGCCAGGGAAGGCCACACCCAAGCGCACATGGATGTGCTCGTAGCGTGTCCTGAAAAGGGGCCTGCTCGCGCGCGACTCGCCAGAAGTCAGAGGGCTCACCCAAGCCCGCGGAAATCCGTTTTTTCTCCTGTTATACTTCCACTCCTGTTTATTTAACCAGTAGCGAACGTTTCCCTATGGATGTCTCCCACATTATCGATCCTCTCAATGACGCCCAGCGTGAGGCCGTAACCGCCCAGAATGATCACCTCTTGGTGCTTGCGGGCGCCGGCAGTGGCAAGACGCGGGTACTGGTGCATCGGATTGCGTGGTTGATGACCGTAGACCGGGTGCCACCCACCGGGATCCTGGCGGTAACCTTTACCAACAAGGCCGCCAGGGAAATGCGTTATCGCATTGAGCAGATGATGGACATTCCGGCCCGGGGTCTCTGGTTTGGTACTTTCCATGGCATTGCCCACCGGCTGCTGCGCGCGCACTACCAGGACGCCGGGTTGCCGGAGAATTTCCAGGTGTTGGACAGCGATGATCAGTTGCGACTGATCAAGCGGGTGATGCGGGAAAACCAGATTGATGAGAGCCGCTGGCCACCGAAACAGGCTCAGTGGTTCATTAACAGCCAGAAGGATGAAGGCCTGCGGGCGGATCATATCCAGGAGAATCCGGGTGATCACTTCATCTCGACCATGCTTAAGATCTATCGCCAGTACGAAAAGCTCTGTCAGCTGGGTGGTTTGGTGGATTTTGGCGAGCTCTTGCTGCGTTCCCATGAACTCTGGCTGCACCGGCCCGAGCTGCTGGCCCATTACCAGAAACGGTTCCAGCACATTCTGGTGGACGAGTTTCAGGATACCAATACGATTCAGTATGCCTGGTTGCAGGTGCTTGCGAACAACCGTGTGCCACTGACCGTGGTGGGTGATGACGACCAGTCCATCTACGGCTGGCGCGGCGCCAAGATCGAGAACATCCAGCAGTACCAGCGGGACTTCCCCAACGCACGACTGGTGCGCCTGGAACAGAATTACCGTTCGACCCAGATGATCCTGAAAGCCGCCAATGCGGTTATTGCCAACAATCAGGGGCGATTGGGCAAGGAACTCTGGACCGACGGGCCGGATGGCGAACCCATCAGTCTGTACGCCGCGTTCAACGAGCAGGACGAAGCCAACTACATCGCCGACAGCATTTCCTCCTGGGTTCTGGATGGCAATTTACGCAGTGAGTCCGCAATTCTTTATCGTTCCAACGCCCAGTCGCGGGTGCTCGAAGAAGCGCTGATGCGTCAGGGGATTCCATATCGGGTCTACGGCGGTCTGCGGTTCTACGACCGTCAGGAAATCCGAAATGCACTGGCCTATTTAAGGCTGGTGCAGTACCGCCGGGACGACGCGGCCTTTGAGCGGGTGGTGAATGTGCCGCCTCGGGGCATCGGAGCCAAGAGTCTGGCCGAGCTTCGGGAGTACGCGACCGAACAGAGCATCTCGCTCTGGGAGTCGGCGGAGCGATTGCTGGAAGCGGGCCAGGTAAAAGGTAGGGCCAAGACCGGGTTACAGTCGTTCATTGCGATTATCGAGGGCCTGTCTGGCATGGTGGGCGATGCCACGTTGCATGGTCTGATGAAACAGACGATTGAAGACAGCGGTCTGAAGGGTTACCACGCCAGCGAAAAGGGCGAGAAGGGGCAGGCCCGGGTTGAGAACCTTGAAGAACTGGTGAATGCCCTCTCTGACTTTGAAGTGGAAGAGGGTGTGGACCCGCTGTCGGAATTTATTGCCCAGGCGGCTCTGGATGCTGGTGAATCCCAGGCGGAAGCTCACGAAGACAGCGTGCAGTTAATGACACTTCACTCCGCCAAGGGCCTGGAGTTTCCGCTGGTATTCCTGGCCGGTGTGGAAGAAGGGCTGTTCCCGCACGGAATGTCGCTGGAAGAGCCGGGCCGGATGGAGGAGGAACGCCGTCTGGCCTATGTCGGCATCACCCGCGCCATGAAAAAGCTGGTGCTCACTTACGCAGAATCTCGCCGCCTGTATGGCCAGGAGAAATTCAACGCACTGTCCCGGTTTGTTCGTGAAATTCCCGGCGACTGCCTGCAGGAAGTCCGCCTGAGAAATACTGTGACCCGTCCGGCCATGGTTCAGCGGCCCAACGAAAGCCTGTTCAGTCAGGATTCAGCCCAGCAGTCCGGGTTCAGCCTGGGTCAGCGAGTCCGGCATCCTAAGTTTGGCGAGGGCATCGTTATGAACTCTGAGGGAACCGGGCACCATACTCGGGTACAGGTGAACTTCGATGAGGGTGCCAAGTGGCTGGTGCTGGCTTATGCGCCCCTGGAAGCCTGTTAGTTTCAGGGGGCACAGGGTTGGGTAGGCCTTTCCAAAACACGCTCCTTGCGGCACGTCCATGTGACGCTTGAGCTCCGCCATCCATGGCTCCGCACAGTTTTGGAAAGGCCTACCCAACCCTGTGCTTCAGACGGAACGCTTGCCGCCTTTACATCAGAACCACGTAAATTACGCCGGCCAAAACGATTCTGTAGATCACATACGGCCACATCCCAACCTTGTTGAGCCACTTCAGGAAGAAGTGGATGGCCGTGATCGCCATCAGGAAAGACGTCACGCCACCGATCAAGAAACCACTCCAGTCCACGATGACATCAGACGTTGCGACTTCCAGGAGTTTGACACCCCCTGCCAGAACGATGATAGGAATGGCCAGCAGAAAGGAGAACCGGGAGGCGGTCTCCCGAGTCATGCCCAGGAACAGGCCGGCGGTGATGGTGACGCCTGAGCGGGACGTGCCCGGCACCAGTGCCATTGCCTGGGCAATACCAACGATGGCAGCGTCTTTCCAGTTCAGGCTATCAAGATTTCGATGGCGCTTGGGCAGCCAGTCAGCGAGACCCAGTAGAATGCCGAACACCAGGGTTGTGGCGAAGATCACTTCCACCGCCCGAAGCTCATTGTCAATCATATCGAGCAACGCCAAACCGGCCAGGCCCGCGGGAATGGTGCCGATCACCAGGTACCAGGCCAACGCGCCCTGGCCGACTAATTTGCGTTGTGCCATGGAGATCAGGCCATCCCGGGCAATGCCGAAGACGTCTCGCCGGAAGTACAGAACGACTGCCAATAAGGTGCCCAGGTGAACCGAGAGATCGAACCCCACACCTTGATCAGTCCAGCCAAAGAATGCAGGAACCAGGATGAGGTGGGCTGAGCTCGAAATGGGGAGGAATTCGGTCAGCCCCTGGAGAAGACCAAGGAAAAGGGCCTGGAAAAAATCCATATCTTGAATCCGTTGTCTGACAGTGCGGCGATGGAAGCAGGTGGCGATAGTAGCAGGGAGAGCAGGGACTGAACAGTTACACTAGGAGACAAAAAAGCCGGGTACCCGTTGGGGCACCCGGCAGACATTCAAACGTACCGTCGGCGCTTGAAACTCACCTTGTCGGCGTAGTCCCCAATCCGTCCGACACGGCGGACATCCGCCCAGGTTCCTTTGTAGTAGGGGATGATATTCCGGTCGGTCCAAGGCGTCACCAGGTCGCCCATGACGGAGTTGAAGTACATCGCCTCCATGAATACATGGCCCTGCTTGATGTCCGGCTCCAGATACGCCATGGCCGTTGTCGCGCCGTAGTCGTTGAACAGCTCTACCAGGTCGCCCGACTCAATGCCAAGATCCTTGGCATCGCCCGGGTTGATTTCCAGCGGGGCCATCGGATAGCGGCCACGACGGAATTCCACGTGCTGGTCGTGGTAAGCGGTTTGCCAGATCTGATTAGTCCGGCCGTTGTTAATCCAGAAACGGTACTTCTTACGTTGCTCTTCCACGACATCAGGCATGCCATTCCAGGGCGCGGCCTGGAAGTGTGCCTTGCCGTCGTCGGTATCGAACGTGTTGTTGGTGTACAGCATTTCCGTACCGATCAGCTGGCCGTCCTTGTATTCCTTGATCGGTAGCTGAACGCCGTTATTACCGGCAGCACGGAGCCGTTCGTAGGTGGCCAGATGACCGGTGGGGCCGCCCTGGCTATCGATGCGTGGTGCTCCGGGCTGGCCGGCGCGCCGAAAACCGTCGTTGAAGGCGTCCTCCTCAGTTTTCCAGTCGAAGCCGTCAAAGCGCTTGACCATTTCGGTGTTACCTTCGGCTTCGTACAGCTTGTGCAGGGCATTGGCCATGTCTGCGGCGATCAGGCAGTCCGGCCTGGCATTACCCGGAGGGTCCATAAACCTCTCGGACAGACGCAGGCGCCGCTCGCCATTCATGGAGGTCAGGTTCATTTCACCGGGATGCGCAGCCGGAAGCAGCAAGTGAGCCGCTTCGGCAAACTTGGTGGGATAAAGGTCGATTACGGTAATAAACAGCCCACCGTCTTCCTTTACCGCCTTGTGGATAACGTCCGCCATCTTTTCCGGGCCGGCACCCCGGACCTTGCGCAGGGCCTGTTTGACAATGTCACTGCGGCGAAGGACTTCGTTTCGGTACTGTTCTGCATTCAGGGTAGTCTGGAAGGCATTGCAGGCCCAGACCGTAAGCATCTGGCCGTTACCCTGGATGATCTCCTGGTCCACATAGGGAGCCGGACGGCCACCCGGATAGGGCGGGCGGCAATAGCCTTCCTGGTGGCCGCCCATCCGGACCACCCCGGTTCCCCGGCGCCCCACGTTATGGGTTGCCAGCACCAGGTCCACCAGCGCCGACTGAATGCGGTAATTGTCATTGCCCCAGATGATGCCCTTTTCATAGCCATGCATGGTTCGGGGTTGGTGGCCGGAGGCTTTTGGCTTGTATGCCCACTCTGCGGCTTTGATGATTTTGTCCTTGCTGACGCCAGTAATTCTGCCGGTTTCGTCCAGGCTCATGCGGTTGGCCTTCAGGGCGTCCTCGAAGCCGGTGGTGTGTGCGTCTATAAAGTCCTTGTCGTGCCAGCCCTGATCCACCACGTACGTCAGCAGGCCATTGAACAGAGCGGTATCGGTGCCCGGTTCAATATCCAGAAACAGGAGGTTATCCTTGCCAACAGCCTGCTCTAGAAGGGCGACGGTGAGGGACCGACGAGGATCGACCATAATGATCTTTGTCTGCTGGACGGTCTCACCGTCCTCATAGACGGCCCGCTTTTTGTCCGTGGTCTGGCCCTGGAGGCTGGGTAGCCAGTGATTGAGGAAGTAGTTGGTCTGGGTCTCGTAGGCGTTAGCGCCAATGGAGAAGATGCAATCGGCCATCCGGGCGTCTTCATAGCTGTTGTTCAGCTCGCCGATGCCCATGTCCCGGGTGGCGTGGCACTCAGAGTTATAGGCGGGGCGGTTGTGAATCCGCACCATCTTGCTGCCGAGGCCGGTGAAAATCAGTTTGCCGGTGCCCCAGGTGTTCTCGAAGCCACCTCCGGCACCGCCATGATCGAACAGGTTGAACATCAGCTGGTCGGAGCCGTCATCATCGAGAATGCGCTTGGTCAGATGGCTATACAGGGCGATGGCCTGATCCCAGCTGGTATCCCGCCATTCATCGCCGGCGAACACCCGCGGGTATTTCAATCGCTGACTGCCTACCGGCGTCTGGGGCGAGTGCATGATCGACGCCATCTGGCCGCCCCGCGTTGATGCCAGCCCACTGTTCACTTTGCAGTCCCTGTCCGGCACGATCATGATCCGGTGGTAACTGCCATCCTCGTCCTGGATAACGTTGGTCATGGCCTGGGTCATTGTGGCTGCTAGGGGTGGTAGCTGCTGGCGGAAATCCAGGCCAAGTGCGTTTTGCTCGGGGGCCAAACCACCTTCCTCATCTGCGGGCCATTTGTAGACATGGTAACCGCAGCCGACAATGCAGAAATGGCAACAAGTCTGGGTTTTCTTGGCGTTGGCCGGTGGCAGTGCGATCCGGTCCTTCTTGTATTCAAACATGGTGTATCCCTCCCTCAGGCGCCCGGCAGAAGATTGGACTGGCGACCGTAGATCAGACCTCCCACGCCCACGGCCTCAATGGAATCATCCGAATCCTGGTAGCTCAGGAGAATCCGGGGCAGATTTTCCGTGGCCTGACCGGACACCATCTGGCCATTTAGCTCGGAATCAAACACGCTGAAATGGCAGGGGCACTTGAAGGTGCGCTCCTCGGCCGAATAAGAGACGGGGCAACCCATATGGGTGCACAGAGTGCTGTAGGCGACAATATCGCCATCCGGTCCCACTCCCCCCTGAGTTTTGCGACCGGTTTTGACCAGGGTGCAGGGTGAGGAGGCATCCGGATAGGTGAAGGAAACCGGCTGGCCGACCGTCAGGTCAGCAGCTTTGCTGATGGTGGTTTTCGGATAGTCCAGCAACACTTTGCCGGGTTGTTGGTTGTCCTCAGCGGCGTGGGCAGGGTTCAGGATCAGGCTGCCGCCAAGGGCGACGGAACCAGCTGCGGTTGTGCCAGTGAAGGCAAGAAACCGTCTCCTTGAAAGTTTCATTGCACTCTCCCTTTCTTGTTTTGGGGTCAC
This sequence comes from Marinobacter sediminum, assembly GCF_023657445.1. NCBI lineage: Bacteria > Pseudomonadati > Pseudomonadota > Gammaproteobacteria > Pseudomonadales > Marinobacteraceae > Marinobacter > Marinobacter sediminum. The sequence continues at coordinate 2,929,255 of NZ_JAGTWY010000001.1, read as the reverse complement.
CGCTACAGCTGCCCATGGCCCCCATTTGTTGTATAAACTTTGTACAACTTTAGGTCGTGATTTTGATTTGTGCCATCGTATCCAGGGTCGATTTCAGTTTTTATTGATGTTGGTCAATTCAGGCCGGAACTACCAATACGGGCCGTTCGGCATTTTTGCAGAGTCGGCCGGCAATGCGTGTAGTCATCACGCGGTTTCATGGATTGAATAGACCCTTGAGGAGCACGCCATGAGCAAGATCAAAGTCGGAATTAGCGGATTTGGCCGCATCGGTCGCCTGACTGAAAGACACTCCCTTATTTATGGGCTGGTTGCCTTTTGAGTGGCGTTTATGCAATCGCTATTTCAGCCTGTCAGTTTCAGGCGTTGAGCCAGCCAACTATCTTGTCGTGCTCGGGAATAGAACCGCTGTGGACCACTTTGCCGTCAACCGCCACGGCTGGCGTCGACATCACCTGATACTCCATGATCTTCTCCGGATCAGTGACCTTGGTGACCTCTACTTCCTCGTTAAGTTCGCGGGCAACCTGCTCAATTTTTTCGGCTGTGTTAACGCATTTCTTGCAACCGGTACCAAGTACTTCAAACGTTTTCATCGTTTCTCTCCTGTCAGGCACGACGTTCAGTCATTGATAGTCAGAACCCGGAAAAAAGCCAGGGACTGATCATGTTAATCACCCAGCCGACCACCATGAAGTTGGCGAGCAGAATGGCAAAGATCATAGCCAGCAGGCGGAAGGTCATTACCTGCTTGAGCATGATGAATTCCGGAAAGCTTGCAGCCACGGTACTCATACAGAAGGCCAGGGTCGTGCCCACTGGCAGCCCCTTGACGATCAGGCTTTCCATTACCGGAATCACGCCGGTTGCGTTGGAGTATAGGGGCAGGCCGGCAAAAACTGCGGCTGGCACGCTCCACCATTCGCCGGAGCCCAGGTTCTCGGCAAACCAGTCATCCGGTACGAAGCCGTGCAGGGCGGCGCCAAGACCAACGCCGATCAGCACCCATTTCCAGATTCGGCCGACAATTTCCTTCAGTTCGTCTTTGGCAAACTGATGCCTTTCGGACATCGATAGCTTAGGTGCCTCGGGCACCGGCGAACCTTCTGATGCATCCCCGGTTTGCTGGGCCGCCTTCTGGTAAGCCTTGGCGGCAAAATCCTTCAGCCAGCGCTCACCCTTGACCGCATCCAGGATCATGCCGCCGACGATGCCCGCCGCCATGCCGATCACAACGTAGGCCAGGGTGAACTTCCAGCCCAGCAGGCTCCAGAGCATGATTACTGCGACTTCATTGATGATGGGCGAGGTAAACAGGAATGCCATGGTGATACCCAGCGGGATGCCGGCGCTGGTAAAGCCCAGGAACAGGGGAATGCTGGAACAGGAACAAAACGGTGTGATGGCGCCAAAGCCGGAACCGAAAACATAGCCAACCATCTGGTTCTTTTGCTGAATATAGGCGCGCACGCGCTCCAGGTTGAGCGAGGCTCGCGCCAGCGCAATCACATAGATCATTACCACCAGCAGAAACAGGATCTTGGTGGTGTCCTCAATGAAGAAGTGGACGGAAGTGCCCAGCCTGGTTTCAGGGCTCAGTTCCATCAGGTCGTATGTCAGCCAGTTGGCCAGCTGAGCGAAAAGCTCAAGCATGTCTCGCAGCATCCTTTGATTGGTGATGAAAGAAAATTGCTGAGTGGGTGATGAATAACTTCCGGAGAGGATACTCCTATTTCCGGAAAGTTTGGCTGATCATTAGCAAAGCACCAAAGTAGCATGTGCTCTTCTGGTTTCCTCGCTATAGTCTTGAGGGGCACCACTCAATAAAGAAGACAACAATAATGATTGATTTAATTCGGCGCTTCCCGTTGCCGGTCATTGTGCTTGCCCAGCTGTTCGGTACTTCGTTGTGGTTCAGCATTAACGGCGTGTGGTTATCGCTTTCCGGAGAGCTGGGTCTTAACGAAGTCGACCTTGGCCGGCTGACACTGGCGGTTCAGGGCGGGTTTATTGTCGGCACTCTCACCATTGCTGTAACGGGGCTGGCCGACCGGTTTGGCGCCAGCCGGATCTTTGCGGTGTCGAGCCTGCTGGGGGCACTGGCTAATGGGGGATTTGTCTTCGCCGCCCACCTTCCACCCCTGGACTTCATTTTGCGGTTTGCCACCGGCCTCTGCCTGGCGGGCATATATCCGCTCGGGATGAAAATGGTGATTGCCTGGACTCCGAAATACGCCGGGGCGGCCCTGGCGTGGCTGGTGGGAATGCTCACCCTGGGTACGGCATTACCCCATCTTATGCGGGGTGCCACATTCGGAATGCCCTGGGAGTTGCCATTATTGGTGGCATCTGTGCTGGCCCTGGCCGGCGGCGCCATGGTGTTTCTGTTGGGTGATGGGCCGCATCTGCCCAAAAGCAGTGGCCCCATACCCTTGAGTCAGGGCCTGGCCGCATTGCGTATACCGAGGTTTCGGGCGGTCGCCGGTGGCTACTTTGGGCATATGTGGGAGCTTTATGCCTTCTGGACGCTGACGCCTTTGCTGATTGGCCGGGAGCTGCAGCGTTTAGGTGCTGATGACGGGGCCATCCCCTGGCTGGCTTTTGCCATTATCGGTGTAGGTGCAGTCGGCTGTATCGGTGGCGGCAGACTCAGCCGCACCAAGGGGAGCGAATGGGTGGCCTGGCGAGCCCTGATGCTTTCAGGAATTGTCTGCCTGCTGTACCCCTGGTTAAGCGGGCTGTCGCCGGTGCTATTGATTGTCCTGCTGTTTGTCTGGGGCGTTGCGGTGATCGCAGATTCGCCCCAGTTTTCTGCCCTGGCTGCTGCGACAGCGCCCCGGGAATCGGTGGGTTCATCGCTGGCGGTGATGAATGCGGTCGGGTTTGGCCTGACATTGCCAGCCATCTGGCTGACCAGTGGTTTGTGGGGGCAGTTGGGGGTCTGGGTGGTGTTGTTGCTGGTCCCCGGGCCGGTATTTGGTTTGTGGTCGCTGAGCAAATCGAGGTTTGAGTCGCAGCCGGGTTAGCTTGCGCACTCAATGCAGTAGAGCGTGGTAGGATCAATTTCCAGCCGCTTCGGATTGATGGTCTCACCACACTCCATACAGTCCCCGTATTCGTCTTTGTCGATTCGCACGAGCGCCGCCTCAATCTGTCGTAGCTGGCGTTCCGCCCGTTCTTTGCCTGCTTTTGCCAGGGCCTGGCCCTGCAGGGCATCCATCCGGGACAGCCGGCCAACACTTTGCTGGTCCAGATGAACGGTTTCGCTCGTTTCATCCCGGACTTTACTGGTTGAACGCAGGTCTTCCTGAAGTTTCAGCAAGAGATTTCGGAACCGCTCAAGTTCTTCCTGAGTCACGTCTGCTTCTCCTCGTTACGGATAGACAGTTATCGTTTTCGCTAGGCAATGCAACGTGGTCCACGATACGACGGTCCGGAAGTGCTGTCACGATCAGATTCGGTAGCGGATAGATGACTTGCGGTTGTGTCGGTCGCTACTAGACTCAAAACAGTCTGTCGGCCTGATCACAAGGAGTCGTGGCCATGAAGTTCCGCACCCTCGACGGCAATGAAGCCGTGGCTTCGGTGGCTTACCGCCTGAGCGAAACCATTGCCATTTACCCGATTACCCCGGCCTCAGTGATGGGTGAGCACGCTGATGACTGGGCTGCTCTGGGCAAGCCCAACCTCTGGGGGCAGGTGCCCAGTGTGGTGGAAATGCAGTCGGAAGCCGGCGCGGCCGGAACGATGCACGGGGCCCTTCAGGCGGGCTCGCTGGTGACGACCTTCACCGCGTCTCAGGGGCTGCTGCTCATGCTGCCCAACCTGTTCAAGATTGCGGGTGAGCTTTCGCCTTTCTGTATGCACATTGCCGCCCGCAGTGTTGCGACTCATGCCCTGTCAATTTTCTGTGATCACTCCGATGTAATGACGGCTCGCGGAACCGGCTTTGCTCTTCTGGCCTCCGGATCGGTTCAGGAAGCCCAGGATCTCGCGGCGATCGGCCACGCGGTATCCCTGGATAGCCGGGTACCGGTAATGCACTTCTTCGATGGTTTCCGAACTTCCCATGAAATATCCAAGATTGCAGCCCTGAGCGATGAGGACTTGCAGGCCCTGGTACCCCATGATGGATTGGAAGCGCACCGGAATCGTCGGATGACGCCGGATCGGCCGGTGGTGCGGGGCACGTCACAGAATCCCGATGCGTTTTTCCAATCCCGGGAGGCTACCAATCCGTTTTATCAGGCTTTCCCGAATCATCTGGAAGCTGTGATGGAGCGGTTTGCCGGGATTACCGGTCGGCAGTACCGCTTGTTCGATTATGTGGGCCACCCGGAGGCAGAGAGGGTGGTTGTCCTGATGGGCTCCGGCGCCGAGTGTGCCCACGAGACCGTGGATTGGCTGCTCGAGCAAGGAGAAAAGGTCGGTGTACTCAAGGTGCGCCTGTTCCGGCCCTTCGCCACCGATCGTTTCCTGCAGGCTTTACCCGAGAGCGTGAGGCACCTGGCGATACTGGACCGGACCAAAGAGCCCGGTGCCCAGGGTGAGCCACTGTTACTGGAAGTCAGCGGCGCATTGATGGAGGCCTACAGTCGGGGTGAGCGTGAGGTACTGCCGCGGGTGATCGGTGGTCGCTATGGTTTGTCCTCCCGGGAATTTACCCCGGCCATGGTATGCGCCATCTTCGATGAGCTGAAAGCTGAGGCATTGAAAACCCGCTTTACCGTCGGTGTCCGCGACGATGTCAGCCATCTCTCCCTTGACGTCGACAACGAGTTGGATATCGAGTCACCTAAAACCCGCCGCGCCCTGTTCTTCGGTCTGGGCGCCGACGGAACGGTCAGTAGTAACAAGGCCAGTATCAAAATCCTGGGAGAGGGTACCGACCTGTTTGCCCAGGGCCATTTTGTTTACGACTCCAAGAAGTCCGGAGCCACAACGGTTTCCCACCTGCGTTTTGGCCCGCTGCCAATCCGGTCCAGTTACCAGATCCGGAAGGCACAGTTCGTTGCCATTCATGCGCCCCAGTTTCTTGAGCGTTTTGATGTTCTGGAACACGCGGCTCAAGGGGCAACGGTACTGCTGAATGTGCCCTGGCCAAAGGATGAGGTCTGGAACCGGTTATCGGTAGAGGTCCAACGGGTCCTGCTAGAGCGCAAGATACGACTGTACATCATCGATGCTGCGGAAGTGGCGGAGAGGGCGGGGCTGGAGCGGCGCATCAATACCGTTATGCAGGTGTGTTTCTTCGCCCTCGCAGACATCCTGCCCCGTGATGAAGCCATCGACCGCATCAAGGAGTCCATTCGTCAGACGTGGGGTCGTCGAGGGCCGGAGGTGGTTCGCCGCAATGTGGAAGCGGTGGATTCCGCCCTGGCCAATCTGCACGAAGTGCCGGTGCCTGAAAAGGTAACGGCAACCCGCACCCGACCGCCGAGAGTGCCGGAGGATGCGCCCGATTTTGTGCAGAAGGTTACCCGGTTGCTGCTGGAGGGGCAGGGCGACAAGCTGCCAGTCAGTGCCTTCCCGCCGGACGGCACCTGGCCAACCGGCACCAGTCAGTTCGAGAAGCGAGCCATCGCTCAGGAAATCCCGATCTGGGAATCCGACCTGTGTGTGCAGTGCAACTTCTGTGCGATGATCTGCCCTCACACCGCGATCACCAGCAAAGTCTTTGAGCCGGACACCGGCAAGGATGCTCCCGAAACCTTCGAGGCCGTACCCGAGACGCATACGCCGGAACTGGAGGGGCTCGACTACCGGATTCAGGTAGCACCGGATGACTGTACCGGCTGCGGTTTGTGTGTCGAGGTGTGCCCCGCGAAAGACCGCACCCAGCCCAAGCGGAAAGCGATCAACATGCAGCCCCTCGAAGAACACCGGGAGGCCGAGGCTGAAAACCTGAAGTTCTTGCGCAACTTGCCGGAGGTGCCCAGAGAGCGTGTTCCCCGGGACTTCAAATCGTTACCGCTGCTTATTCCCCTGTTCGAGTATTCCGGTGCCTGCGCCGGCTGCGGTGAGACGCCCTACATTCGCCTGCTGACGCAGTTGCTGGGCGATCGCCTGCTGATTGCCAACGCCACCGGCTGTTCCTCGATCTACGGTGGCAATCTGCCGACCACCCCGTACACCGTGAATGCCGATGGCAGGGGGCCATCCTGGAATAACTCGTTGTTTGAGGATGCAGCTGAACTCGGTCTGGGCATGCGCCTTGGGCTTAACAAGCTGGTAGGCCGGGCGCGGCAGTTGCTGGATCGGCTTCAGGAACATCTTCCGGAAGGGCTTTATAGCGATCTGACCAGCACCTGCACCACCAGTGACGAAGCCGCTATGGCTTCAAGGCGTGAGGCCGTGAGCAGGCTTCGGGACTGGCTGACGGACCAGCAGGCGCCGGAAGCACGGGAGCTGGACAGCCTGGCCGATGAACTGTGCCCGAAGAGTGTGTGGGTGATCGGTGGTGACGGTTGGGCCTATGACATTGGCTATGGCGGTCTCGACCACGCTCTGGCTTCGGGCCAGAATCTGAAATTGCTGGTGCTGGATACCGAGGTGTATTCCAACACCGGGGGGCAGCAATCGAAGGCCACTCCGATGGGGGCGATTGCCAAGTTTGCCGCAGCCGGCAAGGAAACCCGCAAGAAAGACCTGGGCCTGCTGGCCATGAGTTATGGCCATGTGTACGTAGCCCAGATTGCCATGCAATCCCACAGCAATCAGACCACCAAAGCCTTGCAGGAGGCCGAAAGCTATGATGGTCCGGCACTGATTATTGCCCACAGCCCCTGCATCGCCCACGGCTACGATCTGGTGCACTCCCCGGCTCAGCAACGCCGGGCAGTGGATAGCTGGGCATGGCCGCTTTACCGGTTTGATCCCAGACGTATTCACGAGGGGTTGCCACCCCTGCAGCTGGACTCATTGCGCCAGAAGGTGACCATGAAAGCCTACATGCAGGAGGAAGCTCGGTTCCGCATGCTTGAGCTCAGGGATCCGGACCGTTATGAGCAGCTGGTCACCGCGGCCTCCGAAGCGGCGACCGAACAGAGGGAGCTCTACAAACAGCTTGCTGGCATTCACTTTGAGCCCCACGAATCCCCCGGGACCGATAATCAAAAGGGTGAACGTCATGACTGAACTGGCAACCCATTGGCTGGGGCTGGAGCTTCGTTCGCCCCTGGTGGTCGGCGCCAGCCCGCTGACAGATGACCTGGATGCATTGCAGGCTTGTGTTGATGCAGGCGCCGGGGCAGTGGTGATGCATTCGCTGTTCGAGGAACAGTTGGTGGCCGAACAGATGGCCGCGCACCGTTTTATTGACTCGCGTATCAACATGGACGCCGAGGCGCGCTCGTTTTTTCCGGAGTCCGAGGTATTTGAAATGGGGTCCGGGAGTTATCTCCGGCGCCTGGAACGGCTCCGCACCTCCCTGGGTGTGCCGGTAGTTGCATCACTTAATGGTATATCGCCCGGAGGCTGGACCCGGCATGCCCGGGAGCTTGAAGACGCCGGTGCGGCGGCAATTGAACTGAACCTTTACGACCTGGCAACGGATCCTGCCGACACAGCGGAAATTCTGGAGAGACGCCAGCTGGATGTGGTTCGGTCAGTGGTGGAGCAGGTCACTATTCCTGTCAGTGTAAAGTTGTCGCCCTTCTATTCTGCACTACCCGCCTTTGTGGCTGGTGTGGAAGCGGCGGGTGCGCGGGGCCTGGTGCTGTTCAACCGGTTCTACCAACCGGATATGGACCTGGACGAACTGAGCCTGAGCCGGGAAGTGGTGCTGTCTTCCAGTGCCGAGTTGCCGTTGCGATTGCACGGGGTTGCGATGCTGTCTGGCCGGACGGGCCTTGAAATGGTCGTCTCGGGCGGAGTCCATAGTGGCGACGATGCGGCCAAGGCGATCCTCTCTGGCGCCACTGCTGTTCAGGTGGTCTCGGCCGTATTGGCTGAGGGAGCCGGGGCCCTGGCAAGGATTACCGAGGAAATGAACCATCGGCTGTCCGGGATGGGTTACAGCTCGCTGGCGGAAGCCCGTGGCGTTCTGTCTATGGAGAACGCCCCGAACGCCCAGACCTGGGAGCGACTGAATTACGCCCGCCTGTTACAAGGCTGGAAATAAAGCCTAGAGACTTTGCTCCGGCACTTCCCGGATTCGACCGTGTTCATCAATAGCGACGTAGACAAATAGTCCTTCCGTCACTTTGCGCGGGTGCTTGGCCGTGCGATCCAGTGTCCAGACCTCCACTTTTATCTTCATGGAACTGCTGCCGATGTCCACCAGCTCGCAGTAGCAGCCGACCTGAGAACCTACCCGCAGGGGCGAAAGAAACTCCATGCGGTCCATGGCAACGGTGGCATTGCGACCCAGAGAGATTCTGCCGGCCATGGTGGCTGCGGCAATGTCCATCTGCTTGACCAGCCAGCCGGCAAAGACATCGCCGTTGGCATTAGTGTCCGAGGGAAGGGGGATGATCTGGAGTGTCAGTTCACCACGAGGCGTTGGTTTGTCATCGTCTAATGCTGTCATGGAGCCTGCCTTTTATTATTTCTGGAATTGTTTGAACACGCATGTTAGCGGCCTCGGACAGCTCTGCAAGCGAATTTGTGCTTTTGGGGCTATATTTCAGTCGCTGTAATAAAGTTGTCACAGAGTCCCATTAGTCTGCACACATCGGCAAAAAACATCCGACCAAACGTCCAAAGCAAATAATGGAGACTCGATGTGATGAAACTGAACAAGGCACTCGCTACAGTTGCACTGGCTGGCTCCGTTGCCGCCATCTCTGCGCCGGCAATGGCTCGCGACACTATCAGCATCGTGGGTTCTTCCACTGTTTACCCGTTCGCAACTGTTGTGGCAGAGCGTTTCGGAACCAAAACCGACTACAAGACTCCGAAGCTGGAATCGACCGGCTCCGGTGGTGGCATGAAGCTGTTCTGTCAGGGTCTCGGTACCCAGCACCCTGACATCACCAACGCTTCCCGCCGGATGAAAGGCTCCGAGTATGAGCTCTGCCAAAAGAACGGTGTGAAGGATATTACCGAGTTCCGTATTGGTTCTGACGGCATCGTGATCGCCAGCTCCAACAAGGCCGAGAACCTCGACATCACCCTCGAGCAGCTGTTCCTTGCCCTTGGCTCCAAGGTTCCTGTTGACGGCAAGTGGGTCGCCAACCCGAACGAGAAGTGGAGTGATGTTGACTCCAGCCTTCCCAATAAGCCCATTCGTGTGATGGGACCTCCCCCGACTTCCGGTACCCGTGATTCTTTCAACGAGCTGGCACTGGCTGCTGGTTGTGACCAATTGCCTGAGGCCAAGAGCCTGGGCAAAGACGAGCATGGCGCAATTTGTGAAAGTGTTCGTGAAGATGGCGCTTTCATTGAAGCCGGCGAGAACGACAACCTGATCGTCCAGAAACTGATCGGTGACACTGGTATGTACGGTGTGTTTGGTTTCAGTTTCCTGGAAGAGAACGCGGATCGTCTGCAGGCGGCCACCCTGAACGGTATGGTTCCGACCGCTGAGGACATTGCCGCTGATGAGTATCCGGTAGCCCGCTCGCTGTTTTTCTACGTGAAGAAGGCGCACGTTGGCGTCGTTCCTGGTATCCAGGAATATGTTAGCGAGTTTGCCAGCAATGCTGCGCTTGGAAGGAACGGTTACCTGAAAGATGTCGGCCTGATCATCCCGCCGCGCGAGCAGCTGATGGAGCTGATGGACAAGGCTGAGAATCTGCCGAACCTTGCTCTGGAAGAGCTCAAATAAACCGAAAGGATTCGGGAAAATAAGGGTGCGGGCCTTGAATGGGTCTCGCACCCTTTGCTCGTTCAGGGGGCGCCCGGTGCGAGGCAAGGCTCAAGTCTGTAAACTGGGCGCCTATTTAAAGTCGTAGACAGGAATATTCATGCAACCGGCTAATCTGTTCCTATTCACTATTGTGCTCGCGATCGTGGCCTATTTTCTGGGCTATGCCCGGTCCCGGTCGCTGGCCATGCCACTGGGTGGGATTCGTCATCTAAAGTCTCTGCCTTTCTATTACGGAGCTCGAGCTGCCCTTTGGTGTGGGATCCCCGCCCTGATTGTTCTGGGACTGTGGGCCGCGTTTCAAGGGAAAGTGATTCAGCTTCTGGTTGTCGGGTCTCTGCCGCCTGAGATGGTGCCTTCCGGTTCCGGAGAGGCCAGTCTGCTTCTGAGCAAGATCAGTAATGTGGCCAGCGGTGCTCTGCCTGTTGGGTTTGTGGAAGCACCTATCGTGGAAGCAGCGGAGCGCCTGACAGCATTGCGGGCCGAGAGCCGTTTTTTTATGTCGGCGCTGGTTATTGCCGTCGCGGTTCTGGCGGGGTTCCTTGGTTGGCTGCGAATCCGCCCCCGTCTGAATGCCCGAACGCAGGTTGAGTCTATTCTCAAGTGGCTGTTTTTCTCCTGCGCGGCTCTCGCCATTCTGACCACTATCGGCATCATCTTTTCGGTCGCCTTTGAAACCATCCGTTTCTTCGGAAAAGTCCCGTTTACAGAGTTTTTCTTCGGTACCCAGTGGAGCCCGCAGACTGCGCTCCGGGCAGACCAGGTCGCCGCCGAGGGTGCCTTCGGCATGATTCCTCTGTTCACCGGCACCCTGCTGATTTCCGCCATCGCCATGGTGGTCGCTGTACCGGTGGGGCTGCTTTCGGCCATTTACCTTTCAGAGTATGCCAACAGGAAAGTCCGGGGTGTGGTAAAGCCTCTGCTGGAAATGCTGGCCGGTATTCCGACCGTTGTTTACGGCTTTTTTGCGGCCCTGACGGTTGCACCCTTTATCAGCGACCTTGCTGCCTCTCTTGGCATTGAAGCTTCTTCTCAAACTGCGCTGGCAGCCGGTGGTGTCATGGGGGTCATGATTATCCCGTTTGTTTCGTCACTGTCGGATGATGTCATCAACGCTGTACCTCAAACGCTCCGGGACGGTTCACTGGCACTGGGTGCTACCCAGTCCGAGACCATGAAGAAAGTGATTTTTCCAGCCGCGCTACCCGGCATCATGGGGGGCGTGCTGCTGGCGGTTTCCCGTGCGATTGGCGAGACCATGATTGTGGTGATGGCTGCGGGCCTGGCGGCAAACCTGACGGCGAACCCTCTGGAAACCGTAACGACGGTGACAGTCCAGATTGTAACGCTGCTCACGGGGGACCAGGAGTTCGACAGCGCCAAGACACTGGCGGCTTTCGCACTGGGCGCCATGCTCTTCCTGGCGACCCTGTTGCTGAACGTAATTGCCCTGAAAATTGTGCGTAAATATCGGGAACAGTATGACTGACCAACCTTCTCAGGCGGAACTTGTCCGCCAGTCGCTCAAACGCCGGTACCGCAAGGAACGCCGGTTCCGTGCCTATGGGATTCTGGCAATCGCCATCGCGCTTTCCGCGCTGGTGATTCTCTTTACCGATATCATTGGTAAGGGGTATACCGGATTCCTCAAAACCACCATCACCATGGATGTGCATCTCGATGGTGAAATGATGTACCTGGACGACCCCACAGACGCACGACAGCTCAAAATGGCGGATTTTGTGGAGCCATTGGTTCAGGCCGCGATCAAGGAGATACCCGAAGCGACAGAGGACGATCGCGACGCGGTTCGAGGGCTGATCAATCCCTATGCTTCGGTTGCGTTAAGGGATGCACTCAAGGCTAATCCGGACTGGCTGGGTAGTACCAGGAGTATGACCTTCCTGTCTCACACAGATGTTGATGTGTATGTAAAACACGCAGGTGACGGCGGCTACTCAATCAAGCTGGATGAACAGCAGAAGGCATGGGTAGATCAGCTCCAGGAGCGGGGAGCCATAGACACTTCGTTCAATGATGTGTTCTTCAGTGGTGGTGATTCCCGCGATCCCTCCAAGGCCGGGATTCTGGGTGCGATTGTCGGGTCTTTGCTGACCATGTTTATTACGTTGATTCTGTCCTTCCCGATCGGCGTTGCTGCCGCCATTTATCTGGAGGAATTCGCGCCCCAGAATAAGCTCACTGACTTTATCGAAGTGAACATCAACAACCTCGCGGCGGTTCCTTCAATCATTTTTGGTCTGTTGGGTCTGGCGGTGTTTATTAATCTGTTTGGTATGCCGCGCTCGGTTCCGGTTGTCGGTGGCCTGGTGCTTACCCTGATGACGTTGCCGACTATTATTATTTCCAGCCGTGCAGCCATCAAGAGTGTTCCACCGTCCATCCGGGAAGCAGCCGAGGGTATCGGTGCCTCCAAAATGCAGGTGGTGCTGCACCATGTCCTGCCGCTCGCCATGCCCGGCATGCTCACCGGCTCGATTATCGGTATGGCGCAGGCGTTGGGTGAAACTGCGCCGTTGCTGTTAATCGGCATGGTGGCTTTTATTGTGGATGTTCCGGGAGGCCTCTTCGATTCTGCGACGGTTCTGCCGGTGCAGGTTTTCCTGTGGGCAGGCAGCCCCGAGCTGGCCTTTATCGAACGCGCGTCAGCCGCCATTATGGTGTTGCTGGCCTTCCTGATCAGTATGAATGCATTGGCCATCTGGATGCGTAAACGCCTCGAGCGCCGGTGGTAAGGAGAATCAAGATGAATACCATGAACTCAACCATTACCAGTGAAGTGCCTCAGTCGGAAGAGGCTGCTGCACCCGCTCAGGAAAACAAGCCGGCGGAGACGATCATTGAAGAAGGCAAGACGGTTGGCAAACCGTTCGCGGACGATGCGAAATTCAAACTTCGTGATGTTGAAGTTTTCTACGGTGAAAGCCGGGCGATCAAAAAGATCAGCCTGGACATTGGCCGGAACGAAGTAATCGCGTTTATCGGCCCATCAGGCTGCGGTAAGTCGACCTTTTTGCGCTGTCTGAATCGCATGAATGACAGCATCGATATCTGTCGGGTGAAAGGCTCCCTGCAACTGGATGACCTGGATATATACAACGGTAAACGGGACGTGGTTGAGCTGCGTGCCCGGGTGGGTATGGTATTCCAGAAGCCCAATCCGTTCCCGAAATCGATCTACGATAACGTCGCTTATGGCCCCCGCATCCATGGGCTTGCCAACCGCAAGTCTGACCTGGATGACATTGTCGAAAACAGTCTGCGTAAAGCGGGCCTCTGGGAGGAGGCCAAGGACCGCCTGGATGCGACCGCGACCGGTATGTCTGGTGGTCAGCAGCAACGCTTGTGCATCGCCCGCGCCATTGCAGTGAGTCCGGAAGTGGTCTTGATGGATGAGCCCTGTTCAGCCCTGGATCCGATTGCCACGGCAAAGGTGGAAGAACTGATCGCCGAGCTTTCCGAGAGCTACACCATCGTGATAGTCACCCACTCCATGCAGCAGGCGGCGCGGGTATCTCATCGTACGGCCTATTTCCATCTGGGGCACCTGGTGGAAGTAAACGAGACCAACAAGGTATTTACCTCACCGGAACACGAACTCACAGAATCCTACATTACAGGTCGTTTCGGTTAATTCCGGATCAGAGGAACATTGGAGAAGCACGGTATGCCAACACAGAAGGATCATGTATACGGGGATCATATTTCCCACAAGTTCAATGACGAACTGATGGAGCTCAAGACCGAATTCCTGAAAATGGGAGGGATGGTCGAGACTCAGGTAGAAAATGCCATACAGGCACTGGTGGACGGTGACGGGCATCTGGCGGAGGAAATTCGCGCCAACGACAAGAAAGTCGACAAGATGGAAATGGACATAGACGAAGAGGCGACCCTGATTATCGCCCGTCGTCAGCCGACCGCGCGGGACCTGCGTCTGGTGATCTCTGTTATCAAGATGGTCGCCGATCTGGAGCGTGTCGGCGACGAGGCGAAGAAAATCGCCAAGCTCGCGATCAAACTCAGTGAGGAAGGACAGGCGCCCCGGGGTTACGTGGAAGTTCGCCACATTGGCACCCACGTCCTGAGCATGCTGCATGATGCGCTTGACGCCTTTGCCCGCCTGGATTCCGAGCAGGCACTTCGGATCATGAAGGAAGACAAGCGAGTGGACGAGGAGTATCAGGCGGCCGCCCGAACCCTGCTGACCTTCATGATGGAAGACACCCGTAATATCTCACGCTGCATGTCGGTGATGTGGGTTCTGCGCGCTCTGGAGCGTGTCGGAGACCACGCCTGTAATATTGCCGAGAACGTGATTTTTATGGTGAAGGGCGAGGATGTACGGCATACGCCGGTGGAAGAGGCCGAAAAGGTAGTGGGGCGCTAAAAGCCCCCACTTTGGTCAGGCCTGCTTCATCTTGTCGGTGTAGGGAGGCCAGCCAAGCGGCTTCCCTGCCAGCAGGTGCAGATGGATATGGAATACCGTCTGCCCGGCATTCTCCCCACAGTTCATAACGGTACGGTAGCCATCCTGGTCAAAGCCCATGTCTCTGGCCAGTTTTCCCGCCACCCAGTAAAGGTGTCCCACCAGTTCGCGGTCGCCTTCCTCGATCTCATTGATCGAGACGATGGGCTTTTTCGGAATGACCAGCAGGTGCACGGGTGCCTGGGGATTGATGTCCCTGAAGGCCAGGCTGATATCATCCTCGTAAACGATATCTGCCGGAATCTCCCGGTTAATGATCTTGGTAAAAATCGTTTCAGACATGTTGGCTCCCTTATTCGTTATCGGATTTTGTCTTGCTGTTCCCGGGCCGCTAAAGCTGATTAAACCCGGGCAGTCTGGCCGTTAGCTGTCTCACTATAGCAGGCATCTCTTCATCAATTCCCATGGCATACCGGGCCACCCGGTTACGTGCAAAGGGCAGGGCCCGGGCAGCACCCAGACCAAGATTGCGCAGCAGGTGCACTGGGGGAATGCGATTGCTGAACAGGTGGTAGAACAGATCCATGGTCAGCATCATCCGCCGGTTCGCAGGCCGCCTCTGCTGTTCATACTTGTCCAGCCATTTCGGGTCGGCCAGGTCATCGCCGGCGCGTTTGGCTTCTTTCAGTATGGTCTGGAGGTATTGGGCGTCCTGGAAACCCAGATTGACCCCCTGACCTGCCAGTGGGTTGATGGTGTGAGCCGAGTCGCCCGCCAAAACCACACGATTGGCAAAATAGTGTTTGGCATGCTGCCGGGCGATCGGAAAGCTGGCGAGAACATCAATATGGGTCAACAACGGAAGGTCCGAAGGGAACGCTTTTTGAATTTCGGCCATCAGCTGTTCGTTGGTTAAGGCCTTGAGACGGGAAAGTTCTTCCGGGGCATCGTACCAGACCAGCGAGCCCCAACTTTCTCCAGGATAGTCTGAACCGGCGCTGTGCAGCGGGAGGAAGGCTCGTGGCCCGGTTGGGTGAAACCCCTGCCAGGTGATGTTTTCTACCGGGCCCTGATAACGGACTGAGATGACCATGGCTTGCTGGCCGTACTGGTTACGGGTTACGCCGATACCTGCCATATCACGAATTCTGGATTGGGCGCCGTCTGCACCGATCACCAGTTTTGCCTCAAGATCCTTGCCGCTGTCCAGAGTCACGATGACGGCTTGGCCAGTTTGCTCAAGTGTTGAAACCTCGTGGCCTGCGATGACGGTAACCATCGGGTCAGCCTCGGCCGTTTTCCAAAGCGCCTGCTGGGTGACGGAGTTTTCGACGATGTGGCCGAGATGGGAAGTGCCCAGAGCCGTTGCATCGAACTCCACCTCTGTCAGCGTCCGGGGCATCAGATTACCAAGTGGGTGCCGGGTTTCATCCCAGACCGCGAGGCGTTGATACGGAGTTGCCCGCATCTCGAGAATGTGTTGCCAGGCACCCAGGGTGCGCAGGTAACGCTCACTGCCGACACTGAGGGCGGAAACGCGGATATCGGGGGCGGCCTCGGGATCAAAGCCGGGCACAGGCGCACGATCGACCATGGCGACCCTTAAGCCTTCATGTCCGAGGCCTGTGGCGAGGGCAGCACCGACCATTCCGGCGCCGACAACTACTACATCAAATGCTTGCGTCATATCGGGTTCCTGTCTGATGCCATCAGTTTACGCGATGGGACAGGTCAGACAAGCGACCCGGATCAAGCCCGCCTGGAACAGCTCATTACCCGACCATTCCAGATACTGCCTGCTTGCCAGTCTCTCCTGGCCGCCGCCGACCTTTCGTTAGCCAGGCCGGTTTCTGGGCGCCCGGTTTGACAAATCCATGATTGAGCACCATCGGCTGAACGAGACTCAGGAAATCCGCCGTCTTCATATGAACGGATTCGGTATGGCTGCCGGCAGCAAACGCCAGCTCGGGCTGTTCCGTAAGGGCCTCACTGCAATAAACAGACATTTCGAACAGGTTGCCAAAGGGTGGCATGGCGCCCACCTCACAGTCAGGGAAGCGATCCTGAAATTCCTGTTCATCGGCAAGGTCGACGAAATCAGTATCGAGAATCCGGGAAAGCCTGTCCCAGCGAATTCGCCATGTGGCTGGCATGACCAGCATGGCCATTTTGCCGTCCAGTTCAATAATCACGGTCTTGACGACCCGATCCCCGGCAATTTTCACGTGGTGTGCCAGTTCCTGAGCAGTGAACGCAGGGGGGTGGGAGAGGCACATGTACTCAACATCGGCCCCGTCGAGGAATTCTTTCAACTGCTGTACCGGCATAGTGACTGCCTCCTACCAGCAATGACAGCGATCCGAAGCCATTCGTTGTTTGTATGCCTGGCTCCGCTGGCCTGGCGGGGTTCACAAACCCCGCCATTATCGTCAGCTTAGTTGAGGTTGTGCAGTTTGCGAGTAACCGGTTGTATCAATGAGGAACGGTTCCGGCTTCTCACTCGGTTTTGTACATGTGAACGTCCCTCTGAGGGAACGGAATGCTGATGCCCTCGGCGTCAAAGGCCTTCTTGACCTTTTCCTGCATGTCCCAGTAGAACGGCCAGAGATCCGCTGACTTGGTCCATGCACGCACGGTCAGGTCGACGGAGCTTTCACCCAGGCCACCGACCACAATCATTGGTGCAGGATCGGACAGGGCACGGTCATCTGCTTCGATCAGGCCTTTGATAACGCTTTTGGCCTTGTCGATATCATCGCCATAGCCGATGCCGAATGACATGTCACAACGGCGGGTGTCGTAGACGCTCATGTTGGTCAGGCTGGCATTGGCCAGTTGGCCATTCGGAATGACGACCCGGCGGTTATCGAAGGTGTCCACGATGGTGTAAAGGATGGTTATTTCCCGGACCGAGCCAAGATAACCCTGGGCATCAATGACATCACCGACCTTGAACGGCTTGAAAATCAGGATCAGTACGCCGCCAGCAAAATTTGCGAGGCTACCCTGGAGTGCCAGACCTACCGCCAGGCCGGCGGCACCAACAATGGCGATGAACGAGGTGGTTGCAATGCCGACCATGGAGGCCACGGAAATCAGCAGGAGGATTTTGAGAAGTGCGCTGAACAGGCCGCAAAGAAACTTGTTCAGTGTCGGGTCTTTCTGCCCCAGTTTTTGGTCCAGGACGGCGATAAATCTGTTGATCAGCCAGAGGCCAACAATGAGGGTGACGATTGCCAGCACCACTTTCGGTGCGTAGGTCATGACCAGAGTGGTAGCCTGATCCATCAGTTCTGAAGCGTTTCCTTCAGCTCCAAAAAGATCTTCCATAAGTGAACTCCTTGTTCATTAATAATTTTTGGGTTTTTGTCGGATACGGGGACAAAACCTGAATTCATGGGGATTTGTCTAATGGTGTTTATAGCAGACAAATGTGTCGGACGTGTAAAACCGAACGTGGTCAAAGCGGGGTCTAGTTACGCTGACGGCTCATTGCTGGACCAGTCGAGGATGACATCGGGTCCTCCCTGGACAAGGATGCGGCCTTGTTTATGGCTGAGTTGGTAGTCGTACATCGGGTCGTAGTAGTTCTGAAGCAGTGACTGGATCCAGGCGTCGTGACCACTGACGTTGCCGCTGAGCTCCTGGCGCTCCAGTGCCTGTTCCATCAGGGCACGCAACTGTTTGTGGCGTTCTCCGCCCAACCGTTTTCGAATGCGATCCAGAGCGCTGAGGAGGTAGTCACGAAAGTTCAGCCACCCGGCCTCTTCGCCATCCCGGTTCATATAGTTCGCAACCATATCTTCGACATAATCTTCCCGAATGATGGCGATCCTCTGTTCCATAGGCTGCTCAAGAATCATCAGGGGCGCTCCGGCCATGCGCTCCCTGAGGCGCTCAGGCAGTGCGCAGCGGCCGACCATGCGACTTTCATCCTCCAGGTATACGGGACCATCTTTAAGGTGGTGGGCCTTGAGCATGGCCACTGCCAGGCGATTTTCGAAGTCGATCTGTGATGGCTGAGGGGTCACTTGCCGGCCAAAGCTCGAGCCCCGGTGATTGGCCATGCCCTCAAGGTCAACCGGATTTGGTAATTGCTGAAGTACTCTGGTTTTGCCCGTTCCGGTTCGACCACTGAGGATCCGGAACTCGCTGCTTTCGATGAGATCATCAAGGCTGTCGATCAGAAACCGTCGGAGCGCCTTGTAACCGCCGGTGACCAGTGGGTAGTCAATACCGGAATCCCTGATCCACTGCTGGGTCAGTCGTGAGCGCAGTCCGCCCCGGAAACAGAAAAGGTACCCCTCAGGGTGTTGCGCCACGAAGCGTTTCCAGGCCTCGATGCGCCGGGCCTTGATGTCACCGGATACCAGCTGATGCCCCAGTTCAATGGCTTTGTCCTGACCTTTTTCCTTGAAACATATGCCGACACGGTGACGTTCCTCATCATTCATCAGCGGCGCATTTTCCGCACTGGGGAAACTGCCTTTGGCAAACTCCACCGGGGCCCGGACGTCCATGAGGGGGACATCGTTGAGAAACAGGGAGCGGTAGTTGTCGGTGTCGGGTCTGCTTGCCATTTCAGCGTTCAACTGGTTGCCAAAGTGAGGCGGCAGTATAACGGAATTGGGTGTTTTCTGCTCGCCGAACACTGTTTCCTGGCGACAGCACGGCTACAATGGCGGCCTCTCGGGAAAACACGTTGAGTCTGGGGAAACCATGTCGGCGGAACGTCTTAATGAGCATTTGCGGAAAACTCTCAGTCGGGGGCGGGTTGCGGTCTCTCGACCTGCGGGTTGCCCCTCTGTGCCATTACACCTGTTCGATCCCTCGGTGCTCGAAGGTCCTCTGAGCCATGATGAGGCTCAGGCGGTGGTGGCGGAGCCGGCTTACTGGTCGTTTTGCTGGGCCAGTGGTCAGGTTTTGGCAACCTGGATACTGGAACATCCGGAGTGGGTAGCGGGCAAAACCGTGCTGGATTTTGGGTCTGGCTCCGGAATTGTGGCGGTTGCAGCGGCGAGGGCGGGTGCCCGTGAAGTTATCGCCTGCGACATTGATCCGGCGGCGCTTGATGCGGTGTTAGCCAACGCGGCTCTGAATCATGAGTCGGTCACACTTTGCAGTGACTGGTGCACACGTCCAGAAGGGATTGATGTTATTACCGCGGCAGATGTCTTGTACGATCCGGAAAACCGACCATTGTTGAAGGTGTTCAGAGAAGCAGCAAAAAGCGTTTTGCTGGCGGATTCAAGAGTCCGGGATCTTGGGGACGATGCCTACAAGAAGCAGACAGAGGTAGAAGCCAGAACCTGGCCAGACCTGAATGAGTTTGAGGAATTTAACCGGGTCAGAATTTACGTGGCTGAAGCGTGATGGCAAGGCCGAAAAGGCAAAAAGAAAGGGCAACCCTCGGGTTGCCCTTTGTCGAAACAGGTCGGCGCATCCTTGCACATTGGGCAACAGCCTTGTTGCGAGATCCCTGAGCCACTCCATGGTGCCGGCTTCCGAGCCAGCGTTCCGAATAACTATCCTTTAAGCGAGGCGTCCCTTTGTCCTTGCCTCTCCCTGCAGTCCATGCCGGGGTGCATCCAGTGCGTCATCCATTTCCCTGTCTTCCTTGATGTGAACACTATACCAATCGAGGGTTTGCAAACGTGTGAACTGTACACGGTTTTTCGAGCGCTGAGTTGGCCCTGGATTAAATAAGTCCGTAATAACAATTGCTTGGCTATTTCTGGCAAGTGGGAACTCCCGCCACGTACGTGATATCACTGCAAGGTCTTACGCCCATGTAGGAAATATCTCACATGGATTCTGGCGAATTTCTCAAGTCTGCTTTGCCAAGGTCACGCAGTCCTGGCCACGGCAGCAATCCGATCGCAATTCCGAGACCATCGGCTGCCACGTCTGTCATTGAAAAATCCCGGTAGGGGAGGTTTGCCTGAACGCCCTCGATTGCGAAGCCGAAGGCAAGCAACAGCGGTGCGTACCACCATACTTTTGCTTCCGGCCACGACAGGCGCGTCAGCAGTGTCAGCTCGACGAACGCAATCAGGTGATTGATTTTGTCACTGGGGGCGGATGGGATCGGGTAGGGGGTGTCGGTGGTTGCCAGAAACACGATGGCACCCACTGAAATGAGCAGGGCGATTCTCCAGAGTGGGCGAAGGTGAAGCAGGTTCAGCACTCTTTGTTTCAGTGTTGCCATGGGGAGTTTCCGTAAGTGCTATCGGGCTGTGGGAACGTTTCCAACATGATATGCTTTGCGCCCCGTCAATGTCATTGGAGCGGAGGGCCTTCCGGTAATGCTCAAGGGAAATTTTTTTCGTGGACTTGGCTACCTGGGGGAAGGGTTTCGCCTGATCAGGCAACCCGGCCTTCGGCTATTTGTGATCATTCCGTTGGTTATCAACGTCTTGCTGTTTGGACTTCTCTTCTACTTCCTCGCTGACCTGTTCTCCGCGCTGATTGCTGCTGCGATGGGCTGGTTGCCGGACTGGTCCTGGCTGCAGGCTCTCGACTGGTTGTTCTGGATTCTGTATGGCGGCGTCATCCTGCTCATGCTCGCCTATGGCTTTGTGATTGTGGCCAACCTGATTGGCTCACCCTTCTATGGCTATCTGGCTGAACTCACCGAAAAACACCTTACCGGGCAGGAAGTGAGCACCGATGACAGCTGGAGCGCAATCATCAAGGATATTCCCCGTGCGCTCTGGCGAGAGGTTCAGAAGATTCTCTATTACCTGCCGCGAGCGATTGGCCTGTTTGCGATTGGCCTCATCCCAGTGGTGAACCTGGTGGCGGCAGTGCTCTGGTTTCTGTTCAACAGCTGGATGATGGCCCTGCAATATGTGGATTATCCAGCGGATAACCATAAGGTTAGCTTCAAGGCCTTGCGTGGCCTGTTGGGCGCCACCCGCCTGTCTGCATTTGGCTTTGGCCTCCCGGTAGCACTGGCGGCCATGGTGCCGGTTCTTAATCTTGTTGTGGTACCGGCTGCCGTATGCGGTGCCACCGCTTACTGGGTGCGTGAAAATGGCGCCACCCGGAAATAATTCTGTCTGGAGGTTTCTTGGATACATCGGAATTTGTCATTGGTCAGCGCTGGGTCAGCCACAGTGATACAGCTCTTGGCCTGGGGATCGTTACCGATATCTCGGGCCGCAGGGTAACCCTGGGATTTCCTGCTGCTGACGAAGAGCGCACCTACGCCATCGATAATGCGCCGCTCTCCCGCATCATTTACCAGATTGGCGAAGAAATCGATACGTTTGACGGTGAAAGGTACGTGGTGCGTGCGGTCGAAGACATCGATGGTGTGCTGGTGTATCACGCAGACGATGACGAGAACATTCACCAGATTTCAGAAGTTAAGCTGAGCAGTTCGGTAAATTTCTCGGCGCCTCACCAGCGATTGTTTGCCGGCCAGTTTGACCGCAATGGTGCCTTCCGGTTGCGGGTGGCAACGCTGCAAAACATGGACAGACTTCGCGCCTCTCCGGCCCAGGGTCTGATAGGGGCGAGAACCCAGCATTTGCCGCATCAGATCTACATTGCACAGGAAGTCGCCAAACGGCATGCGCCGCGGGTTTTGCTGGCGGATGAAGTGGGGCTGGGTAAAACCATTGAGGCCGGCCTGATCCTGCATTACCAGTTGCATACCGGTCGGGCCAAACGAGCACTGATTGTGGTTCCGGATTCCTTGATCCATCAATGGCTGGTGGAGATGCTCCGCCGCTTTAACCTGCGTTTTTCCATCATTGATCAGGACCGTTATGCCGCCCTGAAAGATGAAGAGGACGATGTGGATGCGCTGGTAAATCATATTTTCGGAGATGGCGGCGGGGTCAATCCCTTTGAATCGGAACAGCTGGTGCTGTGCAGTCTGGATTTTCTCACCAGCAGCAAACAGGCCCAGAAAGATGCCCTTGCCGCAGGCTGGGACCTGATGATTGTGGACGAGGCGCATCATCTGGCCTGGAGCCCGGACGAGGTCAGCACTGAATACCAGATTATTGAAGAGCTTTCAGCAGCGAGTCGTGGCCTGCTGTTGCTCACTGCAACCCCTGAACAGGTAGGTGTGGCGAGCCACTTTGCCCGCCTCAGGTTGCTGGATCCGGCACGCTTCCACGACCTGGAAGCGTTCCGCGAAGAGGAGCAGCAATACGAAGCCATTAATAACGTTGTGCTGCGCCTGCAGGATGAACAAGGAGAGATCACCGGAGATGATCGCACGGCACTGCAGGGCTGGTTGGGTGATGAGCTTGACCAGCTTCTGGCTGGCGACAACCCGCATCAGGCCATCATTGATGCCTTGCTGGATCGCCATGGCACCGGCCGTGTGCTTTTCCGCAATACCCGGGCTGCTATTCAGGGCTTTCCGGAGCGTCGGCTTCAGGCGGAACCCATGCCGTGCCCGGGTATGTATGAAGGTCATGCCTGGGGGCTAGCCGGTCTGTCGCCGGAGCAGGCCGTGCCCGAAGAGCAGTGGCTGGCGGATGATCCTCGCGTGGCCTGGCTGGAGAAAAAGCTGGTCAGCCTTCGCCCCGCCAAAGTGGTGGTCATTTGTGCCCATGCCGAAACAGCTATGGCAATGGAGCATTATCTGCAGCTACGTGCCGGCATCCGTAGTGCGGCGTTTCACGAGCACCTGAGTCTCGTTGAGCGTGATCGCGCGGCGGCCTACTTCTCCGACAGTGAGCAGGGCGCCCAAGCGCTGATCTGTTCGGAAATCGGCAGTGAAGGCCGTAATTTCCAGTTTGCTCACCATCTGGTGCTGTTTGATTTGCCTGCAAACCCGGATCTGCTGGAGCAGCGCATTGGTCGCCTTGATCGCATCGGGCAGATGGACATCATTGATATACATGTACCTTACCTTCAGGGCACTGCTCAGGAAGTCCAGTATCGCTGGTTCCACGAAGGTCTTAACGCTTTTGCCGAGAGTTGCGCGGTCGGTGTCGCTGTGCAGGAAAAAGTGCAAGACCAGTGGCAACAGGCGATTGAAGGTGATGACTCGGAGGTTGACCGGCTGGTGTCCGAATCCGCGCAAGAGGCCGGTCGCCTGCGCACACTTCTCCAGAATGGGCGGGACGCGCTCATTGAGCTGAACTCCTGTCGCCCGGATGTTGCGGACAACCTGATCGCAGCTATTGAAGACGAGGAGGGCTCTGCACAGGTTCGGGACTACATGATCGACGCCTTCGACATTCTTGGCGTGGACGTGGAGGATCATAGCGACCACTCCGACGTGCTCCGTCCTGGCGAGCACTATCACGCCGGCCATGTCGCCGAGTTACCCGAGGACGGCGTGACCGTAACCTGGAGCAGACAGCAGGCTCTGGAGCGGGAAGACATGGCCTTCATGAGCTGGGAGCACCCGATGGTGACCGGGGTGATGGATTCGGTGACCAGCTCCGGACTTGGCAAGGCCGCTCTGGCCAGCCTTTCTGTGAAGGCGTTGCCGCCCGGTACACTGTTGATGGAAGCTCTGTTTACGGTCCATTGTCCGGCACCGGAGTCGCTTCAGCTAACCCGTTACCTGCCGGTGTCTCCGCTGCGCCTGTTGGTGGATGTTAACGGCAAGGAATTGTCTGCCGCTTTACCCCACGACCGCCTGAACGATCTGTGTTCCAACATCCGTCGCCGCACGGCACAGGCCATTGTGCCGCAGATACGGCCACAGGTAGAGACCATGGTCGATCATGTTGAGCAGCTGTCGGAGCCTCACCTTGAGCCGATGAAAAAGCAGGCTTTGGAACGGCTTGAAGCGACATTCAGTCCGGAGATTCGCCGGCTGGAGGCACTCCGGAAAGTGAACCCGGTCATCCGTGACGAGGAAATCGATTATTTCCGAAATCAGCTCGCTGCGGCTCGGGAGGCGATTGGCCATGCCAGTCTGGCACTGGAAGGCATTCGGGTGATCGTGACGGCATAATCCGGTTTGAGATGGCTGTAACTGCCTGAATGTGAAGCCTTGGCTGTTCAGCTCTCATCCGATGCGTTACCGTAAACGTAACAATTTGTAGTCTTCGACATTCCCGAACCATGGATGACAGAGAGAACCTATGATGACCTTTATTTTGTTTGTAGTGGCGCTGGCGGGTCTGCTGACCGTCATGCGCCGGGAGTCCGGCGCCGTACCGGCCATCAGTGTGATGGCGGTCGTTGGCCTGCTGTCCCTGATTTTCGCGTCTGGCTGGTTGGCCCTGGTTTTGTTTGTTGGCGCCGGCGCGACGGCGGTGGCTGGCCTGCCGGGCTTACGCCAGAAGTGGCTGACTCCCCGAATTTTTAACACCTTCAAGAAGGTGGCGCCAAAGGTGTCCGAGACTGAGAAAGTTGCCCTCGAAGCTGGCACCGTCGGTTGGGACGGTGAGCTTTTTACGGGGCGGCCGGACTGGCATAACCTGCTGGTAAACCGGAATTCCGGACTGAGTGAGGAAGAGCAGGCGTTCGTGGACAACCAGTGCACCCAGGCCATCTCGATGTGTAACGCCTGGGACCTTGCAGTTGAACGTGCAGACCTGCCAAAAGAACTCTGGGATTTCCTGAAGAAGGAAGGTTTCTTCGGCATGATCATCCCGAAGGAATACGGTGGGCTGGAATTTTCCGCCAAGGCCCAGACGGCGGTACTGCAGAAGCTGGCCGGCAATGAAATGCTGATGGTGTCCGTAGGCGTACCCAACTCCCTCGGTCCTGGTGAGCTGCTGGTCAAATACGGCACTGAAGAGCAGAAAAAGCATTACCTTCCGCGTCTGGCCGATGGCCGTGAAATTCCCTGCTTTGGCCTTACCGGGCCCCGAGCCGGATCTGATGCCACCTCGCTGCCTGACACCGGCATTGTTTGTAAGGGTGAATTCGAAGGCAAGGAAGTTGTGGGCATCAAGCTCAACTTCGAGAAGCGCTGGATTACGTTGGCTCCGATCGCAACAGTCGTTGGCCTTGCCTTTCGCATGTTTGACCCGGATGGTCTGCTGGGTGAGCAGAAGGACCGCGGCATTACCTGCGCGCTTATTCCCCGGAATACCAAAGGGATGGAAATCGGGCGCCGTCATTGCCCCATTGGCACGCCGTTCCTGAACGGCCCGATCAAGGGCAAGGATGTGTTTATCCCGCTGGACTACCTCATTGGTGGCGAAGAAATGGCGGGCCAGGGCTGGCGCATGCTGGTTGAATGCCTGTCGGTTGGCCGGTGTATTACGCTGCCGTCTGGCGCGGCCGGTTCTGCGGCCTATTCAGTGGGCACAGCGGGTGGTTTCACCCGTATCCGGCGCCAGTTCAATACGCCGGTGGCGGATATGGAAGGGGTGCAGGAGCCGCTGGCCCGCATTGCCGCCAAGACCTACATTGCCCAGTCAGCGGTCAATCATACGGCTAACATGATCGACCGGGGTGAAAAGCCGGCAGTGCCCTCAGCGATCCTTAAATATCACCTGACCGAGTTCCAGAGGGGCATTCTGACGGATGCCATGGACGTACATGGTGGCAAGACCGTCACCCTTGGCCCCCGCAACTACCTGGGTCTTGGCTACAGCGGTGCCGCGGTGTCCATTACCGTGGAAGGTGCGAACATCATGACGCGCAGCCTCATGATTTTCGGCCAGGGCGCGATCCGATGCCATCCCTACGTGTTGAAAGAGCTGGCGGCCAAGGATAACGATGACATCAAGGCTTTCGATGAGGCTTTCTTTGGCCACGCAGGCCTGATCTTTGGCAACGCAGCCCGGGCGTTCACCCAGGCGTTCGGTCTGGGCCGTGCCGATGTCCCGTTCGACAGTGCCAGTCGCCGGTATGCTCAGGCGGTTGCACGCTTCAGTGCGGCGTTCGGCTTGTGTTCAGATGCCGCCATGACCACGCTCGGTAGCGAACTGAAAATGCGCGAGCTGGTCTCTGCCCGACTGGGCGATATTCTGTCCAACCTGTATCTGGCCTCAATGGTGCTGAAAAACTGGCACGAGAGCCAGCCGGTTGAGGGTGAAAAAGAAGTGATGGAGTACAGCCTTGGTCTTCTGCTTCATCGCACGGAAAATGCCCTGGACGAATTCCTCCAGAATTTGCCTAACCGTGCTGTTGCCATGGTTTTGCGCGGTATTACCATGCCGCTGGGGCGTCGTTGGGATGCACCCCATGACGACCTGGCCCGGAAGCTGGCCCGCGCGATTTCGACCGATACACCGATTCGTCACAAGCTGATTTCCAGTGTTTGGACGACGAATGGTGAAGGTACGGTGGAAAACCCCGTGGCCCGCTACAACGGTTTGTTGAAAGACTATGACAAGGCCGAGCAGCTCTACCGGAAGGTAACAAAGGCGTACGCTAAAGGTGAGCTTCCAATGACGGCCCTGCATCCGGAAGAGCGTTTCGAAGCGGCTCTGGAAGCGGGGGTTTATACGAAAGAAGAAGCGGACTTTATGCGCCAGTATGAGACTGTGGTGCTGGAAATGCTCACGGTTGATGACTTCCCGTTCGATGAGTTTGCCCGTAATAAAGACACGGTGATTGATCACAATCCAGCGTAATGGGTCGCTGCTGTCTTTGAATCAAAAGGGGCGCCGATTGGCGCCCCTTTTTTTATAAATCCCTGCAACTCCTTAACTTGAAGAAATTTTGACGGCATACTCAACCGATCGATGCCGGCCTCTAGGCGGCTAATTCCAGAAGATCAGGAGAGTCCATCGGGATGTGGCTTTCAGTATTGGCAGTAAGCGCCGGGGCGATCATCGGCGCCAACCTCAGGTGGGTGCTCGGCCTCTGGCTCAACACCACTTATCATGTAATCCCCTACGGTACACTCGCCGCCAACCTCAGCGGTGGCTGGCTGGTCGGCCTCCTGATTGGCTACTTCAGTCACGGCACTACCCTGGCCCCCGAGTGGCGCCTGTTTGCCATTACCGGCCTGTGCGGTGCCCTGACAACCTTCTCTACCTTCTCTCTCGAACTGTTTGCGGCGATTCAGGACGGCAAATGGGCCATGGCTGTCATCGGCGTAATCGCCCATGTGGTTGGTTCCATATTGATGACCGCACTGGGTATTTATACTTTTGGTCTTGTTAAGGGGTGAGGTCTCCGGGCCGGCGTTAGGGTGGGTATCACTACTTACGTAAATTATTTGAAATCCACTTGGCAATCCCGTAATTGAAGAGTAAGGTATTTCTTGTAGGAAAGATTCAGCAAAGCATTTCATGAATAAGACGTACCTCCGCAGTTAGTAGTGACCGTCCTGTTTTTGATTCCGCGAGTTCTGTATTTCCGTAAACGCTGACCTGCACCATGGAGGTGTGAGGCGGCAGATTAAATGATTGATTTCAGGAAGTTTAAGTATGTCTACTACTACCGGTACTGTTAAGTTCTTCAACGAAGCTAAAGGCTTTGGCTTTATCACTCGTGAAGGCGGCCCGGACGTATTCGTTCACTACAGCGCTATTCAGGGAAGCGGTTTCAAAACCCTGGCAGAAGGCCAGCAGGTTGAGTTTACCGTTACCCAGGGCCAGAAAGGTCCTCAGGCGGAGAACGTTGTTGCTCTTTAATCCTTAACGGATTAAGCAATAACCGCCAAAAAGGCAGCTTCGGCTGCCTTTTTTTATGCGTGAATCTTGGGCGAAGCCGAATCTGATTTCGTCATAGATGCCTCGCTGTACGCTCCAAACGCCACGGTTACAGGGCCGGGGCATCGGTAGTAGCCCCGGCCCTGCAGGTCATCTGGCGAAGATTTCCTCATAGAAGCGCATGGTGCCCTGCCACGAGCGATTGGCTGCCTCCTCGTTATAGCCAACAGGCATACCGAGCTCCGCCGCAATCCTGTCGGCGCCGGGGTTGGTGAACGAATGCATCACACCGGGGAAGGTGACCAGGGTCAGGTCTGCCTGGGCGTCCTGCATTTCTTTCACCAGGCCTGCGACCTGATCGGATGGAACCATCTTGTCAGCACCTCCGGTGTATACCTGAATCCGTGCCTTGACCTTGCCAGGTTCGGCTTTCAGGGGGCTTCCAAGGGCACCGTGGTAACTCACCACCCCGTCGAGTTCAACGCCCAGGCGGGCCATGTTCAGAACCACGGCGCCACCAAAACAGTAACCCTGGGCAGCGATTCGGCTGTTGTCCACGCTTTCATGGTTTTGCAGTATCGCCATGGCTTTCATGAACCGTGCTTGTAACTGATTGATATCTTTGGTGGCCTCCTGCATGAACTTCTGGGCAGTGT
This sequence comes from Marinobacter sediminum, assembly GCF_023657445.1. Classification (NCBI taxonomy): domain Bacteria; kingdom Pseudomonadati; phylum Pseudomonadota; class Gammaproteobacteria; order Pseudomonadales; family Marinobacteraceae; genus Marinobacter; species Marinobacter sediminum. Next base: position 2,900,800 of record NZ_JAGTWY010000001.1, on the reverse strand, counting down.
CCGGGTGGTCTGCGAGCTTGCCGGAGCCATACATGTCCAGAGCGAACGCAGTGTAGCCGGCAGCGGCCAGTTTTTTGGCCTGATCGCGGGCAAACTCGTTGTGGCCCCACCACTCATGCACAACCAGAACTCCGGGGCGTTTGCCTTCACGTTCGTCATCCCAGGCCATAAAGCCCGTAAAGTCCTGGTCGTCAATCGTGTACCCGATTGTTTCAGTCCGCATTTCTGCCAGTGCCTGTGAGGTTGCCAGAGAAAATGATAGAGCTGCTGTCAGGGCAGCCGTTTTCAGTATTGTCATGATTTGTCCTCCTCCTTGTGGTTTGGATTGCGATTGCTCGGGTTGTGACGCCCGTAACCGGTAAACCGATGCAGTCAATTGCGCTCTCCGGTCTTTAACCTTTTTACTACACTTCAGGCATAGACTCACGAAACCTGAAAAGCGTTGGAGATTGTCCATGAAGATTGGTGTGCCCAGGGAAGTGAAGAACCGGGAGTATCGGGTCGGGATGACGCCTGCTGCCGTCCATGAACTTTGCAGTCATGGTCATGAGGTGTGTGTAGAAACCAATGCCGGTGCTGCCATCGGGTTTTCCGATGACGATTATCGCGAGGCTGGAGCGCAGATACTGGAAACAGCCAGAGAGGTATTCGAGGCGGCAGGGATGATCGTCAAGGTCAAGGAGCCACAGCCGGAAGAGCGGGCGATGCTGACTTCCGGGCACACTCTTTTCACCTACCTTCATCTGGCGCCGGATAAGGCACAGACCGACGACCTGGTGAAATCCGGGGCTACCTGCATCGCCTATGAAACCGTCACTGACCAGTCGGGTCATTTACCTTTGCTGGCCCCCATGTCGGAAGTGGCGGGGCGCATGTCCATTCAGGCGGGCGCCCACTGTCTCGAAAAGGCTTTGGGTGGTCGTGGCGTGCTGCTGGGTGGTGTGCCTGGGGTCAGTCCGGCCAAAGTGACTGTGGTTGGCGGCGGTGTCGTGGGTCAGAATGCCGCGGTCATGGCTATCGGGATGGGGGCTCATGTTACCGTGCTGGACCGGAGCATGGAGGTGTTGCGCAATCTGGACCATCTTTACGGTAACCGGATAACCACGCTGTTCTCCACCGCCCAGACTCTCGATCAGTCCGTTACTGAATCCGATCTGGTGATTGGCAGTGTCCTCATTCCCGGCGCCTCGGCACCCAAACTGATTACCCGGGATATGATCCGGCGAATGCCCGAAGGCAGCGTTATCGTTGATGTGGCGATTGATCAGGGTGGATGCACGGAAACCTCAAAGCCAACCACCCATGACGAACCAACGTATATTGTCGATGGTGTGGTACATTACTGCGTCGCCAATATGCCCGGTGCCGTAGCGCGAACGTCGACACTTGCGCTCAATAACGTGACGCTGCCTTTCGTGGCTGCGCTCGCAAACAAGGGGCCCGTTCGGGCAATGAAGGAAGACCCGCACCTGCTTGCTGGGTTGAATGTATTTGCTGGCAAGGTGACCTACAGGGAAGTGGCAGAAGCCACCGGTCACCCCTACACTAACCCTGAATCCCTGATGGGATCGTGAGCCGTGAAAACTTCGGAGAAACCATGAAACTGATCGGATCCACTACTTCACCCTACGTACGACGTATTCGCATCCTGCTGGATGAAGAGCCTTATGAATTCGTCAATCTGAATATTTATGGTGAAGGACGGGATGAACTCAGGCGAAATAACCCGACCCTGAAAATCCCGGTTCTTGAGGATGGCGGGCAGGAAATCTACGACTCCCGGATCATCGCACGCTACCTCAGCGCCAAGCAGGGAAGCGATCCGCTCACCTGGGACCAGCAGAACCATCTGACCCTGATTGATGGTGCCAACGATTCCGCTGTCACGATGCTGCTGTCGGAAAAATCCGGCATCGACACAAGTCAGGACCTGATGTTCTACAACCTCCAGAGAGAACGAATCATGACCACCCTGCGAACGTTGGCAGCTATGGTGGATGATGGTCAGTTCGAAACCTGGAACTATCCCGCCATATGCCTCTATTGCCTGGTGGACTGGCTGGATTTCCGGGATCTGGTGGACTGGACGGGAGTAGAGAGTCTGCTTTCATTCCGTGACAGCAGGAAGGACAAACCCTGGGTTGCCGAGACTGATCCTCGTCAGTCCTGATCTCCCGATCGAAGGAGCCGGCCCCTGTGGCCGGCTCCTTCCGGTATTGCCGTATCCGGCAGTACAAAAAAATGCCGATTCCCTTTCCCCCTCCTCGTTCTTGACTATAGTTAGGAACAGGAACGGTTGCTGATCCGACTCTGGTCGGAGCCCGTACTTAAAAATACCAACAACAACGAAGGAAGGGGGTCGTCCATGCTCCTGTCACACGCTTTTGGTCTCTTCACTCATCCTGATGAAGAGTGGGCTTCCATACGTAAAGAACATGAAACACCACGCAGGCTTTACGTTGCCTATGTGGTTATTCTGGCGGCTATAGGTCCGATATGCGCCTACATTTCTACTGCTTATTTTGGTTGGACGGTCGGCAATGAACGGCTGATCAAACTGACTGAAATCAGCGCATTGCAGTTAAGCCTATTAACTTATCTGGCTATGCTCGTGGGCGTATTTGCGCTCGGTTTTGCCATCAATTGGATGGCCAAGACCTATGGGGCGAAGGAAGAACACGTGCCATCCAATGGAATCGCGTTGGCGGCCTATTCCTGTACTCCCATGTTTCTCGCCGGGTTCGCGCTCCTTTACCCGGTGCCCTGGTTTAATGCCATTATCTTCCTCGTTGCGGCCTGTTACGGCGCCTGGTTGATGTACGACGGTCTCCCGATCGTCATGGGAATTGAAAAGGACCAGGCCATCATGTACGCCGGAGCGCTTCTTACCGTTGCCCTCGTAATACTGGTGTCGACCCGGGTAGGTTCGGTGATTCTCTGGAACCTCGGGGTTGGCCCGGTCTTCGTGAGTGGGTAAAGCATCGAGATAAACAGATAGCCGAGAAAGGCTGTAGAAAAGGGGAGCTTAGGCTCCCTTTTTTTGTGCATCCGCCTCCCAGGCGCAGAAAACCGTCGGGTGCAGGCGATCAGCTGAACCGGAACGGGCAGGCGGCGCCAGGCATTGGCTCAGGGCAGGCCCCGGGTGATCACGACGGGGTCTCCCCGCCCCTCGACAGCTGCCAGCTCCGCGCTAGAAAGCCATGTCCCGGGCGGTTTGTCCATAACACTGGCACAGGCCGCCAAAGCATGTCCCCACGAACACTGATTGGCAAACAGCATACCGGCTTCATTCAGGGTGCCGCCGCGATTGGTGTAGCCAAGTACCCGGGCGCGAGAGGGTTCGGGAAACAGCGTATGCACATGGCCACGAAAGACTTCCGGGCGCATATGGGTCAGGGCAACACGCCGGTGAATACGGTGAGGGAAGAGGCGCTCACGCTCAAACTCGGACAGGCACGTCGCCGCTTCAGCGGTATCCCGGGGCTGACGGAAACGTCCTGGTTCCTGGACATACACCAGCCGGAAGGGTGTGCCGGTTTCCCGCAACCGTTCGCAGGCGCGAATGGCTTCTGATAATTGGTAGGCGCCATTGGCAATGAGCAACAGCGGCTCGCCCTCGGAGGTGTCTTCATCCACCACCAAAGCGCCATGACGGGCCAGGGTTTCGGCTTCGTTTTGGTCAAATACACAGGGCCGTTCCCGTTTCGGGATGACCATGCAGGTAATTCTTCCACGCTCGGTGTATACGCCTGGAAGTGCCGCCAGTGTGCTGTTGTAATCGGCGGGGAAAAGTACACGGGAAACGTCATTCATTTCGCCCAAAAGACTCTCACAGAATGTGGTGTCCTGGTGGGACTGCTCGTTTTTTCCGTTCTCCCAGGTGTGAGAGGTGGCAACAATCGGGAAGCCCAGCCAGCGGGCAGGGCGACCCACTTCTTTTTGATGGCGGGCGAAAATCAGTTCCTGTCGGATGGCACCAAGCATTTTCACGCAGAAGGCTTCATAGCTGGCAACCAGATTCAGCCCCGCCTTGTTTGCCAGACACGCGGAGACTACAGCTTCCTCATTCAGGGCTGTAATAACGTTGCCCTGGATGGATTCCTGGTCATTCTCCGGGTCCAGTACCCGGTGTTTCAGATCGGAAAGAACGCCACCAAGTCGATTGCTCGACAGTTCGTCGGGATTACCCACCCGCGCCCGCAGATGCCGGTTTTCTTTCACCAGTGCCCGGAAGAAGTCGTCGACCGCACGCATGGGGGAGGTCTGCTCGTGAATTGCCGGCAGTCGGGGAGTGACCGGGTCAGGCGGGTTGCGTCTGGCCAGAGGGTGATCCCGCTCCAGTTCCCGCCCCTGAATGGCATGTTCGTTCAGGAGGTCCGTGCATTGCTCAAGTTCGCTCGGATCTACCCACAAGGAGGCGGAATGCGTCTGAAACAGCTCGCGTGCCCGGCTATCTATTCTGGGATTACCTGGTAATGGAAGATTGTGGGCCGCGTTGGTTCCGGCGCCATAGAAACCAAAGCCTTTGACTGTTTCCGCAATGCCATAGGGAATGCGTACCGGATAGTGACTTTCGCCCCGGAAAGCCTGGTCCGCGCTGTATTTGAGGGACTGCTCCATCTCGAACAGGGCACAGACGAAAGCTGCCGGATCACGCCCATCGAAGCGGTAAGGGTCAAAACCACGTTCCGCCAAATGCGACTCAAAACGCTCCAGGCCTTCCCGCGTGCCCAGCTCAGTCCGTTGTTCGATCCGTCGGCCATTGGCGATCATCACCGGTAATACCAGGCCGCAATCATCGGCTCGCCACCAGCGGGGTATCCAGTCGCTGCCACGCTGTTCCTCGGCGGCTCCGTCGGAAAGGAAGGCGACCAGGGATTCACCGGGGAGTGGCATGTGAGCGTACTGAAGTTCGGCGAATCCCAGGTAACCACCTTCCAGAATGCCTCCAGCCGTATGCGCATTGACATGGCTGCCAAGCGGCGCGCTCACAGAGCCGTCGGGCTTTTGCCGGTAGCTGTAAAAGTCCGATGCAAGGTGGGATAAACCATCGGGAACCAGATAGCGTTTTTGTTGTTCCGGGTGCACGTTACCCGTCAGGACGTTGATGGCATCGACGGCGGCTACACAGTGGCCCTGGCCCATCAGCCAGCTACGGGTGCGGCCTGTCAGATTGTTGAGTGCCAGGTAAGCGGCATAGCCTGGGACCATGTTGAGTGCGCCGCCGGTATGGCCTTCCGGGTTGGCCTTGAAATCCTGGGGCCTCAACGCCTTACCGCTAACGTCCACCCGGTTGGCGTAGGTCATGTGCACCACCAGCCAGAGACCCGCGCTGGTCAGTCTGTCCAGTGCGGCCAGTTTACGGAATACCGTGGCGGTGTCTGGCTGCAAGCCGGCTTTAACAAGTCGTTCGGCAAGGCTCGTGCTGTGAAAACAGGTGGACTCGGAGTGCTGGATAACGCCATAGCCCCGTCGCCAGAGTTCAAACTCAGGACAGGTCGTTGCGGTATTTGCGACCGCTTCAGTTTGATTGGGCGATGGCATGGCATGCCTCCGTGGCTCCGGTATGTCAGACGATTGTAAAAGGTGTATGTTGACTGACTCTTGATACAGGTCAGTCGGAACTGCATATTGGTTCGCGAATTACATGCCGGTCCCATGGCTTCGATATAGTTTCCCTTCAGCATTTTGCGACCGGCATACCCAGCCGATAACACCGAATGTCGTTGCTCAGCGGGCGTGATTCTGCCAGCCTGAAGCCATCCGATAATCGTGTTAGGAGGCAATGATGACTGAGGACAAGCGTCGCCGTTATTCCTCGCAGGTGGTTGATGGTATTGGGAAGTCAGCCAGCCGTGCCATGTTGAGAGCCGTTGGTTTCAATGACGACGACTTCCGCAAGCCTCAGGTGGGCATAGCGTCTACCTGGAGTAACCTCACTCCATGCAACATGCACATCAACCGACTGGCTGAAGAGTCGTCGGCGGGTGCTGATGAGGCGGGCGGGAAAGCCCTGATCTTCAATACCATTACGGTGTCAGATGGTATTGCCAATGGCACCGAGGGTATGAAGTATTCCCTGGTGTCCCGGGAAGTGATTGCTGACTCCATAGAGACGGTTGCGGGTTGCGAGGGCTTCGACGGTCTGGTGGCCATCGGCGGCTGCGACAAGAATATGCCCGGTTGCATGATGGGGCTGGCGCGACTGAACCGGCCATCGGTATTCGTATACGGTGGCACCATTATGCCGGGCGAAAATCATACGGACATCATTTCGGTATTCGAGGCGGTTGGTGCTCACGCCCAGGGTAATCTGGAACTGATAGACGTTAAGCAGATTGAGGAAACCGCGATTCCCGGGCCCGGCTCCTGTGGGGGGATGTATACCGCGAATACCATGGCGTCGGCGATCGAGGCCATGGGCATGAGTCTGCCGGGAAGTTCGGCGCAGAATGCCGTGTCGGATACCAAGGCCGCAGATTGCCGGGCCGCCGGCGCAGCAGTGCTGAATCTTCTGGAGCGGGATATCAAGCCGTCTGACATCATGACCCGGGAAGCCTTCGAGAATGCGATTACTGTCGTTATTGCCCTGGGCGGCTCCACCAATGCGGTGCTTCACCTGTTGGCCATGGCGAGTACGGTAGGCGTCGAGTTGTCGCTTGAGGATTTTGTCGAGATCGGTAAGCGGGTCCCCGTGCTGGCGGATTTGCGCCCCAGCGGCCATTACATGATGTCGGAACTGGTGGCTATCGGTGGCATCCAGCCGCTGATGAAAATGTTGCTGGACCGGGGACTTCTTCATGGCGATTGCCTGACCGTTACGGGACAGACCCTTGCCGAGAATCATGCCGACGTGGCGCCCTATCCCGAAGGTCAGGACATCATTCATGCCTTCGACAACCCGATCAAGGCGGACAGCCACCTGCGCATTCTATACGGTAACCTGGCACCTACTGGTGCGGTGGCTAAAATCACGGGTAAGGAAGGCACCCACTTTGCCGGCCGGGCGCGGGTGTTCCACTCCGAAGAAGAAGCCCAGGCTCGTATCCTCGATGGCTCGGTAGTGGCCGGCGATGTGCTGGTGATCCGCTATGAGGGACCCAAAGGAGGGCCGGGCATGCGGGAAATGCTAAGCCCAACCTCTGCCATTATGGGCAAGGGGTTGGGGAGCGATGTAGCCCTTATTACCGATGGCCGTTTTTCCGGGGGGAGTCATGGTTTTGTGGTTGGGCATATCACGCCCGAGGCAGCCGAGGGTGGTCCCATTGCCCTGGTCGAAGAGGGCGACACCATAACCATCGATGCCGTCAGCAACCGAATTGAACTGGATGTTTCGGCCCAGGAGCTTGAGCGGCGGCGCCAGAACTGGCAGGAACCAGCTCTCAGGTTCAGCAGGGGGGTGCTTGCGAAATACGCGCGCACGGTCAGTTCTGCCTCGAAGGGCGCGGTTACAGATCTGCCCTGATCAAGGCGTGGCTCAGCTCTTCAGTTTTTCGGGGCGTCCCCAGTAGTAGCCCTGGCCATGCAGGCCGGGGAACTGCTGGAGCCAGATAGCGATGGATTCATCTTCGACACCTTCCACCACCACGTCCAGATCCAGCGCCTCACCGAGGTCCAGTGCAGCACGGAAGATCCGCTGCCGGGTGGGCTGATAGAGGATGTCCTTGAGAAAACTACGGTCGATTTTCAATTCGTCGAGCTCGAAGGTGGCCAGGGTCCCCAGTGACGAGTGGCCGGTTCCGAAGTCATCCAGGGAAATCCGGAAACCGCTGCGGCTGAGAGCCCGGATCATTTTTTGTGCCGCACTGGCGTCGGCCATCATTGCTGTTTCGGTGATTTCGAGAATCAGATCCGAGGGGTTCGTGTCGTGGCGGCGAGCAATCGCCTCTACTTCCTCGAGAAACACCGGGTGGGCGAGATCCTTTGCCGAGATGTTAACTGCGATTGCAATATTGTCACCGTGACGGGCTCTTAATTCATCATGGTCACGACAGGCGCGGTCAATCACCCAAAGAGTGACGGGGTGAATCATGCCAACCTGTTCGGCCAGAGGGATCCAGTGATCCGGGGGGACACTTCCGAATTCCGGATGTTGCCATCGGATCAGGGCTTCCATCGAACTGATACGGGTGTCCCGGATACTGACCTTGGGTTGGTATTCCAGCCATATGTCTCCGTTACCCAAGGCCTCTTCAACATCGAGCATCAGCATTTGTTGCTGATACTGCCATTCAGCAATAGCCGGATCGTAAACCGTCAGTGGTTGGCGGTTGTCCAGAGAAGCAAAACCGGCTGATGAAAGAATCCCTGGTGCATCGTCGCCATGTTCCGGGGCATGGGCAATGCCCACAGAAGGACTCCATGAAAAGGAGAACCGGCCTTCCCGGTAGTGTTCGCCCAGCCAGTTCATGAGCTCTTTCAATGATGCCAGGTCCGAATCGGGGTTATCGCTGCGATGAAAGGCGAAGGCGTGATTGATGGTATCGATGCTGGCCAGAGCATAACCGTTGATCATGACCAGGCGGTCGCCCAGAATTCGTTTCAGAAAACTGTTCAGCTGTCTGAGGTAATTCTTCAGCAGATCCTCTGCCGGTCGGTAGCCCAGGGCCTGTTCGATTTCATTAAAGCGCACCAGTTGAATCAGGCCAACGGTGTAGGGCTGCCGATGACTATCCAGCGCATCCAGCGATTCTTCCAGCATTGCACGGTTCGGCTTGCCTGTTACGCTGTGGGTTTTGAGCAGGCGGGCATAGTCCTGCTCAATGTCTGCCCGCAGTCGCTGTTCCTGCCGGGCGCGGATATCTGAACTCATCCGCTTTTGCCGTTCTGCAAGCATCTGGCGCCCGACGCCGCTCGTCAGGATCAATGAGGCCGATGCAGCGCCCAGGAAAAATGCCGAATCAGTCAGACTGTTTACCGGAGCCCAGCCGATAGTCCGGAGTGCAGATATCATTGAACCGACCAGGATTGCCAGCAGAGAAAGTGCGAAATACCGGGCAGAAACATGATCTTGGTACTGTTTGAGTACCAGGCCGAGTATTACCGCGCCTCCTGTCAGTGCCAGAAGCAGAAACGATCCCTGTCCAAGCAGCGGAAAGTGTAACGGTATTGCCAGCAGGTGGAGCAAAGCCAGCGCACTGATTGCATTAAGCGCCCGTTTTGAGGCTTTCGATACCGTTATGAAGTGCGGCGTGAACTGGCAAAGGGCGATAAAACACAGGGGCAGGCTGATGTTCAGAAGTGCATTCATTTCTGGCAGGTCCGGCCAGAGGAACCAGAGACCGAACCCCTCCATGACCAACTGACTGTGTATGACGCTCAGCATCAGTACGCTCAGCCAGGCCAGCCCGGGACGCTTGAGTTTTATCACGATGCTGAGGTTGAACAGCAGGGCGAATGCCAGCAGGCCGGTGACAAATGCCCTCCAGGCAAGCGTTTCGGCGCTGTCGCTGATAACACTTTCAGGCTCGAGAATGGAAAGCGGCAGTAGGGTCGGGCCGGCATTGCGAACCTCGAACAGCAATGTCGTGGTACCCGGTTGCAGGGTGATGGGCCAGATCCATTGAGGTAGAGCAATCAAGCGGTTATTAAACGGATACAGGTCTCCCATTTCGGGTAACAAGTTGAAACCACCGTTTTCCTTGAGGATGGCCGGCCTGACTCGGTCAAGGTAAGGAGCGGACACAACCGCCCATTTGTTGACCGGCGCATTCTCGGGGTTTTCAACGGTTACCCTGAAAGTGACAGGAGCGTCCAGGTAGCCAATGCCGGAATGTTCCGACGGTGCCCGTTGCCAGTCCTGTTGACGCCAGAGTTTTTTCTCAAGCACTTGCTCCAGGGGTGCAATCAGGTATTCAGTTTTGAGTCTGTTTGCGGGTTCGGAGACTGATGCCGGTGTAGCATTATGCACCGAGGCGGGTAGCCCCCGCTCGGGCATCAGGAAAAAGGTTGTGAGCAGGCCATAGCCAAGGGCAACGATCAATATCAGGAAGGGAAACCATCCCCTGAGGCACGACAACCTTGAGCGCAGTTGGGGTTTAAATGGCCCGGGATTGCGTGTCTGCTGTATGCCTGAAGTCATTCGAAACGAAATCCCTGTCGCTATGATCGTCGCCAAAACGGTCGGTTACAATATGGTTACACTATGAAATGTGTTGTAACGCTATGAATTAGAAGCAATTTTAGTGCATTTTAAGATGTTTTGCATTTCCGTTTAAAACGTATGCATTAAATTTTTGAACTGATCAAACTCGGTATTCGCTGGTATAGTGGTTTTTAGATCGAATATGTGAAGAAGTCGTGTTTCCGGACCCTGTCCGGAGTTGTTGCACGAGACTTGAACAAGCAACAGGACCTGGATAAATGAGAATGCGTGGCCTTGCACCGTTGGTGGCTTTTGTTTTGCTGTGTCTGCCCGGAGTGCTAACTGCCCATCAGGAAACCTCCAGTACCGAAAAGCCCCCCGCTCAACAGGGGCCCAGTCTTGCCTCTGTAAATGCCGCGGTAGCGTGGGCGGGGGACGATGAGCTGGTCTTTGGCAAGAATGCCAATCGATCTGTACCGATTGCGTCCATTACCAAGCTTATGACAGCGCTGGTGGTGCTGGATTCTGGTGAGCCTCTGGATGAGTGGCTTACTTTCCAGGAGCGCCACACACCCGCTGCTGCCAACGCCTATACCCGGATTCGCATTAATTCACGGATGCGTCGGGCCGATGTCTTGAGGATTGCCTTGATGTCGTCGGAAAACTTCGCCGCTTATACCCTGGCGCGCAGTCATCCCGGTGGTTTCGATGCCTTTATTGACGCGATGAATGCCAAAGCGCTGGAACTGGGGATGACCGGTACCGACTATGTTGATCCTACGGGTTTGTCTGCCGGGAACCGTTCCACCGCTGCCGACCTGGTCAAGCTGGTGAATGCCGCCGCGCAACACCCTGAAATTCGCGAATACTCCACCACTGGGTATTTTCGGGGACATTTCCGAAAGCCCCGCTACAGCTTGTCATTCGGCAACACCAATGCACTGGTACACAGGGAAAGCTGGGGCGTGGGTCTTAGCAAAACCGGCTACCTGTCCGAAGCCGGACGCTGCCTGGTTATGATCTCTGAGATGAATGGCAAGCCGGTAATTACCGTGCTTCTTGATTCTCTGGGTACCCGGTCTCCCATGGGAGATGCCGGCAGGATCCGCCGTTGGCTGGATACGGGTGCCAGTGGCAAAGTAGCAAAAGCGGCACGCCGGTATGAGCAGGAAAAGAACGCGGCCTATGCGTCGGCCAGAAACAGTACCGTCAGTGTGAACTGACCCTGAAGGGAAACGGACCAGGCATGATTCAGATCTTTACCGTCGGTGGCACCATCGACAAAGTCTATTACGATGCCAACAGTGAGTTTGAGGTTGGACATTCCCTCCTGCCGGAGCTGTTGTCGGAGTCCAACATCCATGAAGGCTACCGGCTGCGTGAACTTATGCGCAAGGACAGTCTGGAAATCGATGATTCGGATCGGCAGGCGATTCTGCAGGCGGTAGAGGCGTGTGACTGCGAGCGGATTGTGATCACCCATGGCACCGATACCATGGCCGATACGGCATCCATACTGTCTTCGCTGAAAGACAAGATCATCGTTTTGACAGGGGCCATGCAGCCGGCGCGTATGCGCCGCACAGACGCCATATTCAATATAGGCTTTGCCTGGGCTTCGGTTCAGCTGCTTCCGCCGGGTGTATACATCGCCATGAACGGAGAGCTGTTCGAGGCGGGGGCGGTCCGGAAAAACCTCAAGGCTCAGCGCTTCGAACGGACCTGACCTTCAGGTCACGCTCTCAATCTCGTCACGTGTAAGTTCACGGTAGTCGCCGGTCTCGAGCGTTGAGTCGAGGATGATTTTCCCAATACGCTGGCGGTGCAGGGCTTCAACGTGATTCCCGACGGCAGCCAGCATTCGCTTCACCTGGTGATAGCGCCCCTCTGATATCGTCAGCTCTATCAAACGGTCTCCCAGGACTCTTACCTGTGCCGGTTTGGTGGGTGTGGGATCATTCCTCAGCAGTACTCCACGCTCCAACTCCCGCACTGCAGGCTCGGCCATCGGGTCGCTTAGGGTGACCCGGTAGGTCTTTGGGCAATTCACCCGGGGCGATGTGATTCGGTGAGACCATTGGCCATCGGTGGTCAGCAGTATCAATCCCGTCGTGTCTGCGTCCAGACGGCCAGCGAAGTGAAGGTTTCTCGCCATAGCCGGGGGGAGCAGGTCCAGTGCTGTGGGATGATCACTGTCCCGGGTTGCACTGACCACCCCCATGGGTTTGTTCATCATCAGATAACGTTCTCCGGGGAGGGTGCAGACCTCCCCGTCAAGAGTGACCCGGTTACCGGCCTGGATCTTTGTATTGGCGGACTTGCAGGGTTCGCCGTCAACGTGGACTCGCCCTCCACTGATGGTTCGTTTGGCGTCCTTGCGGGAAAGTTCAGTGCTGGTGGCGATAAACTGGTCCAGTCGCATCAGCAGCTTTGTCCGGCAGCGGGCGTGGTCAGGCTCGCCAGGCAAAGCACCGGGGTTTCACCGGTCAGTCGCGTCCACAGAAGTGACAGGGCTTCCGGATTTATCGGCGGTCTGGGTTCGAGAACGCTGGTTACAGGCTCAGGCCCGTCGCCATGTTCTGTCGCGATAACGAAGGTGAAAGGGTGTGCGCCAGGAATACCAAGGCGAATATCCGTCGCGGTTATCTGTTCACCGGAGAGCTGATAAGACAGAAATCCCCGTGTGAACCAATCCAGTCGCTGGGCCTCGGGGAAATCTGAGACGGTGTTGGCCAATTCCGGATCGCGAGGGAACTCCTCCAGGTTCAGAGAAATATCACCGTCAAAAAAACCGGTCACAATCTCCACATGCCGGTCTTCTGTCAGCGCTGTTGCCCGCCAGAGTATCGAGTTGAATGGCATCGGCTGAACCAGAATGGTGGGGTGTTCCAGTCCTGCCTTTGCAAAAGCTGGCCGAACCCGGTCGGTCATGATTTGTTGAGCGACGACCGTCCAGACTAGGTACAGGCTGGAAACCAGAATTCCGGTGGTCAGGGCGGTGGTAGCGGGCGGACGTATCAGAAAGGCAATGCATCCTGCCAACAGCGGGAGCGTATAGAGCGGATCAATGATGAAAATGCTGCTGACCGCAACCGGCGCTCCGAACGGCCAGAACAATTGCGTGCCATAGGTAGTGAACGAGTCCAGCAGCGGATGGGTGAGCAGGACCAGTCCGGTCAGTGCCAGCCATCGGGGGTAGCCGAGCTGGGGTTTCCAGCGCCACAGTATCCATGCAAACAGCATGGCAAGCGGCGTAAGAACGAACAGGGAGTGGCTGAAACCGCGGTGCTGGGTGAAGTTGGCAACCGCGGAGCCATAATCGATCACCACATCGAGATCGGGGAGGGTGCCCAGCAGGGCACCCGTAAGCAACGCCGATCGTCCGAGTGTCTTACCGGCAACCGCGCCAGCAAGGGCAGCCCCCAGGGCCGCCTGAGTTATCGAATCCATGGTGGGCTACCGGACCGCCGAAATATTCAACTGTTTCAGCACCTCTTCGCCGGGATAGCCATCGGCCACCAGACCAGAGGCCGCCTGGAATTTGCGGATCGCCGACCGGGTGCCAGGTCCCATGATGCCATCCGGCTTGCCACTGTCGTATCCACGTGTGTTGAGCGCTTCCTGGAGGCTCACTATCGAGGCTCGTGACAGGGCCGGGACGTCTTCGGGGGGCGGGTTCTGTAATTTGCCTGCTCCCGCCACCCGATCAGCCAGATGCCCTACGGCGATGGCATAGAACTCGGATCGGTTCCAGCCCATGATCACCTTGAAGTTATGGTAGGCCAGGAAAGCGGGGCCCTCATGGCCGGCTGGGACCACCAGTGCCGCTTCAACAGGCTCTTTGGCCAGGGCATGACCGAACGCATCGGTTATGCCGAGTTCCCGCCATTGTCGCAGCGGCAGGCGGCGACCGTCTGCCAGTGCGTAGTCGAAGTTATTCGGCAGCAAAACCTCACGGCCCCAGCGATAGTCGCCGTCCCAACCCATCGATTCGAGGAATCTGCCGGCTGACATCATGGCATCGGGCAGACTGTTCCAGAGATCCCTGCGGCCATCACCGTCGGCATCCACAGCATGTTTCAGAAAAACCGTTGGCATGAACTGGACGTGGCCCATGGCGCCTGCCCAGGAGCCTTCCATCTGATCCACGGGAATCGCCCCCTCGTCAATGATACGGAGGGCTGCAATCAATTGTTCGGTGAAAAAACGGCTGCGCCGGGCATCGCAGGCCAGGGTTGCCAGGGAGCTGGGTACCGACATCTTGCCGAAATAGCTGCCAAAATTGGTTTCCAGGCCCCAGAAGGCCACCAGGTAGGGCGCGGGCACCCCCGTTTTTCGGGTAACACTTGCCAGCAGGTCCTGGTGTTGTTCCAGCAGTTCGCGGCCTTTACTGATCCGGTCATTGTTAACCCGGCGATTGAGGTAATCGGCAAAGGTGGTGGTGAATTCCGGTTGACGACGGTCGAGCTCAATCACCCGGTCCAGGTGTTCCGCCTGTGCCATGACATCGGTCGCTGTCTTGCGGCTGACTCCGGCGGCGATCGCCTTCTCCTGCAAGCGTACCTTGCACTCGGCGAAACCGGTATCTGTGGAGGTTGTGGCGTTACTCTGGCCCAGAACTGGGAGTGCCAGAGTGGTCAAAAGGCCGGTCATTGAAAGGCGGAATAAAGCGTTCCGGCTGGGCAGAATCCTTGCAAAAATGTTCAGCACGCAAAACCTCGGTCAGGGTAACGGTGGTGTGGATGTCCCGGGCCTCCATGGTAGCGCGTTTTGCCGCGACAGAAATACCACGCGGGGCCCATCCGGGTGACAATTGTTTAACCTCAGGGTTCCCTTCTGTCGCTTTATCTGTCTGGTTTGTTGTCTTTTTGCAGCGGTCGGGTTTCCGGAATGGGGCTTTGCTCGGGATCTGGCCAAGAGAGCAGTGCACCAGCGTTGCCCGGTTGCGGTCTGGAGCACACTGATTATTCAGCTTTTTCTGGCACCCGCTCCACCAGTCGCTCGCGCGGGAAGTGACAGATAAATTCACTACCGTCGCCGATACGGCTGCGTATCTCCAGTTTGCCGTCATGGTTCAGCAGCACATGTTTGACGATGGCCAGGCCAAGGCCCGTGCCGCCCGTATCCTTGTGCCGACTGGGATCCGCCCGATAGAAGCGTTCAGTCAGACGGGGTATGTGGACCGGGTCTACGCCAATTCCGGTATCTTTGACTGACAGATGCGCACCTTCCCGGTTGGTACTCCAGGTGACGGTTATATGTCCACGGGCAGGCGTATACTTCACTGCATTGAAGATGAGATTTGAAAACGCACTGCGCAGCTGGCTTTCGTCGCCCTTTAGCAGTCGATGATCGTTAATGCTAATGGAGAATTCGTGTTGTTTCTCGCCGCTCAACACCCTGGCATCGCGACAGATCTGTTCAACGAGTTGGTTTACATCGGTGAGTGAGTCGTGGACTGTCTGTTCCCCGGTTTCAATTCTGGACAGCAGGATGAGGTCGGTTATCAGCGCCTCCATTCGGGAAGACTGTGCTGACATGGTATTAATTGCCCGCCGCCATTTCGGTGGCAAATCATCTGCATTGTCTACCAGGGTTTCCAGGTAACCACTGATAACGGTGAGTGGCGTTCGCATTTCGTGGGAAACGTTGCCCACGAAGTCCCGACGCATTTGCTCCAGTTGATACAGGCGGGTGACGTCTTTGGCCACGATCAACCGGTCATCGTCACCGAACAGGCTGATCTGGATCTGCAGGTGAATGTGGGGTTTGGCCGGGGAGTGGATTTCCAGTGGCTCACGATAATTACGGGAGTCGAAATACGCCTTGAAGGCGGGCATGCGTATCAGGTTGTGGATGTACTGACCGCGATCGGTGTTGCGCCGGAACCCGAGAAGATATTCGGCAGAACCGTTCCACCATTCCATGGCGCCTTTGGCATCCGTCATGATGACGCCATCTCGCATGGCGTTGGTGGATTCCTGTACCCGGTTGATTTGTGCCCGCAGCCGGTCCTGGGTTTTCAGGTGGTTCTGGTTCAGTTTGTGAAGGTTGTCGAAAATTTCACCCCACAGCCCGACACTTTGGGGCGCTTCGTCGTTTGCCCCGGTATTGGCAAGCCACTGGTAAAGGCGTTTGGCCTGCAACAGTGTCCACCAGAGGTAAAAGATCAGGCCGGCGGTCAGCCCGTAAAGCGGTTGGCCGAAGTAAAGGCCAATCAGGGTTGTCGCAGCCAGGCCGCTGACAATGATCCGCAGATATCGTGACCAGTTATGCTGCATCAAAAGCTGCCTTGTGTTGTTTCCGGGGCTGATGCTCAGCTGGCCGGGATTACTTAAGCGGCTCTGGTCGAGAAACGGTAGCCGGCTCCCCGAACCGTTTGAATCAGGTGGTCGTAGCGGTCACCCAACGCCTTGCGCAGCCGGCGAATGTGCACGTCGACGGTGCGTTCTTCCACATAGACGTTACCGCCCCAGACCTGATCGAGAAGTTGGGAGCGAGTATATACCCGTTCCTGGTGTGTCATGAAGAACTGAAGCAGACGATATTCTGTTGGACCCATGGTCAGGGCGCCGTTTTCCGTGGTGACGCGATGGCCTATCGGATCAAGCGTCAGGCCGTCTACTTCGATGGGGCTGTCGACGCCGGCTGGTGTCGCGCGGCGCAGCACGGCTTTCAGTCGTGCGACAAGCTCTCGCGGGCTGAAAGGCTTGGTGATGTAGTCATCTGCTCCGACCTCAAGACCCTGTATCTTGTTGTCTTCTTCCACCTTCGCGGTGAGCATGATGATGGGAATATCCGCAGTGGCCTCGTCCTTTTTCAGGCGTCGGGCCAGCTCGACGCCACTGGTGCCAGGCAGCATCCAGTCGAGCAGGACGAGATCCGGTCGCTTGTCGACAATCAGGGCGTGAGCTTCCCCGGCGTCCGCTGCTTCCATGTAGTCGTAATCTGCCATTTCGAGGGCCACGGCAATCATTTCCCGGATGGCTGCCTCGTCATCGACAATCAGGACGGTTTTTCCAGACATAAGCTATAACCTGTGTCAGACCTAGTATTTGTTGCTGACTCATTACATCGTCTAAGTATTACAAGTATATGACAGGTTTAGTGGATCATGAGGTCGATGACCAGGCCGGCAAATACAGAGAATCCTGCCCAGTTGTTGTTCAGAAATGCCTTGAAGCAACCTTCCCGCTTACGGTCGCGGGCCAGGTATTGCTGAAAGACAAACAAGCTGGCCATGCCGGCCAGCCCGAGGTAGTAGAAGGTCCCCAGTCCGGTGCGGCTTCCCACCATGATGAGAATAATCACTACCAGGGCCTGCAGAATGCCAATGATGGCGCGATCGGCATCGCCAAAGAGGATAGCTGTGGATTTAATGCCGACCTTGAGATCGTCGTCACGATCGACCATGGCGTAGAAAGTGTCATAGGCCACGGTCCAGAGTACGTTGGCCGTGAACAGGAGCCAGGTAACCTGGCTGAGTTCGTTAGCCTGTGCTGCCCAGGCCATGGGGATCGCCCAGGAGAACGCGGCGCCCAGAAATAGCTGTGGCAGATGTGTGTAGCGCTTCATGAACGGGTAGATAAAGGCCAGCAGGGCACCGCCGAAGGAGAGGTACAGGGTCAGGGTATTGGTGAACAGCACGACCATCAGGAATGAGATCAGGCACAGGCCAGCGAACAGGGCGACGGCTTCCCAGGCCTTTATCCGGCCCGCCGTCAGAGGGCGATCTTTAGTGCGCTTGACGTGCCGGTCCCAGTCCCGGTCGGCAAAATCGTTGATGGCGCAACCAGCGGCCCGCATGAAGAAAACACCCAGAGTAAAAATGACGATGTTGCCAATGTCCGGGCTGCCATCGCCGGCCAGCCAAAGGGCCCAGTAGGTTGGCCAGAGAAGCAGGAGGCTGCCAATAGGGCGGTCGATTCGGAGCAGTCTGGCGTAATCTGAAAGCCGGGTCTGAATAGAGTCGGGCATGACGTTGGGTAGCATAAAGCGTATCCATTCGGTGGTGCGCATGGTCGGCGGATGCAGGGATTATAGCCAGTGGCAGGATGCCGTTGAAAGACCGGTGCTAGCGATAGAGTCCGGGGAGAAAATACTCACCCACCAGCAGGGCTTTGCCTTTATTTGAAAAAAGCGACCGGCGGGCAACCTTCGGTTGCTCCGGGATGGTGTTCTTGCAGAGTCCCGTTTCCAGCGGCCCGCGCTGCCAGTCGGGGCTGCTGAACAGATAGGCTCCCAGTGGCTTGTTGCCAAGATGAAGCAGTCGCCGTCCCTCACCTTCCAGGCAGGGCAGGGGAATGATTGTCCGCGCCAGCACCCAGGGATTGCCGTCACCGCACAGGCGCACTTCCCGAATCCAGGCAAGTTGACGCAGGGGAATACCCAAATGCCTGGCCTCCTCCCGCGTCGGAAGTGAGAAGCCCTCATTTTGGACTTCAACATGGAACGACCGGGCGCACCTGCTCTGCAGGGCCCGGGTAAAGGAGCCTTCCACTTGCAGCCAGTAGCGCGCGGGCCCGTGTACTGCGGGGTTTCTGAGCCCGGCAGCGGCGAGCGAGCGGTACCAGTCGGTGGGAGGGATGCTCAGCTGCCGCTTATCAGAAAGACCGACAGGCTGGTCACCGCTGATATCAAAGTCCCTGAACGGCATAAATACCGGGGGCGTTGCGCCAGTAGCCTTTGTAATCCATGCCGTAACCGAACAGAAAACGGTCTTCCACTTCCAGGCCGGTAAAATCGGCTTTCAGATTCGGGTGGGCTTTACGCTCATGTTTCTTGTCGACCAATACCGCCGTCAGGACTTCCTTTGCTCCATGGGCCAGACAGTAGTCCGCGATGGCACACAGCGTCGTACCTTCGTCCAGGATGTCGTCCACTATCAGGATTGTCCGGTCTTTCATATCGGCGTCGGGGCGCAGTTTCCATTCAAGGATTCCGCCGGTTGTTTCCTGACGGTAACGGGTGGCATGAAGGTATTCCGCCTGGACCGGAAACTTCAACTGGGGGAGCAATTGGCCAGTGAGGATGAGACCGCCATTCATTACGCAGAACAGCAAGGGGTTGCTGTCCCTGAGACGGCCGGAAATATCGTCGGCCATATTCCGGATGGCAGCCTGTACCTGCTGTTCATCGACCAGGCAGTCAGCGTCGGCCATTACTTGGTTCATTTCGGCGACGGTATTGGTCATAACGGTCGGATCCTGTCGTAAAACGGGCGATTATACCGGAGAGCGCACCTGGAAGGGAGGGGCTGTCGTTGGCTGCCAGGTCTGTCTATGTAGGGATTGGCAGAAAACGCCAGGGCGCACTGTCTGAACTGGCATTGGTCAATATTGGGAGGATGGGTATGATGGCTTCCTGACTTTTCAGTGTCCGGTCTGGCGGGTATAGCCTGTGTAAACTGGATAAAACACTTGCGTGCATGATTGTCAGACAATTATCATCGCACCGGAATGATTTTGGAGAACGAGCATGAAGAAGTGGCAGTGTGTGGTTTGCGGCCTGATATACGATGAGGCGGAAGGCTGGCCGGAAGACGGTATCGAGCCCGGTACAAAGTGGGAAGACGTACCGGAAGACTGGATTTGCCCCGATTGCGGTGTAGGCAAGGAAGACTTTGAAATGATTGAGATCGGCTGATACTTACGGAGCAAGGTTATGACTGAGCAGGCCCCCATCGTTATTGTCGGCACCGGGTTGTCCGGCTATTCACTGGCGCGGGAAATCCGAAAGCACGACAAGGCCACACCGATTGTGATGGTGACGGCCGACGATGGCG
Organism: Marinobacter sediminum; assembly: GCF_023657445.1. Lineage (NCBI taxonomy): Bacteria > Pseudomonadati > Pseudomonadota > Gammaproteobacteria > Pseudomonadales > Marinobacteraceae > Marinobacter > Marinobacter sediminum. Next base: position 2,880,932 of record NZ_JAGTWY010000001.1, on the reverse strand, counting down.
TCAGTTATTCCAAGCCCATGCTGTCTACCGGCTTTACCAAGGCCAAGGATGCGGACGGGCTCGCCCAGGCATCGACGGACACAATGGCCGATCAGCTCGGAGTGCAGCTTCGGACCTTTACTACAGTCACCGGTATTGATCCTGAGGCCCATGAACTGATTCTGGGTGATGACCGGCTTGGGTACAGCAAGCTTGTGCTGGCCTGGGGCGCGGACGTGATTCGTCTGTCCCTTGCAGGGGATGGACAGGAACACGTGTTTTCCATTAATGACCTGATGGATTACCGGGCTTTCCGAAAAGCACTGGCTGAAGGCAAGCGAGTGGCCATCATGGGTGCCGGCCTTATTGGCTGTGAGTTTGCCAATGACCTCCGCAATGGAGACTACGAGGTGGATGTGATCGCGCCATCCGATGTGGTGATGCCCGGGCTTTTGCCTGCAGTCGCCGCCAATGCGGTTCAGGAGGAGCTGGAAAACCTTGGTGTTCATTTTCATCTTGAGACCGTGGTTGAGCGGATCGATCGTGCCGGCCAGGGCGTGCGCCTCACCCTTGCCAATGGAGAGGCTGTTGAAGCTGATCTGGTTATATCGGCAGTCGGCCTGCGCCCGCGTACCGGGCTTGCGGAAGCGGCAGGCATCGAGACCGGACGTGGTATCGCAGTCAACCGGGCTCTGGAAACCTCGGCAAGAGATATCTATGCAATGGGGGATTGCGCCGAGGTGGATGGTAATGTGTTGCTTTATGTTCTGCCTCTGATGGCCTGTGCCAGGTCACTGGCGAAAACCCTGACCGGTGAGCGGACGGAAGTCAGCTACGGCACCATGCCGGTGATGATCAAGACACCGTGCTGTCCTACAGCAGTTTGTCCGCCGCCCCCCGACGTTGCCGGAGATTGGGAGGTGGAACAGGATGGCACCGATGTAAAGGCGCTGTTCCGAAGCAAGGAAGGTAAAATTCTGGGCTTTGCCGTGACTGGCCGGTTTGCGGTTGAAAAGCAGGCGCTGTCGAAAGAAGTGCCACCTATTCATAGTTAATTGCCGGCCTTCCAGGTCGTTCCCTCCCGGATTCCGTGGGGGGATCCCCTCCGCATATTTGTTGCTTTTCATTGCGAAATTGTTCGGCTTGGGGTAGAAAACTCCTTCGTGTGCTAACGAAATGACAGGAGCAGGCATGCTTGAAGTAACAAAAAAGCTGGTGGATTTGCTGGATCTTTCACCTATTGGCGATGACCACTTTCAGGGTGACAGTGAAGATCTGGGCTTTCCCAATGTATTCGGCGGCCAGGTTCTGGGGCAGGCGCTGATGGCGGCCAGCCGAACTGTGGAAGGCCGTCCGTGTCATTCACTGCATGCCTACTTCCTGCGCCCCGGCAACCACAGCATGCCCATCGATTATGAAGTGCAGCGTGTGCGCGACGGAGGCAGTTTTTCCGTCCGCCGCGTGATTGCACGTCAGGCAGGCAAGGAGATACTGACCGGCTCGATGTCGTTTCAGGTTGCGGAAGAGGGCTTTGAACATCAGCTCGAAATGCCCGATGCTCCGGCACCGGATAGCCTCAAGTCCGAGCATGAGTGGAGTAGACTCATCGCCCCACATGCGCCTGAAAAAATGCGCAAATCCCTGACCCGGGATCGACCGATTGAAATTCGCCCGGTGGATCCCGTTAACCCGTTCAAGCCGGAAAAACGGCCACCTCATAAACAGAGCTGGCTCCGCGCCCAGGGCAAGCTGCCGGATGATCCGGTGCTGCACCAGTGCCTGCTGACCTATGCGTCGGACTTTCACTTCCTTGGGACCTCCCTGAATCCTCATGGTGTGACGTTTAACACCAAAAATCTTCAGGTAGCCAGCCTGGATCATGCCATTTGGTTCCACCGTGGCTTCCGCATGGACGAGTGGCTCCTGTACGACAAGGACAGCCCCAGTGCTTCGGCCGGACGTGGATTCAATCGGGGCAACGTCTTCAACCAGGACGGTGTACTGGTGGCCTCCACTACTCAGGAAGCATTGATCCGTCAGCGCTGAGTAATCAACCCGGCACCTGCTGTTGGCTGCCCGACCGGTGCAGCCAGTCCAGCGCCTCGTGTTTGGTCACAGCTGGTTAAGCCATTCCCTCACCCACGGCAACGCCTCGCTCTCCGGTTCCATGGTCTCCAGTGCATCAATGCGCAGGGTGTCACCGATCTTCCGGGCCGCCGTTTCATAAAGCGCCTCTTCCATCAGGTCGCCTGCGCCACAAAAGGTATCGCCATAGGAGCTGTCGCCCAGCACGATGATCCCGAAGGGCCGACCGGGTTGCTGGGGCAGCTGGTCTCGCAGAGAAACATAGAACGGGAGCAGGTTGGCAGGAATTTCACCCTGGCCTGTGGTGGAGGTACACACCAGCAGCGCATCATCGTTGGCAGTGATGTCTTCCAGGGCAGGGTTTTCAAGTACCGTGATCGGGTACCCTTGGTTCTCAAGGCTCTTTTTGATTTCCCGGGCAGTCAGCAGCGCGCCGCCGTAGACGCTGCCCACCAGAATTCGTATGGCAGTCATTTGTTTTCCTGTCAGCTGGTTAACGCCCCAGGCGTTAGGGGGAATAGGTGGCGCTCGATAATAATAGCAGGCAGCGATGCACTCAAGCCTGTGACTCTTCGGTTACCTCAACACTCTGACTGCGGACGCGAGGCGCAATGCGGTTTCGGCCGGCTTGCTTGGCGTTATACAGGTGGATATCGGCTTGTTTAAGCAGGTCTCCGATCGAGCCGGCTTTGGCTATTGAGCAGACACCGGCGCTGATGGTGACGGGGAGCTCCGCCCCCTGAAAAACGAACCGGTTTTTGGCGACTTCCGCGCGAAGCCGTTCGGCCAGGGTGAGTGCCTGGAGCAGGGAGGTATCCGGCAGCAGAATCAAAAACTCCTCTCCGCCCCAGCGGCTGGCCACGTCTGTCTGTCGGATGATGGCATTCATCATGGTAGAGAACGCACGAAGCACCTCGTCGCCAGCATCATGGCCAAACTGGTCGTTGATGCTCTTGAACAGATCAAGATCGATCAGGGCAATGGAGAAGTGGTGTCCTGAGCGCTGGTAACGGGAGAATTCGTTGGTTAGCCGGTTTTGCATGTCGCGGCGATTCGAGAGGCCCGTGAGTTCGTCGGTCTTGGCAGCATGCTCCTGGGTCTGGGCCAGTTCGACCAGTTCATTACGCGCTTTCAGCCGGCTGGCCTCAAGCACAAAGCAGAAAATGGATTCGAACGTCAGTGACGCAAAAAAGCGGATTTTAAAATCCAGGCTGTATTCCGCTGCGATCAGTGGCAATCCGGGAAACTGGAACACAACCACTGCGATCAGGTAACAGAAAAGCAGGATTGCCGTTCCTGTTTTCAGGTTGGTCAGGTAGAACAGCAGTGGGGGGAATACATAAAACCACAAAGGCCCGGTGTTGCTCTCGCCGCCAGAGGCAATCAGGTAGGCCAGCAAAAGGCCCACGATGGTGAGCAGGCCGCCTTTCTGTAAAGTGCGGTTACCGATTCTGGCGAAGGATGCCATATTGAAAGCGACCAGCACAGCAAAGGCCCAGAGCACCCAGGCGTGAGTGTCGTGCCCTGCAAACCAGGCTTTGCCTCCAATGGCGACCAGGAAGGCGATGGCCATTGCCGAAAGCCAGGTGAGCAGGAGTGAAACCTGGGCATCCTCCCGCTCACCGGCGGCCTGGTGGCTGGTTGTGGTGTGTTCTGTCATGAATGCCTTGCTGGAATTCTTGTATTTTTGACGCTTTTTTCTGGATTATGAGTCAACTTGGTGAATTTTTGCATGCCCAGGTCACAGTTCTGTGATCTGGGTGAAAAATGGCCGCTTTATTTCAATTTGGTGACAAAGATTTTATAGTTGCGTCGCAGCGAATGCTGCCATTATTCCATTCTGACCAAATGAGACCCCTTCTGTTATGGCCCGTTCAAGCGGATTTCTGGACACGATACTTACCAGCCCCTCCACGGAACGATACAGGGTCGGAATCAGCCTGCTGTTTTTACTCGGCATTTGGCTGACCGTTGGTGCTTTCAGCCAAGGAATGCCCAATAGCATGTTGCTGATGGCGGCCGCAGTCATCGGCGGCTATATGGCAATTAATATTGGCGCTAATGACGTAGCCAACAATGTGGGCCCGGCGGTGGGGTCCGGCGCGCTATCGCTTGGTGCTGCGGTCGTTTTGGCGGCCATTTTTGAATCTTCCGGCGCCCTGATTGCCGGTGGCGATGTGGTCTCGACCATCAAGGGCGGTATCATTGATCCCTCGTCACTTGGGAGCGGACAGGCTTTTGTCTGGTTGATGACAGCGGCTCTGCTCGCTGGCGCACTCTGGCTTAATCTGGCGACCTGGATGGGTGCGCCGGTATCCACTACGCATTCGATTGTCGGGGGTGTTCTCGGTGCCGGTATTGCTGCTGGTGGCTGGGGTATTGCCGATTGGGCGGTGATGGGCAAGATTGCTGCGAGCTGGGTGATTTCTCCTGTTCTCGGTGGTGCCCTTGCCGCGCTTTTCCTGCTGATGATCAAGAAAACGGTGCTTTACAGGAAGGATGTTGTGCCGGCTGCGCGGACCTTTGTGCCCTGGCTGGTGGCGGTTATGGCCTGGGCTTTCGGCACCTATCTGATGGTTAAGGGTGTCAAGAAAATCGTCAAGGTGGACTTTCTTGAGGCCTCACTGGTCGGTCTGGCTGCCGCAGCTATTGTTTTTTTCGCAGTTCGCGCCATGGTAAGCCGTCGTGCGGCAACGATGGAAAACAGCCCGAGTGGCGTAAGCGCACTGTTCACCTGGCCGCTGATCTTTGCGGCGGCGCTCTTGAGCTTTGCCCATGGCGCAAATGACGTTGCCAACGCTATCGGGCCGCTGGCGGCCATCAACGATGCCTTGTCCTCAGGCGCCGTAGTGACTTCTGCCAGCATTCCTCTGTGGGTAATGATGGTTGGTGCGCTGGGGCTGGCCGTCGGCCTGATGCTGTTTGGCCCGCGCCTGATCAAGACGGTGGGTAGTGAAATTACCGAGCTGGATAAAACCCGCGCCTTCTGCGTGGCGCTCTCGGCGGCCCTGACGGTCATTCTCGCCTCACAGCTTGGCCTGCCTGTCAGTTCCACCCATATCGCCATTGGTGGCGTATTTGGTGTCGGTTTTCTGAGGGAGTATCTGAAGTCCAATTACGCAACCCAGTTGCACAAGATCATGGAGCATCACGATCCGGAAGAGCAGAAGCGCCTCAAGCCGTTCCTCGATGATTTCCGCAATGCATCTGTGGAGGAAATGGAGAGCCTGCTAAAACAGGCGAAGAAGGAAAAGCAGGTGCCCCTGTCCAAATCCGAGCGCAAACGTCTGAAGAAAATCTATCGGGAAGAAATGGTCAAACGCTCGCACCTGGTGAGAATTGCAGCCGCCTGGATCATTACTGTGCCGGCCTCTGGCATTATGGCCGCCATCCTGTTCTTTACCTTGCGCGGCTTGCTGATCTGATGCCTATGGCTGGTTGTAACCAGCCAGTTTGGCCATACTATTATGGTCCTGAGGGGGTGTTTCATCCCCTCGCATACATCTGTCCGGGGAATGAAGTATGAGTACATCTGTTGAAAGCCGTCAGGCCAAGATTATTGATGAGCTTCGAGTGTTCATCAAAAAGGTGCTGAGTGAGCCCACCATCGCCGTCAAGTCCATGGACATCGCCCGGAAGCATCGCAACGAACCCAATGCCAACGAGGTTATTGCCCGGGAGATCAGCGCTAACACCACGATCCGGATTCCGGAGAGCTGGAGTGAGGCGGATCATATGTTCCTGGATATCATCCACGAAGTGCTGGATGACGAAGAGGCGCTTTACTGATTCCGGGCTGATCGTGCGGCATGTGAAAGGGGCGAAGCCTGCTTCGCCTCTTTCACGCCAAGCCGGTTGGCCGCTTCAGGCCTCTCTGGCATCTGGCTGGTGCTGATTTAACACGGTATCAGCCATATGGTGCAGAATGTCCATCTCATCCTGGATCCCTTCATCCGCTGACAGCTCCTGCTGTTCGGCCAGAATGTCTGTCAGTATTTCACGTGTGGTCAGCGGATTGGCCAGAACCACCCGGAAAACGATGCACGGGAAGTGATAGTACCGGGCGGGTTCCAGCCGGGTTCGGGAGACGAACGCCTTGCCCCGTTCCCGCTGGGTTTTCTGGATGAACTTGGTGATGCGGTTCAGGCAGGTGTTGAGTTTCTCTGCCTGCAGCGGATCAGCGATTGCCAGAGCCTGCTGGACCTTCTCGGGGCAATAGCGGTAGGTGAGGATGTTCAGCTCTGGTTTGGTGACCAGCTCGAAATCCCGCCCTGCTTCGATCATCTCCGCAAAGGTCGCGGCCTTCTCAATGCCCTGATCAATCAGGATTTCGTAGCCTTCACGCGCCAGGATCTTCAGGCCCGAATGGATCAGCATGGACATGCCCGGGCGGGAGCCTTCGAGGGTCGTGCTGCCAAGATCCCGCGAGCCTTTCCGGATAATGTACTGGGCGTGGTGTTCGACGGCACTGGCTAGGCTGGGGTCCTTGAAGACCACAAGGCCCACACCCATGGGCACATAAAGCTGTTTATGGGCGTCAAAGGTGACCGAATCGGCCTTCTCGATGCCGCGGAGCAGATATTTGTGGGTGCGTGAGAACAGGGTGGGGCCGCCCCAAGCCGCATCCACATGGAAGTGGGCGCCGAATTCCCGGGCGATATCCGCCATGCCATCAAGTGGGTCGACGTTGCCTGTCTCGGTTGTACCGGCGACCCCGCAAATTGCCATGACCTTGATCTTCTGCCGTTGCAGTTCCAGGCATTTATCTCGTAGTGCATCAGTCTGGATGCGGTTTTCGTCGTCCGTCTCCACCGGCACCAGAGACTCCCGACCCAGACCAAGAACATCGGCGGCCTTACGCAGGGAGTAGTGACCACGACGGGATACCACGATCGCGGCACCTTCGTACCCATAGTATTTCAGGGCTCTGAACAGGCCTTCCTGATGCAGGCCGCGGAAACTGCCCTCGGCCGGGAACGCGCGGTTGCGGGCCACCCAGAGCGCAGTCAGGTTGGCGACGGTGCCTCCGGAGCACATTGCACCAAGGGCAAAACGGGGGTCGTGCATCCATTTGCGGTAAAAGGCGCCGTCTTCCTCGTAAACCAGGCGGTGAATCATGCCCAGCACTTGCCGCTCCATGGGGGTGAACGCCTTGGAGGTCTCGGTCTTAACCAGGTTCTGGTTGAGTGCGATCATGATCTTTGACAACGGCAGCATGAAATAGGGCAGTGCCGAGGTCATATGCCCGATGAACGCAGGGGAAGCGGTATGAACAGAATTGGCTACCAGCTTGTCCAGCAGGAACTGGGCCTGCTCGGAGACGAACACGGGCTTCTCGGGGATGTCATAGTCCGAGAAGTCCTTTTCCACATCCGAAAGGTCACGTTCGAGCGCAACAATGTGCTCCTGCAGGAAGCCTGCAAGATTACGGGAAATGTTCTGGTCGATCCGGCTCAGCGTTGATTCCGGCGCCTCTGGCACCGTGAATACGCGATACATGGCCTCGACTGAGGCCTGTGCGGATTTTTTCTTTCCGGTCATAGACACCACGCATAATCAGTGGTTATCCGTTGGGCCGGTTCCGGATGCCCAAACGGATACGGCCGGAATGTATTTCCGGCATTAATAACTGGTCGCCTGTCGCTGGCAGGCGCACTGGCATCCCTGAGGGGGCGTAGTATACGGCGTGGTGAAACGTTACGCCACAAGGCCCCATTCCATTGCCTGCCGCCGGTCAGAGAATCTCCCGGTGTATATCCAGTATGGCAGCATCCACCCGTTCTTCGATGGCTTTTTCTACCTGATCGAGACGTTGGGTGATCTGCTGCGAGGAGGTGCCGAGGGCGGCGATGGTCCAGGTTGCGCAATCGAGCGCGTCCTGATCAGCAGTTTCGGCCACGGCCAGGTCCGCCTCTTTGCCCCACACTGCCCGGAGCGCCGTGAATACCTTTCGTTTGGCTTTGAGATCTTCACAGCCGTAGAGCTGGAAGTGCAGGGTCAGCACGCCCACATGCGGGGTGATCACCGGCTGCGGGCCGGACTGGGACAGGAGTTTTCTCAGGGCTTCAGACATAAAGTTCTGCGCAGGAACCGCTGGGGGGGGGAAGCCTTTCCAAAACACGCTGTGAGTACGTCCATGTACCCTCGGCTCTGCCATCCATGGCAACCGCACGGTTTTCGAAAGGTTCCCCCAAGCGGTTCTCAGACCGTGTTGGTGGATTCGAATGTTGATCAGCCTACTACAGGCGTTGCCCGTTTGATAATGGCTGCGGGGTCGGTGCCCGAGGGCAGGTTGCCATAATTCATGCCGCCTGCGGATTCCAGTCGGGCGGCGCAGAAGGCGTCTGCGACGGCTTTGTCTGAGTGGCGGATCAGCAAAGAGGCCTGCATGACCAGTGCCATGCGGTCCACCAGGTTACGTGCCCGGTACTGGAAATCGCTGATGTCGGCGAAGTCATTCTGCAGTTGCGCAAGGAACCGATCAAACCGTCTGTCGGCTCCTTTGGCCTCAGCGGCTTCCCGGAAGAACGCGTCGAGGGTTTCCGGTTCCTTGTGAAGCGCGCGGAGGGTGTCCAGGCACTGTACATTACCACTACCCTCCCAGATGGCGTTGACCGGCGATTCCCTGAACAACCGGGGCATGATGCAGTCTTCCATGACGCCACTGCCGCCTATGCACTCCATTGCTTCGTAGGCATGGTTCGGGGTGCGTTTACAAATCCAGTATTTGCCAACTGGTGTGGCGAGGCGTGCCAGTAAGCGCTCATGTTCCTGGTCCTGATTATCCAGGGCGCGGGCGATACGCATGGTGTAGGCAAGGGCAGCTTCGCTCTCCAGAGCAAGATCTGCCAGAACGTTCTGCATCAGGGGTTGTTCGATCAGGCGATTGCCAAAGGCACTGCGATGCCGGCAGTGGTGGGTGGCCTGGGCCACAGCCTGGCGCATGCCGGCGGAGCTGCCGATCATGCAGTCAAAACGGGTCATGGCCACCATTTCAATAATGGTGGGAACACCACGACCTTCGTTGCCGACCATCCACGCCAGAGCGCCGCGTAATTCGGCCTCGCTTGAGGCGTTGGCGACGTTGCCCATCTTGTTCTTAAGGCGCTGGACGTGCCATGGGTTCTTGGTGCCATCGGGGCGCCAGCGAGGCATCAGAAAACAGGATAACCCGCCTCGGGTCTGTGCCAGCACCAGAAAGGCGTCGCACATGGGGGCGGACACAAACCATTTGTGGCCAACAAGTTCATAGGCCTGCCCCGCCCCTTCCGCTCCGATCGGGTAGGCCCTGGTAGTGTTCGCACGAACATCACTGCCACCCTGCTTTTCGGTCATGGCCATGCCAATAGTGACCGAGGTTTTCAGGCTGTCCGGAGCATTGCGCGGATCATAGCCATTGGCCAGAATGCGCTGTTCCCAGTCTTTTGCCAGCTCCGGCTGTTTGCGGATGGTGGGAATGGCTGCAAAGGTCATGGTCACCGGGCAGCAGTGTGCTGCTTCCACCTGGGAGTGCATGTAATACCTGGCGGCACGGGCTACGTGGGCGCCCTTGCCGGGATGCGTCCACGGGCTGCTGTGCAGGCCGTTTTCCAGGGCAATGCGCATCAGCTCATGATAGGCGGGGTGGAAATCCACTTCATCGATGCGATGGCCAAACCGGTCGTGGGTATTGAAGACTGGTTTGTTGCTGTTGGCGCGGAAGCCAAGATCAATGGTTTCCGCGGCGCCAGCGAGGGCGCCAAACTGTCTCAGGTCTTCTGTTGCTGCCCCGGCGCCCTCCCTGTGAACAGCTTGCTGCAGGGCAGTGTCCTGGTCGAAGAGGTTGTAGTTCTCCAGGGCAGGGGGTTGGTTGAACACCTCGTGAGTGGTCGCCAGGTAGCGACTTTCATCCTCATTGTCCGGGACTTCGGGGTAAGGCTGCCCTGCGTTCATGGTTAGCTCCGTGTGCCGGTCAACCCCTGCATGCAAAAGCGAATGATGGCGTTGACCAGTGAATGATCATTGTCTGTTGTGGTGGCGGATGCCTGGCTGGACTGGGTCGGTGACAGCGGCCCCACCAGACTCTCCGCAATGGCGCCAACCAGGCAGGTGCTGCTTTGGCGGGCGTCCTGATCTGGAACGCACCCCTCCTTGATGCCTTCGAGGATTGCTTGCTCGAACAGGCCTGCATATGCCTTTCGGTATGCCAGTCGTTCCTCTTCCACCTTTGGGTCTACTGGTTCGGCAATCAGCGACCAGGCCATCACCGGACCACGCAACGCCCGCTCGGCGAACTGTCTCAGGGCAGACTCAAGCCGGGTTGTGGCGTCGCCAGTTGTGGTGAGCGACTCGGCAACCTTGTCCACTTCTCTCTGGGTGGCCAGCCGGAATACTTCCGCAAACAGGTCTTCCCGTGATTCGAAGTGCCGATAGATGGTGCCCGTGGCAACGTCGGCCAAGCCTGCTATCCGGGTAATCCGGGCGCTGCGGAAACCGCCGTTGGCAACGCATTCATAGGTGCAGTCAATAATCCGTTGTCGCGCCAGGGCTTTGCGTTGGCGCATTTTCTCGGTTTCACGGTAGGCCATGGCGGCTCCCTACAAGTAGTGAATCAATATTCATTCTTTTTGTCAATTTAATGACCTTTTATTGTTGGCCATTTTATATTTCAAATTCAGAAGCTTAATGACATTTACAAAAATTTACAAAAAAGTCGACAGATGAAAATAGCGCTGTTACAAAAACCGGATTATAAAGACGCCAAGACGGGGTCGTTAATATCATTTCGTCGAGACGGAGTGTAGTTGCCCGGCGTGGTTGCAGCACTCGATCAATCTGTTTTCGTTGATGGAGAAAAGGCCATGAGTGAATTCGACGAAAGCAATATGGAGCAGTCCGGAAACTGGGGCAGCGACAGTGATGACGGTCATTCCGTTGCCGGTCGTGCTCGTGTGCGCGCACAACTGCAAGCGGATATCGAAGCCTATTTGAGTCAGGGTGGGCAGATTCAGGAAGTGGACACCTGCTTTCGGTCTGACTCCCCCCGCAAGGTGGAAGTGGGTTTTAATAACCGCTCCCTCTGATCTTGCTCGGAACAGAACCGGGACCTCAGGGTCCCGGTTCTGTTTTTGACGCCGTTCTCGGTAGTACCTGCCGCTCTGGTTTATTCTCGTGCAACGTGATTGCGTCCGGGAGATTGCCCTGGCGCGAACAAGCCGCTGAGATAAAAGGACTTTCTGTGACCATCAAAGCCCTTAACAGGCCGCTGGTGCTGCTGATAATGGCAGTTGTCGCTGGCTTCTGGTTAATGTCAGGAGGTCAGGACAGCGGTACACCGAAGGCTGCAATACCCGTCGTCAATGAGCCGCGTGTATCTGCCCCGGAGGAGGCGCCAGAAGAGCCCGTCGAGCAGCCATCCCGGATGGTGGGTAAGGCCAGCAAAGCCCCCTTGCCTGAGCGTTTACCGCCGTCACTGGCCGGCACGTCCGTACCCTCCGGATGGGCGAGGCTGGATGGCGGTGGCGCGCTGATCCCGACCCCGGAGTTGCGTCAGATGTTTGAGTATTATCTGTCAGCACTGGGTGAAGAATCCCTGCAGCAGCTGGTTGCCCGGATTGAAAAAACGCTGTCGGTCCTTGATGAACCGGCTCGCAGCCAGGCGTTGGACACGTTGGGTGCTTATCTGGATTACAAGTTGGCGGTATCGGATCTTGAAGCGGCCTTTGGTGGTGTTGACCAGCTTTCTGCTGCTGAAATGCAACAGAGGATGGAGGAAATACAGGCACTGCGCCGGACGTGGATGGACAGCCAGACAGCGGAAGCCTTTTTCGCGCAGGAAGAGGCTGTGGATCGATTCCAGATCGAGAAGTTGCGTATCGTCCGGGATGACACGTTGAGCGCGGAGCAGAGGCAAACGGCGCTTGCCCGGGCCGAATCGGAATTGCCAGAGCCTGTGAGGAGCGCCCGCAAGGAAACACGCCGTTTTACAGACTATGAACAGGCCCGCAGGAAGCTGGCGGATGATCCGGATGCCCTTCAGGCCTGGCGGGAACAAGCCTTTGGTGCGGACACCGCAAGTCGTCTCGCCGAAGTGGAACAGGAGCAGCAGGCCTGGGATTTGCGCTGGCAAGCCTATTCTTCAGACCGCGAAACATTGATGTCGTCCGGGCTTGCCGGTCCAGAGCTTGAGGCAGCCATCGTCCGGCTGCGGAGGCAGCATTTCAGTGAAACTGAACAGGTCCGGGCCCGGGCGCTCGATTCCATTCGGTAACCCGGTTGTCATATATGGTCTCTAAGCTGTTGAGGGAGCCTGCAACCGGCGGTCACAGGCGTGTATGATGGTATGTATAAACGCCGTTTGGGCGTTGCCACCATCCATCCAAATTCCCTGTCGTTTTCCAGGAGGTTATCTGTGCCGAGTCCGACTCCCCGCGCTTTCCCCGCTACCCGTCTGCGTCGCAACCGGGCGAGTGATTTTTCCCGTCGCCTGGTCCGGGAGCATCAGCTGACACCGGATAACCTGATTTTTCCGGTTTTCGTGCTGGAAGGCGAAGGGCAGCGGGAACAGGTGCCGTCCATGCCTGGCGTTGAGCGATTGAGTATCGATCTTCTGGTTGAGCAGGCGGCGGAGCTGATGGAGCTTGGTATTCCCGCAGTGGCACTGTTTCCGGTTGTGCCGGCCGGGCAGAAGAACCTGTCCGGATCCGGAGCCTGGGACCCCGACGGCCTGGCCCAGCGGGCAGTTCGTGCCCTGAAAAAGGCCCAGCCTGAGCTGGGGGTGATCACCGATGTGGCACTGGATCCGTTCACCACTCATGGGCAGGACGGCATCATTGATAATGACGGCTATGTGCTGAATGACGTGACCGTGGAGGCGCTGGTTAGCCAGGCCCTGTCCCATGCTGATGCCGGAGCCGATGTGGTAGCGCCATCAGATATGATGGATGGGCGCGTGGGGGCTATTCGTGAGGCCCTGGAATCGGCCGGTTATGTGAATACGCGGATACTGGCCTATTCTGCCAAGTATGCGTCCAGTTACTACGGACCTTTCCGCGATGCTGTCGGCTCCGCTGGCAATCTTGGCAAGGGTAATAAGTCGACCTATCAGATGGACCCTGCCAACAGCGATGAGGCTATCCATGAAGTGGCCATGGATCTCGCTGAGGGTGCAGATATGGTGATGATCAAGCCGGGCATGCCTTATCTCGACATCGTCTATCGCGTGAAGAAAGAACTGCAGGTGCCTACCTTTGTCTATCAGGTCAGTGGCGAGTACGCCATGCATATGGCGGCCGCACAGAATGGCTGGCTGGATGGCGATGCAGTGATGATGGAGAGTTTGACAGCCATGCGTCGCGCCGGAGCCGATGGCATTCTGACCTATTTTGCGTTGCGCGCCGCCCGGTTGATGAGAGAACAGGGGCGCTGAGCGGGTAAATGATATTCAAGCATTGTCGGGTTTTGGCCGGTAATGCATAGACTGGAACAGAGGAATCATGACAACGGAAACGGTGAAGAACTCGACAATGGATGGTGGCAAAAGCGTTCCTGCACCGTTAGACGTGCCTCCGACCGGGGAGGACGTGAATCTGGACGCCAGCGAGAATTATTTCAACCGGGAATTGAGCCAGTTGCAGTTCAATTACCGGGTGCTGAAACAGGCGCTGGACACCACGCACCCGCTGATCAACCGTCTGATTTTCTGCTGTATCTTCAGCAGCAACATGGACGAGTTCTTTGAGATCCGCGTCGCTGGTTTGCGTCAGCAGATGAAATACGGCCGGGAAACGGTGGGCGTGGACGGCATGATGCCAGAGCAGGCCCTGGCGGAAATCAGCCGGGTTGCCCACGGCTACATCCATGAGCAATACGACATTATCAACAACGTCCTGATTCCGGAAATGGAGCAGGAAAACATCCACTTCGTCCGTCGCCGGGAGTGGACCCCGGCTCAGGCTGAGTGGGTACGAAATTATTTTGATGAAGAAATCCTGCCGGTGGTCAGTCCCATTGGGCTGGATCCATCCCATCCATTCCCCAGGCTGGTTAACAAAAGCCTGAATTTCATTGTCGAGCTGGACGGCAAGGATGCGTTTGGCCGGGAAACTGGCATGGCAATCGTACCGGCGCCCCGCTCCCTGCCCCGGCTGGTGCGCCTGCCGGACGAGGTGTGTGACGGTGGCGAGAATCTGGTGTTCCTGTCGTCCATGATCCACGCCCACGCCGATGAACTGTTCCCGGGTATGGAAGTGAAAGGGTGTTATCAGTTCCGCCTGACCCGGAACGCGGACCTTGAACTGGAAGACGATCTGGAAGATTTGGCTTCGGCCCTCCGCGGCGAATTGCTCAGTCGCCGCTTTGGTGACGGGGTGCGGCTGGAGGTTGCCGACAACTGCCCGCAAGAACTGATGCAGTTCCTGCTGACCGAGTTCGGTCTGACCGGGCGCGATCTCTATCAGGTTAATGGACCGGTTAACCTGACCCGGCTTTTGGCGGTGAGCGGTCTGGTCGATCGCCCGGACCTGACCTATTCCGGCTTCTCACCATCGATTCCAAAGCTGATTCGAAGCAAGGACTCGATGTTTGACAGCATCCGCAAGCGACCGATCCTGTTACTGCATCCCTATGAGAATTTCAGCCCGGTTGTCGACCTGTTGCGTCAGGCGGCCAAGGATCCTCAGGTGCTGGCGATTCGCCAGACCCTGTATCGGACCGGCGCAGACTCTGAGGTTGTGGAAGCACTGGCCGATGCTGCCCGGCGTGGCAAGGAGGTGACTGCCGTCATTGAGTTGCGGGCCCGTTTCAGTGAAGCGGAAAACCTGGAACTTGCCAGCCGTCTGCAGGAGGCGGGGGTAATCGTGGTTTACGGGGTGGTAGGTTACAAGACCCACGCCAAGATGATCCTGATTGTGCGGCGTGAGGAAGGGCGGCTGCGTCGTTATGTGCACCTCGGAACCGGTAATTACCACGCTGGTAATGCCCGGCTGTATACCGATTACAGCTTTATGACCTGTGACGAGTCCATCGGTGATGATGTAAACAAGCTTTTCCAGCAGCTGACAGGGATGGGCAAGGCCCTGAAGATCAAAAAACTGTTCCATTCCCCCTTCACCCTGCACTCCCGCCTGCTGAGTCTGATCGATCGTGAAGCCGGGTTTGGCGAGAAAGGCCGGATTATCTTCAAGTTCAATGCGCTGACGGAACCCCAGATTATCAAGGCGCTTTACCGGGCCTCCCAGGCGGGTGTGAAGGTTGACCTTATCATCCGGGGAATCTGTTGCCTGAGGCCCGAGGTGCCGGGACTCTCAGATAACATCCGGGTACGTTCCATCATTGGCCGTTTTCTTGAGCATACCCGGGTCTATTATTTCGGCAATAACGGCCGACCGGATGTTTACTGTTCCAGTGCGGACGCAATGGAGCGAAACCTCCTGAGTCGTGTGGAAACAGCGTTCCCGATTGAGGATCCTGCGCTGGTGGCCCGGGTTCGGGAAGATCTGGATACCTACCTTGCGGATAACTGCCAGTCCTGGGTGCTGCAACCCGATGGCAGTTACATCCAGAATCAGCCCGCTGAAGGTGAAGACCGGGTGGCGTCGCAACTGGTGCTGCTTGAGCGGTTAACCGGCAAATCCTGAACGGAGAGAACCCTTGCAGAAAAAATGGATGATTGCCGGAGCCGCAGTGCTGGCAGTAGCTGGCGCCATGCCCTGGGCCGTGGGGTATGTCACGGAGCAGCAATGGCAGGCAGCGACACAGGAAGTGAATCGTTCCCAGCCGTTTGTTCAGATGGAGACCGGGCAGTATCGTCGGGGCTTTCTCGGAGCCGAGCTGAAGGGATCTTTGAGGATCATAAATCCCGAGACGGGTGAGCCCCACAAGATTGACTATCAGGGTCATGTGACTCATGGAGTCACGGGAAGCCTGCTCGACTTTGAGCCCGCTGAGGGCTGGGCGCCAGAGGGTGCTGACTGGTTTCCGGAAGCATTGCCAAAGCTGACTCTTGAAACGCGGATATGGGGTACGGCGATCGTCGAGCTTGTTGCGCCGGTTATGTCCATTGCTGATACCGAAACGGGGGAGTCACTGAACTCCAGCGGAGGGCTGGCGCGTTTGGAAATCAGTAATGCCGGGTCTTCTGCCGAAGCGCTTTTGGTATGGCCGGCAGTCAGCCTTTCCGGACCCGATATGGATATCCGGATTTCCGATATTCATATGGAGCAGAGTATGGAACATCTGCGTGGTGATATCTGGACCGGAAACGGAGAAATGGCAATAGCTTCTGCTGCCGCTTCAATGACCGATGGCACCGCTGTGACCTTCCGTGGCTTTAGTCTCACCAGCGCCAGCGAGGCCACTCGCGGAGGCGCGCGCCTGGATTCCAGAGCAACGGTTGAGTTGGAAGAGGTTGCCCGTCAAGGCCAGAGCTATGGCCCTCACAGGCTGGTGCTGGCTCTTGGTAACCTGGATGTGGAAAGCTGGAATAACCTCACTGAGGGTATGTCTGAGTTGCAGGCCATGGCGCTTCAAAAGGAAGCCACAGGGGCGGTGCAACCGGAACAGCAGTTGGCTGCCATGGAAAAGATGAACACGTCATTGCGCGATCTCGCTGCCGCGGGATTTTCGGTCGGGTTTCCCGAGCTGGTCCTGTCAACGCCCGAGGGTGAGGTGCGAGGCAATGGGGTGATCAGTCACCCTGAGCTTACTGCGGATCAGAAGGCGGGTATGTTAATGGTGATGCAGCGGTTGACCGGCGAGATGAATCTGAGTCTGCCGGTAGCACTGGCAGAGAACTATCCGGAACTGCGGATGCAGTTGGCGCCATTAGTTAAACAGGGCCTGCTGGTTCAGGATGGCAACCGACTGAAAATGAAAGCAACCATGAAGGATCTCATGGTGGATGTTAATGGTACTGAAATCCCGCTCCCTCCGTTACTCTGAACGGCGGGCTTGAGCAATAAAAAAGCCCCTCACGGGGCTTGCAGTGTCAGCTGCCGGTTAGCCGGTGATATTTTTCCATCAGCTGCTCTTCAGTCTCCTTGTGGGCCGGGTCCAGGGGGATGCAATCAACCGGACAGACCTGTTGGCACTGGGGCTCGTCATAGTGCCCTACACATTCGGTGCATTTATTCGGATCAATCACGTAAATCTCGTCACCCGCCGAGATCGCCTCGTTGGGGCACTCGGGTTCACAGACGTCGCAGTTGATGCATTCGTCAGTAATGATCAGCGCCATCTGGTGGTACCTCAGGCTCGGTTAAACTTCTGTTTCAGGGCGGCCTCTACGGCAGGATCGACGAATTCCGAAACATCCCCGCCCAGAGAGGAAATTTCCCGAATGAGAGTCGAAGAGATGTAGGACAGGTGGTTCGCGGGCGTCAGGAAGACACTTTCCACTTCCGGGGCCAGTCGACGGTTCATGTCTGCCAGCTGGAATTCATACTCGAAGTCAGAGACAGCACGCAGGCCACGGAGAATCACGGTGGCACCCTGCTCACGTACGAAATCAGCAAGCAGATTGCTGAAGCCGGTAACGCTGACATTAGGGATATGAGCGGTTGCCTGACGAACCAGTTCGCAGCGCTCTTCGAGATTTAGCAAGGGCTGCTTCTTCGGATTGTAGGCAATGGCGACAATGATTTCATCGAACATGCGGCCGGCGCGTTCGATAAGGTCGGTGTGGCCGTTGGTAATGGGATCGAAGGTGCCCGGGTAGATGACTTTCGACATGCACAGCTCCTTTCTTTACAGGCGCCTAGAATATCAGCATTCTCCAGTTTTCTGTAGGTAGTGGTTGATCTGGAGATAGACGTCCGCGGATTCAGTTATCGGCTGATGGCTAATGCCTCAAACGCTGAGCCAAACGGGTGCTGTTTCTCGCCGCCAGTGCATAGACCGAAAGCTGGGGATTGGCGCCAATGCTGGTCGGTAAACAGTCGAACTCGAGGTGGCTCCATGCAGATCGCTCATCGGTTCTCTCTGCTTATTATTCGAGTTTTTGTTTCAAGATGGCACTGGAATCCGGTTGCCGAAGGTGAGGGTGCATTCGGCAACCGGATTCCAGGATCAATGGTCAGCGAATAAAGAACTTATATACCATCTTGTGGGCGGCAGTTCCGTGAGGTGCATACACAAGTTTGCCGCTGTTGCACTTCTGCTTGGAGAAAATTGCGCGGTGATGGGAGAAAGTCAGAAAGCCTTCCTCACCATGGTAGTGTCCCATGCCGGAATCTCCGATTCCGCCAAAGGGCAGGTCATCCTGGGCAACGTGCATCAGGGAATCGTTAATGCACATGCCACCGGAGTGTGTGTTGTCCACCACGTGCTGTTGCTGGGTCTTGTCGTAGCCAAAGTAATAGAGCGCCAGGGGCCTTGGGCGGTCGTTGATGTAGTGAATGGCTTCGTCCATGCTCCCGTAACTGACCACTGGCAGCAGCGGACCGAAGATTTCGTCCTGCATCACTTTCATATCTGCTGTGGTTTTCAGAATCAGGGTCAGCGGAATCTTTCGGGTGCCGTCTTTCAGGTTTTCCCTCGCCGGATTGATTTCGATGATTTCGGCACCTTTGGCGCGAGCATCCTCAATGTAGCCCTGCAGCCGATCGTACTGCCGTTCGTTGATGATCGCGGTGAAATCATCATTATCGCGCAGGCTCGGGTACATCTCTGCAAAACGGGTGCGGAACTCGTCAACGAATGCTTGCGTCCGGTCAGCCGGGCAGAGCACGTAGTCTGGCGCAACGCAGGTCTGGCCGGCATTGAACGCCTTGCCAAAGGCAATGCGCTGAGCCGCGTCTTCCATGGGGATATCCGGCGATACGATGGCCGGTGACTTGCCTCCCAGTTCCAGCGTCACCGGTGTCAGGTTTTCCGCCGCTGCGCGCATGACCATCTTGCCGACAGAGGTTGAGCCTGTGAACAGCAGGTGATCGAAGGGCCGGGATGAGAAGTCTGCGGCTACGTCTGCTTCCCCGGTAATGACCGACACAAGTTCCTCCGGGAAGGAGGCCTCAATGATCTCCTTCAGCAGTGCCGAAGCGTGGGGGGTGTACTCGGACATCTTGATCATGGTCCGGTTACCGGCGGCCAGCGAGGCCACCAGAGGTCCAACGGCGAGATACAGTGGATAGTTCCAGGGTACGATCACACCGACGACACCCTTGGGCTGGTAATGAACCCTGTTGCTGGCCGGCTGGAACAGCACTGAAACATGGCGTTTCGAGGGCTTCATCCAGTCCTTGAGGTTTTTCAGGGTGTAGTTGATGCCCTGAATCGACGGCATAACCTCGGCGATCAGCGATTCGTCTCTGGAGCGACAGCTGAAATCGCGATCAATTGCTTCCAGAAGGCGGTCCTGGTTAGTCAGGAGGGCTCGCTTCAACCGCTTCAGGTTTTCCTGTCGTTCGGTCAGGGACGGTGCCGGGTTATTGCGGAAAGCGTTTTTCTGATCTTCAAAGACCCGGTGCGTGTGCTGAATTTGCTTTTTGCTCTCGGTAAGCTGGACGACAGTGGCTCCCACGGCGTTCTCCCCTGTATGGTGCGGTCTCATCGGACTGGCAACCTGTTTTTGTGAGGTGGCTAAAAAATGCTCAGTTTGCACTATGAGGTATTATTAGAGTATATACTCTAGAGAGTCAAGTGAGGTCCGGTGGCCTATCGGGCCATGTGTGTACCTGATAACAACAAACGCCGGCGAGTTTATGAAAACGAGAGACAAGATACTGCTCTGCAGCCTGGAATTGTTTAATGAGAGGGGTGAGCGGAACGTCACCACCAATCACATTGCGGCGCATCTGGCGATTTCTCCGGGCAATCTGTATTACCATTTTCGCAACAAGTCAGACATCATTTACGAAATTTTCCTGGAATACGAAAAGCTGGTGGATTTTTACCTGGATATTCCGGAAGACCGCCCCATGACGCTGGATGACATGACGTTCTATCTGGAATCGGTGTTCGATGGGCTCTGGAGTTACCGGTTTTTTCACCGGGATCTTGAGTATTTGCTGGATAGCGATCAACGTCTGCGTCAGGACTATCGGGAATTTACCAGGCGGTGCCTGGCTGCCATCAGCCGTATTTTCGAGAAGCTGGCGGAGGCGGGCATCATCGAGGCTCAGCCGGAAGCGCTTCGCGCAGCCATGTCCCTGAACGTCTGGCTGGTGATCACCAACTGGATGGCGTTCCTGAAAACAGCCCACGCTGAGGAGACCTACGCCAGTCTGACCCTGAATGAGTTGAAGCAGGGGATCTATCAGGTACTGACACTGGAAATTCCGTACCTTACGACAGCCTATCGCGAGCGGGTTATGGCCTTGAGGGAGAACTATCGGCCGTTCTTGCCTGAGCGGGAGATGCAGGGGTGTAAGTAGAAGCCGAAAAACAGATCAATAAATGATCGGTTATGGAACTTTCTCTGAATCCTTCGATCACAGTTAGTGACGTAGGAAATCCGGACATTTCTTGCGTTGCCTGAGTGAGTTCTCAGGTTTTAGCACGTCGCAAACCCTGACGTTCCGCCGGTCTGTCTTCTGGCAGACCGGCTTTTTTATGCCCTGTTCAGGGGGTCTCGTCCATGTCAGGCGCTTCCAGCCAATCTGTCAGTGCCTCACGGCATTCCTCGACGCCTCGCTTTGACGTCGCGGAAAACATGATGAGGTGTTCCACGCATGAAAAGGCTTTCAGGTTTTTCGCGATCCCCATCATGGCCGTTTTGGCCTGTCCGAATTTCAGTTTGTCTGCCTTGGTCGCCAAAATCATCAGTGGAAGGTTGTTATGTTCACACCATTCCACCATCATTTGATCGAAATCGGTCAGCGGGTGGCGGATATCCATCACCAGAACGAGGCCGCGCAGGCAGCGCCGGTCGTTGAGGTAGTGCCCGAGATGTTTTTGCCAGTCGTCTTTCATGTCCCGGGAAACTTTGGCGTAGCCATAACCCGGGAGATCGACGAGCCGGCAACCCTCGCGGTTGAGCGTGAAGAAGTTGATCAGGCGGGTACGGCCTGGTGTTTTGCTCGTTCGGGCCAGCTTGCCGTTAGCGGTAATGGCGTTCAGTGCACTGGATTTACCGGCATTGGAACGTCCGGCAAAAGCGACTTCAGCACCATGATCCGGCGGGCACTCATCCAGTTTGGAGGCGCTGATCAGGAAACGGGCACTGTTAAAAGAGATGGTTTTTTGAGTCAGATCAGGGTCCACAGCGGTTGGCTTTCCTTTGGATTTCAGTTATCAGGGATTAATGTATAATGCTACACCAAATCCGGGCGGCGCGCTGAGCGTGACCGCTGTCAGCCCCGGTTTTGAGCCTGACTGGTCAGTGCCTGCCGGCTGCACAATAAAGAATACCTTTAAGATGAGAGAAGCGGAGCGAGCATGAAAAAACTGATCGCAGGAGTTGTTCTCGGTGTTAGCCTCACAGCGATGGCTCACGGGGCAGGAGATCCTCAAGCGGGCGAACAGAACGCAGCGGTGTGTGCCGGCTGTCACGGCCAGGGTGGCCAGAAGCCGATAATGGGTGCGTATCCCAAGCTTTCGGGCCTGGGAGAAAAGTATTTGCACAATCAGCTCATGGCAATTCAGTCGGGCGATCGCGCGATTCCTGAAATGACCGGCCTGCTGGATGGCAAGTCTGACCAGGAGTTGCAGGATCTGGCGGCCTATTTTAACAGTCAGGACATGGTCGTTAGTCAGGCCAATCCGGATCTGGTTGACCAGGGCGCGGCCCTGTACCGGGGTGGCAATATGGCTTCCGGTGTGCCGGCGTGTGCTGGCTGTCATAATCCCAGGGGTCTCGGCAATGAGCCGGGCGGCTACCCGCGTCTGGGTGGTCAGAGTGCGGAATACGTGGTCAAGCAGCTGCAAGCCTATCGTGACGGAACCCGGGCAACCGGTTCCAACGCAGCCATCATGATGGATGTCGCCGCGAAGCTGACCGATGCGGAGATTGAAGCTGTTGCGAACTACGTGTCAGGCCTGAACTAATAGATTGGTTCTGGATGGTATTTCAGAAAACCCCGCGTCAGGCGGGGTTTTTTGTTGCTTACCGGTCTGTAACCCTCTCTTTTGGCCGCCTGTATGGAACTTTCCGGGCTGCCTGAGTCATAATCCCTCACACTCATGAATTGAAGATACCGGAGATGATCAATGATCAGAACACTCGGAACTGCCGCTTTCATGGCTATGATTTTTGCATTTGGTGTCCCTGCCAGCGCAGAAACCTGGGAGGAGGGGACGCACTATCAGGAGCTCGATACGCCGGTGCGGACCGATAGCGATGGCAAGATCGAGGTCGCGGAAGTGTTCTGGTATGGGTGCCCCCATTGTTACAACTTCAAGCCAATCGTTGAGGCGTGGGAAAAAGACCTTTCCGATGACGTGCGTTTTGTCATGATGCCTGCGGCCCTCGGTCGGTCCTGGGAGCCTCATGCCCGCGCTTACTATGCGTTGGAAGCGATGGGTGAGCTGGAGAAGGTGCACGATGCCCTGTTTGATGCCCTGGCGGGAGAGCGTCGCCCCCTGAATACACCGGAAGCTCTGGCAGATTTTGTTGCCGGGTACGGTGTGGATGCTGAATCGTTTCTCAGCAATTACCAGAGCTTTGGCGTGAACGCCCGAATGCAGCAGGCGCAGTCAAAGATCCGGGGTGCGCGGATTACCGGCGTTCCGACTATGCTGGTAAATGGGAAGTACAAGGTGAGCGCTTCCATGGCAGGTGGCCATGAAGCCGTGCTGGAGGTCGTTGATTACCTGATTGCCAGGGAGCGTGATACCGGAGCAGAGTAACGCATAGTGCCTGTGGCTTCGCCGCTGCAGGCAGCCGGAAACACGTTGGGCTGTCATCATGTACAAACGAATCCGCAAGCAACTGAATGGCATGGTCAGCCCGGTCAAAGGGCCACGTGGCACGTGTTCAGGGCTGGACCATGTCCCGGCATTCGAACCTCATCGTTATATCCGTCTGCTGACCTTCAACATTCAGGTCGGTATCAACACGTCGTCCTACCGGCATTATCTGACCCGAAGCTGGCAGCATATACTTCCCCATCGTCGGCGGATTGAAAATCTGGATCGTATCGCCCGCCTGATCAGAAATTACGACGTGATTGCGCTTCAGGAGTGTGACGGGGGCAGTCTGCGTAGTGGTTATATCAATCAGGTCCAGTATCTTGCGGAAGCCGCCAGCATTCCATATTGGTACCAGCAACTGAACCGTAATCTCGGCCAGATTGCACAGCACAGTAATGGCCTGCTGAGTCGTTACCGTCCACTTGATGTCACCGAACACAAATTGCCGGGCCTCATTCCCGGGCGGGGCGCGATCATTGCCCGCTACGGTTCTGAGGATGATCCACTGGTGCTGGTGCTAATGCATCTGTCTCTCAGCAAGGCAGCACAGCAAAGGCAACTCGGGTATATCAGGGAACAGATCGAGGACTATCAGCACGTTGTGCTGATGGGAGATATGAATAACCACGCGGAAGAGTTGTTAACGCAGACACCGCTTAAAGGAACCAACCTTGTGCCGCTGCCGGATACCGCTCACAGTTTTCCGAGCTGGCGGCCTGAGAAAGCGCTTGATCATATTCTGGTCAGTCCTTCACTGGAAATTCGCCGCTCGGAAGTGGTGAGTTATCCAGTATCGGATCACTTGCCAATTGCGTTGGATGTGGCGCTGCCCAAGGGCTATCTGGAAGCCTTTTAGCTGCTTTCTGTTAACGCACAAAAAAACCCGGCACATGGCCGGGTTTTTTGTGGATGCCAGATCAATAATTACTTGATCTTGGCTTCCTTGTACGCAACGTGCTTGCGGACGACCGGATCGTACTTTTTGATCTCGATCTTTTCCGGAGTGTTACGCTTGTTCTTGTTGGTCGTGTAGAAGTGACCAGTGCCTGCTGACGATACCAGCTTGATTTTCTCGCGCATGATGCGGCTCCTTAAAATTTCTCGCCGCGGGCACGAAGATCGGCCAGCACAGCGTCAATGCCTTTTTTGTCGATGATGCGCATGCCCTTGGTGGATACGCGCAGCTTCACGAAACGCTTCTCGGATTCAACCCAGAAACGGTGGTTCTGCAGATTAGGCAGAAAACGACGACGAGTGTGGTTCATCGCGTGGGAAACATTATTACCGGTAACCGGACGCTTACCGGTAACCTGACAAACTCTGGACATACTTGCCTCCGACCTGAGCAATGGTCTCAATATACGAATTCGTTTTTAATGCGTCTCTGGTTGCTGAGGAGCACTTACGCTCCCTTTCGCGCCTCTAAACTGAACGCTGCTCGCCAGACGCCGCCAGAAAGGGACGCTTTTATACCAGAACTGCCACCCTAACGCAAAAAATTGTTGGGAATTTGGCCAGTTTTTCGACCGTCGCGTTCGCGTACACTTACATCAGCCCCCGTTCCGCGAGCGATATTACCTCACCATGGCCCACAACCATATGGTCAAGAACCCTGATATCGACCAGACCCAGTGCTTCCTTCAATCTGCGGGTCAGGGAAATATCTGCCTGGCTGGGCTCTGCGACCCCGGAGGGGTGATTGTGGGCGAATATGACGGCTGCAGCATTATCTTCGAGTGCCTGGCGCACAACCTCTCTGGGGTAGACGGCCGCGCCATCAATGGTACCGCGAAACAGCTCCCGGTAGTGGATAATCCGGTGTCGGTTATCAAGGAAAAGGCCGGCGAATACCTCGTGGGGGTAGGTTCCAAGCCGACTGGTCAGAAACCGGCGAGTGTCTTCCGGCGAGCGCAATGGGTTGCCCTGGCGCAGGGGTTCGTCCATGACGCGCCTTGCCATTTCCATGGCAGCCTGCACCTGGGCGTACTTGGCCGAACCCAGGCCTTTGACATGGCAAAACTGGCGCCGGGAGGCGGTCATTAAACCCCTGAGGCTGCCAAACTCATCAATTAGTGCTCTTGCCATTGCCATGACAGGTACGCCGGCGGTGCCGGTGCGAAGAAAGATGGCCAGCAGTTCGGAATCGGAGAGGGTTGGCGCCCCGTGGTTCAGCAGGCGTTCCCGTGGACGTTCGTCCGTGGGCCAGTCAGAGTTGGGCATTAAGGCTTCCTTGCGTAGTGGATCCGGTGAGTCGTGGCGCTTCCTGCGCCGGGACCTGTGTCTCAGGGTTACAAAGGTTACTTCAAAAAGTAACAATCGGTAAATGTCTGGAAGGGTTGGCAGGCTGTCTGCTTTGCCGGACCGTGCTATCTTATAAGCCTTTCTTTTTGCAACGATACGGAGCCCGTATGGCCGCCAAACGAATTCTGCTGGGCATCACCGGCGGTATTGCTGCCTATAAGAGCGCAGAGCTGGTTCGCTTGCTGAAAAAGGCAGGACATAGTGTGCGGGTGGTTATGACCCGGGGAGCCGAAGCGTTTGTTACACCATTAACGTTCCAGGCACTGAGTGGTGAACCGGTGCGTACATCGCTGCTGGACCCTGAGGCGGAATCAGGCATGGGGCATATTGAACTGGCTAAATGGGCGGATCAGGTTGTGATTGCGCCGGCGTCGGCTGATTTCATTGCTCGCCTGGCCCAGGGCATGGCAGACGACCTTCTGACGACTTTGTGTTGTGCCACGGAAGCGCCCATTGCCATTGCCCCGGCAATGAACCAGGCCATGTGGGGCAATAACCGTACGCAGCGGAATATCCGGCTGCTGCAGGAAGACTCCCAGATCTGCCTGTGGGGCCCGGATCAGGGTCAGCAGGCCTGTGGTGATACCGGGCCAGGCCGTATGCTTGAGCCGGCGGAACTGGTCGGGCTCATTAATCATGATCGCTCTCAGGGGCCACTGGCAGGCAAGCAGGTTATCATTACGGCTGGCCCCACCCGTGAGCCGATTGATCCGGTTCGTTACATCAGCAATCACAGCTCGGGGAAGATGGGTTACGCACTGGCTGCTGCCGCCCATGATGCCGGCGCTGACGTTATTCTTGTCAGCGGGCCGGTTAACATTCCGGTTCCCGCGGGGGTTGAGGTTCGCCATGCTTCTACCGCCGAGGATATGCTGCGAGAGTCGAGTGCCGCCGTAGATGCCGGTTGTGACCTGTTTGTGGCAAGCGCTGCCGTCGCTGATTATCGCCCGGAGACATGTGTCGGAGACAAGATCAAGAAATCCAGTGATCAGATGTCACTCTCGCTGGTGCGCAATCCGGATACCCTGGCAACGATCGCGGCCCGTGAGGATGCGCCCTTCACAGTGGGATTTGCCGCGGAAACGTCCGATGTAGCCCATTACGCCACTGAAAAAATGCAGCGCAAGAAGCTCAGGATGATCGTGGCAAACGACGTATCCACCCCGGGGCTTGGCTTCAATAGTGAGAACAATGCGGTCACTGTTTTCTGGTCTGATGGTCAGGAGTCAATCGGCCCGGACAGTAAACAGCAGATCGCAGCGCGCCTGGTGGCGCTGATTGCTGAACATCTCGAAAGGGCTGGGTGTTAATCCGGCACCACCCTGGACCATTTCAAATAAAGGACAGTTCATGACCAGAAAAAAACTGCAGGTGCGGGTACTGGACGACCGTATCGGAAACCAGATTGCTTTCCCCGAGTATGCGACGGATGGTTCCGCCGGGCTTGATCTTCGCGCCTGTCTGGATGAACCGCTGACACTGGCACCGGGTGAGACACAGCTCATAAAGACCGGCTTGTCCGTTCATATTGCCGATCCGTCTCTCGCGGCCATGATCCTGCCAAGAAGTGGCCTCGGCCATAAACACGGCATCGTGCTGGGGAACCTGGTGGGGCTGATTGATTCGGATTATCAGGGCGAGCTTATGGTGTCTTGCTGGAACCGTGGCCAGACCACCTTCACTGTCGAGATTGGCGAACGCATCGCCCAGCTCGTTCTGGTGCCCGTCGTTCAGGCGGACTTTGAAGTTGTTCCGGAGTTCGATACCAGTGTCCGCGGTGAGGGCGGTTTCGGCTCTACAGGCACACACTAAGACCCTGCCGCCCACGCAGAATCGTGGGTCGGCGTCTATACTTTGCGGATATTCAATTTCTCCTGGAAGAAAAAAATACAACTGCAGGATGGGCTATGAAGCTGGGTAAGAAGACCTCCGACACGTCCGTTGATGAAAAACCCGCCAAAAAGGGGGCAAAAACCGAGAAAAAAAAGGCCACCGCCCGCGCCGGGCTGAAACGCCTTAATTCAGTAGCTACCAGCCAGGCGCTGGTGGTTGTTCTGGTTGGGGTTGTTGCCTCGGCGCTGATTCATTTTCTCGTAGTTCAGCCTTCGGCCACCAAGCAACTTGAGATCCAGAAAACGATTGAGGCTGACGGCGCTGCTCTTCGGCTTAACCAGTATCTCGGTTTAATGCAAGAGAGCGTTAACAGTCTGGCGGGCCGGCCGGATGTCATCACCGCGGTATCTGAGCGCAGTGGTATTCCTGTGGCAGAGGATGCTCTGACTGACGCTTTGCCCGGTATAGAGGGGGTTTATCTGTTTCCTTACCGGATGATCCCCAGAACGGTCAATGGTGACGCATTGCTGGGTTTTGCCGGACTGGAACTTGCCAGAGAGGCGGAAGCCGGTCAGGTCCTGCATCCGGATGCTTTCTCCAGGGATAATCGCTGGTTCCTTCAGATGGCGACTCCGGTTCGAAATCCGGTCAGTAATGCCGTGACAGGCAGCCTGTTGGTGGTTTTTGATGCGACGCAGTTGCGGCCCCTGCTGCAGGTTGTTAATCCGCGGCTCGGTGGACAGTTGGCGCTGATCCAGACCGTCTCCGGTTCCTCAAGAGCCGTGGTCAGCAACGGTAGTGCTTCGGGGGCAGCAGAAACCCGGCCATTGTCCAACCCCGACTGGTCGGTAGCGTACACGCCGGCCAGGTCCCCTGCAGCGCCGGTGGACATTATCATGATTGCGTTGCTGGTTGGCGCACCCGCGCTGGTCGCTGCGATTCTCATATGGGTGTTGCTCAGCGGAGCGCAACGGGGCCTGCGGAAAGATTTGGCGGTACTGATTCAGTGGTCGCACAAGGTGTTTGGTGGTGAGCGGATAAAGCTACCGGCGTTTCAGTGGGATATGGTGGCTTCTACTGGTGAGGTATTGCTCCGCCTGTCTCAGGTCGTAGACAAGCGCATTACCAAGGCAGCCGGAACGGCGAAGCCAAAGCAGCAGGCGGCTAAAAAGTCTTCTTCTCCAGACTCCGGTGAGCCGTTGTTCCAGGACAATGATATGCCGGAGATCGACATGCTTGACGGTGACGAAGATGTGTTGGGCTTTGGTAGTGGAGAAGACAGTGTTTTGGGGAGTGGCGATACGCCTGATGTTGAAGAGGTTGCGTTGCCGCAGGTTGAGCTGTCTCCGGATATTTTCCGCGCTTATGACATCCGCGGTATTGTGGATGAAAATCTGACCCCCGATGTTGTTCAGGTCATCGGCCGGGCCATTGGTTCGGAAGCTGTTGAACGTGGCATTGATGCGCTCTGCATCGGTTATGACGGTCGTCACTCCAGTCCTGACCTGGCCGATGCCCTGGCTCGAGGCATTATGGCAACCGGGTGTAACGTGATTCACGTGGGTGCCGTGCCGACCCCTGTGCTCTATTTCGCCACCCATGAACTTCAGACCGGGTCCGGGGTTATGGTAACCGGAAGCCACAATCCCCCGAACTACAATGGCCTCAAAATCATGCTGGGCGGTGATACGCTCTCTGGTGAGGCTATACAGAAACTCTATCAGCGCACCCGGACAGGCGATTTTGCCAGCGGTCAGGGCGGTCAGTCGTCCGAAGACGTTCGCCGCGCCTACCTGGATCGTATCGTTGGCGACATTGCCGTTGCTGCGCCGCTCAAGGTCGTGGTTGATGCCGGTAATGGCATTGCCGGCGAACTCGCACCCATACTGATTGAAGAGCTCGGCTGTGAAGTGGTGCCGATCTATTGTGACGTAGACGGTGATTTCCCGAATCATCATCCGGATCCCGGTAAACCCGCCAACCTGGCGGACCTGATTGCCAAAGTGAAAGAAGAGGGCGCTGATCTCGGGGTGGCTTTTGACGGTGATGGTGACCGACTGGGTCTGGTCACCAACACTGGCAAGATTATCTGGCCGGACAGGCTGTTGATGCTGTTCGCCCGCGACGTGGTATCCCGTAATCCCGGAGCCGACGTGCTCTATGACGTGAAGTGCAGCCGTCGCCTTGCCGGAGTGATCTCTGAGGCTGGCGGCCGGCCTATCATGTGGAAAACGGGTCATTCCCTGATGAAGGCCAAAATGAAAGAGACCGGAGCCCTGCTGGCCGGCGAGATGAGTGGCCACATCTTCTTTGGCGAACGCTGGTACGGGTTTGACGATGGTCTATACTCAGCCGCTCGTCTTCTGGAGGTCCTTGGTATTGACGATCGTCACAGTGACGAAGTGTTTGAAGACTTCCCGGATGATATCAGTACACCTGAGCTGAATGTCGAGGTGACCGAAAGCAGCAAATTCGCGATCATTGAGCGCCTTGGACAGGAAGGTGACTTCAGGGACGGTAACATCAGCACCATTGATGGCATTCGTGTCGATTATGCCGATGGCTGGGGGCTGTGTCGCGCGTCCAATACCACGCCGGTACTGGTGCTGAGGTTCGAGGCGGAAACCGAAGAGGCTCTTGAGCGGATCAAAGGTCTGTTCCGGGAACAGCTAAGCAAAGTGGCCCCCGATATTGCAGTGGATTTCTGATCGCTGATTATTCAATGTGTTAACTACGGATTATTAAGGCAGCAACATGGCGCTGGATCGTGAAACAGCAATGCAGGTGGCTTCAGTTCTGAGTCGCGGCCTGCCCTATATTCAACGGTTTACCGGTAAGACCGTGGTGATCAAGTATGGCGGTAACGCCATGGACAATGAGGAGCTGAAGAGCAGCTTTGCCCGCGATGTGGTGTTGATGAAACTGGTGGGTATCAATCCTATTGTTGTCCATGGTGGCGGCCCCCAGATCGGGGAACTGCTGGAGCGTCTGAACATTAAGTCCAGATTCGTCAATGGCATGCGGGTAACCGATTCCGAGACCATGGACGTTGTGGAAATGGTTCTTGGTGGCCAGGTCAACAAGGAAATTGTGTCCCTGATCAATGCTCAGGGTGGCACAGCAGTCGGTCTGACCGGCAAAGATGCGAACCTGATCCGTGCCCGCAAACTGGAAGTGGTCGACCGTTCGCCGGAACTGGAACGCCCTGAGATCATCGATATCGGGCATGTTGGCGAGGTTGCCAGTGTCAATGTGGACGTAATCGATATGCTGACCCGGAGCAATGTGATCCCGGTCATCGCGCCGATTGGTGTTGGCCCCGACGGTGCCTCCTACAACATCAACGCTGATCTGGTCGCCGGTAAAGTGGCTGAGGCGATGAAAGCGGAGAAGCTGATTCTGCTAACCAACGTTTCTGGTCTCAAGAGCAAGGAAGGCAATGTACTGACGGGTCTGACAGCACAGCAGGTCAATGACCTGATTGACGATGGCACTATCCACGGCGGCATGCTGCCCAAGATTCGCTGTGCCTTGAACGCCGTCGAAAACGGCGTGCAGACCTCCCACATCATCGACGGCCGGGTGGCCCATGCCTGCTTGCTGGAAATCTTCACCGACGAGGGTGTCGGCACTCTGATTTCCCGCAACTGAAGGCGCTGCCTGAGGAGTTTCCGGATGAAGCGCCTGCTCACAATGCTGGTTGTTCTAGCTCTGCTTGGTTTTGCCGGTTTCAAGGCTGCTGTCTGGTGGCTGACGGACCAGCGCATGGCTGAGGCGAGAACGGCTCTTGATGACTGGGGTGTCCTCCAGCGCGGCACCATTGGTTCAGGCCTCGACGGGCATATGATGCTAGTCGGAAGCAGTTGGCAGGACTTCCGGCTAACTCAGCCCCTGGATATCGGCCGGGTGGAATTTGATGCCGGATCACCGGTTGACTTGCTGACTGCACTTGCCGACCCCACCAGACTGCCCGCCAGTTGGGAAATACAGGGGGAGGGACTGGGGCTCATCCTGGAGGCGACCATGCTTCGCAACTGGGTAACTGCCGATGGTGAGAACAGCGAAGGTGAGCCTGCGCTGTTTGTTCTTTCCTGTGCGCCGGATCCGCGGCAGCAGATTGGTGGTGGTGACCTGATGCGCATGGGTATTACCGGCCTTTCGGGTGAGTTCATGCTTCGCCAGAATCCGGACGGCCTGTATGCCGAACTGAACACCGCCGGCACTGGCAGTCTGGAACTGGGCTGGCCGGATACCCGCCTTGATCTCACCGAGCCTGAAGCGGCTTGGGCCAGCTCTTCCGGCCCCATGCTTATTACCCTGCGCGACGGAGGACTGATGCGACGGGTTGCCGCCTATTGTGCCCGGGAGGCAGGACTGGAAACGCCGGAGTGGGCAGGGCGGGTTCTGGATGCATTCCGCCGGGGCCTGGAAGCCCGGGGACTGGTCGCAAGCAAGCAGTTACTGGCCCTGTATCGACAATGGCTGCTGGAAGGAGGTGAGCTTACCCTGACGCTTCGTCCAGGTGCACCGGCATATGGTATTCCGGTCTATCCCCCTGGCAGTGAGGCCCCGGAACCTGGCTTGGACGTCAAATATAACGGGGCTGTTGTGCCCGATGTGTATTTGCAGGAAGTAGCAGCAGTTATTCCGCAACGTTCGAAGGACGCTGTGGAGCCGGTTACTCCCCGGGAGAATACTGAAGTTGAAGGGTGGTATGCTGACACCATTGAGAATGCTGGTAACTGGATCGATCACAGGGTCCGGGTAACGCTCTCCAATGAAAACGTGGTTGAAGGTCGGCTGGTGAGCGTCAGTGATCGCGAGCTGGAGGTGGCCAGTGTGGTTGCCGGAGGTGAGGTGGCTTACCCTATGCTGGTGCGCGCCATTACCGGATTTGAGGTGTGGCGGCGCGGCCGCACGGAATGACCCTGCTGGGTCTGAGAGGAGCTTATGTCGCAGTCCGCAGTTAATACCGCGGCGGTGCCAGGCATCAAGGATATGCTGGCCCGCCTGATTTCCCTGCCATCGATCAGTAGCGCGTCTCCCAATTGGGACCACAGCAATGAAGCGGTTGTGCGGGTCCTGGCGGAGTGGCTGGAGCCTCTCGGATTTCAGATTGAGATTCTGGCAGTGCCTGGTATGCCAGGCAAATACAATCTGATTGCGACTCTGGGCAGCGGCTCTGGTGGCCTTGTGCTGTCCGGCCATACCGATACCGTGCCGTTTGACGACAAGCGCTGGCAGAGTGACCCTTTTACCCTCACCGAGCGGGATAACCGCTGGTATGGGCTGGGAACCTGCGATATGAAAGGGTTCTTTGCACTTGCCATTGAGGCTGCCAGGGAATTTGCAGGACAGGACCTGAAGGAACCGCTGATCATCCTGGCGACGGCCGACGAGGAAAGTTCCATGAACGGCGCACGGGCACTGGCCGAAGCCGGTAAGCCCAAAGGCCGTTATGCAGTGATTGGTGAGCCAACCAGCCTGAAGCCGGTGCGTATGCACAAAGGCATTATGATGGAACGCCTGAAATTTGAGGGCCAGTCTGGTCATTCCTCGAACCCGGCGCTGGGCCGCAATGCCATTGAAGGGATGCACGAGGCACTGACGGAATTGATCAACTTGCGCAGTCAGTGGCAGGAACAGTATCGCAACCCGAATTTTGAGGTTCAGGTGCCTACACTGAATCCGGGGTGTATCCACGGTGGTGATAACCCCAACCGGATATGCGGCGAATGTGAACTGCACTTTGATTTGCGGCCTTTGCCAGGCATGAATATGGAGTCGCTACGTCAGACCATCCTGAGCACGCTCCGGCCGGTCGCCGAGCGGCGGGAACTGTCGATGGTATTCGAGCCCCTGTTTGATGGTGTCCCGCCGTTTGAGACACCGGCCGATGCGGCATTGGTCAGAGCCTGCGAAAAGCTGACCGGCCATACCGCTCACGCTGTAGCGTTTGCGACCGAGGCTCCCTGGTTGCAGAAACTGGGCCTCGAGACCCTGGTCATGGGGCCTGGTTCCATTGACCAGGCCCATCAACCGGACGAGTTTCTGGAGCTGTCACAGCTGGAACCAACGGTTCGGATTCTCAAGGGCCTGATCCGCCAGTTCTGCCTATAAACTGCCTGTAACGACTGACTTGGAGACCGGGTTGAAATCAAACGAGTGGCTGCACGGATTCCGGCATTCATCTCCCTATATCAATGCCCACCGTGGCCGAACGGTGGTGCTGACGATTCCGGGGGATGCCATCGAGCACGGGAATTTCATCAACATCATTCATGACATCGCACTGTTGAGCAGCCTTGGTGTGCGACTGGTGGTGGCGTATGGGGCACGGCCCCAAATACAGTCCCGCCTGGACCGGGCTGGTGTTGAGTCATCCTTTGCCAGCGGCCTGCGTGTTACGCCGGAAAATCATCTGCCGATGGTCATGGAGGCTACTGGCGGGTTGCGGGCCTATCTGGAAAGTCAGCTTTCCATGGGGCTGGTGAATTCGCCTATGCACAATGCCCGTATCAGGGTTAGCAGCGGGAATTACGTTGCGGCCAAACCAGTGGGGGTGCTCAATGGCATTGATTTTGGCCATACCGGTAAGGTTCGCCGTGTTGACGTAGCGGGGATTGATAAGCTGCTGGAACTGGGACACATTGTCCTGTTGCCTCCCATGGGGTACTCGCCTACTGGCGACGCCTTCAATCTTTCCTATGAAGATGTGGGTAGCCAGGTGGCAGCTGCGCTTCAGGCGGAAAAGCTGATGGTCTTTATTGACGAGCAGGGCTTACTGGACGAAGACGGCACTCTGGTTCGGGAGCTTTCCGCTCGCCAGGCCTCGGAGCGGCTGGCGGCCGGGACGATAGTCGGCCACGATGCGTCGTTGTTGAAAGCGGCCTGTGATGCCTGCGTAAAGGGAGTGCGGCGCGCGCACATTATCAGCTATGTGAAAGATGGCGCCCTGCTGGAAGAAATGTTTACCCGGGACGGTTCGGGCACGCTGGTCAGTGGTGATAATTATGAGCAGATCCGGCAAGCCAGGGCAGAAGATATTGGCGGCATCCTGGAATTGATCCAGCCGTTGGAGGAACAGGGTATTTTGGTGCGGCGTTCCCGCGAGAAGCTGGAAACCGAGGTTGACCGGTTTGTGGTTGTAGAGCGTGACGGCACAGTTGTCGGTTGCGCCGCGCTTTACAGTTATCCGGATGAAGATGCCGGAGAGCTATCCTGTTTTGCTGTAGACCCCCATTATCGTCGTGGGGGGCGAGGTGACGAGATCCTGGCCATGGTGGAGAAACTGGCCCGGGCGCAGGGTGTCCACAAACTGTTCGTGCTTACCACGCAGGCTGAACACTGGTTCCGGGAGCGTGGTTTTCAGTCTTCGTCTATTAATGCCTTGCCAGGCCCCAAGTTGGCCTCCTACAACACCCAGCGGAACTCAAAAGTCTTCTTTAAACCTCTCTGACAGCTCGGTGAGCGTGCGTATACGCTCGTTCGCTGGCAGTTCGGACAGCGCCGTTACCGACCGGTAAAACGCAGGAAAACTATCTCCGTTGTCCCGAAGCAGCTGGCGGAATCCGGCTACATACTGGTTGTACTGCCTGAACAACGCCAGGTTGGCGTTGTTCAGCGCGGAGGGGCTCTCGCCAAAAGGACCGGGCTGCTGCCATTGCTCTGATAGCCTTTGGTAGTTCCGGAGCAGGTTGCCCAGTATGGTCGACTTGCGTTGTCGAAGTTGCTGACGGGTCAGCGTGCCCTGCTGGCGATAGAGCTGTTCAAGCTCATCGGTCGCTTTTCGTACCAGTGCGACTGTCTGGTTGCGCTGCTGCAGGCGTTCAAGTGCTCGCTGGAAAGCTACAGGATTTCCTTGCTGAGTTAACCAGAGCTTCAGGCCTTCCAGTTCCACTGCGGTCGCGAAGCTCTCGTTGAAGGCGGTGTCGTTGTCAATATAAACCACCCGGTGTGCCAGCTCATGGAACATCAGTGCCACCATGCGGTCTTCGGGCAGACTGGTAAAGCCTGAGTGAAGAGGGTCGTCGAACCACCCGAGGGTGGAATAGGCAGTGACACCGCCAATAAACGTATCGTATCCGTCTTCCCTGAACGCACTCCGTTCACGCCTGGCATCCTCGAGACTGAAATAGCCTCGATAGGCCTGGCAACCGAGGAACGGATAGCACCAGCGGTGTGGCTCCAGCGAAAACTCCGGTACGGCTACAAGGTTGACCACGACCCAGGGCCGGCCCAGTTCCACGTAATTGGAAAAGGCCTCTTTCACAGGCAGCTCCAGTGTGTTCGTGGCGAATAACCGGGCTTGCTGTGAGATAAGCAGCTTCCGCTGGAGCTCCGGAGAAGTTGCGTTGCCAGCGATAAATTCGTCTACCGGCTCACCGGCCATCATCAGTGACAGATGCCCCCCAATAGCCTGGCTGTAGTAGCTAATGGTCGTACACCCGCTTAGGCCTGTTGCCAGTAGCAAAAACAGATAGATCTGACTAAGCTGTCTTATGGAGCAGGATGTTATAATGGCGCCGGATACCTGTAGAATTCAGGTTAATATACTATAAACATAGTTCCCATAGTGGCAGGTGCCAACAGTCACCGTTTTCAGGGACGCGAGTCGGATCGGGACAAGTGTTCCCGCCCGGTGTTTCCGGCTTTGCAAGATATCAGGTAGTTCATGGATCCGAGAGAACGTCGTAGCAGCCCCCGTAAACCTATCAAACTGGCAGCCCAGGTCGATCTGGGAGGCGGAGAGCACTGGCCTTGCCAGATTGCGGATTTTTGTGCCGAAGGGCTGTTTATTCGCTATTCAGGCGAAACCTCCCGGAAACTTGATCGAGCCCTGGCTTCCGGCAATCCTCCGGAACTGGTGGTGCGGTTTCGCAGCATCGATGGCCAGCGCCGTCATGAGTTGCACGTCAGTATTGTCCGTCGCATCGACGGCGCCATGGGTGTGAACTTCACGCGCGCCAACCCCGAGGCCGTGGATGCGATGCTGCAGCAATGTGGTGGCTCTCGGAATCAGGAGCGTTCCTCGCTCCGGCCCCCGAGTGACCGTGTTCAGTTCGTGCTGCATCAGGCCGCCAAATCAGTTATCCAGTTTATCGAGCCGCTCATGGATGCCTGCTTCCTGCAGATGGTTGCAGCACTGAAGCAGTCGGCGGAGAAGGCTTCAAACGATCAGCAGGCGAACGAGTTCATGGATGCATCCGGGCAGCTCCAGGCCCGCCAGCGGGTTATCTGGCATCAGATGGCCCGCAACCTTGAGTCGCCACTGAAACCGGCCCCGAAGGGCTTCCCAGGCTCAGAGCTATCGGTGGTGGACAAAGGGGAGTTTGAGGACTGGCTTACCATTCGGGTGATGGTGACCAAAGCGGATACCCAATACCGGGGTGACCTGCTCCAGTTAAAACTCCGTCTCGACAAACTCGGCATTGCCAATGCAACGGGCCATCATAATCCTCTCGGCCCTTCGCTTGTCTGTGAGTCCTTTCATGCCGGGCTGAGTCATCTCAAAGGCTCGCGCGAGGTCGAGAAAGTCTGCCTCAAGGCCTTTGAGCAAGCGGTCCTGTTGAAGCTGGATCCCCTCTACAAGGAGCTGAACAGTATTCTGATCCGGCACGGGGTGTTGCCGGATCTGGACCTCAGCAAGTACCTGAGCGAGAAAGCGGCGGCAAAGTCAGAATCCAAGGCCGTACCCGAGACCAGCCCGGTGACTGAAGGCTCCTCACCGGGTAAGCAAACCGAAGCAAAAACGAGCGAAAAGCCCAGAGCGTCCGGTTCCGGGCGTCGTTTTGATGCCAGTCGGGCAGGTGGTGAATTCCGCGGCCATGCGCAGGCTGCTCAAACAGCGTTTGCCACCGTTCGAAATCTGATCAGCACCCTGACTGCAAGCCGGATTGCCAGCGGGGATCCCGAACCCGTGGCATTCCCGCCCAATGCCCGGCCACTCTCCGCCGGTGAGTTTCAGCGCGAGCTTCAGCAGTTGCAGGTGCAGGCATCGGATCCATCGGCAGAGCAGGTGCCACTCAAGGAGCGGGTGGTTGAAAAGATCCGCGAGAGCGGGGAGACCAAACTTAATGAAGAGCAGCAGGGTACGGTCGACGTTGTGGACCGTTTTTTCAGGTCTGTGGTCGAGAGTCCCAAGCTCAGCGAATACGCTCAGGAACGGATGCGCCAGCTGGAAGTTCCGGTCCTTAAGGTGGTCATGCGAGATCCTGCTTTCTTTGACGACCAGGACAGTCCGGTACGTGGCGTGATGAACCGGCTTGCACAGCTGGGGGTGAAAGGTGGCCGAGTCAACCCGGTTGTGCAGCGTAAGGTGGATGAGCTGGTTCAGCGAATTACCACGGATTTTGAGCAGGATACCGGGGTGTTCGAGCAGACGGTGCAGGAACTCGACTCCCTGATTGATCGACAAAACCTGGTCTACCGGCGCAATGTGGAACGGGTCACCGCAGCGGCCGAGGGCGCTCAGAAAGTGGCTGAGTCCAAGACTGCCGTTGCCGACATGCTGAATCAGAAGCTGGCTGGCCGGAAGGTTCCCAAGGCCGTGCTGAGCTTGCTCGATGGAGGCTGGCGCGACTTGCTGTCACTGACCTGGATTCGCCAGGGGCCGGACAGTCAGCTCTGGCACGATTACCTGGCGGTGATTGATTCCCTGCTGTCTTTTGCCGATGACCCAGACAGCGCCGTCAACCTGCCTGAGCTCTTGAGGGTGATCCAGGACGGGCTGGCTTCGATCTCCAGCAACCATATGCCCTCGTCGCAGATTCGTGATGAGCTGAAACAGTTCCTGGTTCGAAGCCCGGACAATGCGCCCGAACTGGTGGAGGTTCCAGCTGCGCAACCGGACAAGGAAGATAAGCAGACCGCCATGTCCGAGCGCGAACAGCGCAGCCTTCAGCGCTGGATTAAACGAGTCCAGCAGTTGCGCACTGGCGACTGGCTCCGGGATCAGGACAAGCCGGATGACCCTCAGTACATTCGCCTGGTCTGGATTGCCCGTGGTTTCAGCCGGTTTGTCTTTGTAAACCATCAGGGCATGCGTGTGGTTGAGCTGGAACTTGAGGCTCTGGCCCGTCACATGCGTAAGGGCATTATTGTTCCTGATGGCCAGTATGAGCGACCGCTGGTGGATGAGAGCATCGATCGCATGGTTAGTAAGGTGTATGACCAGCTGTCCTGGGCATCCACCCATGATGAGCTGACAGGGCTTCTGGGGCGCCGCGAGTTCGAGCGCATGCTCGATCAGCAGCTGGCACGTCGGGAGGATGTGCGGGCGTTGTTGAGAATCGACCTTCGCCGTTTCCGGTTGCTGAATGATACCGCTGGATACCAGGCGGGAGATGCCACCCTGAAAAAGGTTGCGGATATTCTGGGTCGTCATGTGGAGGATGGCATGCCTCTGGCCCGACTGGCGGGCAATGAATTCGGGATGCTGGTGCCGGCCGAGAACGCCATGCAGGTAGCGAAGGACCTGATCAGGTCATTGGAGGAGGCCGAGTTCACCTTTGATGGTCGCACCTACCGCCTTTCAGCCAGCGCAGGCGTGGTGCCCGAGCAGCCGGCGCTGGTTAGCGCCGAACGCTGGCTAAGAGCCTCTGAGCAGGCTCTGGCGGCGTCCAGACAGCAGGGGCATGGCAAAGTCGCTGAGCACGCACTGGATGCCGGTGATCAGGCTCGCCAGGAACAGATTGCTGCCAAAGTGGCTGGCCTCAGTGACCTCAATGAGGAGCGCATGCTGCTGAGGTGTCAGAAGATCATTCCGTTGCATGCCAAGGCGGCAATGTCGCCCCAGTATGAGGTGCTTATCAGCATGTATGACGATGCTGGCAACCTCATTACCGGCAGGGACTTTGTGCGCATGGCGGAGAGGTATGACCGGATGCAGGCGGTGGATCGCTGGGTGGTCGGTCATATGCTGGACTGGTTGCAGGAGAAAGCACCGGATCCCCGCCACCTGGGCGGTATTTGTATTAACCTGTCCGGTTACTCCCTCAACGACCAGTCCCTGCTGGAGTTCATCTACGAGAAGCTGAGCCAGAAGGATGCACCGATTGAACGGCTTTGGTTTGAGCTTACGGAGGCCTCTGCGATCAATGATATTGAAGCGGTGGCTGACTTTATTCTGGAAATGAAGGAGCTCGGGTGCCGCTTCTGTCTGGGTAATTTTGGTAGTGGGCCGAGTTCGTTCCAGTTTATGCGGTCGCTGCCGGTGGATTTCATCAAGATCGACAGTGCTTTCACCAGCCAGCTCACCACCAGTGAAACTGATCGGGCCATGGTGCAGTCCATGGTTGAGATGGCGCACTATATGAAGCGGGAAGTGATTGCCTCCAAGGTTGAATCCCGGGACGTTCTGGATATGCTGACACAACTGGGTGTGGATTACGCTCAGGGCTTCGTAGTCGAGAAGCCCCGCTTACTCGACAGCCTTACCTGATCTTCGGAACACGTCCTGTTATGTCCAAGCGTCATCCCATCATCGCTGTTACCGGTTCATCCGGAGCCGGAACCACGACTACCGGGCAAATCTTCAGCCGGATGTTTGCCAGTGAGGGGCTGAAACCGGCCACAGTGAGCGGAGACAGCTTTCACCGTTATAATCGCGAGCAAATGGCCCGGTTGGCGGCCAAGGGACAGTTCGGCGAGCGAAACCATTTTGCCCTTGCAGCCAATCATATCGATAAGCTGGAAGCCCTGTTTTACGATTACGGTCACACCGGTAACGGTCGGTATCGCCAGTATGTCCATGACGAGGATCGGGATCTGGTGATCGCAGGCCACAAACCCGGAACCTTTACGCCCTGGGGGCCGCTGCCTGCGGAAACCGACCTTCTCTTCTACGAGGGTTTGCATGGGGGCGTGGTCAGTGATGCGTACAACATTGCCCAGTATGTGGATCTTTTGATTGGTGTTGTGCCGATCGTGAATCTGGAGTGGATTCAGAAGATCCGCCGGGATACCAACAAGCGGGGCTACAGTCAGCAAGCGGTGGTGGAAACCATCATCAATCGGATGGACGACTACGTTCACGACATTGTGCCGCAGTTCTCCCAGACTCACATCAATTTCCAGCGGATCCCGCTGGTGGACACCTCCAACCCGTTTGTAGTTCGCGATGTGCCTACCGAAGACGAGAGCATGCTGGTGATCCGGTTCCGGGATCCGTCCGAGGTGGACTTCCCCTATCTGCTCCAGGTGATCGCTAACAGCAGCCTGTCCCGTCATGACACTCTGGTGATACCGGGAACCAAAATGGCGCTGGCCATGGATCTGTTGGTACGACCCATGGTCCATCGCCTGATGTCCCGAAAGTCATTTGCCTGATGGCTTTCAGGCGGTAAGTCTGCCGTCCCGGAAATCCCTCAGCGTCTGCTCGATCTCTTCACGGGTATTCATCACAAACGGTCCGTATTGAACGATCGGCTCACCAATGGGCTTGCCGGCTATCAGCAACAGGCGCGCACCCTGTGCGCCGGCAGTCACGGAAATGTGGTCGCCATCTCCAAGGACATTGGCTGCACTGAGCTGCAGATCCGTGTTGCCCAGGCTGGCCTCGCCGTCATAAAGGTACAACATGCCATTGTGGGTCTCCGGCACCGGCAGAGTCACCTGGCCAGCAGGGTCCAGATGGATATCCGCGTAAACAGGCTGGGTACTTCGTCCCGTTACGGCTCCAGCATGGGGGATGCCGTCAATCACCAGTGTGCCCGCGATCAGTTTGATCTGACCGCCTGCCAAAACGATTTCAGGAATATCCTCGGGCTGGATATCGCGGTAACCAGCGTCGGTCATCTTCTCGGCAGCAGGCAGGTTCAGCCAGAGCTGGAAGCCTCGCATTACCCCCTCTTCCTGCTGGGGCATTTCCGAGTGGATTATGCCGCGCCCCGCGGTCATCCACTGCACACCCCCATTGCGAAGATCACCGCGGTTACCCAGATGATCTTCGTGGAGCATGTGTCCTTCGATCATATAGGTCACCGTTTCAAAGCCACGGTGCGGGTGGGATGGAAAGCCGGAAATGTAGTCTGCGGCATCCGCTGATCCGAACTCGTCCAGCATCAGGAAAGGGTCCAGTCGTACCGAGGGCTGCTGTCCCAGTGACCGCTTGATGCGGACGCCGGCCCCGTCAGAGGTTTCGGCACCCGGAATGACCTGTCTGAGTGTGCGTGCTGTCATTACAGACCTCCCTGCTCAAAGCAATAATAAGACCGCGGGCTCAGGCGGTCAGGGTTTCAATATTACGACCGGCTTCCTGCAGGGTGCGCTGTTTTTTTGTCATCGCCAATATCCAGGCTCTCAGCGTGCACAAATTAGAGCGCCCTCCGGTCGCTAAATCCGGGGCAGGAGCGCAGTCTGTGAGTCATTCGGCGTGCCGGTGCAGGTGCCTCCGGTGTCGATCGAGTCGTATGGGGGTATTTAACGTCGTGGCAACGAAAGATGAAATCGGAGAATCTTGGCGGGCTTATTCAGAAAATTTGATGGTCCGCGTCACGCGCCCCGGAGGGCGCTGACAGGCGTGCGGAGCGGATTATTCCACATTCCGGGAGTAGAAGATCTCGAGCATTTCCCTCCGCAGGCGATCTTCGATGGATTGGGCTTCCTTCGGATCAAGATCGCTGGCATTGACACCAAACACGTAGTTGTCCAGCTTGAAGTTCTTCAGCATCATCTTGGTGTGGAACAGGTTTTCCTGGTACACGTTCACATCGATCATCTGATAGGCGTTCTGGGTATCTTCAGTCAGGTAGTTCTGGATCGAGTTGATGTCGTGATCGATGTAGTGCTTGGTACCATCCACATCGCGGGTGAAACCGCGCACACGATAGTCCACGGTGACCACGTCCGAGTCGAAACTATGAATCAGGTAGTTCAGCACCTTGAGTGGTGAAATCAGGCCACACGTGGATACGTCGATATCGGCGCGGAAGGTACTGACGCCGTCGTGGGGGTGGCTCTCCGGGTAGGTATGCACCGTCACGTGGCTCTTGTCGAGGTGGGCCAGAATTGTATCCGGCAGGGGGCCCGGCGACTCTTCGTTATCCGGCTCTTCGCCATTGGTCAGCTCATGCTCGGCAATCAGCATGGTGACGGATGCCCCATGGGGCTCGTAGTCCTGGCGAGCAATATTGAGAACGTTGGCGCCGATAATCTTGACCACGTCCGTCAGGATCTGGGTCAGGCGCTCGGCATTGTACATTTCGTCGATGTAGTCGATGTAAGCTGCACGCTGCTCTTCTGTCTGCGCATAACAGATGTCGTAGATATTGAAGCTCAGGGATTTGGTCAGGTTGTTGAAACCGTGTAGCTGGAGTTTGTTTTCCATGCTCAGCCCCTCCGGATGATGGAAATGAATGACTGCAGAGCTGCTATCAGGCGCTCTGCCGAGGCGGCCACCGACTACTGACCCGGTTGTTCACCTTTTGCGCAGACCGGCGGAGAGGGTGCGTATTATGCACACCGCAAGTGACATTGGATAGTATTCACCGGGACATTTTAGCATCCGTGATTTCCGCTGCACCTGGATGGCCGGATAAGGCACGAGACGGCCTTTGGGGTTCGGCTCTGCCATTGATCCCGGTCAGATTATTCAGCTTCCCGAATTTCGTGGCTGTGGGTGATTTCGACGCCGGCTTTTTCCAGCATGATGGAGGCGGAACAGTATTTTTCAGCCGACAGGCTGACTGCTCGCTTGACCAGGTTTTCTTTCAGGCCGTGACCAGTGACGATGAAGTGCAGATGGATCCTGGTGAACACCGCTGGCACAGCATCGGCGCGTTCCGCTTCCAGTTCGGCATGACAGGCAGTCACGTCCTGACGGCTTTTTTTGAGGATGCTCATAACGTCAAAGGAAGAGCACCCACCCAGCCCCATCAGCATCATTTCCATCGGGCGTGGCCCAAGGTTTTCTCCGCCATGATCCGGTGGGCCATCGAGCTGAACACTGTGGCCACTGGCGCTGGTGGTCTTGAAGCTGGCGTTGCCGGTCCAGTCAACGGTTGCTTTCATCGCGCTTGATCTCCGAGTCAATTTGGTTGTGAGCCGGCATGGACCGGCGGCCGATACAGATTATTGAGGCAGGATGCTAGCACAGTCGCATTTATGCGACAGCCGTCTATCAGTGGATGCGGATACATCTTGTATACTCTTTCCGGTTGCCCAACTCAGGCCTTCTTGCTATAAGTTGCGGTGTTTGTGAATAAAAATGAACGAACCCGCAGGGAAAGCCGGGTGCATAACAATCATTGGGGTCCGCCAGTATTTCATTGGGATCCGCCAGTATTTTAGGAGGCACGACTCGCATTATGGCCACTATCGTCAAGCCGGTTGAGCAAAAGACCAAACATCTCGACTATTTCCTTTCGCAGTGCCATCGCCGCCGTTATCCAGCCAAGAGTACGATTATCTATGCAGGGGACAAAAGTGACTCCCTGTTTTACATCGTCAAGGGGTCCGTCACGGTGATCATCGAAGATGATGACGGTCGCGAGATGATCATGGCCTACCTGAACGCTGGCGACTTCTTCGGCGAGATGGGTCTTTTCGATAACATGGATTCCCGCAGTGCCTGGGTGAAAGCCAAGACCGAGTGTGAGGTGGCGGAGATTTCCTACACCAAATTCCGGGAAATTGCCCAGCAGGACCCCAGGGTGCTCTACTTCATCGGTGAGCAGATGGCCTCGCGCCTGCGCCAGACCACTCGCAAGGTGGGCGACCTGGCCTTCCTGGATGTGACCGGTCGTGTTGCTCGCACCCTGCTGGATCTCTGCAAGGAGCCGGATGCCATGACCCATCCGGATGGTATGCAGATCAAGATTACCCGCCAGGAAATTGGCCGCATTGTGGGTTGTTCCCGCGAGATGGTGGGCCGAGTCCTTAAAACTCTTGAAGATCAGGGGCTGGTTCGGGTCAAGGGCAAAACCATGGTGGTTTACGGAACCCGTTAATTCACCTGGAAGCTCCCGGTGTTCGACAAAA
This sequence comes from Marinobacter sediminum, assembly GCF_023657445.1. Lineage (NCBI taxonomy): Bacteria > Pseudomonadati > Pseudomonadota > Gammaproteobacteria > Pseudomonadales > Marinobacteraceae > Marinobacter > Marinobacter sediminum. The sequence goes on along the minus strand of NZ_JAGTWY010000001.1, from coordinate 2,836,928 downwards.
GGCCGCTGATTCCAGCGGTTTTTGCGTTTTTTTGGGCTGTCAGTCCACGATTGCCACGGACTTGATCTGCATCCAGACTTGCTGGCCCTGCTCAATAGCGAGCGCATGGACAGCCCGACTGGTCAGGCGGGCAAGAAACGGAGTTTGTCCGGCCAGAAGGCGTACCATGGAAGTACCGGGACTGAGGTTTGAGGCAATTTCGTCAACGCTGGCAACAATCAGGTTCTGTATGCTCTGATCGGTCTGTTCGGTCAGGGCGAGGCTGATGTCCCGTGCCAGCACCTGCAGGCGAACCGGTTGTCCGATTACCAACCTCTCGTCGGCGCGAAGCCATAGGTGGCCACCGCTGAAATCCGCGCGGCACAGGTGCCACTGATCGTCCCGTTCCCTGATCACCGCCTCAATGATGACTCCCGCATCCTCCTCCAGTCCAAACGGTTGGTCAGTCCTGGCGAGTATCTCCTGAAGTGGCCCCTCGGCGACGACGCTGCCGTTATCCATCATCACGATGTGATCCGCCAACCTGGCAACCTCTGCTGCCGAGTGGGAGACATAGAGTATGGGGATGGAGAGAGTATCCCGGAGGGCCTCGAGGTACAGCATGATTTCCTGCTTACTGCCCTGATCCAACGCAGACAGCGGCTCATCCATCAGCAACAGGCGGGGACTGGTCAGCAACGCCCTGGCAATGGCCACACGCTGGCGTTCTCCGCCCGACAGTTTTGCCGGCATACGCTCCAGAAGGTTCGCGAGCCCCAGCCAGTTTACCGCCTGGTCAAATGAGATCTGACGTTCCGTTTTCGGGAGGCGCCGGTAACCGTACATCAGGTTGCGCCTTACGGAGAGGTGGGGGAACAGACTTGTTTCCTGAAATACATAGGCGAGCGGGCGCTGGTGGACTGGGCGGCTGAAGGAAGCACTTTGCCACTCGTCACCATTAACGGACATGGTTCCTTCCGCTGGCTGCAGGCCGGCCATGCAGCGGAGTAACGTCGTTTTTCCGCAGCCGGAGTGACCGAAAAGAGCGGTGAGTCCGCGACCGGGAAGGTTCAGCTCGACATCCAGATGAAACCCTTCGAAGTGGCACTGGAAGTGCGCCTGTATGCCCGGTGATTTCGTCATTTCACCATCCCGGACTGTAACCGACCATTGAGCGAATACAGGGCGACCAGGACCACGAATGAGAAAACGACCATGCCGGCCGCCAGCCAGTGGGCCTGGGTATACTCCAGGGATTCCACATGATCATAGATTGCGACAGAGAGCACCTTGGTCTCGCCTGGTATGTTACCGCCAATCATCAGAACGACACCAAACTCGCCGATGGTATGCGCGAAGGTTAATACGCATGCAGTGAGAAAACCGGGGCGAGCCAGGGGCACCACCACTGAAAAGAAACGGTCCATAGGTGAGGCCCGAAGCGTCGCTGCGGCTTCCAGGAGTTGCTGGTTGACTGTCTGAAAGGCGTTTTGCAGAGGCTGGACTGTAAACGGCAGTGAATAAATAACCGAGGCAATCACCAGGCCTTCGAATGTAAAAGGAAGCAAACCCAGTCCTATCTGTTCGGTCAGCCTGCCGACCAGGCCCTCGGGGCCCATCAGAATCAGCAGGTAAAAGCCGAGAACGGTGGGCGGTAATACCAGCGGCAGGGCGACGACGGCAGCAACAGGTTGCCTCAGCCAGTGCTGGCTTCGTGCCAGCCACCAGGCAATGGGGGTGCCAATCAACAGCAGCAGGGCCGTGGTAAAACCGGCAAGTTTCAGTGTGAGCCACACGGGCTCCCAGTATGTGTGCATGATATCGACCAGATTACCGATCAGCGTTGGGTTTCATAACCGTACCTCTCAATGATCCTCCTGGCCTCTTCGCCTTGCAGGAATGAGAGCCAATGGTGAGCAGCGTCGTTTTTCTCACCATGGGACAGCAGGATAGCCTGTTGATCAATGGGGGAATACAGGCCCGGCGGGATAAGCCAGAGGGATCCGCCTTGATTCCCCCAGGCAAGGACCTGAGAAAGCGCTACAAAACCGGCCTGGGCATTGGCGGTGGCCACGAACTGGAAGGTCTGGGCGATGGAGTCGCCGCGAACCAGCCTGGGTTGCAGAGGGGCCCAGAGATTAAGGCGGGAAAGCACCTGCTTGGCTGCCAGCCCATAGGGGGCAGTCTTGGGATTGGCAATGGCGAGCCGCGCAAATCCTGTCGATGCCAGCCAGTCTTCCGGTGGATTAAAGGCATTCCGTTGCGGGCTCCAGAGTACCAGTTTGCCTTTTGCATAGGTAAACCGGGTGCCGGTTACCCCGTGGCCATTCTCCTCCAAAAGCTCTGGCCTGCGGCTGTCGGCGGCCAGGAAGGCGTCAAACGGCGCCCCGTTCCGAATCTGGGCATACAGCTTGCCGGTGGATCCGAAGCTTGCCGACGCTTCCAGTCCGCTGGCCTGGGCGAAAGCCGTGATGAGCTCACGGGCGGTATCGGTAAAATTTGCGGCAATCGCAAGGCGGACATCGGCTGCAAACGAGGTGCCGCTGAAGGCCAACAGCGAAACCAAACCTGCGATATGTATAAATTGGAGTTTCAGGAACGGCAATTGCGAAGTCTCTGATTGTTCAGGTGGTTTCCAGTCTTTTTTCACTCGGCTTTTCATCATGCCCTTGAGGCGGGGGAACACACAAGGACTGAATGTAGGCACGGACCTCTGCGGCATTGGTTTCATTCAGCATTTCATGCCGTCCGCCCCTGAACAGGCGAAGAGTGACGCGTTGAACCCCGGCATCCCGGATAGACTGGAAATGGCGGGTCATGCCATTTCCCATCTCGCCTACCGGATCATCCGTGCCGGCAAACAGGTGCACAGGAAGGTCCTTGCGCCACTGTTTCGGATCTATCGCCAGCATGCCCCGAATAAAGTCATGCCACAGCCCTGTGGTGCATGTGAACCCACAGAGAGGGTCCGCTATGTACTGGTCGACCTGGGCGGTATCCCGGCTGAGCCAGTCGCATTCGGTACGGTTTGGTTTGAACTGGCTGTTGAATTTGCCAAAGGTCATTTTGGTGATGATCCGGCTTTGATGGTGGCATCCGTAGAGCTTTCGGATCCCACCGATCAAAGCCCGGGAGGCCAGCAGTTCGGTGCGGTTGATGCGATTGGTGGCACTGAGGATCAGTGCGTCCAGCGAATCGCCGTGCTTCTGGGCGCAGCTCTGGGCAATAAAGGAGCCCATGCTGTGACCCATCAGTACAAGCGGTACAGCCGGAAAGCGTTTACGGGTATGAAGCAGCACCCGGTGCAGATCATCGGTGACCTTGCTCCAGCCATTGTTGTCGCTGTAATGGCCGAGCCGATGTTTGGGGCATCCGGGGCCGTGGCCCCGGTGGTTGAACGTAACGACGCCAATCCCCTGGTTTGCCAGCGAGCGCGCAAAGTCTGTGTAGCGCCCAGCGTGTTCAGCCATTCCGTGGGAGATAACCAGAGTCGCACCGGCGGTGTCCGGGCAGAAAACAGTGCCGGAGATAATGTGGTCATCCTGGCTGGTCAGTTTTAGCGGCTGTTCGTGCATGGGGTGATCCTGAGTCTGTTGATGCCGGACGTTCCCATTCCGGTGGTTTCCAAAGGTGTCTGAGCCGTGACAATAGACCGCCCGGGCGGGCCATGTCGCGGAACAGGTCCACGTATTCGTGGGTCCAGAGCACAAACAGGTTGTTTGAGGACACTGGGCGGGTAATGCCGTAATGGGGGGGATCCTTGGCATCCTCGTCAACGAACGACCCGAACAGGCGATCCCAGATGATCAGTGTGCCGCCGTAGTTGCGATCAATGTAACCGGGGTTGCGCCCGTGATGTACCCGGTGGTGGCTGGGTGTGTTAAACAGCAGCTCGACCCACCCCGGCAGGCGGCCGACCAGCGTGGTGTGGATGAAGAACTGATAGACCAGTGACAGGGCGTAGGCGACCCCGATCCAGACCGGGTTGAACCCGATCAGGGCCATGGGCAGGTAAAACATCCACATGCCGTTAAAGATGTTGGTGGCATTCTGGCGCATGGCGGTAGAGAAGTTCATGCGTTCAGAGGAATGATGGACAACATGGGCGGCCCAGAACCAGCGTATCCGGTGGCTGGCCCGGTGCATCCAGTAAAAGCAGAAATCGACGCCGAGGAAGGTCAGGAAGCCAGTCATCCAGTCGAGTTCCAGATCGAACAGCCGGTAGTGGTAACAAAGCGCGTAGACCGGAAACGCGATCATGCCCGCGAACAGCAGTTCGGTGACCTGATAGCCTGCGCCAAGGGCGAAATTCCGGACGGCTTCCCGGGTATCCATCAGTTTTGGGTTGTGGCGTATTTTCAGGTATTCCCAGAGTGTGACGGCCACGAATACCGGTGTTGCGAAGACAAAGATAAGCTGCCGTTCATCCAGTGCCAGCCAGGGCGAAACCGTATCCCAGAGCTCCAGCATACCGCTGTTCTCGAGCACGGCCAGGAGCATGTCAGTCAGAGCCATAAGCGACCTGTCAGAATTGTTATTGTTCAGGGCCTATTGTGGCATGGCTGTGGACAGTTTTATTTGTCGCTTTCCGCCATAAATACTGGCGATTTACGCCAGTATCGCTCCGGGATCAGCGGTGTTTCCGGTGGTCTTTATAGATTCTGGAAAGCACCTCAAGCTCTGGTTGCCACTGGTCCAGCCAGTCCTTGATATCTTTGGGAATCTTGCTGGTTTTCGGCCAGGGCACTGGATACTCGGTAGGCTGGAACATTGGTGCGAACAGGGCGGCTGCGGTCAGGTCCGCACGTGTAAACGTATCGCCCGCCAGGAAAGGTTGCTTGCTGTAAGTCGCTGCCAGTTCCTTCAGCAGACCTTCCATCACTTCTCGTGATTGCCCCGCCGTTTTCTCGTTGATCTTCATCCATTTACGCATCAGTTCATCGACGCGGCTGAAGGCCAGGCTGAGCATGATCCGGTTATAGAATGGCGTGCCGGCAGCCAGCATGGGCACGACAACTTTCGGGCGTTGCAGAAAGTGATGGTAGGAATAGCAGCGGATGGCCGGGCCGGCCTCCTCATCCAGTCTTTTCTCCCAGGCCAGGGCCTGCTCCCGACTATCGGCATCGGCGGGGGTCAGCGGCTGGTCCGGGAAGGTTTCGTCGAGGTAATCGAGGATTTCGGCTGACCCCTGAATAATATGGCCGTCGTGATCGAGAACCGGAACCGACGATTCTCGACCGGTTAATCTTCGGATCGTTTTCACATGCTGGCCAGGGAGCAGGGTCGTCGTCTGATAACTGAGCCCCTTGAAATCCAGAGCCCAGCGAATTTTTTCGCAATAGTGGGAAATGGCGAACTGGTAAAGCTTGAGGGCCATAAGGTGTCTCCTGATGTTGGCCTCCCAGCATAATGCTGAACGAACCGGATAAGAAGTACGGTGCGACAGTCTGTTGAATCGGGTAATGGATAGCCTCTGCCGCCAGGGAGTTTTACACTATGGCCGGACCTTCACAAGACCAAGGGAACTGACCATGTACTCACGACGAGTTTCTTCGTTGTCCGTCGTTGCCGCTGCCGGACTCCTGTTTTCTGGCTGTGCCACCGTCAACGAACCGAAGGAACCGATTGGCGGCCACTACACCTGCGGGCAACTGGATATTGAGGTGTCAGCGAATGACGACAGTCGGCTGCTGGGGGTTGATTACCTGGATAAACGGTTATTGCTCAAGCCCTCAGAAAGCGCCTCGGGGGCACTATACGTGGCTCCCGGCGATGACAGTACCCGTTTCTGGAGCAAGGGGGAGCGTGCAACGCTGACTGTCCGTGGGCAGACCTATCCGGAATGTCTGTCGCCAGGCGCGATTGAAATGCCCTTTGAGGCCCGTGGTAATGAGCCTTTCTGGCACGCTGTTGTAGAGGCTGATCAACTCGCGTTGACCCGACCCTATGAGCAGAACAAAACGCTCACTCTTCCCGTGGAACTCCAGACTGCAAACCGGCATGGCCGGAAGTTCCTGGCAGAAACCGACGGCATGCGAGTGACTCTCACCGTGGCAAGGCAGCTTTGCCAGGACACAATGTCCGGCGCTCAGTTCCCTAATCAGGCGCAGTTGACGGTTAATGGCGAGGTGTTCCAGGGCTGTGGCGGCGATCCGGAGCGTCTGCTCAGGGGGGCTGAGTGGGTGGTTGAGGATCTGGCCGGAGGCGGGATCATCGATAGCTCGCGGATTACCATTGCTTTCCTGGAGGGCAGTCGGGTAGCGGGTCGAGGATCGTGTAACCATTACGCCGGTCGTTACCAGTTGAGCGGTGAAGGCGGCCTGACGTTCAGTCAGGTGGCAACGACCCGAATGGCATGCGCGCCGTCATTGATGGCCCAGGAAGATCGTTTTCTCAATCTGATGAACCAGATATCCCGGGGCCGGATAGGGCCTCACAGAGAGCTGGTGCTGTCCACGCCGGAAGGCGTCTCAATGACAGCGTTTCAGTCTGACCATGAAAGCCCGTAGCGTGCCAGAATTTGCTCCAGGCGCCCGGAATCCCGGAGCTTGAATATGCCTTTTGAGAGCGTGGTGGCGAGCTCGGAGGACGCTGGATTGATCGGTGAAAAGGCAATATAAACCGGGGACTTTGGAAACTGTCCGGCTACTCGCAGGGAAACTCCCCGGCTTTGGTGATTAAGCGCCCATGTCATGACGCGTCGATCTTCGGGGAAAACATCCGATCTACCTTGTTCCAGTAGCTCAATGGCACGGTCCAGAGGAGAGGGGCCTGAAATGACCCAGACCTGTTCGGAATTGTCCTGGTTTGCCAGTATGTAAGCGTCCAGTTCTGGAGAATAAGAGTAACCATTGATCGCAAGGAGTGTCTGGTGCCTCAGGGATTCAACGCCTTGCCAGGTCCAGCTGCTGTCTGGGTGGGTGTACAGGGTGGTTTGGGAGTAGCCTGAGGGTTCGTCGGGAAAGATAAAATCCGGGGCATCGCCTTTAAATGCCCCCACGACCCCGTCAATATGACCATCATTTGCCTGTTGCAGCGCTCGGGCCCAGCTCATGTTGACATACTCTATGTCGAGCTTGGCCAGGGCAAATGCTTCCCGAGCTATCTCAACCATGTAGCCCTCAAGATTGTCCCCGGCGGCACAATTATGAGGGCACCATGGATCGGCGGCGATGATAATTTTACGTCTGCCCGGTACCTCGCCAGTTGTTGCGTTTGCCGGCGCAGTTTTGACTACCTTCGCCACCGCACCGGGAGCAACAGTATCCTCTGATGGCGAACATGCCGTCAGCACCAGGATCAACCCTATAAGCAAGGCTCTGGACATTTTAAAGGGACCGGTTTGTCGTTTTGCTCGACAGTCCCTTAACTATAGTCTGTACCCGCAGCCTTGTAACCTGTCAGCCGGGTCAGGCAGCCCTGCTGCTCTTGTCTCCCGAAGCCGCTGTAGGAACAAGTGCAAGCGTCAGATCCTTCATGGTCAGGACGCCTACCTGCTCGCCATCCCTTACCACCCGGAACGTCAGCCCGGTATCGCCTTTGGACAGCGAGAGGACAGATTCCAGATTATCCGTTTCCAGGATGTCTCCGGCATACTCGATATCGTCCCGGTCAGGCTGGGTCATGACCGAGCGCACGCGGAGTACACGAGCCCGGTTGATATCACTGATGAAGTCGACGATGTATGGATCGCCTGGATTGAGCAGGATGTCCTGAGGATCGCCCTGCTGAATCACTTCACCATCTTTAAGAATGACCAGATGATCGGCAAGCTTCAGTGATTCATCGAGGTCGTGGGTGATGAACACGATCGTCTTGTGGAGTTCTTCCTGAAGCTCAAGCAAAAGATCCTGCATGTCCGAACGGATCAGTGGATCTAGCGCTGAAAATGCCTCATCCATCAGCATGATCGGAGAGTTGGAAACCAGAGCGCGCGCGATTCCCACCCGCTGCTGCATGCCACCCGATAACTGGTGAGGATACTGGTTTTCGTTACCTTCCAGGCCTACCCGGGCCAGCCATTTCCTGGCTTCGCCCTCGAAGTCACCGGTTTTGAAGCCTCGAACGTCCATGGCCATTCCGGCATTCTCCAGCACAGTCCGGTGCGGAAGCAGGGCGAATTTCTGGAACACCATGGACATGCGCTCGCGACGAAGGGTGCGTAACTGCGACTCGTCATAGCTCAGCACGTCTTCGTCATCGAAATGGATCTCACCGGCTGTCGGTTCGATCAGCCGGTTCAGGTGACGTATCAGCGTTGACTTGCCTGACCCCGAGAGCCCCATGATGACAGTGATTTCACCGTCACGCATGTCCACATTGATGTCACGGAGACCCAGAACGTGGTTCTGCTTTTCAAGCAGATCTGCCTTGTTCATGCCTCGTTGCACATACTCCAGTGCTACGTCCGGCGTAGGGCCAAAAATCTTGTAGAGGTTCTTGATTGAAATCTTGATATCTCTTGCCACGTGACTGTCCTCACTGCTTTTGGGCGGCATTGATACGTGCCAGAGAAGCTTTGGTTACCCGGTCGAGGATAACCGCCAGGATAACGATGCCGAGACCCGAAACGAGGCCGACACCGAGTTCCAAGTTCCGGATACCACGCAGAACCAGCACACCGAGTCCAGGAGCCGAGACCAGGGATGCGATCACGACCATGGCCAGACTCATCATGATGGTCTGGTTTACACCCGCCATGATGTTTGGCAGTGCCAGCGGAATCTGAACTTTGTACAGCTTTTGCCTGGGTGTCATGCCGAAGGCATCGGCGGCCTCAATGACGTCTTTGTCTACCAGGCGGATACCGAGGTTGGTCAGTCGGATTACCGGGACGATGGCGTAGAGGATAATGGCAATACCGTAGAGCTTCGATTCGGTTACGCTGAACAGGAAAATCAGCGGAATCAGGTATACGAACGGCGGCAGCGTCTGCAGCATATCCAGCACCGGAATGGTAAGGCGCTGCATCATGTCGCTTCGGGACATGGCAATACCGATGGGGACCCCCAGCAACACACACAAGAACGCGCAAACCAGGATAATACCGAGGGTTTGCATGGCGTACTCGTAATAATCGATGAAGGCCAACGTCGCGAAGCTGACCGCAACAAAGCAAACCAGTTTCCAGGATTTGCTCACCAGAAATACCACCACCAGCAGCAATGGGATGATGATCCACCAGGGAGCGCTCAGCATTGCGTAAAGGGTGCCATCCAGGGCCCAGCTCAAAGGTTGGGTAATGGGGTCAAGGATAATGCTGAGGTTGTCCTTGATGGCGAGGAATCCCTCTTCAAGCCCCTTGGTCAGCTCCCGCGACTGCGGAAAGTTTGGACAGGCTTCGTTGAGGGCATCCATGGAGGGGAACGGCAAATCCCAAATCGACGTTTCGGGAGTTTCTTCGCCTTTTGTCTTCGATAGCAGTTGCGCCATCGACATGGGGGCGTCGCTCTTGCCCGCGGAACACCAGTCTTTCAGACCGAGTGAGGAGAAAAGGGAATCGTAAGTAGCCATGATTCGTCAGGTTCCTGTGCGTATCTCCGCCAGGTCAACGGACATCGGGTTATTTAGGAATAAAAGCAGACAGGGCCGCTGGCGGCCCTGTCACAACCGGAAAGAATCAGCTGCCAAGGATGGCGGCGAGCTTCTCGCGCGCTGAATCGTTGAGCCACTCCTTCCAGGTTTGACCGTTTTTGCTCAGGAAGTATACGGCGGCCTCTTCAGCAGAAGCATTGTTGTCGCTCTTCCAGGCCAGAACCTTGCTCATGGTGTCGGTTTCGAAGGTCATTTTGCTGAGCATATCGGCAACCTCAGGTTGCCGCTCGCGGAAGTCCGTAGTGACGGCGGTCACCACATCTGCGGCCGGGAAATCGGAGACCTTCGGGTTTTCATTGTCCCGGTTCTGATTGGCGTCGTGGGCTGCTTGATTATATTCGCCCAGATTAACACGGGTCATATCAAACTTGCCGAGCGGCACAGTGGGGCCCCAATAGTAGCCGAACCAGGGCTCGCCATTACCTACCGCGGAGGCCATGGATGAAGACAGTGTTTCACCGGAACCGTGGTTGAACACCTCCACACCGGACGCTTCCAGGTCGAGTGCTTTGATCAGGTTGTCATTGACGATGCGGCAGCCCCAGCCGTCCGGGCAGTTATTGAAACGGGCATCCACCAGCTCCGGGTTGGCCATGATGCCTTCGATGGTTTTCAGCTCCGGATGGGCCTCGGCCAGGTAGGTCGGAATCCACCATCCTTCAACACCACCAGGTGTCAGGACTTTACCGAGAGTTTCGACCTTGCCTTGCGATTCGAGGCGGGTGTAGACCTCACCGGCGGAGTTCAGCCACAGCTCGGTGACAATGTCCGGCTCGCCGTTTTCGGCGACCGACGTTACGGCCGGCACGGTATCAGAAGGAACAACGTTCACTTCACAGCCGTAGCCCTGTTCCATAACGAATTTAGCAACGTTGGTAACAACGGAAGCGGATGCCCAGTTCATTTCGGTGATTGAAACCTGGCCGCATTCGTCGGCTTGGGCGAGCGCAGGCGCAGCAGCTGCGCACAGCAAAAAAGCGGACGTAAGCTTTCGCATAGTCATTTCTCCACTTTGAGTTGATGGTTCACGAGAGGTTCAGACAGGACGTGGGTATGACCCATACAGATGTTATGAAGAGTGTTTTTTGAGTAGTACGAGTTAGTAAACAAATTATGAACGCCCTGTCACGATCTGTTTTTTAGCATAAGGATCCTGAGCAAACTTACAAGTCTGTTAGATTAAATGTGTCTCTTGTTAATACGTAAAAAGACGCATTTTCTCGGGGAAAGTCAACGTTTTGTGGCAGTTGGAAGCTAAGTTCCGATTTTTTGGGTAGGGGCATGGACAGGAAGGGATTGGTCGTCGGGTTGCCATCCACTGGCTCGATCCGGGTGTTATGTCGCTGAACCAAGGCAGCAATCCTGAGGGGTTAAGCATTATGCGTAATGCCCCTGCCAGCCATGAAAACTGGTTGCTCGCCGGGACGGAGGAGCCCATGCTGAGGGAAACCACCATCATGGACTGGTGCCGGGATTCGCAATAGCATGGACTGGATTCTGCTGCGGGGGCTAACCCGTGAACAGGCCCACTGGGGTGACTTCCCTCGACGCCTGCACACATCATTTCCGGATCACCGCTTTCATGCGGTCGACCTGCCCGGAACGGGCGTGCATTTCCGGGAAGCCAGTCCCGATACCATTGCCGGTATCCGTGAGGCTGTTTGCAGGCAAGTGAGGCATATTCCAAAACCGTTCAGTCTTCTTGGCCTGTCGATGGGCGCAATGGTCGCTCTTGATTGGGCCCAGCATGTGCCGACAGGAGAGATTCAGAACCTTGTTCTGATCAATGCCAGCTCCGGATTCAGTCCACCCTGGCGACGGATGCGCCCGGCGACCTGGCCCCGAATCGTGAGGCTGATCGTTCGCCGCGAGCTGTTCGATCGGGAAAGAGACATTCTCAGGCTGAGCTCCAATCGTGATGTGCCTCTGGAATTGGCCAAGCAGTGGTATCGCATTCAGCGGCAGCGCCCTGTCAGCAGCCGCAACGCACTTAACCAGCTGGCGGCGGCGGCCCGCTTCCGGCCGGCCAGCAAGCGGCCTCTGCCCGAGGCCCTGGTGTTGGCAAGCCGTGGTGACAGACTCGTGCACTGGAAGTGCAGTTCGGCTATCGAGCAGCGCTGGCAGTGGACCCTGAAGCTGCATCCGGACGCCGGGCATGATCTGGTAATGGATGAGCCTGAGTGGGTACTGCGTCAGCTGGATGAATGGCTGATCCGTTAATGTTGGTTGCTTGACGCAACTCTTTGTTCGGGGCAGGCTCTTCTCTTGTCTTTTATTTGTGACCGCCCAAAAAACCCCCGGAACGGAGCCAACAACAATGAAAATCTTCGAGACCAAAACCGCCCCTAATCCTCGCCGAGTCCGTATGTTTATGGCCGAGAAGGGCCTGCTGGACATGGCGGAGTTTGTTCAGATTGACCTGGCAAAGGGCGAGAACCTGACCCCGGAATACGCCGCCCGGAACCCGATGAAAAAAGTCCCGGTAATGGAGCTGGATGACGGCACTTGCATTGCCGAAACCATGGCGATTTGTCGCTACTTCGAGGAGAGCTACCCGGAGGCGCCGAGTCTGCTGGGTGATACCCCGTTGGAAAAGGCGAAGCTGGAACAGTGGCTGCGGTGGATTGAACTGTTTTTGTTCCTGCCCACGGGTATGTGCTTCCAGCATACCAGCGGCTATTTCAAGGATCGTATGAATCCGGTCAAGGAATGGGGTGAGGAGTGCGGTCAGCAGGTGGAAAAGTTCATGGGCTTCCTCGATAAGCATCTCGAAGGTAAAGAATATATCTGTTGCGATCGTTTCACGGCGGCGGATATTAACGCCTTTACCGCCATTGCCTTTGCCCGGGTGGTCAACATCCGCATCAATCCGGAACAGACCAACCTCCAGGCCTGGTACGACCGCATCAAGTCGCGTCCATCGGCGCAGGTCTGACTGCGCCGCCGCCAACACTTCCTGCCAGGAGAACGCCTTGATTGATCTATATACCTCGCCCACTCCCAACGGTCATAAAGTATCTGTATTGCTGGAGGAGATGGGCGCCGAGTACAACCTGATTCCTGTCGACCTGTCCAAGGGAGAGCAGAAAACGCCAGAGTTCCTGGCGATGAACCCCAATGGCCGCATCCCGGTGATCGTTGACCGGGACAACGATGATTTTGTCGTCTTCGAGTCCGGCGCCATCATGATTTATCTGGCCGAGAAGTATGGTCAGTTCTATCCGGGTGACCCGAGGATTCGGTCGCGCGCCCTGCAGTGGTTGATGTTCCAGATGGGCGGCGTTGGCCCGATGATGGGCCAGGCCAATGTGTTCTACCGGTATTTCCCGGAGAAGATCCAGCCGGCCATTGATCGCTATCAGCACGAATGCCGCCGCCTGTTTGAGGTTCTGGATACTCGTCTGGCGGAATCCCGGTATCTGGCCGGGGACGAGATCACCATTGCCGATTTTGCCAACTGGTGCTGGGTTCGCACCCACAAATGGTCTGGGGCTTCCGTGGACGGGCTGGAACACCTGAACCGCTGGATTGACGAGCTTTGGACCCGTCCCGGCTGTCAGGCTGGTGCCCGCAAACCGGAACGGGTGGAGAACCCGGATGATCTGGTCAAACACGCCCAGACGATGGTAACGCGTTAACCACGAGGGGTATCCTTGAAATCGCCACTGATCGACAGGAGTAGGGCATGACTGCCTCGGCACCATTAACCTGTGCGTTGGACAAAATTGATGCCGCAAACCAGGCCGATCCGAACCGGGAAACCGTCAACGGCGAGTCACTGCCCAGGGAGTACGCCTACAGCCTGCACATGACCCGCTGGTTGTTCGAGCTTGAGGCGGCCCCGTCCGAGCGCCTGCAGATTGCCTGCCGGGCCCAGCACATTGAACGCTGGACCATGCCAAGAAGTGACTATCCGGAAGGACGCAAAGCTTACTATGAATGGCGTCAGGCGTGTGGCCGCATGCACGGGCGCCGGGCTGCAGAGGTCATGGCGACGTGCGGCTACAGGCATGCGGAGTGCGAGAAGGTGGAAACCATCCTGACCAAGCGTGAGCTGCGCAGGGATGCCGACACCCAGTTATTGGAAGACGTGGCCTGTATGGTTTTCCTGGAGCGCTACTTCGCGGAATTTTATCAGCAGAAAGCGGATTATGACCGGGAAAAGTGGCTGAGGATCGTGCGCCGGACCTGGGCCAAGATGTCGCCGAGGGCGCATGATGCTGCCCTCAAACTGGCAGAGAGCATGCCGACGCACCTCCTGGAACTATTGCAGGAAGCGCTCGCTGAACCGGAGAGCTGATCAGCTCTCCGGGAAGAACAGGTCACGCAGTTTTTCGCCGGGCTCTTCGGCCCGCATGAACGACTCGCCCACCAGGAAGCCGTAAATGCCCCGGTCGGTCATGGCCAGGACATCTTCTCGGTTCATGATGCCACTTTCGGTGATGGTTAACCGGTCGGCACTGATCCGCTCGTGCAGGTCGAACGTTGTGTCCAGCGATACCTCGAACGTATGCAGGTTACGATTGTTGATGCCCACCAGCGGCGTATGCAGTGTCAGGGCGTCGTCCATTTCCTCCCCGTCGTGCACTTCCACCAGCACGTCCAGTCCGATTTCATGGGCAATGCCTTCCATTTCCTGCATCTGGTCTCTTGTCAGGCAGGCGGCGATCAGCAGGATACAGTCGGCACCGATGGCCCGGCTCTCGTAAACCTGGTATGGATCAACCATGAAGTCCTTGCGAATCACCGGTAGTCCACAGGCTGCCCGCGCGGCTACCAGGTATTCCTCGCTGCCCTGGAAAAAATCCCGGTCCGTCAGCACGGACAGGCAGGTTGCGCCGCCTTTCTCGTAGCTTTCGGCTATGGCTGGTGGCTCAAACGGTTCCCGCAGAACGCCCTTGCTCGGCGAAGCTTTTTTCACTTCCGCGATCACCGCGGGCAGTTGCTGCCCAATCTGCCGGCGCAGGGCTCCCGCAAACTCCCGGGCGGGTGGCTGATCGCCGGCCTGGGCCTTCAGATCGGCGGTGGACGTCCTTGGCCGGCGATAGGCAATTTCTTCCCATTTGCGCTCAATGATCGTACGCAGAATGGTCGGTGTTCGGTCGTTATGTCGGTCAGTCATGATCGGTGTCGCTCAGAAACACTGGGAAAAATCAGCAAGCTCGGACATCTTTCCGGCGGCCAGCCCGGAGCCCATGGCATCCAGTGCCATCTCGACACCGGCCTTCGATGTGTTGGCGAGTCCGGCTACGTAAATCGCCGCACCAGCGTTCAGGGCAATCATATCCCTGGCTTTTTCCGACATCTCGTCGTGTCCTCGGCCAAAAGCGGCGTGAATCAGTTTCAGGGAATCGTCAGCGGACTCCACGGCCAGGCCGACTAATGACTGACTCTTGATGCCCAGATCTTCCGGCGTGATGTCGTATTCGGTAATTCTGCCGTCTTTCAACTCGGCCACGTGGGTGGGACTGGCCAGACTGATTTCATCCAGGCCATCCTTTGAACAGACCACCATGATGTGCTCGGAGCCGAGGCGTTGAAGCACTTCTGCCATGGGCCGGCAGAGATCCTTGTTGAATACGCCCAGAAGCTGGCGTTTGACGCCGGCGGGGTTGGTCATGGGGCCGAGGATATTGAAGATGGTCCGGCAGCCGAGCTCCTTGCGCGGGCCGATAGCGTACTTCATGGCGCCATGATGGGCCGGAGCAAACATGAAGCCCACGCCGATCTGCTCGATGCATCGGGCGACCTGCTCGGGTGTCATGTTGAGGTTGATGCCGGCTTTTTCGATCAGGTCGGCGCTGCCGCTCTTGGAGGACACGCCGCGGTTGCCGTGCTTGGCGACAAAACCACCCGCGGCGGCAACAACAAAGGCCGAGGCGGAGGAGACGTTGAACAGGTTGGCGCCATCGCCCCCGGTGCCCACGATATCCACCAGCGGTTCGGCGCTGACGGTCACGCCGGTAGCCAGCTCACGCATGACTTCGGTGGCACCGGTGATCTCGTCAATGGTTTCGCTCTTGAGTCGCAGGCCCATGAGAAAGGCCCCGATTTGCGCGTCGGTCGCCTCGCCGTTCATGACGATACGCATCACCTGTTTCATTTCGTCCCGGGAAAGATCCAGGTTGGAGGCAATCCGGTTCAGAGCTTCTTTCATGTCCATGTTATGCGGCCTCTCGGTCGTTATTGGCTGACTCAGCTACGCAGGAAGTTGCGCAGTAGTTCGTGTCCCTGTTCCGTCATAATAGACTCGGGATGGAACTGCACACCCTCAACGGGCAGGGTCTTGTGCCGCACGCCCATGATTTCCTCCACGGAGCCGTCTTCGTGGCGGGTCCAGGCGGTGACCTCCAGGCAGTCCGGCAGGGTTTCCTGGTCAATGACCAGGCTGTGGTAGCGGGTTGCCTGCAGGGGGTTGTTAAGTCCGCGGAAGACACCGGCATCCTTGTGGTATACCGGTGATACCTTGCCGTGCATAACGCGGCCGGCGCGAATGATGTCGCCACCGTAGACCTGTCCGATGGCCTGATGCCCGAGGCAGATCCCGAGGATGGGCAGCTTGCCCGCAAAGTGGCGGATAGCCGCCATGGAGATGCCCGCCTCGTTCGGCGTGCAGGGGCCCGGGGATATCACCAGTCGTTCCGGTTTCAGGGCCTCTATCTCCTCCACCGTAATCTCGTCGTTACGGTATACCTGCACATCTGCGCCAAGTTCCGCCAGATACTGCACCACGTTGTAGGTGAAGGAGTCGTAGTTATCGATCATCAGCAGCATAATCTTTCCCTCGCCTCAGTGGTCGAAATCGTTGTAGGTCATGGCGACTGCACGGAAGATCGCGCGGCCCTTGTTCATGGTTTCCTTCCACTCAAGGCGGGGGACCGAATCGGCAACCACGCCAGCACCAGCCTGAATGTGCAGGGTGTTGTCCTTGATCACCGCGGTACGAATGGCGATAGCCGTGTCCATGTTGCCGTTGAAGGAGAGGTAGCCAACGGCACCGCCGTATACGCCCCGCTTCACGGGCTCCAGCTCGTCAATGATTTCCATGGCGCGAATTTTCGGCGCGCCACTGAGGGTGCCAGCGGGCAATGTGGCCCGGAGCACATCCAGGCAGCTGGTATTCGCGTTGAGACGGCCGGTGACATTGGAAACGATATGCATGACGTGGGAGTAGCGTTCCACGATCATCTTGTCGGTCAGCCGCACGGTACCGGTTTCCGAGACACGTCCGGCATCATTTCGGCCCAGATCGATCAGCATCAGGTGTTCGGCGATCTCTTTCGGGTCCGCCAGTAATTCGGTTTCCAGAGCCTTGTCTTCAGCATCGGTGGCGCCACGCTTGCGGGTTCCGGCGATGGGGCGGACGGTCACTTCCTCATCCTCCACCCGTGCAAGTATTTCCGGGGAGGAGCCGACAATGTGGAAGTCTTCCAGATCCAGGAAGTACATGTAAGGCGACGGATTGAGCACCCGCAGTGACCGGTAGAGATTCAGCGGCGGCGCCTCAAACGGGATGGACATGCGCTGGGAAATGACGGTCTGCATCACGTCACCGTCCAGCACGTACTCCTTGATCTTGCCGACAGCGGATTCGAATTTATCCTGGGTGAAGCCGGAGACAAAATCACTTTCGTCTACCGTCTTGCCGCGAAGATGCTCTGGCGTTCGGGGCGCATCTGCCGTTTGCCGGTGCAGACGGTTTTCCAGTTCATCAATCCGCGCCTGTGCGTTTTCATAGGCAGCTTCAACCGAGGGATCAACGTGAACGATCAGGTGCAGCTTGCCCCTGAGATTATCGAACACGACGATCTCGTCCGACACCATCAGCAGAATGTCCGGTGTGCCGATTTTATCCGGTGGGCAGCTCTTGCGCAGGCGCTTCTCGATGTAACGCACGGTGTCGTAACCAAAGTAGCCGACCAGACCACCGTTAAACCGGGGTAGCTGTTCCAGGTCCGGTGCGTTAAACCGGGCCTGATACTGCTCCACAAATGCCAGCGGGTCCTCGACCTCGGCTTCTTCCACCAGTTCGCCGCCACGCCGAATTTCGACGTGGTGATCGAAGACCTTCAACACCTCGTGACTGGGCAGGCCGATGATGGAATAACGGCCCCATTTCTCGCCCCCCTGAACGGATTCGAACAGATAGGAGTATGGGCCGCTGGCCAGTTTCAGGTAGGTGCTAAGAGGGGTGTCCAGATCCGCGAGGACTTCGCGGTAGACGGGAACACGGTTAAAGCCGGCCTCGGCGAGCTCGGAAAATTGCTCGGGTTTCATGTCTCGGTTTCCTGAAGTCTGATATGCGTTCGGGCGGCGCTGATTCGCGTCAGGGCCGTCCAGATGGTTGCCGGCTGCACAGTCGTTGGCCGGTCAGCCGCCGGGCTTGTTCAGCCAGTGCGCCATCGCCACCATCGTGTTGCGCGGGTGGTGAGGATGCCTCGCGCTGCAATCAGATTCAGTCCCTGCACGGCAGGAATCTCCCGAAGTGAAGTGATCAACGTAAAGTCCTTGTGAGATTACAAAAGCTCGGCCAGTGAATCAACAACCGCGTCTGCGCCAAGGGCATCAACCGGCTGACCAAAGTTATAGCCATAACGGACAGCCACGCAGGGCAGGCCGGCCGCCAGGGCGGCGTTGATGTCGGCGGCCGAGTCGCCCACCATCACCGTGGTCCCCGGGGTGCCGCCAAGCGCCTCCATGGCATGCAGCAAAGGCGCCGGATCCGGTTTTTTTACGGGCAGGGTATCGCCACCGATGCTGATATCAAACCAGTGATCCAGCCCCATCTGCTCCAGCAGTGGTGCGACAAACTGTTCGGGCTTGTTGGTGACAACGCCGAGGCTGCAGCCATGCTCCTTGAGCCTTGCAAGGCAAGCTTCCACGCCTTCGTACACCACTGAATGCTGGCCGTTAATTTGCTCATAGGCGTGGTAGAAGATCGCCAGGGCGTCCTTGAACAGGGCATCGTCTTTCGGGCCGGCTGGCTCCCAGTCGGTCTGACCGGCCAGGGCACGGCGAATCAGGACGCTGGCGCCATTACCAACCCAGTTGCGAACCTTGTCGATGCCAGCCGGGGTACGGCCGAGATTTTCCAGCATCTGGTCAACCGCAGCCGCCAGATCCGGCGCGCTATCTACCAGGGTGCCATCCAGGTCGAACAATGCAACGCCAGGCCATCGGGAGCTAAAAAGTCCCGCCAGGCTCATTGCTCAATCACCTTGCGCGCCCGTTCCAGTTCTTCCCGCATGGCATCGATGGTGGCCTTGTAGTCATCGGTTTTGAAGATGGCAGACCCGGCGACAAAAGTGTCGGCACCGGCTTCGGCGATCTCCCGGATGTTTTCGGTTTTGACACCGCCATCAATTTCCAGACGAATGTTGAAGTTACTCGCGTCGATACGCTTACGCGCTTCCCGTAACTTGTCCAGGGTGCCTGGAATAAATTTCTGGCCGCCGAAGCCCGGGTTTACCGACATCATCAGTACCATGTCGAGCTTGTCCATAACATGATCCATGTAGTGCAGCGGCGTGGCCGGGTTGAAGACCAGGCCGGCCTTGCAGCCGCCTTCGCGGATCAGTTGCAGGGAGCGGTCAATGTGATTGCTGGCTTCCGGATGGAAAGTGATGTAGCTCGCGCCGGCATCAATAAACATGCGGATCAGATCGTCGACCGGGGATACCATCAGATGCACATCAATCGGCGCGGTCACGCCATGCTTGCGCAGGGCTTCGCAGACCATGGGGCCAATGGTCAGATTGGGCACATAGTGATTGTCCATCACATCGAAATGAACAACGTCGGCACCGGCGGCCAGTACGTTATCGACTTCTTCACCCAGGCGGGCAAAATCGGCAGACAGGATGGATGGGGCAATCAGGTAAGGGTTCATGATGGCTCTCTCAATTACTTTGCGCACGAATCGGTTGATAATGGCATTGCCAGCGTTCCCTGCCGCACATGAAAAGCGAGTGCTAGTCTAACAGTTCGGAACGGTTTTTTCGCAGCCAAAGAGTCAGAATCTGTGTCTAGAGTCGGTATTGATTTCAGTGTCAGGTGGTGGCGGGTGTTTTCGCTGGGCCTGTGGTTTGCGTGTGCCATTGCCTTTGCCCAGGACGAGCCCGGGGAGAGCCCGTCGAAGTCCGCCATTGCTGCGCAGGAGCGTCCCGGTGTATCAACCGGTCTTGGGGAGATGGCTTTAAGCCGGTTATACCCTGAGGCGGCGGTGTGGCTGGAGCTGGAAGAGGGGGACCGCGCCCTCGGGTTATTGAACCCCGAACAGACGCTTCCCGCCAAAGGGGCGCTGCTGATTCTGGCGGACGCCGGCGGGACGGCGGCCTCGGGAGTGTCTGGAAGTCTGGCTCAGCATCTGGCTGAAAGAGGCTGGGCCGTATTGACGGTGGGACTGGATGCGCCTTCGACGTCGCTGCAGCGGTTACTGGCAAGCAGGCAGGCGTTAACGGGGAAGCAGTCTGAAAACGCCACGGGCGAGGCATCCTCAGTGATGATTGATGTCATGGAAGCGGACGGTGACGGGGGGCCTGAGGCGGCCTACCGGAACCGGGTTGGCCGGATACTGGAGGCCGGGCTCACCGAGCTGGCGAATCGGGAGTATGACAATATCGCCCTGTTGGGGGTTGGTCGGGCCAGCAACCACATTGTTGCCTTGTCGCAGGGCGGCCAGAACCTTCGTGCGATGATCTGGGTGGCGCCGGTTTTTTATCCCGGGGATGAAGCCGTTTTGGCGACCCGGCTTGGCGAGGTCGGTGTGCCCGCGGTGCTGGAACTCTATAACTCTCCGGTAGAAGGTGAAGTGCCCGGCAGGCGGAGGGAGCTCAGGTTGCTTCGGGCTGGCCTGGAAAACTTCGTACGTCAGCCGGTGGTGCTTCAACAGCCGCCCTCGGCGCAAGACGGCCAGTCTCTGGCCAGCCGGATCGATGCCTGGCTGCAATCACTGGAGCGCTGAAATTCTATCTTCGTATCGTATGATGCCGTTTGACCAGCTCCCATGCCTGCTGGTAGCGCAGTAAGCGCTCTTTTGCGGTGGCATGTTCTGCAGGACTGACATCCTGCTGTGCCAGCTTGTCAGGGTGGCATTCCGAGACCTTCTTGCGATACGTCCGCTTGATCGTGTCGAGTGAATCCCGCCGCGTCACTCCCAGCAGCGCACAGGCTTGTTCGTAACTTTTAGGCTTGGAAATGTTTTCGGCCTGTCGCACCCAGAATTTGTTGGCGTAGCTTTCAAAAATGTCGTCGCTTATGGCGATCGGCAGCCCCATCTGATCGATGACATCCTCGCAACGATACCGGCGCTGTTTTGCCGGGCGGCCCTTGAGCTGGGTGGCATGGCAGAGGCAAATAGCCACTTTCAGGGCGGGTCCTGGCCAGAACCGTTGTGTGAGCTTCAACGACAGGCCACGCAAAGCCGGGATACGAGGTGAAGCTTTCCCTTGCTGGAACCAGTTGATTGCCCGTCGGCGTTGTCGCTGGGAAAGTTTCAGTGCCTTGATCAGCCGCTCGGCATATCCGATATCCGATTCCGTAACACGACCTTCGGCCTTTGCAATGTAGCCCAGGAAAAAGAAGAGTGGATGTCGGCACCAGTGGGGCAGGTGGGCACGGTCCACAAGTGTGACAGCCTGGTGGCCGCAAGCGGATAGTTCCCGAAGCAGGCTGGAGAATTCGGCATCCAGTCGGGCGGGCAGAGTTGGCTGTCTCACGTTTTCAGACATGGTGTCAGTGCTCCCGGGCCCTGAGTGCCTGGTCAAGTTCACGAAGCCTTGCCGGCGTACCGACGTCCACCCACTCGCCCGGATGATAGAGGCCGGCAACGCGTCCTTGCGCCATGGCGGCGCGCAAAACAGGACCCAGCTTTCCGGCCTGTTCATCCAGCCCCTCAAACAGGCGACGGTTCAACAGGCTGATGCCGGTAAAAGTCAGTTTTTCCCGGCCTTCACCCGTTAATCGGCCATCGTCCGTCAGGTGAAAATCACCGTCGGGATGGTGTGGGCGGTTGTCGGTAACCACCAGAAGCGCATCACCCTGCTCGGGTGGTGTGAGCAGGGATAGCTCGAAGTCAGTCCAGATATCGCCATTGATAACCAGAAACCAGTCGGACGCTGTCTCGGTCAGCAGGGGCAGGGCACGGACGATACCTCCGGCCGTTTCAAGTGGCTCACCTTCCCGGGAGTAGCGAAGGGAAAGACCGAAGCGATCACCGGTGCCCAGAGTAAACTCGATCTGTTCCCCGAGCCAGGCATGATTGATCACCACGTCCCGGTAGCCGGCACGGTTCAGGTGCTCCAGGTGATGAACGATCAGCGGCTTGCCGCCGGCGCTGAGCAACGGTTTCGGCGTGGTCAGCGTCAGCGGCCGCATGCGCTCGCCCCTGCCGGCGGCCAGGATCATTGCTTTCAAGGGTTTCATTGCGCCCTGTCCGGCGCAGGGGCAATTCGGCGTGTAATCTCTGGCATCACTGTCTCGCTCAACCACTCGTGAAAATGACGTAGAGCCGGCTGTCGGCTGCTGGCGGTGAGCAGGTAGCCAACAGTGCGGGGGATGTCATTCAGGTAGCCATGTTTGCCATCACGGAGTGCCAGGCGTGCAAAGATCCCGGCTGCCTTGAGGTGGCGTTGCATGCCCATGAGTTCAAACCACTGACGGAAGGTTTCTTTGTCCGCCCGGTGCAGTCCCGCCTGCAGGCTGTCTTGCCGAAAGAATTCCAGCCATTCGCACAGTTTCTCTTCCGGCCACTGAATGTAACAGTCCTTGAGCAGAGAGACCGCGTCGTAAGTTACCGGACCGGTCACGGCATCCTGAAAATCAATCACGCCCGGCCGGTCCGTCCCGGGCCGAACCAGCAAGTTTCGTGAATGGTAGTCTCTGTGAACGGTCACCTCTGGCTGGGCCAGAGCGCTTTCTTCAAGGATGGCGAAGGTCGTATCGAGCAGCGCACGCTCGCCGTTGCTCAGGTCCAGGCCCAGATGCTGCTCCAGCAGCCAGTCCGGGAACAGTGCCATTTCCCGGCTCAGCAGCGCTGAATCATAGGGGGGTAGCGGGTAGTCGGTTGGCGAGTTGAGTTGCTGGATACCGACAAGTTCGGTCAGGGCGCCGCGATAGAGTGGGTCGGCGGTGCTTTCATTCAACTGCCCCAGCATCAGCTGGTCGCCAAAATCTTCGATTAACAGAAAGCCCTGGGCGAGGTCTTCCTGCAGGATATCTGGAACGGCGACACCGTGCTGGTGCCAGTGGCGGGCAATGGCAATAAACGGTTCGCAGTCCTCGTGTTCAGGCGGGGCATCCATCACAAGGAACGGCGATGTTTGACCATTGGCACCTGTGCGTCTGACACGGAAATACCGTCGAAAACTGGCGTCGCCGGAGACCGGCTCTGCCGTCGTCTGTTCAAAGCCGGAGAACTGTCTGACCCACTTGGTCAGCAACTGCAGGCGGATGTCCATGGTTCCGGTTACTACCCTGAAAAAATGAGTGGTCGCTGACAGCGAAAGTTAGCAGAGGAGTATAAAGAGGGTAAAACGGTTTTGCAGCGGAGTTTCCGTTAACAACCCCGGGGGGCACGTGTAAACTAGGCGGCTGTTAACGATACCCGTCCAGTCATTCACCCGGAACAGGAACCCGCGACTGTGCCCACTTCCGATTGCCCTCTGCACCTGCCGGTCCGCCGGCTGCAGCGCCGATTAGGTCAGGCGCTGGTGGCAGGGTTTATTGGTATGGTTGCGATTCAGGTTCGGGCCGAGACACCCCCGACAGCGGCGGAAATCGACTGGCGCCCCAAATCCCAGCTGCCGGCATCGGCGCGTGATACCTTGCCGGTATTCTGTGAAGGCGGCTATCTGCCATCTGGCGACGGTGGCAAAGCCGTTGGCGTGTTCGGCGATGGTGAGGGTCAGCAGGCTCCGCTTGAAGCCAGCGGCCTGAATGCCCGCTATGAGATCGATCGGGAGCTGTATCTTGAGGGTGATGTGCGACTCCGACAGGGCACCTTCCAGGTAAGTGGTTCTGAGGCAAGATACAATCAGTCCGAGGGTAAGGTATCTTTACAGGGCCCGCTGGTCAGTCGCGGTGATGGCTTCCTGCTGACGGGGGAACGTGCTGATTACAATGTTGATTCCGGTCGTTTTGACATCAATACCGCGACCTTTCTTCTTCATGGCCCGGAGATGCGTGGCAGTGCCGACAGCCTGACTCGACTGGCGGATGAGAAGGTGGTGATCCGCGACGGCATGCTCACCACCTGTGGGCCACAACAGAATGACTGGGCGATCGTCGCATCGGATATTCGGCTGGACCGCGCAGAGGGCTTTGGCACCGCGAAGCATGTCCGGCTCGAGATACTGGACGTTCCGGTTTTTTACTGGCCCTGGGCAAGTTTCCCAATCGATGACCGGCGCAAGACGGGCTTTCTGTACCCCCAGTTTGGTTCCTCCAGTGCTGGCAGTGGCGCGTTTCTGGCAGCGCCCTATTACCTCAATCTTGCCCCGCATTACGATGCTACCCTGACGCCTCAGTACATTCATGGTCGTGGCTTTTTTAACGAAGCGGAAGGCCGGTACCTCAGTCGCTTTGGCGAGACCGTGTTGCAGGTTGGCTATATCGGAAACGATTCCGCCTATACCGAGGACAATCCCGGGGAAAGTGGTGAGCGCTGGGCGCTTGACGCCTCGACCCGTGCCCGTTTCGGTGCAGGATGGAACGGCTATGGGGATTTCTCTGTGGTCAGCGACGAGGATTACCTGGGCGACCTGAACCGCAGCCTGGAAATCAATCAGACAACTCACCTGCAACGCAAGGGTGGGGTCCGTTATCAGGACAGTCAGCAATATTTCGAAACCTATCTGAACGATTACCAGACGGTTCCGGAACGAATAGCGGATGTGAACAAGCCATACGCCCAGTTGCCAGAAATTCTGTACGGAGGCCTCACCGAACTGGGCTGGCTGGAAGCCGGGATAGAAAGCCAGTACACCTGGTTCTACCGGGACAACGAAAATCTCACCGGTCTGGACCGGGCCAATGGCCAGCGCCTGCGCGCCATTCCGGAGTTGGCAGTACCTCTGCGCACGTTGTGGGGCTTCAGCCGGCCCTCCGTCAGTGTGGATTACACCCGATACGAACTGGAAGATTACACTCTCGGGGATGGCGGCTTTGATCGAGCAATCCCGGTAGCGGAGTGGGATAATGGCCTCTATTTTGACCGTCGGTCCAGCCTGTTCGATGTGCCTTACAACCAGACGCTGGAGCCCAGGCTCTATTATGCCTGGGTGGATGCTGAAGCCGATCAGAACGATATCCCGGACTTCGATACGGATGTTCAGGCTTTCCGTTTCGATCAGCTGTTTCAGCGTGACCGATTTACTGGCGGCGACCGGGTTGGCGACGCCAACCAGTTGACTGTTGCGCTCACCAGTCGCTTCAATGACCTGGTCACGGGGGCGGAGCGGGCCCGTTTCAGCATTGGCCAGATTCAGTATTTCGAAGATCGCAAAGTCAATCTCTTCGGTGAGGGCGCCAGTACCCGTAGCCGCTCACCGCTGGCGGGTGAGGTGATCCTCAATCCGATCGATACGCTGGAAATCCGCTCGTCCGGGCTGTGGGATCCGGATACCGGCGACACCGAGGAGGGGCGAAGTCAGCTGGTGTTTCACTCCGAGGATTATCGTTATCTTGCCAGCCTGGGACATACCTACAGCAGGGATGAACTCGAACAGTCGGACGTGGCGGCGGTTTTCCCGGTTACGGATCGTGTTAGCCTGATAGGCCGCTGGGTTTACGACTCACGGCTCGACCGGACCGTGGGTTCGCTGGCAGGCATGGAATACAACAACTGTTGCTGGAGTGTTCAGGTTGTGCACCAGAACTATCTGACAGACGACCAGGAACTGGACAGCCGGTTACTGTTCCAGATTCAGCTCAAGGGTCTGGGCGGCAGTGGTGGCTCGTCGGCCCCAATCTCTCAGGCTATCTACGGTTTCGATGAGCGGGAAAGTCGCCGGTTTGGAACTCCCTGACCTGTATCAGGACTAACCGCGGGCATAGTGCCCGCAGTTCATTTATTATCATGAGGTGTTTATGAAGGCGACTCTTCGCCATGCTGTAAAAACGTTGCTGATGGTTGTGGCGGTTACCCTCTCGCTGGCCGTGCAGGCAGAGCGCAAGCTGCTCGATCAGGTTGTCACCATCGTGGACAACGACGTTATCCTTCAGACCCAGCTTGAAACCAGGATCAACACCATTACCGAGAGGCTGAGCGCCCAGGGGACTGGCCTGCCTCCCCGTCAGATTCTTGAACAGCGGGTACTTGACCAGCTGATCACCGAATCTATCCAGCTCCAGATGGCGGAAAAGATGGGCATACGGATCAGTGATAACGAGCTGAACGAGACCATGGCCAACATTGCCGAGCGTAATGGCATGACACTGGCTCAGTTCGAACAACAACTGTCGGCGGAAGGTGTTTCCTATCGCCAGGCCCGTGAGCAGATCCGTAATGAAATGCTGACCAGCCGGGTTCAGCAGCGTCAGGTGGGCAATCGTGTGCGGGTCACCGACCGGGAGGTGACCAACTATCTGCAGGCGCAGGAAGCCAGGGGTGGCAATGATGCCGAATACCGCCTTGCTTACATCTTTATTGAAGTGGATAACCCCGCCAGTGACGCGTCAGTGTCTGCGGCCCGGGACAAAGCTGAAAACCTCAGGCAACAGATTGCCAACGGCCGGGATTTCCGGGAAGTTGCCGTGGCGGAATCCGATGCCAGTAATGCACTTGAAGGGGGTGACATGGGCTGGCGGGCCGAAAGCCAGCTACCATCGCTGGTTGCTCCCATCGTGCCTGAGCTGACCGTGGGAGAGCCGTCTCGCGTGCTTGAGAACAACAGTGGTTTTCACCTCGTGATGGTTATGGACAAGCGTGGTGGTGAGCAGAAGCAAGTCATTCAGCAGCATAAGGTGCGTCATATCCTGATTCGTCCGTCCGAGGCAGTGACCGAAATGCAGGCTGAGGCAAAAATCCGGGAGCTCTACCTGCAGCTGACGAACGGAGCCGATTTTTCAGAACTGGCGCGGGAGCACTCTGATGACCCGGTCTCGGGTTCCGATGGCGGCAGCCTGGGCTGGGTGAGCCGGGGGCAGATGGTTCCGGCATTTGAACGGGCCATGCTGGAAGCCGATATCGGTCAGCTCAAAGGTCCCGTTCGGTCACAGTTTGGATGGCACATTCTGCAAGTGCAGGAGCGCCGGCAGAAGGACATAAGCGGTGAGGTGAAACAGTCCGAAGCGCGTCAGGCCATCTACCGCCGCAAATTCGATACCGAACTGCAGAACTGGTTGCGAGAGATTCGCGACGAGGCTTTTGTCGAGTTCAAGGGTGAGTACGTCCGGGACGAGGCTTCTGAAGGAGAGAGCGCCAACTCATGAGTGACCCGGTAATCCTGGCCCTGACCGCGGGTGAACCCGCAGGTATTGGTCCGGAGTTGTGCCTTGGGCTCGCGGCGGAACCCCGCGATGCGGGTATAGTTATTGTCGCCAGCAAGTCCTTGCTGGCGACTCGAGCTGCCTCGATGGGGCTTGATGTCTGTCTGCGTGACTGGCAGCCCGGCGAGCTGCCTGAGACCCGCGCGGGTCAACTCTCGGTCCTGTCCGTTGATGGTTGTGTCAGCAGTGCAGCCGGTGTGCTCGATCCAGGCAACAGTCGTTACGTGATCGAGACCCTGAAAGTTGCGACCGAGGGCTGTCTGTCTGGCGATTTTGACGGCATGGTGACCGCGCCGGTTCATAAAGGGGTGATCAATGAGGCAGGTATCCCCTTCAGCGGCCACACCGAGTTTCTACAGGAAATCTGTGGTGTGGACCGCGTGGTCATGATGCTGGCGACGGACGAGTTGCGAGTAGCATTGGTAACCACCCACTTACCGCTGAAGGACGTGTCAGCGGCCATCACGCCGGAACGGCTGACCGAGGTAACCCGGATCCTTGACGCCGATCTGAAAACCTTTTTCGGCATTGAGCGGCCCCGTATCCTGGTGGCGGGCCTGAATCCCCATGCTGGAGAGGGTGGCCATCTGGGCCGTGAGGAAATTGAGATCATTGAGCCAACACTGGCGTCACTTAGGCAGGAAGGCATCCGTCTGACCGGGCCCCTGCCAGCAGACACCCTCTTCACACCACACTGGCTGGATGAGGCCGATGCCGTGCTGGCCATGTACCACGACCAGGGCTTGCCGGTACTGAAATTTCAGGGCTTTGGCCGTGCGGTTAACATCACCCTGGGGCTTCCTGTTGTCCGCACCTCCGTTGACCATGGCACCGCGCTGGATCTTGCTGGAACCGGCAAGGCCGATGCTGGCAGCCTGCACACAGCCATTCGCGTTGGAGCACACATGGCCCTGTGCCGGAAAGCCGCTAATCAAGAGAATCGCCCGTGAGCAATAAACCCGGCCATCAGGCCCGAAAACGGTTTGGTCAGAACTTCCTGCATGATCCCGGTGTGATCGAGCGCATCGTCCGCGCGATCAATCCGAAACCGGATGACGCCATCGTGGAAATTGGTCCCGGTCTGGGGGCGATTACCGAGGAAATTCTGGCGATTAACCCGAAACTGCAGGTTGTTGAGCTGGATCGTGACCTGATCCCGGTGTTGCGGACCAAGTTCTTCAACTTCCCGGATTTCCGTATCCACGAAGCTGATGCACTGACGTTCGATTTCAGTCAGCTGGTGGACAACGGCAAACCCCTTCGTATCATCGGGAACCTGCCCTACAACATTTCCACACCGCTGATTTTTCATCTGCTGTCCCAGGCCAGTGTGGTGAAAGATATGCACTTTATGTTGCAGAAGGAAGTGGTCCAGCGGCTGGCCGCAGTGTCCGGTGATAATAACTATGGTCGCCTGGGCATCATGGCCCAGTATTTCTGTAAAGTGCAGCCGCTGTTCGAAGTTGGTTCCGGCGCTTTCCGCCCGGCACCGAAGGTGGATTCTGCGATTGTTCGCCTGGTGCCCCATGAGACACTGCCGTATCCGGCCAAAGATTTCGGCACCCTTAAGGCCGTGGTCCGGACAGCGTTCAATGCCCGGCGCAAAACGCTACGCAAGGCACTCGGTGGCATGATTTCCGTTGAACAGCTTCGGCGTCTGGAAATAGATGACGGCCTGCGGCCGGAAAATCTCAGTCTTGCGGATTTCGTGAGGATTGCTGACTTGCTGGTTGACGAGAAAGCGGAAATGACTACTGGCAACGAGGCAAGTGATGACTGATTACGCCATTGGCGATATTCAGGGCTGTTATGATCGTTTGCGGGATGTGCTGGCGAAGGTCGACTTTTCTCCGTCCAGGGATCGTCTCTGGGTGGCAGGGGACCTGATCAACCGGGGGCCGTCGTCACTGGCAACCTTGCGTTATATCGAAAGCCTCGGCAGTTCAGCGGTTGTGGTGTTGGGTAATCACGATCTGCACCTGCTTGCGGTGGCCCTCGGTGGCCACCAGACGCGCAAGAAAGACACCCTGTCAGACATTCTCGATGCACCGGACCGGGACAGGCTCATTGTCTGGTTGCGCCAGCAGCATCTGTGCATTCATGATCCGGACCGCAACCTGATCATGGCCCATGCAGGCCTGCCACATATCTGGAGTGTTGATCGTGCCATGAGCTTTGCTCGGGAAGTGGAGGCTGTCATCGCTGGTGATGGTGCCGGGGAATACTTCACCCACATGTACGGCAACCAGCCGGAATGCTGGCATGATGCACTTGCGGGCATGGATCGCTGGCGAATCATAACCAACTATTTCACGAGAATGCGGTTCATTGCAGAAGACGGCACACTGGAGCTGGCGACCAAGGAATCCGAGGACAGTGCTCCTGCAGGGTTTGCACCGTGGTTCCGGTTTTCCCGGCAGGATGATGTCCAGGTACTCTTCGGGCATTGGGCAGCGCTCGAAGGCCGAACCGGGCATGACCAGTTTGTTGCGCTGGACACCGGCTGCGTCTGGGGCGGTGCTCTGACTATGATGAACCTGGATACTGGAGAAAAGATCCACTGTGACTGCTGAACGCGTAGAAACCCGTTCAACGGGCCTGATGCCTATGCCCCTTGTGCTTGGTGCCGCGTTTGCACTGCTTGCGGTAATGGCGGGAGCCTTTGGTGCGCATGGGCTACGTGGCGTTGTCAGTGAGCGAAGCGTTGACGTCTTTCAAACAGCGGCCACCTATCAGATGTATCACTCCATTGCATTGGTGCTGGTGGCACTGCTTTCCGGGCTGGCTTTAAACCGTCGCCTGCTTGGGCTGGCGGCCGCTTCTTTCGTGGTGGGCATACTGCTTTTTTGCGGCAGTCTGTACGTTCTGGTGCTCACAGATGTCCGCTGGATCGGTCCGGTCACCCCAGTGGGCGGTGTGTTTTTTATGGTTGGCTGGGCATTGGTGGCGGCCGCCGGATTGCGCCGGTAGAGGCGCCTTGCAAGTTGCTTGAAAAGAACAGAGGTGAGGACAGTATATGCAGGTGCAGGTAAACGGTGATGCCATGGAGCTCCCCGCCGGAGCGACCGTTGGGACATTGATTGAGACGATGACCCTGGTGGGTAAGCGCCTTGCGGTGGAGGTGAACGAAGATATTGTGCCCCGGAGCCAGCACGCGGAATTCACCCTTCGTGAGGGCGACCGCGTTGAAGTCGTCCGGGCCATCGGCGGCGGCTGAGGCTTCAAGTAAAACCTGGCCTGGCCGGATTCGGCCCGCCAATGTGACCTCGACTACCAATACAATCGAACAACTCCAGGAACGTTATGAGCGAGACTCCCGAGATTCTGCTTCCCGAAGACAAACCCCTAGAAATTGCCGGGCGTGTCTATAAGTCACGTCTTCTGGTCGGTACCGGAAAATACCATGACCTGATGGAAACCGGCCATGCGATCGAGACCAGTGATGCCGAGATCGTGACCGTGGCTGTCCGCCGGACCAACCTGGGGCAGAACCCGGATGAGCCGAATCTGCTTGATGTGATTTCTCCGGAACGCTACACCATCCTGCCCAATACGGCGGGTTGTTTCACGGCCAAAGACGCCGTCCGTACCTGTAAACTGGCCCGGGAACTTCTCGATGGTCACGACCTGGTCAAGCTTGAAGTGCTCGGTGAGGAGAAGACCCTCTATCCGAACATGACCGAGACCCTGGTTGCCGCCGAGGAATTGATCAGGGACGGGTTCAAGGTGATGGTCTATTGCTCGGACGATCCCCTGCTTGCCAAACGCCTGGAAGAAATGGGCTGCGTTGCCATCATGCCTCTGGGTGCTCCCATTGGCTCCGGGCTTGGTATCCAGAACCGCTATAACATCCGCCTGATCGTTGAAAATGCTCGCGTACCGGTTTTGGTTGATGCGGGAGTGGGCACGGCATCGGATGCAACGATTGCTATGGAGCTCGGGTGTGATGGTGTGCTGATGAACACGGCCATTGCCCAGGCAAAGGACCCCATCAAAATGGCCAATGCCATGCGCCTTGCGATTGAAGCCGGCCGTGAGGCCTATCTTGCCGGGCGCATGCCCAAGAAGCTGTACGCCAGTGCTTCATCGCCCATTGATGGCACCTTCTTCTGATCTGGGGCACAATCCCCACAATGAATAAACGAGGGCCGGCGCCAAATGACCGGCCCCGAAAACGACAAATCAGAGCGCTGTAGTCCTGTCATGACCGATCAGAAACCGAGTCGCCGAGAGGCGATTCTCCACGCCCTCGTGCAGCTTCTGGAAACCGATCCGGGAGCCCGTATTACCACCGCCGGACTGGCAAAGTCCGTTGGCGTTACCGAGGCGGCCCTCTACCGCCATTTCCCCAGTAAGCGGAAAATGTTTGAAGCTCTTATTGAATTTGCCGAGGAAGCAGTCTTCTCGCGCTGCCAGGTAATTCTTCAGGAGCAAGAAGATGTGAGGGTGCGCCTGCAGCAACTGGTGCATTTGGTTCTGGTCTTTGCAGAGCGCAACCCCGGATTGTGCTGTGTTCTGACCGGTGATGCCCTGATGGGCGAAAATGAGGCTTTGCGCAAGCGGGCCTCACAGTTCTTCGAGCGCCTTGAAACCCAGGTCCGTCAGGCTCTTAAAGAAGGCGAGATCCGGCAGGGTTTGCGGCCGAGGACCAGTGCCGCACGAGGTGCCGATTTTGTGCTGGTCTTCGTTGAGGGGAGGATTCAGCGGTTTGTCCGGTCCTCGTTTTCGCGGTTGCCGTCCACGGACTATGAAGAGAGTTGGGGCTTGGTGGCTGAGGGCGTCTGGAACTAGGCTCTCCAGGACCACCCGCAGACCTCATTCGTACCCTGAAGCCGTCCGAAGAATAGTCCGGACCGGGTCCCAGATAGCCGGTGCTGAAATCAGGATATCACGACCATAAAGATCGGCTGGGTAGCCGTCCGGCACGTCACCAAAGTGTCCTGCGTTGGCGCCGGCCTCGAGGGCAATCAGGCGGGCTGCGGCGAAGTCCCAGGGGCTGACGTTTTCGTAGTAAATGTCCAGGCGTCCGCAAGCGACCCAGCAGATATCCAGAGCGGCGGAGCCGATGCGGCGCAGGTCCCGGCACTGGTGGATCATGGCGTCGAGGCGGCGAACCAGTGGTTCCAGGTTGTCTTTTGT
Source organism: Marinobacter sediminum (assembly GCF_023657445.1). Taxonomy (NCBI): domain Bacteria; kingdom Pseudomonadati; phylum Pseudomonadota; class Gammaproteobacteria; order Pseudomonadales; family Marinobacteraceae; genus Marinobacter; species Marinobacter sediminum. The sequence continues at coordinate 2,804,729 of NZ_JAGTWY010000001.1, read as the reverse complement.
GTAAGGAAAACCTGTGGCAAACAGGGAATCTCGCGGCACCGTCGCGCCGCTGTGCTCAATCGCCTTGCCATTCAGAGTTGCACCTTCGCCCTTGGTCGCCCGGAAGGTTTCACCGGGGAATGGAGCATGGACAACGCCGGCCCTTACTCTGCCTTTCTCAGCGTACGCAATGGAGACGGCGACCTGCGGGTGGCCATAAGCGTAATTGACTGTGCCGTCGATGGGATCGACGATCCATAACGGGGTTTCAAGTTCCTCGGCCTGGCTGAGATCCGGCATGGTTTCTTCAGACAGTATCCGATGACCGGGGAAGCGTTTGCGGATGGCACCGGTAATGAATTCATCGGCCATCACATCAGCGTGGGTCACCAGCTCGGTTTGTTGCTTGTAGTCAGTTCGCAGGGTGTTTTCTTCGCGCTCACGACGGATCAGTTCTCCGGCCTCGCGAGCCAGGTTTTCAGCAAAAACGGTAATATCGAGAAGAGAAACAGAATCGGACACGGCGCCCCCGGTGAGGTCTCTGATAAGAGTGAAGGCGCCAGTCTAACACGACCGGGTCAGAGGCTGTTCAGCCAGGCCGCCATCTTGTCCATGGCCTTGACCAGGCGCGGGCAGGCCTTCTGGACGAATTCGTCACCAAGGTCTGCTTCAGCATAGTCGCCACTGGCCAGGTTCAGGGCTTCAGTGCCATCAAAATCGACAAAGGCCAGGCGTGCGGCCAGGTGATCCGGCACGAAGCCGAAGTCGCTGGCGGGCAGAATCGCCACACCGGTGTTTTCGATCAGCGCCTGGCAGAATGCCTGGCTCGTCTTGATGTCCTTTTTTGCCAGTTGTTCACGGAAACCGGAAAAGTCCGGGAACAGGTAGAAGGCCCCCTCTGGCTTCTGGACTACGGCGCCCACCTCGCTCAGGCGCCGGTGCACGTATTCACCAATGACCTTGAGCACCCTGCGGGATTGCAGCAGATATTCATCAATATCGTCACCGCCGTTGAAGGCAGTAATGCCGGCATACTGGATCGGTGCACTGGTTGAGGTGAAGGTTTCGCTGGCAATAATGGCCATGGCATCCAGCAGGGGGCGCAGCTCCGGCGGGAAGATAAAAGCCCCCAGACGCCAGCCTCCGGCACCGGCCCATTTGCTCAGCCCGGTGCTGATAATGGTGCCTTCCGGATAGTACCGGGCAATGGACTTGTGCTTGCCCTCGAAGTTCACCTCCCCGTAGATCTCATCCGATAGCAGTATTAGCCTGTACTTGCGTGCTACGTTCGCAATCGCCAGCAACTGATCATCGGTATAGGTGCACCCGGTCGGGTTGGACGGGTAGTTGAGAATCAGAATACGCGGTCGTGACGGATCGTCCCGACAGACGATGTCCAGTTCCTCGGCCGTGAGCTGCCAGTTGTTCTCTGCATGGGTGGGCAGCCAGTGCACCGAACGGCCAATGATCCGGGCCTGGGGCGCATAGGAAACCCAGCTAGGGCGCGGGATCAGCAGATCACCGTAGTAGGCCAGCTGAAGAATAAAAAGCAGCTCCTTGGAACCCGGACCGATCAATACATCTTCCCAGCTACAGCGCATGCGCTCGCTGCGATTGATGTAACCGGCGATCGCTTCCCGCAGACCTTTCAGGCCTTTAACCGGAAGATAGTCCTTCTCATGGGCATGTTCCCGCAGAGCGTCCACCACGCGATCGGGCACCGGGAAGGGGGATTGCCCAAGGCCCAGCTTGATGATGTCCTTGCCTTCGGATTTGAGCTGGTTGCTCAACTCATTGATGCGAAGAGTTGCAGAGGGCTGAATGCCCCGAACGTTGAGGTTGATCGCGTAACGGTGTTCGGTTTTTATGTCCATTTTCCCGGTCTGTTGGTTGGAAGTGACCCATTCAGTATAGGAAACGCCAACATAGATGTGGCAGGGGTAAGGATAAGTGATTGCCGAATCGACCCGGATGATTTCAGTCGGAGCTGGTCTGCCTGACCTGCCGCAGGACCCGGTTGAACTCCAGGCGGAGGGTTTTCGCATCTGGTCTTTGTCTCGAAAAAGCAGCACGGAAAGCGCGTTCCTGGCCAACAACGCCCGGTATAGACTCGACTTGTGACAGCTCAGGATACTGCTTTTGATATTTTTGGATGAGGTAATTACATGCCGTCTGCTCGCAGATAAAGAGGTCAATTCTGTCCAGCGCAACCAGGCGCAGACCTGACAGGTCTGGCTGTTCCTGGCTGACCGTCATCACCCTGACCTCCGCCTCTTTCAGCCAGTTCATGAATTCCGGGGCGTAACTGTAGGAAGCGGAAACACCGACGCGCATGTCGGCCAGGTCGCTCAGGCTTTTCCAGGAAACGTCAGAGCTCTTCCTCGCATAGAAAACATCTTTGGCAGTGCTGATCGGGGCGGTGAACAGGAAGTGACGTTGCCGTTTCGGAGACGCGGTCAAAGAGAAGAGGAGATCGGCGGAACCATTGCGAACCATAAGTTCTGCCCTGGCCCAGGGCAGAATCTGGAACTCGGGTGTATAGCCCATTCTCTGAATGACTGTACGGACGGTCTCGACATCCCGGCCGCGGAGTTGCCCATTCTCGACGTATTCGAAAGGTGGGTATTCCGTAGTTGCGGCTTTCAGAACCGGCGGCTCTGCCAGGACCGCCCCGGCAATCAACATTGGGAAAATGCTGACAATACTTCGGATCCGCATGCGTGGGGTCTCCGCATGAGTGGGTGAGTCCCTGTGTTATCCAGTGTAGCTGATAGGGGGCGGGGCGGCTTTTGCGGCTGGCATGGCTCCGGCTTTCGACGAAAACTGTTAAGCAGGCCGCGGTGTAGCAGCGTGTACTGATTTATAGTGGACTGTCCGCAGTAACAAAAATACACAAAATGCGGGGTCACGCATGAGCCATCCCTCGGCCCAGGCCGCCGGTGACAACCATATCTGCTCCGATCGGGGGCTGCCGCTGCGCCGGGTTTTGATTGTTGATGATCATCCCCTGTTTTCTCAGGGGCTGGCGGGCCTGATGAGGCATGCCTTGCTGGCCGTTTCGGTGGACCTGGCTGATTCGGTTGGCCAGGCCGTTGCAATATTGTCCGGACCCAAAGAGGTCGATCTCGTGTTGCTGGATGTCTCTCTGCAAGGTGAGACCGGGCTGATGCTGTTGCCTAGGGTGATTGCCCGAGAGCCGCCAGTACCCGTGGTGGTTATTTCCAGCTCGGAAGATGAGACCACCGTGCGGGCTGCCAGGGCCGCAGGTGCCAGGGGTTTTCTGCCGAAATCGGCGGGTCGGACGGCGCTTTTCGGTATGGTCCGGACAATCAGTCGCGGCGGCGAGTATTTCCCGGGCCGGGCGAGGCCATCGGATCAAGCCCAAATACTCACACCCAGGCAGATGGAGGTATTGTCCTTGCTGGCCCAGGGCTTTCCCAACAAGCGAATCTGTCAAAGCCTCAATCTTACTGAGCACACGGTGAAGACCCACCTGAAAGCGATCTTTACCCACCTGGGGGTGCACAATCGCACGGAGTGCGTGAGTCAGGCACGGCAGATGGGATGGCTTTAGCCGGTTGGGCGATCGCCCTGGCCTCTCGCTGTTCCTTGGGGGGCGGGACATCTACCCAGAAAGTAGTGCCAGCGCCGGGTCTGGATGTAACGCCGCAATCTCCGTTCATCATGTCGGTCAGTTCTTTGACGATGGCAAGCCCGAGCCCCAGCCCGGCGGACGTCTCACTGCCCCTGCCGCCACGGACGAAAGGTTGGAAAACCGTATCCTGAAGAGGTTCGCTCAAGCCAGCTCCATTGTCGCTCACCCTAATACGGATCATCGTCCCGAGCTGCGCCGCCGAAAGCCGAATTTCATCACCACCGCTGTGATCGGCGGCATTGACGATCAGGTTCTGCAGCGCTCGTGACAGGAGCTCGGGGTCTGCCAGTACCTGAATGCCTGATTCGGAATCTGCCAGGGTTACATGGGAGCCCTGCATGGCCGCGTGATCGCAGGTGAGCTCCACCAGTTGTTCCAATAATGGACCCAGCTCAAATACGTCGTTCTCCGGACGAATCATCCCCTCGTTGATGCGAGATATATCCAGAACGTTGCCCAAAAGCCGCTGAAAGTGGCTGACGGTTCCCTGAAGCCGTTGCACAAGGATGCGCTGGTCCGGCATGAGTCCGGCTCCGGAAAGGTTTTCCAGTGTCATCCCGATGGTATTGAGAGGCTGACGAAGATCGTGGCTGGCAACGGTGATCAGGTGGCTTTTCCGCTCACTCTCTTCCGCTGCGGACTGGTGGAGGAGATTGAGCAGTTGTTGATCCAGGAAGTGTGCCCGGTGCCGGTATTCGCTTAGCCAGGCCCCGACCATGCCGATGATGTTGGCGGTCAGCACGAAGAACAGGTTCGCCATGACCGCCCCGGGTTGCAGGCCAGTTGCCAGCTCCGCGGTCAGGTAGGCGACGATGATAATGGCAGAGGCAATGGAGGCAGAGAAAAATGGCAGGCCCATGGCAAAGTAGCCGAACATCAGCATGAGCAGCATGCCTTCGTAGGGCATCGGAAAATCCCGGAGGCGCGCGGCAGCGATTATAACCACAACACTCAGACCACCGGCCAGATAGGCGAGAGTGTAGAGGCGTTCGAAAGCGAGGTCGCCTGGCCACCGACAGTAGGATAACCACCAGGCCAGGGTAATGATTGGACAGGTGACCGATAGCCTTATGGCCACTGTAACCCTGGCCAGATCCGGCGGCAGTGTGGCCAGATCCAGCAGCACAAAGATCCCGAAAATCAGCAATCCGGCGGGGGCCACCATGCGGGCACGATCCCGGATGGTGGCAGATCTTAGTCTACGATAGCTGGCTTCGAGTTCGAGGCTGAATCGCAGACGCCGAAACCCGGCTGACTGCTGCGTTCTGATGATCTGGGTGTCCATGCAAAACCCACCTGCCTGTTTGTGGCATTCGTCAGTCTAAAGCGTCCCGCCTTGCGATGGCGGGAGTGGGCGCACATTCTGGTTAATTACTCCCCAGCATCTTCAGTCGGGCCCAGGTTTGCTGCTTGTTATCCGGGAAGTATTGGTTCAGAAGTTGAGCCTGCTGCGCTGCCTGATCCTTATCGGCCAGGCCGGAGTTCCGGAGCTGGGCGAGTGCGTTATTGTAATGCTCATAGCGGGCGTCGAAGTCCTGTCGCTCCTGCAGGTAACTGGTCACGCTGGTGGCGGCCTCCGGGGACATGCCCTGGTCCATAAGTTTCTGCCCCGCGCTTTCGGGGGAGCTTGCTGTTTCCATGATCTCGATTCGTTGCCGGTTCTCTTCGTTGCTCTCCAGAAGCCGGCGCTCGGTGCGTTGCAGCGGTTCCGGTAGCTGGTTCCGGTGCCAGGCCACCAGTGATCTCCTGGCCTCGTTGGACAGGTTGGGCCGCCGGGCGATTTCGAGCGTGGCCAGGGTGTATTCACCATAGGCTTCTTCGAGGCCGAAAAACGCCCGGTGCGCTTCCGGACTGAAGACCGCTTGTCGAAGCTGTTTCAGGTCCGTGAATGCCTTGTTCAGCATTTCCTGCTGGTAGGCGGGATCATTTTGCCGGGAAGGGTCGAGCGCTGTGTTTTGCATTGCCAGCGCCTGTTGTTTGTAGTTGAGGTATTGATCGAGCAGTGCCATCGATTGTTGCGCCGCTTTGGGTGGCAGGTTGTTGGCGGCCAGTGTCCGGATCCGGTCCAGGGCTTCTTCTGGTGTCACCTCTCCCACGGTGCTCAGGAAATAGTCGAAGAAATCCCGAGTCTCGAGATCAACGATCAGCTCACCGTTGGCATCGGCCTTGAGGGCGCCGTCAATCTCGGTGCCTTCCAGCGAGGCAGCAAAGGGATCCGGCCCCAAGGTTGCAGGTGTGCTTGAGGCAATGTTGAAGGTGTTGGTTTGCTGAATATCAGTTCGGACCCCACTGGCAGACTCTGGCCGGTAATCCGGCTCAACACCCGGCTTTACCGGTGCGCTGCTTTCGGCGGCAACCTGATTGGTAAATGATGCGCCCGGGCCTACGGGCTGAGACAGCCACATCGCACCGCCGGCCACCAGGGCCGACAGTGCGATGGCGGCGAGCCATCGACGGTGCTTAAACGGACGATGTCTCATACCAACCTCACAGACCGCGATTTTTCAGACGGTTGGCCTGTGACCGGTAGAGAGTAACCGGGTTGGTCCACAGGGAACGCGCGCCAAACAGATGGTTGATCGCATCGACATGGTTCATGACGTAGTGGGTCCCGATGACGTTCCCCATTTTGGTGGAGCAAACACCGACCAGACCATCGTTGGGCTCGCTGCCGAACGCCAGGGAGGTGATGCCCAGGAACGGATCGGAGACGTCCAGGATATTGGTCCAGACGGCGCGGCCGGTCCAGGAGAAGAACTTGATGCGATTGCCGTTGATCCAGACATTTTCATCGGTACCGGAACATGAGGAGCGATTCACACCCTTCCAGCCGAGCGCATCGTTCAGGTCGGTGGTGCCTCGCGTGGTCAGGGTTTCCAGGGCGGCGACACCGTCCTGGGGGTTGTTCGAACCAGACAATGCGTTCACCAGGTCACCCAGAGCGTTGGCAATAGTCTGTGCTCCGCCTTCCACATAGCTGCCCGGAGGGAGAATGCCGCGTACGACATCCGCCACTTTCGATCCCTTGTTGACGCCATCAATGGAGGTAACAGAGGCAATCTTGTGGGGAATGAGTGAGGCCGTCACACGGGATGTCGGTGCGCCCTGGCTGTGCGCCATGAGGTTCACCTTGGAATGGCCAAGGCCGTTGACGTAGTTGGCCAGTTGCTGGCCTCGTTGCTCACTGCTGTTGACGAAGGAAACACTGGCGGAATACACGCGCGCACCGCTTCGTTCCAGGTTCCAGGGGATGGTGTGGAAGTAGTTGACCAGGCCTCCGATAGTATTGAAGCCGGTAACGCCGTGAACCAGCACGATGGGATGTCGGGTCTGGGTGTAGCCGGCGTGTGTAAAGAATGAGGCTGACAGCATGACAAGCCCCAGCGCAATGGCTGCGGTCGTTCTGATACGCATGATTAACTCCTGTTGTTTTTGTAGGCGGCCGCAAGGGTGGCGGCTATTGGTCGTTAATGCGTTGCTGATTATTCGCGCGGAAGCCTGGGCAGGAAATCGCCCATTTGGGGGAGGCAGTTCAGGAAAAGCGGTGGGGTTCCAGTTCCATGTGGAGAATGCGCTGGCCCAGCATGATGACGCGGCCGGTGTAGCGTTCCTCTCCGGTTGAGGTGAAATCGAAGAGAAATCGGCGCCAGACCCGGAGATTTCCTTCCGGATCACGCTTGAACCAGAGCCCGCGGAGGTAGACGGCATCGTCCAACAACATCACGTCCATGGTTTTGCAGTACTTACGGGCGGCCTGCAGGACGAAATCCTTGATGGCTTTGGCACGCCACCAGTACCAGATGGCAAAGCCGGCCAGAAACAGCCAAAAAAAGTTTCCCAGAGTCACGATAGCGGCAATCTTCCACAATAAATTGCGAGGTGGAGCGCCAGACTACCTTATTGTGCCGGTTCGGGGAATCGTGCCCGGGTGTCTTTCTGTGACGGGTGCCCGGGCTTTTTTGTTGTCGATAGTCAGTGGGTCGCGCTGTTGTGATCCCGTGCCAGCAAAATATAGAACGCCGGCAATACGAAGATGGTGAACAGCGTACCGATGCCTAGGCCCGCGCTGATGGTCAGGCCAATGGCGAAGCGGCTTTCGGCGCCCGGGCCAATGGCAACTAGGAGCGGAACCATGGCGAAGATCAGCGCCAGTGAGGTCATGATGATCGGGCGCAACCGGATGGCAGCCGCCTCAATCACGGCATTGACCTTGTTGAGTCCACGTTCAACCTGCAGTTGATTGGCAAACTCAACGATCAGGATTCCGTTCTTGGACACCACGCCGATCAAGGTGATCAGCCCCACCTGGGTGTAGATGTTCATGGTGGCGAAGCCAAGCACAATAAACGCCATGGCGCCGGCCACGGACATGGGCACGGATACCAGAATGATCAACGGATCCCGCCAGCTCTCGAACTGGGCCGCCAGTACCAGATAGATAACCAGCAGCGACAGGAAGAAGGTCACTACCAGGGCGCTGCCCTGGGTTGCCAGCTGACGACTCTGGCCGGTGTAGTCGTAGCTGAAGCCCTGCGGGAATACCTCGTCGGCGGTGGTGCCCATATAGTCCATGGCGGTGCCGGCAGCGACACCGGGCATGACCACGCCCTGCAGTGTGAGCGAGTTCAGCTGATTGAACTGGGTGCGATTGGAGGGCTCCACGTCATGCCTGAAACTGACCACGCTGCCCAGCGGTACCAGGTCGCCGGTATCGGTGCGGATGTAATAGTCATTCAGCGCCTGTTCATCCAACCGGAATTTCCGGTCTACCTGTGGAATCACCTGGTAGGACCGGCCCTCCATACTGAACCGGTTAATGTAACCGCCACCCAGCATGCTGGAAAGTGACTGGCCAACGTCCTGCATCGACAGGCCCAGGTCCGCCACCCTGTCACGATCGACATTGATGCGGGTAACAGGGCGATCGAAATTGATCGATTTTTGCAGGAACATGAAATTGCCACTGCCCATGGCCTTGCCCAGCAACTCGTCCGCAACCTGGTTAAGCTCTTCGTAGCTGTTACCAGTGGTGATCACAAACTGGAATGGCAGGCCGCCACCCGAGCCCGGCAGGGAAGGTCGCGGGAATACGGCAGTTTGCAGGCCCGTGACCTTTTTGAGCTCGGCGTTCAGGGTTGGCTGCACCTCGGACTGGGACACCTCACGCTGACTCCAGGGCGCCATCTTGAAACCCCCGAATACGGCGTTGGGGCCGGTGAACCCAATGATCATGAAGTCCTCGTTATAACCCGGGAGCTTTGACATCCGGTTCTGGATTTCATCGCCATGCTCCTGCAGGTAATCCAGCGTCGATGTTTGTGGGCCCAGTCCCTGATAGAACAGGATACCCTGGTCCTCGGTGGGCGCCAGTTCACTCTTGCTCATCATGGCCATGAAATAGATGGATCCCAGTACCACAAAAGCGAAGAAAATCACCACCGATTTGGTCTGCATCAACGAACTGAGTGCGGCTTTGTAGCCATTTGAGAGGCCGTTGAAGCTGCGCTCCACCAGGCTCTCAAACTTGCCCGGGTTGCCGTGGGGTTTCAGTACCTTTCCGGACAGCATCGGCGACAGGGTGAGGGCGACAATGCCTGAAATAACGACCGCGCCGGCAAGTGTGAACGCGAACTCGGTGAATAGGGAGCCTACCAGTCCGCCCATGAACCCGATCGGCGCATAAACCGCCACCAGTGTTGTGGTCATGGCAATGATCGGTACGGCCATTTCACGCGCGCCATTGATTGCGGCGTCGAATCGAGACTCGCCTTTTTCGATGTGCCGGTGGACGTTTTCCACCACGATAATGGCGTCGTCCACTACCAGGCCTATGGCCAGAACCATGGAGAGCAGGGTGAGCAGGTTGAGTGAAAAACCGAACATCAGCATTACAAAAGCGCCACCAATCAGCGACAGCGGCACTGCCACCGAGGGCACAATGGATGCGCGGACCGAGCCAAGGCAGAGGAATACGACCACGAGCACGATGACCAGTGCCTCGAGCAGGGTCTTGATAACCTCGTTGATGGAGTCCTCGATGAAGTCCGAAGCATCATAGGCCAGCCGGACATCGAGTCCCGACGGCAGTTGGCTCCGGATGTCCGGGAGCGCGCCTTTGACCAGTCCGGCAACCGTCAGAGGGTTGGCTCCGGGTGCAAGTTCGATAGCGACATAGGTGGCCGGTTTGCCTTTGTACAATGCCAGCTGGTCGTAGGATTCCGAGCCAAGTTCCACTCTTGCAATATCCTGCAGGCGGATCTGGGTGCTGCCTGACTGTTTCACCACAAGGTTTCGGAACTGGTCGGGGTCAGCGACATCGGTGTCGCTGGTCATGCTGATGGCGGTGTACTGGCCTTTGGTGTTGCCCACCGCGGCCTGATAGTTATTGGCGCGCAGTTTGGCGACCACTTCTGGCGGGGTCATGTCGACCGCAGCCAGTCGCTCCGGATCGAGCCAGACCCGAAGCGCAAACTTACGTCCAATCAGCTCGGCCTTACCGACACCCGAAAGCGCCTGGAGTTTTGGCTGCACCACCCGGGTCAGGTAATCGCTGATCTGGGGAACCCCCAGCTCGTCGCTGTAAAACGCAATGTACATGAGCGCGGTAGAGTCCCCGGTGGTGGAAGTAATAACCGGGTCCTGTGCTTCTGCGGGAAGGACGTTGCGCTGGCTGGCCACCTTGGCCTGAATCTCGGCCAGGGCCGCATTGGCGTCGTAGTTGAGCACCATTTTGGCTTCAATGGTAGAGATGCCCTGGGAACTGGTCGAGGTCAGGTAGTCGATACCACTGGCTTCAGCAATGGCCTGCTGGAGCGGTGTGGTTATAAAGCCCTTGATCAGGTCAGAGCTGGCACCCGGATAGGCCGTGGTTACGGTAACCGTGGTGCTCTCAAGCTCGGGGTACTGACGAATTTCCATCTCCATCGCTGCCCGGGCGCCGAGCAGCAGGATCAGGAGGCTGACCACCGTCGCCAGAACGGGACGGTGGATAAAGATATCGGTAAATCGCATTATTCAGGCGCCCCCTGCGACTTCGCGGAATCGTCCTGAATCTCAACTGACTGGCCAGCACGCAAACGCAGCAGCCCCTTGGAGACGACGGTTTCACCCTCGTTCAGGCCGGACAGGATGGCAACCCTGCCGTCACGGGTTTCACCGGAAGTAATGGAGCGGCGATTCACGACCAGATTACCCTGATCGTTCTTTTCCACCACGAAAACAAAGTCACCGTAGGTGTTGTATGAAACCGCCGTGCGGGGCACGGTAATTACCTCATCATCCTTGGGCTGACGAGTCATCACCGTGGCAAACATGCCCGGGCGCAAGAGATGCTCCCGGTTGTCCAGGGTGGCGCGAATACGAACGGTGCGGGTTTCCGGGCTCACGGAAGTATTGATCGCACTGACCGTCCCTTCAAACTTCTGGTCAGGTACTGCCGCAACGGTCGCAATGACCGGATAGCCGTTCCCCACATTCTGCAGGTTCTTCTCCGACAACGTGTAATCCACGTAAATGGGGTCCAGCATGTTGATTTCCACGATCGCCGTGCCAGTTGCGATGTATTCGCCCTGGTCGACCAGGCGGATGCCCAGTCTGCCATCAAAGGGCGCACGAATGATTTTCTTGCTGAGCTCGGCTTCAGCCTCGTTGACGCGCGCGCGGGCGGCATCGAAATTGGCCTTGGCTTCATCATACTGGGACTGGGAAACTGCGCGCTTGGGCAACAGGTCGGAGACCCGCTTGAACTCCTGGTTGGCCAACTGGGCTTCGGCTTTCCGGGTCCGAAGACCGGCCTGGTCAATGGCAGAGTCGATACGGATCAGGACGTCGCCCTCTTTGACACTGTCGCCGGACTCAAAGTTGATGGCTTCGATTACCCCCGGGACTTCATTAGCGACATTGATACCGTTGACGGCTTCAATGCTGCCAACCGCTTTTATCGCCGGTGTCCACAGCTCGGTCCTGGCTTTCACTGCAGAGATCTGGGCCGGTGGTTGTGGCTGGCCCATTTTCTCGCTCATCTGGTCAAACTGGTAAAACTTGTAACCAAAAATGCCGCCAAGGACGACACCAAGGAAGATGATAACGATCACGAAGCGGGAGGCAGTGCGCATAGTTGAAATCCTGGGAATCGGTGTTCGTTCTGAGTCAGAGCAACATAAGAGAAAGGGGACGGTTGACCTGCGATCCCTTGCCGATCAGTTGCGGGCAGTGTTCCATGTGAGTCTGGGAATTAGTTCTATTCCGTAAAGCATAGCATCCTACAAAAGTCAGTGGGGCTTTGTCACCGCTTTCTCGGCATTTACGGATAGTTTACCGGATTGCGGTGGCTGCTTTTTCGGAAAAACGACTTTGATTGCAGGATGCTGGTATTTTCACCGGAGTCAGTGACAGAATTACGGCTGTACTCTAGCTAAGGATCAACCTATGCAGTGGATTCTCGGCATCGCTCTGGCGGCCGCAGTTTTTGTTGTGCTTAAACAATGGGGCGCGTTGACGCCGGAAAAGAAAAAGTCCGCCATCTGGAAAGTTGTCCTGGTCGTCGGTGCTGCGCTTCTTCTGTTCATGGTCCTGACCGGAAGGGTGCATGTCCTGACCGCCGCCGTTGCCGCCTTGATTCCGCTATTGCGCAAGCTTCCGGGGCTATTAAAATTTGCGCCTGCGTTCAGGCAGCATCTGGGGACAGGCGACGGTAACCGGGCTGGAAGCGACTCCAGTGAGGGGCAAACTGCGGCTCATGGCAATATGTCAGAGCAGGAAGCCTGTGAGGTGCTGGGTGTTCGCAGGGGGTGTAGCGAGGAAGAAATTGTCCTTGCCCATCGCCGTTTGATCCAGAAGCTGCACCCGGATCGTGGCGGCAATGACTACCTGGCGGCCAAGATCAACGAAGCCAAGAGTGTCCTGATCCGACCCTACCGTACCTGATGCCTAAGGTAGTATCTCGACCTTTACCTCAAAGCTCCGACTTTCCTGCTGATTGCTCTTCACGCTGTAGGTAATGCCAGATTGCTGCCGGCTTGAGCTTGTAGCCGTGCTGCCGAGGGAAACCCATTGCCCCGGCTCCACCCGCCGGATGGTTACTACCGCCTCGGTTTCATAACCGGGCAGGGCGGCAGGGTCTTCCTCGAAGGAGACAATATTCACTTCAATGGCCCTGTCAGAAATCACCTGGGGGCTCACCAGGAAACCACTTCGGGTCTCGACCTGCTCAAGAAACGCAGCCGGATTGCGGCCGCCGCGAATCGCGATGGGCAGTGTGCGAACCTGGCCTGAGGTGATATGGGCCGACTGTCCATCCTGGACGATGACTGTTCGTTCACGGGTGTTGCCAGTGGTGGTTACCTTTCGTTCGACGGTGACGCCTACCTGGTTTCCGGAGGCGGATAATCCGGCACCGGACCGTTTGCCGCCGATGTCTTCCCGGGAGCGCACGGTGATTCGTAGCTGTGCAGGTGCCACGTCCATGGTGTCAATAAGAGTGCCGATTTCGTCGAGCAGTTGCGCCTCAGCCCTGACAACAACCTGTTGCCCCCGGGCAGTTACTGTGACCGGAGCATTCTGATAGAGCTCCCGTATCTGGGTGGCAACATCGTCCGCTGGGCGATTCTGCAGTTCATAAATACGGGCTTCTGCTTGGGCCATTCCGCTGAGGGAAAACAGGCAGATTGCCAGCAATGCCATCAGGAGCTGATGGATTCTGGTCGCTCCCTGCCATGGAGGATTGGTCTGTTTCGTTGTCATTTCTGCTCCCGACCCGTTACTGAATTTTAAAAAATTCCGGGCAGTGGGTTGCCAAGTTGAAAACCGGGGGTATATATTGGAAAGCATGAAGACGACACATGCGACCTGTCAATTGAATGTTCTGCAAGCTTTCGGTGAGAAATCGATGGCTGCGGTCGCTGCTGTGTTTTTCTGGTGGCTTGGTTATGGCTTTTATTTTAGCCAGAGCCGGGGCCGCCCATAAGATCTTCATCGACCGAATAACGAGGAAGGCAGCCCGGCAGAAACCCAGGCTGCCACCGGACTCTAAAAAGCCCCGACTGGTAGCCCAGCCGGGGCTTTTTTGATTCTGACACAGGGAAACGGGAACACTCATATGAACATGCCACCAAGCACCGATGTGCACAGTCAGACCGCGTCTGCAGCCGCACTTGCCGAACGTGAGGAGGTGGCCCTGCCAACGTCCGAGGGGTTGCGTCAGCAGTTACCGGTTGGTGAACACCTCGCCTCGCAGATCGCAGCGCATCGTGGGGCCGTCCGCCGGATCCTGCGTGGGGACGATGCCAGAACGCTCCTTGTGATGGGGCCCTGTTCAATTCATGACGAAGTAGCGGCACTGGAATATGGAGAAAAGCTGAAAGCACTGGCGGATGCGGTGAGTGACCGTTTTCTCATTGTTATGCGAGCCTATCTCGAAAAACCCCGGACCACGGTTGGCTGGAAAGGTCTGCTCTATGATCCGGAACGCACCGGCTCAGGGGATCTTAACGAGGGGCTGATTCGTTCCCGTCGACTCCTGCTTAACCTCGCCGGCATGGGGTTGCCTGTGGCCACGGAGGCTCTGAGTCCTTTCGCCATGGATTATCTGGGAGATCTCGTTAGCTGGACCGCAATCGGCGCACGGACCACGGAGTCCCAGGTGCACCGGGAAATGGTCAGTGGCCTGTCGATGCCGGTGGGTTTCAAAAACGGAACTGATGGAGGCGTGGCGGTTGCCACAAATGCCATGAAGTCGGCCGCCCACCCTCACCATCACATGGGTGTCTCCGCCACCGGCGCGCCAGTGATGATTACCACCCGGGGGAATCCCGATACGCACCTGGTGCTGCGGGGCGGACGAGGTATCACCAATTATGATGCGGACAGCATTGCGGAGGCGGTCAGGTCGCTGGCCGATGCCGGTCTGTCCACGGCAGTCATGGTGGACTGCAGCCACGACAATGCCTGCAAAGAGGTTGAGCGCCAGCTGGACATCGCCCGGGACGTCATGGCCCAGAAGCAGGCGGGCAACACCAATGTGAGGGGGCTGATGCTGGAGAGCTTCCTTGAACCCGGACGTCAGGACGATGGTGATGACCTGACCTACGGCTGCTCCATTACCGATCCATGCCTGGGGTGGGCCCAGACGGAGGCTCTGATCCGCTCACTGTAGATAGCAGGAGCTGACCGGCCAGCAACAGAAGCACGCCGCCCATGAGACGGTCAAGCCAGTGCCCAAACCGGCTGAAGCCCCGGCGGACGCCCGGTAGCGTGAAAAACACCGCTACCAGTGCAAACCACAGCGCTGTTGCTGTCGCCATATAAATGCCGTACCCGGCTTGCAGTTCAATGGGGGTGCCAGGGCTGATGACCACGGAGAATAACGATACGAAAAACAGTGTCGCCTTGGGGTTCAAAGCGTTGGTGAGAAAACCCAGTCGCACGGCGGCGAACCCGGATTGTGACACACGAGGACCTGTTTGCACCTCGATGTCACTGGCTCGTGCGCGCAGACATTGCAGGGCAGTCCAGGTCAGATAAAGCGCACCTACCATTTTCAGGAGGTTGAAGAGCCAGACGGACTGCTGGATGACAAGCCCGATACCGAGCAGTGAGTAACCCACATGCACGAGAATGCCAATACCCACACCGAGAGCAGTCAATAGAGCATTCTTTCGGCTCTGACAGAGTGCCTGCCTGAGCATCACCGCAAAGTCAGGTCCCGGGCTGGCAACGGCCAGCAGATGGACCACGGCCACGGTCAGAAATTCCGGCCAATAGTTCTGCAACTCTGGTTCCCCCTGTTTTTTTGTTATCCCGGAGGGCATAGGTTAAGCCAATTGAGCACTGATTTCCCCTTTCTTCCTGTGGTGACAGGTATCACAGCGTCGTGTCGGTACCTCTATACTGGTGAGATCGGATAGAGAATCATCAGGCTGTCCTGCAGCAATAGCCATTCAGAGGAGAAGCGTTTATGGAGAAGCGAGAGGTTGATGTCGCCATTATTGGTGCCGGCACCGCCGGCATGGTGGCGTACCAGCGCGCCCGCAAGACCACTGACCGGGTGGTCCTGATCGAGGGGGAGCAATACGGAACCACTTGCGCCCGGGTAGGCTGCATGCCGAGCAAGCTCCTGATCGCAGCGGCGGAAAATGCCCACCAGATGGAACTGGGGCCGTTATTCGGTGTCACCGCCCGTGACATCTCCATAGACGGTAAGGCGGTTTTGGCGCGGGTTCGAAAGGAGCGTGACCGTTTTGTTGGTTCTGTCATCAAATCCGTGGAAGGTTTTCCCGAGTCCCACCGGATCCTCGGCCATGCCCGGTTTGCAGGTCCGCACCTGCTGATCGTGAAGACTGCAAACGGTCAGGCCATGGAAGTCGAAGCAAAGCGAATCATCATAGCAACTGGCTCCCGTCCGAATATCCCCCGGTTTCTCAAAGAGGCGAGGGACCGGTTGGTTGTGAACGATGATCTGTTTGAATGGCAGGATCTGCCGGAGTCAGTGGCGGTGTTTGGCCCCGGGGTCATTGGCCTGGAGTTGGGGCAGGCACTGAGCCGGCTTGGCGTGCGTGTGAGGATGTTTGGTGTCGGTGGTGCTGTTGGTCCAATCAGGGACGAGTCTATCCGGGACTGTGCGCTCAAGGCATTTAATCGTGAGTTTCCGTTAGATCCGGATGCGGACGTCAAGCACGTGGGGCGAACGGACGATGGTGTCAGCGTGACGTTTATTGACCCTGTTGAGGGGCAGGTCACCGAAACCTTTGATTACCTGTTGGCTGCGACGGGGCGTCGGCCAAATGTTGATGGTCTGGATATTCAGAATGCGGATATTGAACTCGATGAAAAAGGTATGCCGTTATTCGACCCTCATACCCTGCGCTGTGGGGATAGTCATATCTTCATTGCTGGTGATGCCAACAGTGCCCTGCCTCTGCTGCACGAGGCCGCAGATGAGGGCCGCATCGCCGGCGACAATGCGGCAGCCTACCCGGATGTGCGAACCGGGCTGCGCAAGACTCCGCTATCGGTAGTGTTTACCGATCCACAGATTGCCTCGGTAGGTCTGACGATTGATCAGGTCAATGAGCAGTGCCGCGGTTGTTTCGCCGTGGGTGAAGTCTCCTTTGCAGATCAGGGCCGGAGCCGGGTCATCGGCAAAAATGAGGGGTTGCTGAGGGTTTATGGTGAACACGGGAGTGGACTGTTCATGGGAGCCGAAATGTTTGGACCTGCGGCAGAACACATTGCTCACCTGCTGGCCTGGTCGGCCCAGCGTCGGTTGACGGTCAGTGAGATGCTGGAGATGCCGTTTTACCATCCGGTGATTGAGGAGGGTTTGCGGACTGCGCTGAAGCAACTCAACCGAAACCTGAGCATAGGGCCGGAACCGGCAGACGGATGCCTCGAGTGCGGACCGGGGGTTTAGCCTGACATGCCAAGATCATTGTCATGAAAGAGGTGTGTCAAAACCGAGTTGGTCGCCTTTGTTCTTATGGTTTTCGGCCGGTTTCTGTGTCGTGAGAGGTTTCTGAATTAAATGCCGCTATCACCTGTATTGACGAACTAAACTTCACAGAATTCAAATTGTTGCGTTAATTTGTCATGAAGTTCACGTCGACGGACAACCGTCAAGGAGACATGTTATGGGTAAGAACTTCATTGGTTTGGACACGGAAAAGACAGAAAAGCTGGCTGATTCCCTGAATGACTTGCTGTCCAATTACCAGATCTTCTATATGAACGTTCGTGGTTACCATTGGAACATCAAGGGCGATAATTTTTTTGAATTACACGTCAAGTTCGAGGAATTGTACGACGACCTGTTGCTCAAGATTGACGAGGTTGCAGAGCGGGTCCTGACCCTTGGTCATCGTCCGGCCCATGCTTACAGTACGTACATTGACCGGTCAGAAATCCCTGAGCGGAAAGATGTGTCTGACGGTAAGGAAGCGATGGAAAACATCGTGGAAAGCTTTGCCAAGCTGATCGGCAAACAGCGCGACCTGCTGAGCCTGGCGGGTGATGCCGAGGACGAGGGTACGGTATCCCTGATGAGCGACTATATTTCCCAGCAAGAAAAAACCGTGTGGATGTACAGAAGCTACCTCGGTCATTAATTGAGGTTTGAGTTCAAAGGGCGGCCAGTTAGCCGCCCTTTTTTATTGTGTCACACCTGCATTCGGCACCTGGATTACACAGCCACCTCTAGAGGAGGAATCTCCTGGTGCAGGAACCACTTCTCGGTCACCACCTTCCTGGTAAACCAGTGTGAGCGCATCAAGGTGCTGGCCAGTGGCATCTTGACCCAGTCTGGCAGCTGCCAGCCCTGTTCTGTGTCGGCTGCCCGGTTGCCAAATCGCTCAGCAACGGCATCGCCGTATATTTGCAAGGCTGACGCGGAGTAGTCCGATACCTTCCGTATGACATCTGCCGCCATAAGTGCGGACTCAATGGCCGGGCGGATACCTTCACCGCTCTGGGTGTAGGCGAGCCCGGCAGAATCACCGATCAGAAGGACACCATCATCCACCAAAGGGCGTTCTGCATGAGCGTATAGCAGGTAAGCATGCCCCTTGAACCGGCCCGGCAGGTCGGAGGGGATTCGGCCAGAGGCCTTCATTTCGTCAACAAAGTCCTGCAAGTGCCCGGTCAGTTTATGATTGTCTTCCCGGCCGAGCCCGATGTTGAGATAGTTGCCCTTGCGAAATACCCAGGCATAGCCTTTCAGATCACGGCAAAACCACAGTTCGGGCGTATCACCGCGAGCCTGGCAGGCTTCCGCCTGTTCCGGTGTCATTTCAAACTCCACTTCCTTGGCAGCGACGATGGTTTCATGACTGCCGGGACCATCACCCAAAAGCCGGGCGACCGGGCAGAAATGCCCGCCGGCCCCGACGACAAGTGGCGCTTCCCAGGTATCATTGACTACCCAGTTGCCGTCTTTTCGGACAATGGACTTGACGGGGGTGGAGAGTTTTTTCGGGAACTGGACACGGTCAAGCAAGTAGGTGTCAAATTCGCAGCGTCGGATGCCATAGCTCACAACATCGCCATGGTCGTTTTCCACCGCGGACTGTCCCATCATTCCAATGCGGAAGCGGCGAATAGGCTGCAGCGTGCGGCCATTGCCGTAATCTTCGAGATCAATGCCTAACGTCTGCATCACCGCCGGTGTAACCCAGCCGGCGCAGGTTTTGTCCCGGGGAAAGTCCTGCTTGTCGATGATCAGAATACGCTTGCCGCTGTTGCTTAGTGCGTTTGCCAGAGTCGAGCCGGCCGGACCCGCGCCGACAATGATCAGGTCGTAGTAATCCATCAGATATCCTCTGGTGCTGCGGGAAATGCATAAAGATCCTGACGGCTCTGCGGCAGCTGGTTATTGTCCCCGTGAGTAAACACCACCTGGAACAGCTGCAACGAACCGGCCCTGAACGCCGCAATTGAGCCCGCCAGATACATGCGCCAGGCACGGGTGAAGTGATCGTCGTACATCTCCGAGACCTTGTCTTCATTCCGGTTGAAGCGTTCCATCCAGTGGGTCAGCGTCTGGGCATAGTGCAGCCGCAGGTTTTCGACATCCAGTACGGAGAAGTCGCCGTGCTCACAGATTTCCATGAACTCTCCGATGCTGGGCGGATAGGCCCCGGGGAAAATCCGTTTTTCAATCCAGGCATTCATCAGCATGGGGCGATTACGGCCGATGCTGTGCAAGAGGGCTATGCCGTCAGGTTTCAGGCTTCGCTTGATCAGCTCTGATAACGTCTGGAAGTTCTGCTTGCCTACGTGCTCAAGCATGCCAATGGAAACAAAGGCATCGTATTGGCCTTCTATATTGCGGTAGTCGTCCTCGACGTAATTTATAAGGTGTTCCAGCTTCTCCTTGCGGGCCTGCTCCCGGGCGAAGGTGAGCTGTTCCTTTGAGATATTGTACGAGTCGACATTTACTCCATAGTTTCGGGCCATGTACCTGGCGAGTCCTCCCCAGCCACAGCCCGCCTCGACCACTGTCATGCCCGGTCTTAACCTGAGCTTGCGACACACGTGCTCGAGCTTGGCAAGCTGGGCCTGTTCGAGCGTGAGTTCCGGCTGCTCGTAATAGGCGCAGGTGTATTGCATGGCGGCATGGTCCAGCCAAAGCTGGTAAAACTCATTGCCCAGATCGTAATGGTGGTGAATATTCTCCTTGGCCTCCAAAATTCCGGTAGAGCGTGGATTGGGATTGCGCCACAAGGCATCCAGCCACTTGGGCCATTTTTGACGCGCCCTGTGAACGCTCCGATACAGGGCTTCCATGAGGTCGGGCAGTTCGCCATCCACCTCAAGTCTTCCGGCGCTGTAAAGGTCGCCGAAGGCAAGGTTTGGGTTGG
Organism: Marinobacter sediminum; assembly: GCF_023657445.1. Lineage (NCBI taxonomy): Bacteria > Pseudomonadati > Pseudomonadota > Gammaproteobacteria > Pseudomonadales > Marinobacteraceae > Marinobacter > Marinobacter sediminum. The sequence continues at coordinate 2,784,746 of NZ_JAGTWY010000001.1, read as the reverse complement.
TGACCAGTGTATAGAGAGCCTTTGGATCCATCAGGTGTATGGTGAACCTCGCTTCCTGGTTCCCCAGATCAATTACTTCATCATTCCACAATTGAAACCGCACGGGTGGTGAGCCCGCCATTCTCATCAGCTTGGCAATCAGCCACCGTTCGTAACTATGCGGGGCTCTGTTTGCCTGGGTCTGTTCAAGCGGTAATGTCAGCACGTGAGGTTTTTGTTCACGTTCTGCCTGCTCGGATTTCTGGGCAGTACTCTGATTCATGGATCCTGCTCTCCCTGTTTTCCTTGACCCCAACGCCACCGTTTCTGATGACGCCTTTGCGTCAGTGCTTGTCCCGAATGCTGATCTGATCATTGCGGATTATTTGTTCAGTATAGGAAACGATTGGCTTTTGTCAGGTGGCCGGGTTATTGAGGATCACTATGGCCTTCATGGCGTGAACCGGAAGGAGAGGGGAGGGAGCGGAATAAAAGAAAACCGGGCTCGGGAGCCCGGTTTTCAGAGGTATCAGTACATGGAACTCATCCCGAACCACTCGGGGAAAATCACGATCAGTGCCAGTACCAGTATCTGGATAAGAATAAAGGGGATGATGCCCTTGTAGATATCCGTTGTTTTCACATTCGGTGGGGCCACCCCTTTCAGGTAGAAGAGCGCGAACCCAAAGGGTGGCGTCAAAAAGCTCGTCTGCAGGTTCATGGCGATCAGGATGGCAAACCAGAGCATGTTGATACCCATGGCTTCTGCCACCGGGGCCAGAATCGGTACGATGATGAAAGAAATTTCCACAAAGTCGATGAAGAAGCCCAGCACCAGAATGACCAGCATGGCCAGAATGATGAAGCCCCATTGCTCACCTGGTAGGGCATGCAGCCAATCCTCAAGGATATAGTCGCCACCAGTATAGCTGAACACCATGGAGAACGCGGTTGCACCGATCAGAATCGCGAACACCATGGCGGTCACCTTGACGGTGTCCTTGGAGCTGTCCCAGACCATCTTGAACGAGAACTGGCGATAGATGATTGCCAGAACCACTGCGCCAACGCCACCCAGTGCCGACGATTCGGTGGGTGTGGCGATACCGGTAAAGATTGACCCGAGAACAACAACGATCAGAGCCAGCGGAGGAATAATGGCGAACAGTGCGGATACGATCTCCTGCTTGCGGGACCGGTTTGGATCCACCGGCATAGGGGGGGCAGTCTCCGGTTTCAGGCGAGTCATGACCAGGATGTAGATAATGTACAGGCCGACCAGCACAACGCCGGGCCCGACGGCTGCTCTGAACAGGTCGCCGACCGGCAGGCCGAGTACATCACCCAGAATGATCAGGATGATGGACGGTGGCACGATCTGTCCCAGAGTCCCCGACGCACAGATGCTGCCCGTGGCCAGGCGCTTGTCATATTTGTGCGCCAGCATTACCGGCAGGGAAATCAGACCCATGGCAACAACACTGGCGCCTACCACCCCGGTGGACGCTGCCAGCAATGCACCCACCAGGATGGTTGAGATTGCCAAACCACCCGGTAGGCCACCAAACAGACGGCCCATGGATGTCAGCAGTTGTTCAGCCAGCTTTGTGCGCTGGAGAACGACGCCCATGAATATAAAGAGGGGAACCGCCATCAGAACGGTGTTCTGCATCACACTCATGATGCGATAGGGCATGAATGCGAACAGGTCCATGCCTTCAGCGAAGACACCAAAGAACAATGCGACGCCACCGAAGGTAAAGGCAACCGGGAAGCCCAGCATCAGCATGAAGAGCGCTGCCCCGAACATGATTAAACCGATCATGCCAGTCCCTCCCCGCTATGCTCCACTTCGTAGTCTTTCTCGCCGGACATTACCCGAATGGCGTAGGTCACCATGCCAAGGCCGCTGGTGGCAATGAAGAATGCTGTCACGGGAATAACCGCTTTAATGATCCAGCGATGGGGTAGACCGCCGGGATCACCGCTGCCTTCGCCCATGCTGTAGGAATCAAGAGCAAAGTCGTAACCATAGATGCCTATGAGGTAGGCGAACGGGATCACGAAAAGAACAGCACCTGCAAGATTAACCCAGGCTTTGGCCTTGCTGCTCCAGTTTGTGTAGAAGACATCCACACGCACGTGACCATCCGTGCGGAGCGCGTAGGGAATACCAAGCAGGAAGACCACCGAATAAAGGTGCCATTCCATCTCCTGCATACCGATTGAGACTTCGTTGAATGCGTAGCGGGCCAAAACGTCGTAAAAGACGTTGGCCGCCATAAGTATCATGGCGGCACAGGCAACCCAGCCACAGAGATTGGACAGTCGGGCGAGGCCGTCATCCAGTTTGATAATCCACCGCATTTACATTCCTCCGCCAAGCGGATTGGCGATTTTTCAGATGCTATAAATAACAAAACCGGGATCACTCAGAGAGCGATCCCGGCTCCGTAAGGGCCTATATCTTACTCGACTTCGGCCATCGTGTTGAGGTACGCGCGCTCGGAAATGTCTGTGTAAGCGCGTGAGTCCTTCAGGTAGTTCTCCTGGGACTCAACAATTTTCGCCGCGAGCTCGTCACCGGCAGCCGCTTCTTTCAGCAACTTCTTGTTAGCCTCGTACATGGTCTGGAAGACTTCGTCCGGGAACTGCTTGATCTGAACGTTCGGATACTCTTCCTTGATGCTTGCCCAGGCCTTGGCGTTCGCGTGCTGCGACTGGATCAGCATGTCATAGGCTGCAGTGCGCATGGAGATCCGCAGGATTTCCTGCAGGTCAGCCGGCAGCTTGTCCCAGACTTTCTGGTTGACCAGGAACTGCAGCTCGGTCGCAGGCTCGTGCCAGCCGGTGTAGTAGTAGTCAGCAATCTGCTGGAAACCCAGACGCAGGTCCAGAGCCGGGCCTACCCACTCGACAGCATCGATGGTGTTGCGCTCGAGTGCGGTGTAAAGCTCACCCGGCGCGATATTGGTCGGGCTTACGCCCACCTCGGCAAAGACCTCACCGGCGAAACCGGGAATCCGCATCTTCAGTCCCTGCAGATCCTCAACAGACTTGATTTCCTTGCGGAACCAGCCGCCCATCTGGATGCCGGTGTTGCCGCCCGGGAAGGACTTCAGTCCTAAGGGCTCGTAAACTTCCTGCATCAGCTCCATGCCGTCGCCATAGTAGAACCAGGCGTACTGCTCAAGAGCGGTCATGCCGAAGGGCATGCTGGTAAAGAACAGGGTGTTGGGTACTTTACCTTTCCAGTAGTAGGAAGCGGAATGGCCCATGTCATATTGTCCGGCTCGGACCATATCAAAGACGCCCAGCGGGGCCTTGTGCTTGTTAGAGGAATCAATCCGGATTTTCAGGCGGCCATCGGACATTTTCTCGGCCATGGCAGCCATGTTTTTCGTGGCGTCACCGAAAATCGGGAAGTTGGGGCCCCAGGTTTCAGCAAGGCGGAGCGTGAAGTTTTCTTGAGCGAGCGCCTGTGTGGCGGCAAACGTTGTCGCAACTGCCAGCACAGCCGCGGAAAGAACAGAACGGATTTTCATTGCTCTTCTATCCTCTTTCTTTTTTGTATTTAGAGCGCCTTCCTGCGGGGGAAGGGTTAACTCCTAACCGTAGACCAAGGTAGCAACTATTATTCATTAACGGAATGAAAAACGCTCTCATCTACGACTTAGGTCGCATGGGTTTAAAGGTCGTCCATCCGGCCAATCTGGCGTGCCAGGCGCATTGCTTCATGCTCCTCGAGAGCCTTGAGATCTTCCAGTAGGGTTTTCGCTTCGGGAATTTCGGCCTTGCCAATCAGCGCGTCATAGAGGTCCATGACCTGGTCGTGAAAATCGAAGATTTCCCGTTCAATGCCCTCGAAATCAAGTTCCGCATAATGGGTATCACAGGTGCGGTTTCTTTCAATCGGTTTGTGATTGGCGTAATCGTACAGCCGGGTTCGCATGGCTTTGGGGTCGGCCTGCCGTTCGAACTCGGCTACCGCTTTTTCCAGCATGTGTTCATGACTGCTGACATAATCCAGAAGGGCTGCGGCCCGCTCATTGCTGTTATTCGTCGCCGATTCATGGAGGCACTTGGCAAGATGAGCATGCAACTGGCGTGTCCAGTCGATGAGATCCTCAAAGGTTTTTATTTCCACGACAGGCTCCTGATATTTCGTTTAAATCCCCAAAGGGTTTATGCAGCAGTCTAGCCAATATTTTCCCCATTTGCGCATCCGTATCGACCGATGCAGGCCCGGTAACTGGCTCGCTGACAGTTCCGTGATGATGTTAGCTATAGTAGCCTGCCTCTGATGTAGGCAATGTGGACGCAGCAGACCCTGTGCTTTCGACAGGCATACGATGGTGCAAAAGGCCGAGACCGGGTTTCGGGACAACAAAGGGAGTTACAGTCATGAGTATCCCGCTGGGAATCATCGAGGGATTTTACGGGCCCATGTGGAATTGGCAGGAACGCAGGCAGCTCGTGCGCTCCCTGGCACCCCACGGTTACGGTTTTTATCTCTATGCACCCAAGGCGGATGCGTTTCTGCGCCGGCGCTGGCAGGAGCCTCATCCGCTGGCGGTGGCCTCGGAGCTGGCGGATTTCGCCCGTTTCTGCCGGGCTCAGGGTTTACGCTTCGGTATCGGACTGAGTCCGTTCGAGATTTTCAATCACTTTGATGATGACGCCCGGGAAGCGCTGGCAAACAAGCTGGCATTGCTTGACCGGATCGGTATCGACGAGCTCGCCATCCTGTTTGACGATATGCGCTCGGATACGCCGGACCTTGCCGAAACCCAGGTTGAGATTGTGCACTGGATCGGAGAGCGCACCGCTGCAAAACAGCTGAGTGTCTGCCCCAGTTACTATTCTGATGACCCGGTACTGGATCGGGTGTTCGGTGAACGGCCAGTGGATTATCTGGAAACGCTCGGGCGCAAGCTGGATCATTCCGTGAACGTGTTCTGGACCGGAGAGGAAGTCTGCTCCCGGGAGATTTCCCCGGGCCATCTCAAGCGAGTGGGTGATGTACTGGGGCGCAAGCCTGTGCTCTGGGACAATTACCCGGTCAACGACGGTGATAGGATGTCACAGCATCTGCACCTGCGAGCATTTACCGGAAGGCCGGCAGCGAATGCCGCACACCTTGCCGGCCATGGTATAAACCCGGCGCTGCAGCCCACTCTGACAGCGATCCCCGCGATTACCCTGGCCGAGTCCTACCGACTCGGCCCCCAGTACCAGTACGGTCAGGCGTTTCGCCACGTTGCCCGGGAGGTGTTGGGGCGGGATCTGGCAGCCCAGCTGCATGGCGATCTGCTGGTACTCCAGGATGCCGGGCTGGGTCGCATCAGTGATGAAAAGCGGCAAAGCCTCCAGCATACCTACGATGCTTTTGATCACCCTGCCGCCAATGAAATCCTGCGCTGGCTTGGGGGCGAGTACCAGGTTACCGATGAGATGGTTGAGACTCAGTAACCGGAATGGTGGTGCTATCCTTAACAATAGACGCAAGGTTAGCGTCTTATGGTGGAGGCCAAAAGGGGCGATTGATGACAGATGTAAAGGTGGAGTGCGTCCAGGGAGATATCGCTGCGCAGCCGGATATGGATGCTGTGGTCAATGCCGCTAATGCTCATCTTATGCCCGGCAGTGGTGTTGCCGGCGCCATTCATGACGCAGCTGGCCCCGGACTGGCCCAGGAGTGCCAGGCCTTGGCGCCCATAGATCCGGGGCAAGCAGTCATCAGTTCCGGGCATAATCTGCCGAACCGATATGTCATTCATTGCCTTGGTCCGGTCTACGGTGTTGATGAGCCCTCCGATAAGCTGTTGGCTGACTGCTATCGAAATGCCCTGATGCTTGCAGAGCAATACCAGTTGTCGTCCATAGCTTTTCCGGCTATATCCACCGGCGTCTTCGGCTACCCCGTGCGTGAAGCTGCGTCCGTGGCCATGGCGGCCATTTGTGAAAAACTGCCGGACCTCGGGTCAGTCCGGCACGTTCGGCTGGTGCTGTTCAGCGATGCGGATCGGGCAGTATTTCAGGAGGCTCTGGAAAGTGCGCCGCTGTCTGGCGGCAAGCTCTGAGCGAAAGAGGTGGCCGTCTCAGTCGCAGCTTTCGCCTTGAGGCCGACTGAAACGAGCCTTCATGGCTTCACGCGCCCGCTCCTGATCGCGAAATTCCGTTGGCAGTGGCTGAATGAAATACAGGTAGTCGCCTTTCTCCCGATTGTCTTCCAGCGGTGCTCCGCTGTCCCCGGCCCCCCAGAATACTGGTGTGATGACGGCTACCGATAGGTCGGGCGCCCGCTGTTTCAGCAGGGCTACCGTGCCCAGTCCGCTTTCGCTATGAAAGGTCCCCGTCAGATGCAAAACCTGGTAGCCCGGATACGTTCCACGCGCATCGAGAATTCGTGATGCCATGGTGTTATCGCGCAGAAGCTGGGCAAGGTATGTGTTGTTCATGCGTTCGCTCATGGTTGCGTCGCCGGTTCCATGGCTTCCAGCGATGGCTTCCACGAATCTCTCCCTGTAGCGCGGTGTGTCCATGAACGGCTCGGAGGGCAGCTGACTGCGAACACTGGCATCGAGTTTTTCGAGGTAGCCTGCTCCCTGTCGGCCCACGCACCGGACAATCTGCGCTGGCGCATTGGCAGCGATCACAGGGGTATCATGTGTCCTGGCGAATTCTACCAGAGGCCGGTAGGACGCCCGGTAGTTATCCCAGGCTCCGGCGTCCTCCACCATTTCGGTTTCTCCGGTTTTCCCGTCCAGGTAGCGGTCCAGTTCTGCCTGCCTGTCCAGGTTGAACTGCTCCATGGTCAGCACCTGATCCTGTCTGTGCAGGTACAGGGCGTTCTGGAGGCGGGACTGGAGCAGGTGGGCGCCGTGATGGCCGTGATACTCGCCGATCACGACGACATCGCTTGTTGCGAGCTGGTCAGCGAGCTCCCTGATGGAGAGCGACCTGCCGCCGGATACCTCAACGATGCGGGCATCGTATTGGGTTTCTGGTGGCGTAAGCGGTTCCGGTGTCGTGGTCATGGTCATGCATCCACCGAGGGTGAGCAGTGCTGTGAGCGCCGGGGCCAGGGATAATAGTCTCATAACGGAAGTATACGGAGCCGCCGGTGTTATGGTTGTTGTTTTCTCGGTTCCCGCCAGTCCGGCCCCAGTCTTTCCTCGACATATTCCCGGATAAACTGGCGGACTTTCTGGGACGGAGTAACGTCCTCATCTTTGCACAGGGCTTCAAAGACCGCCTTTTTTTCCGGATCAATCAGCAGTGTCAGGCGTGCAGTGCGGTTTTCCATGGCGTACTCGAGTCTCTTTTGGTATTTATATGTTAACCAGATTAACATTGAATGAATATATAATGACCATATAATGTAAGTGAACACGCTGCAACAGGCCAGACATCCATGCCCCATCGCGCCCACCTTTTTTCCCTCCGGTTCGCCCACGCCTTTCGCGAGGCCTGTGTTGATGAAGGCTATAGCAGCCGTCGATTTCTGCGTGATGTCATGGCCGGGGTCACGGTGGGCATCATTGCCATTCCGCTTGCCATGGCACTGGCGATCGCCAGCGGTGTCGCACCGGTTTATGGTCTGTACACCGCATTCATTGCGGGCTTTGTCATTGCCCTTACGGGCGGTAGCCGTTTCAGCATCTCCGGTCCAACGGCCGCCTTCGTTGTCATTCTGTACCCTATCGCCCAAAGCTACGGACTTGGCGGCCTTCTGCTTGCCACGCTGATGTCGGGCATCCTGTTGATGATTATGGCCCTGATGCGACTGGGGCGCTTTATTGAATACATTCCGGAATCGGTGACCCTGGGATTTACCGGTGGAATCGCAGTGGTGATCGCTACCCTGCAGATTAAGGATTTCTTCGGTCTGTCGCTGGAGACCATGCCGGAGCACTACTGGGACAAGATCGCTGTGCTTGTGCAGGGGCTGCCAACACTGGATTTCATGAGCACGCTGGTAGCCGCCGCAACACTGGTAATCATGCTGTTGTGGCCGCGTCTGAAAACGCCAGTGCCCGCGCACCTCCCGGCGGTCGTGGTGGGCAGTCTGCTGGCGCTATGGCTCAATGCCAACGGTGCTGCCATAGAAACCATCGGGTCACGGTTCAGTTATTTATTGCCGGATGGTTCTCAGGGAGCTGGCATTCCGCCCTTCCTGCCGGAATTTACCTGGCCGTGGCTGCAGGCCAATGCCAGTGGTGAACCGCTCGGGCTGTCCTGGAATATGGTCAGGGAGCTGCTGCCATCGGCGTTCGCCATTGCCATGCTCGGCGCCATTGAATCCTTGCTTTGTGCGGTGGTTCTGGATGGCATGACCGGCAAGCGTCACAGCGCCAACAGTGAGCTGATGGGGCAGGGGCTGGGCAATATCATTGTCCCGTTTTTCGGTGGCATCACCGCAACGGCGGCCATAGCCCGATCGGCTGCAAACTACCGGGCTGGTGCGGAATCGCCCGTGGCGGCCATGATTCATGCCGTCGTGGTCTTGTTGGCTCTGGTGTCGCTTGCAGGTGTGCTGTCGTATCTCCCTATGCCGGCGATGGCTGCGTTACTGCTGATGGTGGCCTGGAACATGAGTGAAGCTCCGAAATCAGTCCATCTGCTTAAAACCGCTCCGCGTAGCGACATTGTGGTGTTCCTCACCTGCTTCTCGCTGACGGTGGTGCTGGATATGGTCATTGCCATTACCACCGGTGTCCTGTTGGCGGCGGTGCTGTTCATGCGGGAAATGGCGCAGATGACCAAGGTCTCCGATATCACTCATAACCCGCGCATTGTCAGTGCGAATCTGCCCGAAGGCTGGCAGGTGTTCAAAATTAACGGGCCCCTGTTCTTTGCGGCCGCAGACCGTATATTTGGTGAGTTGGCGGTGTTGTCCAGAAATGCCCGTGGGTTCATTCTTTACATGGATGGCGTCACTATCCTGGATGCCGGCGGGCTTTCCGCGCTCAACAAACTGATATCCACCTGTCAGGAGGATGGCACGGAAGTGGTAATCGCCGACCTCCAGTTCCAGCCTCTGCGAACGCTTGCCCGTGCGGGAGTGAGGCCTATCGAAGGCGTGAGCCGGTTCTGTCCCTCGCTGGATGAGGCTCTCAGTCTTCCCAGGTGATGCGGAAGTCCGGAAAGATTCCTGAAATCAGCCTATTATCGGCTATGCTTGCGATATCTTTCGCAACGCGACCGAGGATGCCACATGCTGCCCTTTCGGATTATTGACCGGATAAAGTTCATTGTTGAGCGACAACTGGTCAAGGGTGCCGGTTTTCAGTTGCTGGTGGTTGCCGCCTTTATTGCCCTGATCTCATTGATTGGCGGGCTGCTTGTGGTACCACTGGGCGAATCTTTTGGGGATGTTGGCTCCGCGATCTGGTGGGCCTTTTTGCGGCTGACAGACCCGGGGTACCTCGGAGACGATGTTGGCACCTGGCAGCGTTTTGTGTCCACCATGCTCACGGTCAGTGGCTATGTGGTGTTCATGGGCACTCTGGTGGCTATTCTGACCCGCTGGTTGATTGCCAAAATGGCTGATTTGGAGCGGGGGCTGACGCCAGTCACTCTTAAAAACCATGTTGTCGTGCTGGGCTGGACGAGCCAGACCTTGCCTCTCTTATCGGAGTTGCTGAACTCATCTGGCAGAATGCGTCGTTTCCTCGAGAAACACGATACCCAGAAACTGAACCTGGTGGTGCTATCGCAGGACGCCTCTGCGGAGCAGGTGCACGAACTTCGCAGTGAGCCAGGTATCGGCCGTCGTGCGCGGCGGATTATCCTGCGTTCCGGATCGGCGATTCAGCCCGATGCCCTGCACCGGGTGGCATGTCTGGATGCTGCTGCCGTGATCGTGCCCAGTGCTGCCCATGAGGCCGGCAGTCTGGTGACCTCTGACGTGGAAACGGTCAAGGCGCTGTTGTCGATTGCCGCCCAGGCGCGCCAGTTTCAATCCCCCCTGCCTTATGTCGTGGCGGAGATTCAGGATGTCCGCAAGCATCCGGTGATTGAGCGGGCATATCCGGGGGCGGTGGAAGTGGTTGCCGGGGACGCGACGATCAGCCGTTTGATTGTGCAGAACATTCTTCATCCCGGGTTGTCTGAAATCTTTAATGAGCTGCTCACGGCAGGCGAGGGCAATGAAATTTATGTCCGGGGTGGTGAGTCGGTGGCCGGTCTGTCGCTGGGGGAGCTTGCATCGACCCGCCCTGGAGTCATTGTTCTGGGACTGCTGAGACGACGGGGCAATGACTGGGATGTCCGTCTTGTAGCGCCCTCAGATACCCGGATAGAAGCCGATGACCGGGTCATCATGATGGCCAGGGATTACTCGGAGACCGAACCCAACGCCAGGTTACCGGCGCTTCCAGAAATCAATCTGAAACAGGCGCGCCGGACTGCCCGGAATGAAACGCCCCGAAGCCAGAGGGTCCTGGTGCTTGGCTGGAATCGCCGAGTGCCCAGCCTGGTGGCCGAATTTGCCAGTTACCGTCACCTGGACTTCCAGGTGGACCTGGTTTCGGTGGTCCCGGCCCAGGAGCGGGAGCAAGCTATCGACCGTTATGTCGAGGAGTTCACCAAGGTTCGCTGTCATCACATAGAGGCGGATTACATGGTTGAGGGTGAGCTCAGACGCCTCACGCCCTCCGGCTATGACACCGTGATTCTGCTCAGTAGCGACCGTCTGGCCTCGGGGGAGGAGGCGGATGCCCGGGCCATGGTGGGTTATCTTCAGTTGGAGGACATCCTGGCCGAAACCTCGAAACGACCGCAGTTGATCATGGAGTTGAGCGATCCGGATAACCGGCATCTGCTTTATGGCCACCAGAGCGAAATGCTGATTAGCCCGATGATTCTCAGTCATGTCCTGGCTCAGGTGGCTTTGCGACGGGAACTGCGTGCGGTTCTGGATGAACTGTTTACCGTCGGTGGTGCGGAAATCCAGTTTCGATCTCCCGCCGACTACCCCTTGCCCGCCAGTGTCGACTTTCAGTTACTGGAAAAAATTCTGGCGGCTGATGGTGAAATAGCGCTTGGCGTGTATCGATCAGTTCCCGACGCCACTGGGTGTCACCTGATTCTCAATCCTCCCCGAAAGGCCTATCTCGATATTCAGTCCGGCGATCAATTGGTGGTGCTCTGCCTGACCTGTTAATGCCCCTGCCCAGGCCCTCCCTGCCGAATCAGAATTGGTGTTCCTGATCAGGATCGGCCATTCATGTAAAAAATGCTGAAAATAGATTATATAAATTTCAATTATAAAATTGAAAGCACTAAAGTAACCTTCAATGTCAGCGCCGAGCTCAAAAAGTGAGCGGGCAGTTGGCTTCGGATGTTGCAGTAAGCTTCTCCGCACCTACTTAGAAAACCAACGTAGAAAGGATTGAGATCATGCCCTACGCACAAGACGTTGACCAGATTGCTTCCCTGTTGAAGCAGCACCCGACCTGGAACGCTATCAACCCGAAGCACGCTGCTCGCATGCGCGCCCAGAACAAGTTCAAGACCGGTCTGGACATCGCCAAGTACACTGCCAAGATCATGCGCGAAGACATGGCGAACTACGACAATGACACCGCTCAGTACACCCAGTCCCTGGGCTGCTGGCATGGTTTCATTGGCCAGCAGAAGATGCTGTCCATCAAGAAGCACTTCGGTACCACCAAGCGTCGTTACCTGTACCTGTCTGGCTGGATGGTCGCTGCTCTGCGTTCCGAGTTCGGCCCGCTGCCTGACCAGTCCATGCACGAGAAGACTGCCGTATCCGGTCTGATTGAAGAGCTCTACACCTTCCTGCGTCAGGCCGATGCCTGGGAACTGAACCACCTGTTCCGCGCCCTGGAAGAAGCTGAGAACGCTGGCGACAACGCCAAGGCCGACGAGCTGATCAAGCAGATCGACAGCCACGAGACTCACGTTGTACCGATCATTGCCGACATCGACGCTGGTTTCGGTAACGCCGAAGCGACCTACCTGCTGGCCAAACAGATGATTGAAGCCGGTGCCTGCTGCATCCAGATCGAGAACCAGGTATCTGACGAGAAGCAGTGTGGTCACCAGGATGGCAAGGTAACTGTGCCGCACGCCGACTTCCTGTCCAAGATCAACGCGGTTCGTCTGGCGTTCCTCGAGCTGGGCGTAGACGACGGCGTGATCGTTGCCCGTACCGACTCTCTGGGCGCTGGCCTGACCCAGAAAATCGCCGTGACTGAAGAGCCGGGCGACCTGGGCGACCAGTACAACAGCTTCATCGACGGTGAAGTGATCGAGAAAGCTGAAGACATTAACAACGGCGACGTTGTGATCAAGCAGAAAGGTCAACTGGTTCGTCCTAAGCGTTTGGCTTCTGGCCTGTTCCAGTTCAAGCCTGGCACTGGCGAAGACCGTGTTGTCCTGGACTGCATCACCAGCCTGCAGAATGGCGCTGACCTGCTGTGGATCGAAACCGAGAAGCCGCACGTTGGCCAGATCGCGGCCATGGTTAACCGTATCAAGGCAGAAGTTCCGGACGCCAAGCTGGTTTACAACAACAGCCCGTCGTTCAACTGGACCCTGAACTTCCGTCAGCAGGTATTCGATGCGTGGAAGGAAGAAGGCAAGGACGTATCTGCTTACGAGCGTGCGGACCTGATGAATGCCAAGTACGACGAGACTGATCTCGGCAAGCTGGCTGACGAGTGGACTGCCAACTTCCAGCGTGACAGTTCACGTGAAGCCGGTATCTTCCACCACCTGATCACTCTGCCGACTTACCACACGGCGGCGTTGTCTACGGACAACCTGGCCAAGGGCTACTTCGGTGACGAAGGCATGCTGGCTTACGTTGCCGGTGTTCAGCGCAAGGAAATCCGTCAGGGTATCGCCACCGTCAAGCACCAGGATATGGCTGGTTCCAACATCGGTGACGACCACAAGGAATTCTTTGCTGGTGATGCGGCCCTGAAGGCCGGTGGTAAAGACAACACCATGAACCAGTTCGGTTAATCGAGCGGTCAGGTTGTCGCTTCCGGGCTTGCCCGGGAGTCACAAAAAAGCCCCGCCAATGGCGGGGCTTTTTTTATGGCTGGGATTTTTGACACGGCGTTTTATGGGCTACCTGCATGATTCGCCTCAAGAAAGCACCATGTTTAACAACTAGATGCAAATAGCACTGTTTCAACTTTGGAACAGTTAAGGTAATTCCGGCTAAGGCCTGAGTAGAGGGAGAGTAAAAAAAGACTTTTTAAATCAGTTATTTGGTAATTCTCTTTGAGAGATGGCACGGGAATCGCTCTGTTTTCAAAGTGGGTCCGGACCTTGATGTATCCGAAGGCTAGCGGGTTGGGCCAGGATCCCTGATAAGCCAACAACCTCAAAGGAATTGACGTTATGAATACTAAAAAGAGCATGCTAGCGATCGCTATCGCCGTGGGCCTGGGCATCTCAGGAGCGGCACTGGCGGAAGATGACCAGGGGGGAGATGGAAGCCCGAACACCAATGCGGATAACACCTCCAACGCTGCCACTAATTCCGGAAATGACAGTTCTACGAATACCGACAATTCAAACAACTCGGATAATTCTGATAGCAGTACAGATCTGACTGACGCGTTCAAGATTGCCGACAGTGGCAACGACATGTCCGATAACTCGGATAACTCGGATAACTCCGACAACTCCGACAATTCCGATAATTCGGATAACAGCACCAGTCTGAACGATGCGTTCAAGATTGCCGACAGCGGTAATACCGATAATTCGGATGCTTCAGACAACTCGGATAATTCGGACAATTCCACCAATGTTGCGGACAGTGCAAATGACAGTTCCGACAACTCCACCAATGTTGCGGACAGCGCAAATGACAGCTCCGACAACTCCACTAATGTTGCGGACAGCGCAAATGACAGCTCCGACAACTCCACCAATGTTGCGGACAGTGGGAATGATAATTCGGACAATTCCACCAACGTTGCGGACAGCGCAAATGACAGTTCCGACAACTCCACCAATGTTGCGGATAGTGGGAACGATAATTCCGATAACTCCACTAATGTCGCGGATAGCGGAAATGACAGTTCCGACAATTCCACCAATGTGGCGGACAGCGGTAACACCACTATCTCTGATAGCGGAAATGACAGCTCCGATAATTCAGTTGTTCTGGAACTCGATGCATTCATGAACAACGCTGACCTCAACGGATCGGTGTCTGGGATAACCACCACCTACGGTGATGCAAATGGCCGTCGCTCTTACACCGAAGTTCGTAATTCCAACGAAATTTCTGGTGGATCAGCGAACTTCACTGGTGTCGGTGCGTTTGCCCAGAACGCTGGCAATGCCAGTGTGACCCAGGCGAACGTCAGTGTGATGTCGAACCTGTCCACCGGTGGCGGTAGCGGCACCCAATAAGGAATCCAGGCCGCACCTTGCTGTAGCGGGTGCGGCCCGGTTATTCCGGGAGAACTGCCATGGGTCGTGTCATCAGATGGAAACTGAAGGCTGCCTTGCTGGCGTTAATGTTCGGAGCAACGGGATTTGTGTCGGCCGAGGAGTGGATGGATGCCACGCCGTTGTCGGCAGATCAGTTGGCGGACTCAAGCGGTCGCCAGGGAATCCCGATGCAGTGGCAGATTAACGATAACCAGCAAGATGCCAATGTGGCCGGTAACTTGCTGTCGGGTAATGTTGTCACTGGTGATAACAGTATTTCCGACAACGCGTTCGGCAACATGAGCGGCATTGCCACGGTCATCCAGAACACAGGTAACCAGGTGGTGATTCAGGACAGCACTCAGGTAAACATTCTTATCAATCGCTGACAGGAGGTGGGCCATGGTGAAGCGGAAGCTTGTGATCTGCATAGCGAGCGTTGCGATGCTTTGGTCCACTGCGTTTGCCGGTACCGTCATTGTGCCGGGGCTGGCCGGCGGGCTTGAGTTGGGGGTCCGCAGTTTCAAGGAACAGCGTTTCAGTTCGATCATGCAGCAGGAGTATGATTTCAGTTGCGGTTCAGCGGCGCTCGCATCTCTGCTTTCCTACCATTACGATCACCAATTCACGGAGCAGGAAGTCTTTTCCAGAATGTTCTCACTGGCAGACCCGGAAAAGGTGCGCCAGGAAGGTTTCTCCATGCTGGATATGAAACGGTTTCTGGACTCCGTGGGCTATCGGGCTGACGGTTTTCGAATGCCGTTATCGGGCCTGCGAGATAAGGTTCGTCTCCCCGTCATTGTGCTGTTGAATATGAATGGATTCCGACACTTTGTTGTCATCAAGGGAATCAGTGAGGACGAGGTGTTTGTCGGAGACCCCGCTCGCGGCCTCAAGGCATACTCCAGAGCGGAATTCGAAGACTACTGGAATGGTGCTGCTTTTGTGATTCGCAGTCATCTGAAGCAGGGGCGGAGCACGTTTCTGTTAGACGGCGACTGGCCGCAGATTGCCCGGGCACCATTGTCCCAGGGTCAGGGGGGAGTGCCACTGGGTCATACTCTGCCCTATTGGCCATCCACAAGGGAGTGGTAATGCCATGGTTAGCCTGCAGCGATCAGCAATGGTGGGACTTGCTTTAACGCTTGGTGTTATCGCGACGCCTGCCTCAGCCGACGGAATAGATCTTGCCCAGACTCTGACGAACGACGAGCTGGCGTCACAGAGGGGTGGTTTCAGCCTGGACAACCTGGAAATTTCGATCGGACTGGAACACGTGGTTTCCGTAAACGGGGAAATACTGGCGGTCAATCGTCTGACTATTCCCAACCTGAACCAGATGGTGAACGGGCAGGCTATTCCGTATCAGATGCAGACAGTGCTGGGTATCATCAACTCCGGGCAGAGTGGGCAGGCGCTTATTTCAGCCGCCTCTGATGCTGGGGGGTGGAGGACGCTGATCCAAAATGACCTGAACGGGGCTGTCATTCAGAATGCGCGCCAGTTGAATATTGAGCTGAACAATCTTGGCGCCGGTTACCGCATTCCCGACAGTCTGCGAGAGCCCATCCTCCAGTTTCTGGGTCGTTAATCATCTGCCTGCCCACGCCCGTACTCTCTTAGAGGCTGATAGGCAGTTTCAGAGTGATCTCAGTATCCGGGGCATTTTCGGTTACCCCGACATTGACGGTAAGGCTCAGCGTTGTGCTGGATGACAGTCGCTGAGAGAGCCCGAACGAGAGCGTGCCGATCTGAATGCTGTCAAAGGTTGCGGCGAATAGGTCAATATCCCGTTCGTAGGTTGTCTTTCGAATGACTGAGTGATCATAGCCAAGACTGAATGATGTACGTTCATTAAAGGCGAATCCCATTCCAAAGCCGAATCGAATCACATCACCCGGATTAACGGTATTGCCGTTCTCATAGCCCTTTTCGTCTTTCAGAGTGTAAACATAGCTCAGGTTGCCGTAGAGAACCGCAGGATCCGACGGATAGATAAATGAGACTCCCGGCTCAAAGGACCAGAATCCGGAGCCTGTCGGCCGTTCCTCAAGTTCAATTCCGATGGGGTTGCCCTGGCTGTCATTGATGACCTGTTGATCAACGTCGTATGGGCTATCCCCGGTGGGTGCCTTTACGCGAAACGCACCGATGACGTAGGGCCACCCTGCAAGGCCATCGTTAAGTTGGTAGCGTACGGACAACTCAACGTCTCCAAGGCCTTCGCCCGAAGACTCCCGAAGTGTGTCTACCGGTGTCCCTTCAAACGCCTGTCGTTCCCGGAGATCTTCCTGGATGCTCAGGTATGGCACCCGCACAGCTGCCTCAAACCGGCTGGTAAAACCATATTTGAGTGACAGGGCCCCAACGTAAATATCACGCTGGATTTCCGAGATATTGATCAGCCCTATCAGCAAAGCGGGAATGACGGTATAGCCTTCCACCGCGACCTGCGTGGCACTGCTGTGGGCGTGAGAAAACGAGGGCTCAATGGTGAAGCGCCCGGAACGGG
Organism: Marinobacter sediminum; assembly: GCF_023657445.1. NCBI lineage: Bacteria > Pseudomonadati > Pseudomonadota > Gammaproteobacteria > Pseudomonadales > Marinobacteraceae > Marinobacter > Marinobacter sediminum. The sequence goes on along the minus strand of NZ_JAGTWY010000001.1, from coordinate 2,767,825 downwards.
TAACAATCCCCCGGTCAGAGGTAATGGAGGCAATGTCGGTTGCCTGGTCTTTTTGCGCTTCGGCCCGGGCCGAAGCGTCGTCGAAATCATCGTATTCCGGCTTGGTGATGCCTGTCGTGGGGAGCAGACATGCGCTGATTAGAACTGCCAACAGGGTATATGTTTTCATGGCTGACCTCCTTTGCGATAAGACCCGTGCCGGGAATGGCTGGCCTGCGGAGCTGTGTTGTATTTGTCCAGAAGTCGGTAAAAAGACACCCGGGAAATTTTCAGTATTCTGGCGGCTTTCGAAACGTTGTGATGTGCCAGCTTGAGGCTGCATGACAGTGCCTGCCGGTCGGCTCGCGCCCGGAATTCCTCAAGACTGAGAGTGGAAGGTGAATTGGCCTCTGGGCTGTCTTCAGCAAGACTCAGGTCCGAGGCCTCAATGACTGGCTGGTCACTGAGCAACAGGGCCTGTCGCAGGCGATTCTGTAGCTCCCTGAAGTTACCCGGCCATGAGTGATTAACCAGGCTTCGAACGGCCTCTGTGCTCAGTCGTTTCCGTTCTGGCCCCGATTGCGATGCTTCAAGCAGTGAATAGGCGAGTGCCGGTATGTCCTCGACGCGGCTTTTGAGGGCAGGGAGTTTCACCTCCAGACCGCCGAGCCGGTAGTAGACATCCCCCCGAAACTGCCCGGACGCTATCAGATCCTGTAGCGGCTGGCTGGTGGTTGTGATGATACGGCAGTCAACGGGTATCGGGTCGCTGCCGCCGATCCGCTCGATCTGCGCTTCCTGAAGAAAACGCAGGATGGCGGATTGTTGCTCGAGGTTCAGCTCGTCAATGCCAGACAGCACCAGTGAGCCGCCGTTGGCCTGTTCCAGTCTGCCTGGGTGCGCATTCAGGGCGTGGGTGAAGGCGCCCTTTTCATAGCCGAACAGCTCGGTCTGAGTGAGGGTGTCGGGCAGAGCGGCACAATTGATGGTGATCAGTGGACCGGCAGCGCGGGCGGAATGCATGTGGATAAAACGGGCGGCAGCCTCTTTCCCGGTGCCACTTTCTCCGGTGATGAGCACCGGCTCCCTGGTTGCTGCAAAACGACGGAGCAGGCTGCGGACATCGCAGATGGCCTGGGAGTCTCCTTCGAGTACCAGAGATTGGTAGTCATCTCGCGAACGGCCGTGAGCGGGTTCCCGGATGGTTGCCATGCCCCACAAATGGCCAAGCACTGTATTTATTCGCTCATAGTCTACCGGCAGGGTATGGAAGTCGGAGCAGTAGCGGGCAATCAGGTGTGCGATGCGTGTTCCGGTCACTGGTCGATGGGGAACGACGCCGATCCAGTAAGTCAGGTTGAGTGATCCCAGCCATTGTTCCAGCCGGTGCAACCCCCCGTCCGGAAGGCAGCTGAGGTCCATGACGCCGACCTTTGCCTCGACTGGCACTGACATAAAGATGGGTACCGGGTCCTCGAGACTGAGCCTCGTCAAAATCCAGCCTGTCTCCAGTGCCTTCTGCAAAGAGGTGTTGCTGTTTGCCGCTGACAACCAAACAAGCGGTCTCTTTTCCATCATGGCAAACCCCCATTAGGTCGATGCCTCGGAAATCGGACTGCTAGTCGTTCAGGAATGCGTTGATTAACCGGTACGGCGGAGTCTCCGGCCACTGCCCTGTGACCTGCCATGCCTGCTGTCTGGACAGCCATGGCTGTATTACCTGCGCATTCAGGATATATGCCAGAAGTTATATCGACGCGGTTTTCAGGCGGTTGCGAAATCCAGACGCTACGCTGTGCGTACAACTGTAAAACAGGCCGACATTGGCCGGACGCTGATTGGTGTCTGCGTTATCTGTCCCTGCAACAGGTTCTGTTATGCTGGAAAATAAACATTGGGTACGACGGGCTGCTTTATGGATGAGAAGACGGTGATGACTGGCGCACAGCCAGCACGGGATGAGTTACTGGCGGAACTTGAACACACCCGCCAACGCACTCGCCGGTTAATCACTTCCCTGTCAGAAGGGCAGCTGGATGTTCCTTATCATCCCGGCGTCAATCCGCCACTTTGGGAGATGGGCCACGCGGCATTCTTCTATGAAGTGTTTGTGTTCAATCTCCTGGACGGAACGCCAAGTTTTGATCCGGCCATGGACGACCTCTGGGACTCTTTCCACGTTGAACACAAAGACCGCTGGAACCGTGAGCTTTTTCCCGCCCGTGAGGAGACACTGGATTATTTCGACACCATCTACGATCGCGTGGCAGAGCGTATTTGCGCCCAGCCTCTGACCGATCAGGCACTTTATCTCTATCGCTATGCGATCTTTCACCAGAACATGCATATAGAGTCGTTAATCTGGTGCCGGCAAACTGTGGGTTACGCTGCTCCTTCGGCATTGATAAAAGAGCGTCCTGCACCCGGCACATCGGTTGTCGGGGACGCGGTCATCCCGGCTGGTCGCTGGCTGGTTGGCATGCCGGGCGAGTCTGAGTTCTTTGCAACCTCGGATTTTGCGTTTGACAACGAAAAGCCGGGATTTGAAATTGACCTGGAGTCTTTCGCCATCTCCCGTCAACAGGTGACGAACAGGGAGTTTTTGGCGTTTGTGGACGAAGGCGGCTATCGCAAACCTGAACTCTGGTCTTTTGGCGGGCGCAAGTGGCTTGAGACAGAGGCTGATATGGCCCTCGTTCATGGCCGTCCGGAGCCACTGCTGAGAACGCCGGCACACCCGGTTTACTGGCGCTGGCATGAAGGTCAATGGCAGGAACGCTTGTTTGATCAGTGGCAACCGCTGAATCCCGATGCGCCGGTCACCCATATCAGCTACTGGGAAGCCGAGGCCTATTGCCGCTGGGCTGGGCGCAGGTTACCGACTGAATTCGAATGGGAAGTGGCGGCCCTGGGCAACCGCCCGGGTGAGCCTTTCCGCCGGTACCCCTGGGGTAACCAGAGCCCTGATGCGTCCCTGGCAGATATGGACGGCCTGCATATGGCGCAAAACCCGGTTTACGATTACCCGGAAGCGGAGAGTCCCTTCGGTTGCCGGCAAATGATCGGCGCAGTGTGGGAATGGACCAGTAGCCAGTTTTTCCCCTATGACGGGTTCAGGATCGACATGTATCCGTTCATGTCGACCCTTCAGTTCGGGGATCATAAGGTAACCCGCGGTGGCAGCTGCGCCACATCCTCATGCCTGATACGCGGGACCTACCGCCAGGCTTACCTGCCCATGCGCAATGATGTTTTCACGGGTTTCCGGACTTGCGCCCTCTAGACCTGGAGGGCTCCGTTTAGCTGGCCTTTTCTGTCGAACGCCCAATGATATGACTGGCCAGGGCAACGCCGGTTTCGTTCATGGTGAGGTAGGCTTCATTGGCGCCAGCTTCCCGAATCTGGCGAGCTTCGTCTTCGTACATGGTGTGGGCTACGATGTAGCCCCGGAAACCCAGTTTTCTGAGCATCCGGGCGGCAATGAGCTTACCCTCGATATCGCCAAGCGCAAGAATCACCGAATGAACATCCGGCATGTGCAGGCCGTTCCAGAAGGAGGCATCTTCGGCATCGGCAAAGACTACATTACGTCCTTCCTTCTGATGCTGGCTGGCCTTGGCTGGGTCTGAGTCAAGTCCTATCAGCTCAGTTTCCTGCTGTTTTACCCAGTCATAGGCCGCGGTACCGGTTCGTCCCATGCCCATAATCAAAACCCGGGTGTTGCCGAGGGACAGTGGTTGCTCATCCGGATGATGTTTCTGGCCTTCAAAGCGGCTCAGGCGATGGGCGAATCGCTCGTAGAGGCTATGGGCCAGCCGGTTTAGGGGAGCTGAGATCAGGAATGACACCGCAACCGAGATGGCCAGGGGCACCAGCCACTGCGGTAGGGCAATGCTTGCGACAATGAGTCCGAATTCGCTGTAGTTGGTCAGTGCGAGCGAGCTCAGGAAGGCACTTCGGGCGCGGAGCCGGAAGGCCAGCAGCAGGAAGAAAAAAAGAATGCCTTTCAGAGGCAGGACCAGCGCGGCTACCAGGGCAAAGGCCAGTGCCTGGCTGTCGGGCAGTCCGCCGATTCCGATCTGCAGGAAAAAACCAACCAGGAAGACTTCTTTCACGCTCCAGAGGGACTTGGATAGCTCCTGGGAACGTGGATGGCTCGCCAGCATCGCGCCGAACACCAGGGCGCCGAGTTCCGAGCTCAGCCCCACGGATTCGAATCCGTAGCCTCCCAATACGAGCGCCAGCAAAAGGCCAAGCAAAACCAGGAGTTCATCGTGACCACTGGCATCAAGCAGTCGGAACAGCGCGGGCCTGAGCAGGGGCAGGCCAAACACGATCAGTGCCCACTGGGACGGTGACTGGCCAGCGGCGAGGCTCATAACGACCAGCGCGATCAGATCCTGCATGATCAGGATGCCGATGGCGACCCGGCCATGGAAAGCACGAAGCTCTCTCTTGGATTCCAGGACCTTGGCTGCAAGAACGGTTGAGGAGAACGACAGGGCTATGGCCAGCATGAATGAGGTCTGCCATGAAAGATCCAGCAGCAGATAAAGGCCTGGCGTAAAAACCACACAGGTTATGCCGAAGTGCAGCAGGCTACCGCCGATGACTTCCGGGCTGATGATGGAGCGCAGTTTCAGCTTGAGGCCAACAGTAAACAGCAGCAGAAGGACGCCCATATGCGCGATATGTTCGAGGGCATCGGTGGATTCTATGGTCATGCCGGTGGTGGCAGACAGACCGCTAAGGACGAAGCCGGCAGCAAGGTAGCCTACCAGCGGGGGTAAGCCGATAGCCTTGACCGTGAGGCCAAGGGCGAACGCAAATGAGATCCACAGAGCTTCAGGCATGAGTCATTCTTTCAGGTAACACTGGACAATGCCTGTAAGGCTATCCTGTTTTGTCAGCTCAGTGTAGTCGAGCAAGGTGGAATCTGTCTGAATTTACTCGGATTTTGATTTGATCACCGGTGAGCGTCGATAAAATCGAGGAACAACCTGGCGGATTCTTCGGGAGCTTCAATCATGGGGGCATGGCCAATGCCATCCAGAACTTTCAGGCGAGCATCCGGAATGGCTTCAACGAACAGCTCGCCGTTCCGATAGTTGATTACCCGGTCTTCACGGCCCCAGATGATCAGAACCGGATCCTGAATACGGGTAATGGTGTTGCGGAACTCCAATTCATACCTGCTGTCGCGAAGAGCCGCGAAAATGACCTTGTTCACCGCCTGGTTGGCGATGGCCTTTTCTTCCATCACGCCAAGAACTGGCCAGGGCACAAAGGGCTTTTTTTCGAGTGCGAAATCCATCAGCCGATCAAGGTCTCCGGGCCTGGAGGGAATCAGCGGATTGTCACCATCCAGAACCAGGTCCACAAGTTCACTCTCGTACTCCACAATCCCTGCCGGGTCGAACAATACTGCAGTCTTGACCTGTTCGGGATAGGCGGCGGCGTAAAGGGCGGTAATGGCACCGCCCATGGAGTTGCCCATCATGTGTGCCTCGCCAACGTCCAATGCCTTCAGAATATCGGCCAGATGTGCGACCTGCTCGTCGAGGCGGTATCCGAGATCCAGGGGTTTGCTGCTCTCTCCATGCCCGGGAAGGTCGATGGCATAAACATTGAAGTCACCGGTCAGTTCGTTGGCAAAGCGGGTCCAGTTATCCTTGTTAGCGCCGAAGCCATGGATCATGACGATGTTATCGCCGTTGTTCCGTTCCGCGTTTTGGAGGTACGCGATCTCAAGTTCTCCCACCTGAATGCTGTCGGCTTCAAGTCCGGCGCTGCTGCGCTCCAGATTGATAGCGGTTTCATAAAGACTCTGTCGTGAGCAGGCGCTGAGGAGCAGGGCGGTGAGCAGAATAAAAAACAGGGTAAGCGGGGCTTGGCGAGACATGTAAGGCTCCTGGTGGTGACGGCGAAGAGACATCCTGTGCAGCGCCTTACAATATCCCATAAAAAAGCCCGGTCAATGACCGGGCTTCGATTCCGTGTGCCGGGTCAGGATTGCTCCCGGGCAATGGCCCGATATGCAATGTCCTTGCGATAAAACGCACCATCCCACTGGATGGTTGCCGCCAGCTCATACGCCCGTTTCTGGGCTTCGGTAACCGTATTACCCAGGGCCGTTGCACACAGCACGCGTCCGCCGTTGGTCACTGCCTGATCGCCGTTGAGCCGTGTCCCGGCGTGAAATACCTTCTCGCCTTCGATTTCGGTCTCTGGCAGGCCGGAAATAACGTCACCTTTGTTGTAGCTGCCCGGATAGCCACCGGCGGCGAGCACGATTCCTACAGAGGCGCGGTCGTCCCAGTCAGAGCTGCACTGATCAAGCTTTCCGTCGATAGCGGCATCGCAGAGTTCCACCAGGTCAGACTGCATGCGCAGCATGATTGGCTGGGTTTCCGGATCGCCGAAGCGACAGTTGAACTCAATAACCTTGGGAGCACCGCTGGTGTCGATCATCAGACCTGCGTACAGGAAACCCTTGTAGGGCTGCCCTTCTGCGCTCATGCCGCGTACGGTCGGATAGATTACCTCGTCCATGATGCGCTGGTGTACGTCAGCGGTGACAACCGGTGCGGGAGAGTATGCGCCCATACCACCGGTGTTGGGGCCAGTATCGCCATCGCCGACCCGCTTGTGGTCCTGGGAGGTGGCCATAGGGAGCACGTGCTCACCATCCACCATAACGATGAAGCTTGCTTCCTCGCCGTCCAGGAATTCCTCTACGACTACACGGCTGCCGGCATCGCCAAAGGCGTTGCCCGCGAGCATGTCGCGAATGGCGTCTTCTGCTTCCTCAAGCGTCATCGCCACAATGACGCCTTTACCTGCGGCCAGGCCGTCGGCCTTGACTACGATGGGAGCACCTTGTTCACGCACATAGGCCAGGGCCTGGTCCACGTCGGTGAAGTTGGCGTAGGCCGCCGTTGGGATCTTCTGGCGTGCCAGAAAGTCCTTGGTGAAAGCTTTGGAGCCTTCTAGCTGGGCCGCTCCGGCGCTGGGGCCGAAAACCCGCAGGCCGCGCTCGTCGAATCTGTCGACGATGCCGGCGACCAGAGGCGCTTCCGGGCCGACGATGGTCAGTCCGACGTTGTTGGTGGCGGCAAAGTTGCCCAGCCCATCAATGTCCATAACATCAATATCGACGTTTTCCAGTCCGGGTTCGCGTGCGGTACCGGCGTTGCCGGGGGCAACAAACACCCTGTCTGCATCTGGTGACTGGGCTGCTTTCCAGGCCAGGGCGTGTTCGCGTCCGCCGTTGCCGATCACAAGAATGTTCATATTCAGAATCCTTTAGCTTATCCGGGATCAGTGGCGGAAATGGCGCATACCGGTGAATACCATGGCAATGCCGTGTTCATTGGCGGCATCGATCACTTCCTGGTCGCGCATTGACCCGCCCGGCTGGATAACGGCCGTAATCCCCGCCGCGGCAGCTGCGTCGATACCGTCGCGGAAAGGGAAGAAGGCATCGGAAGCCATGACGGACCCCTTCACCTCCAGATTCTCGTCGGCGGCTTTGATGCCGGCGATCTTGGCGCTGTAGACACGGCTCATCTGGCCCGCGCCAACGCCAATGGTGCGCCCGGTTTTGGCGTAGACGATGGCGTTGGACTTGACGTACTTGGCAACTTCCCAGGCGAACAGCAGGTCATTCAGCTCTTCCTCGGACGGCTGACGCTCGGTAACCATTTTGACGTCTTCCATGGCCACCATGCCCAGGTCTCGGTCCTGAACCAGCAGCCCGCCCGTTACACGCTTGTAGTCCATGGTCTGGGCGCGTGCGCCATCGATGTCGCCACACGCCAGAAGGCGCACGTTTTTCTTGGCGGCGACCAGTTCAACCGCTTCGGGAGCGACGGTCGGGGCGATGATCACTTCCACGAACTGGCGATCAATGATCGCCCTGGCGGTTTCCGCGTCCAGTTCCCGGTTGAAGGCGATGATGCCACCGAACGCTGAGGTCGGGTCGGTGGCAAAGGCCAGGTCGTAGGCCTGGTGGATGTCCGCACCGATAGCAACGCCGCACGGGTTGGCGTGCTTGACGATCACGCAGGCCGGATCCGCAAACGGCTTCACACATTCAAGTGCAGCATCGGTATCGGCGACGTTGTTGTAGGAGAGTTCCTTGCCCTGCAACTGTTTGGCGGTTGCGACGCAGGCCTCCTTCGGGTTGCGCTCGGCATAGAAAGCCGCCCGCTGGTGCGGGTTTTCACCATAACGCATGTCCTGGACCTTCACGAACTGGGCATTGAAGGTGCGTGGGAACTCGGCGTTGTCGTTGTCCGGCGTGCGGCCACCCAGATAGTTGGCAATGGCACCGTCATAGCCTGCGGTGTGTTCAAAGGCTTTCACCGCCAGGTCGAAACGGGTGCTGTAGGTCAGTTCGCCGTCGTTGTCTGCGAGCTCTTTCAGAACCCGGCTGTAATCGGAGGCATTAACAACGATAGCCACATCGTTATGGTTCTTGGCGGCAGCACGAACCATCGTGGGTCCGCCAATGTCGATATTCTCAATGGCCGTCGGCAGGTCGCAGTCCGGACTGGCGACGGTTTCCTCGAACGGGTAAAGGTTGACGACGACCATATCGATCGGGTCAATGCCATGCTCATCCATGATCGCGTCGTCGGTGCCACGACGGCCGAGAATGCCACCATGAATTTTCGGGTGCAGGGTTTTCACCCGACCGTCCATCATTTCCGGGAATCCGGTGTGGTCTGATACTTCAGTAACCGGGATGTTGTTTTCCTTCAGGAGGCGGAAAGTGCCTCCGGTGGAGAGCAGTTCGATACCGCGTTCGGTCAGGGTCCGGCCGAAGTCGACGATGCCGGTTTTATCACTCACGCTGATCAGAGCGCGACGGACTGGGGAGTTAGCCTGGTTTGCCATGATTCACTTTCTTCGCTGGAGATGAACGAATAAGGGCCTCGCGAATGGTTTCCGGGAGGCCCTTATGAAGACAGGGTGTCTGGATTATAGCAGACCGTACTGCTTCAGCTTTTTGCGCAGGGTGCCGCGGTTCAGTCCAAGCATGGTGGACGCCTTGGTCTGATTGTTGCGGGTGTACTTCATAACCTGTTCCAGCAGTGGGGCCTCCACTTCGGAGAGTACCAGCTGGTACACCTCGGTTACGGGAGCGCCATCCAGCTGGGCGAAGTAGTTTTTCAGGGCAACCTCGACGCTGTCACGCAGAGTGACGCTATTGCCGCTGCTGTTTATCGTCTGCAGCTGATGAATATCATCGTTGGCTGGAGTGCTCAGAGTGTCATTTACCAAAGTCTCAGCGGTCATGCTGCGAATACCTCTCCATTTCGTAAGCCTGCAAAGTACTGTTGAATGCTGTCTTTCTGCTCCAGCCCATCGTCGATAGCGTTGAAGCATTTACGGAACTGTTTGCTTTCGTCGTGGGACTGGAGGTACCAGCCCACATGCTTTCTGGCGATACGCACACCCATTTTCTCACCGTAGAAGCTGTGCAGCTCAATCAGGTGCTCGATCAGAACCTGTTCCACCTCATCCAGGGGTGGTTCCGGCAGATGCTTCCCGGTCTCCAGATAATGGAGGATTTCCCGGAAAATCCAGGGGCGTCCCTGGGCCCCCCTGCCAATAAGCAGGCCGTCCGCGCCTGTGTGCTTCAGCACGTACTGTGCTTTTTCCGGTGAGGTGATATCACCGTTGGCGAATACCGGGATTTGCACCCGGGATTTGACCTCGGCGATGGTGTCGTACTCGGCGTCACCGTTGTACTTGTCCGCGCGGGTACGACCATGGATTGCCAGGGCCTGGATGCCGGCGTCCTCTGCCATCCGGGCAATGATCGACGCGTTGCGGTTATCTGAATCCCAGCCTGTGCGCATCTTCAGTGTGACCGGAATGTCCACTGCATTGACGACGGCTTTCAGAATCTCGCCAACGAGGCTCTCATCTTTCATCAGGGCTGAGCCTGCCGCCTTGTTACACACCTTCTTGGCCGGACAACCCATGTTGATGTCGATGATCTGGGCGCCGAATTCAGCGTTCTGTCGGGCTGCATCGGCCAGCATATCCGGGTCACCGCCGGCGATCTGCACAGAGCGCGGCTCGGGTTCGCCCTGGTGGTTGAGGCGTGTCCGGGATTTTCGCGTATGCCAGAGCTTGCTGTCCGCTATGACCATTTCTGACACCGCCAGTCCAGCACCCATCCTGCGGCATAAAAGCCGGAAGGGACGGTCTGTCACGCCGGCCATGGGCGCAGCAATGAGCGGGTTGGGCAACGTGTACGGCCCGATTTTTGCCGTTGGCAGCATGATCTGAGTCCGTGTCACAGCGGGTTAAGCAAGAGTCGGATCTGAACGGCTGTTCAATAAATAACCGATCCAGGTCCGAAGGGCGCTAATGATACCGCCGGGGGAAGCGTGATTGAAGGGGCTTGACTGCGAAAAAGCTGATTATTTTTCGTTCTTTTTGGTTGACTTTTGTTCTAGTCGGTGGGGGTCACCCTTCAATGTCGAGTAAATACTCGCTTACGACCTCAGGGTGAAACCGAGCGGAAGTTGATGTTGTAGTTCACTGCATCCCGACCGGGGTCACGAATGTTAATGGCTATGCGCACTGGTGTACTCCGCGGCATGGCGTCCAGGTTTCGGCCTTCTCCGGCCAGGTATTCTTCAGGCAAGAAAATGCTTTGCGCGACAATATCCCCGTTGAGGTTGGAAAAGGTCAGTGCAATGGCGGGGAAGGGTTGCTCAAAAGCCGCCCGGTTGATGATAACGGCATCCACCAGCAGTTGGCTGCGATTGTCCGGATCGGTTCGGACGACCAGTTTGCGGCTCTGGATGGCGTCGACATTGATCAGAGGCTTCAGTTTGCAGCCTGCCAGCTCACACCCCTTTTCGTAAAAGGGGCGCAGCTCGGGAATGGATGAAAGTCGGTCGAACTGGAACCAGACGACCTGCGCCACCAGAGTGCCAGCCAGGGCCAGGACGACCATGGTCCAGATCACAGTGCGCAGCTTGCCGCTACCATTACCCCCGACTGCGACCGGGTCACGACGAAGGTCGTTGAACTGGACCGTGGCTGCCATTGGCTCAGCGCGCTGGTCGTCCTGTCGGTCGAAGTCATATTCGGGCTCGTCCTGAAACGGCTCGAAGAAATCATCTGCCGCCGTCGGGGCGGACGCCGTTTCCTCTTCTGCCCTGAAGCCTGACTCGGTCTCCCGGGCTGATAACCTGGCAGGTTCCGGCTGATCGTGTTTCGCGTGGGACCGGGCGCCAGGTGTTCGCTCTTCAGAGGCTGGTTCGGGTTTTGGTGCCGGATCTACTGATTTCTTCCTTGCTTCAGGTGCAGAAAACGAGTGGTCATTATCTTCAAGAATTGCTTCTGCCCAGCTTTCATCAATTTTTTGACCGGCGGTGTCGTCGTCAGCGTCCGGGAAGTCTGAGGCGGCCCTGTCGTCAAACGTGCGGAAACTGTCACTCAGCTCATCGTCAGAAAATGAGGTCTTGCTGCCCGCATAAGGGCCGTCGGCCGCATCTTCTTCGGGGTTATCCGCAAAGACAAAATTTTCTTCCGTGGGATGCGGGCTCGTAGAGGTGGAGGCGCTGGCGCCATCAGACTGGGCGCCGGTTGCTGGCGAGGTTGCGGCCTTCGCAGTTCCCGGTACAACCTGGTGTTGAATGGCGTTGAATACCTCCATACAGTTCCCGCAGCGCACCTTGCCCTTGGCAATACCAAGCTGTTCATCAGTGACCCGGAATCGGGTCTGACAATTGGGGCATTGTGTCTGCAGACTGCTCTGGCTCATACTTCCTTCCTGAAAGCGACTAGGCTACGAGTGACGGAGTTTAGTCGTTAAGGCTGCATTCGTCATCTGTCGTTGCGCCGTCCTGTGAGACGGACCCATTCTTCACGCTGTTCAGGCTCATCCATGACAAACCAGGGCTCGTAGGCGTCCATCACTTCCCGCGCCTGATGAGAGAGGATGCCCGACAGAGCCAGGTCTCCGCCAGGGCGCGTCAGCGCGGCCAGATGTGGAGCAAGGCCGATCAAGGGCTGAGCGAGAATATTGGCGAGCATGACGTCCGCTTTGGTGTCGGGCTCATTCTCTGGCAGATAGAGATCCAGTTTGCTCTCGTCAACACCGTTGCGGCGGGCATTTTCGCGGCTGGCCTCCAGCGCCTGGGAATCGGTATCGACACCGATAACGTGATCGGCACCGAGCAACAGGGCAGCCAGGCCCAGAATTCCCGAACCACAGCCGTAGTCGATGACCTGCTTGGCCTGAACGTCCTGCCCGTCCAGCCACTCCAGGCAAAGCGCTGTGGTCGGGTGGGTTCCGGTTCCGAAGGCAAGGCCCGGATCAAGCATCAGATTGGCGGCGTCCGGATCCGGGGCATCATGCCAGCTGGGTACGATCCAGAGCCTTTCACCGAATTTCAGGGGGTGGAAGTCATCCATCCACGCCCGTTCCCAGTCCTTGTCTTCAACCAGGGTGACCTCTATCTCGGCCAGGCTTTGCTGGCTTTGCTGGTGCCAGGCATTGCGGATATCCGCGCATAGCTGATCGATCTCCCGGTCCGATTGAAAAAGGCCGGTAACGGTCGTCTGGCTCCAAAGAGGAGTGGTGCCGGGGTCTGGTTCGTAGAGGGGCTGATCGGCGGCATCTTCCATGGAGACGGCATCTGCGCCCATTTCCATGAGCAGATCCTCCAGCTGATCCGCATTGTCGGGATCAGCCGGGATCTGGAGTTGTATCCAGGGCATACGCTTTCCTGCATTGGTGATACGGGACATTAGTCCCGCATCAGTTTCTCGAGGTAATGAATGGTGAAGTCTACCTGTTTAAAGCCACCATCGCGTACCAGATTCCTGTGCAGGGGTTGATTGGTCTTGATGCCTTCGATAACCAGCTCGTCCAGAGCATTCTTCATGCGCCGTCGGGCGATTTCACGGTCATCGCCCCAGGTAATCAGCTTGGCCACGAGCGAATCGTAGAATGGTGGCACCGTGTAACCACTGTAAAGGTGCGAATCGACGCGAATACCATTGCCGCCGGGGGCATGGAAGTGCTTTACCTTGCCTGGGCTGGGCACGAAGGTCTTTGGATCTTCTGCGTTGATCCGGCACTCGATGGCGTGCCCGGAAATATGAATATCATCCTGGGAATACTGCAGTGGCAATCCGCTCGCAATGCGGAGCTGCTCGCGCACGATATCGACGCCAGTCACCATCTCGGAAACCGGATGTTCCACCTGAACCCGGGTGTTCATTTCGATGAAATAGAATTCACCGTCCTGGTAAAGGAACTCAAAGGTTCCGGCACCCACGTAGCCGATTTCCTTGCAGGCATCCACGCAGGCCTTGAGTGTCCGTTCCCGGGATGTCGGGTCGACGTTCGGTGCCGGCGCCTCTTCAATAACCTTCTGGTTCCTGCGTTGCATGGAGCAGTCGCGATCGCCCAGGTGAATACAGTTGCCGTGCATGTCCGCCAATACCTGAACTTCCACGTGACGCGGGGCTTCCAGGAATTTTTCCAGGTATACGGTGGGATCACCGAAGGCGTTCCGGGCTTCGCTCTGGGTGATCTGTACACCCTTGAGCAGTGCTGCTTCGGAATGGACTACCTGCATGCCGCGGCCACCGCCGCCAGATGCTGCCTTGATCATGACCGGGTAGCCGATCTTGCGCGCGATTTTCAGCGTTCGCTCATCATCATCGGTCAGCGGTCCATCGGAACCAGGAACCGTTGGTACACCGGCCTTGATCATGGCGCTGATGGCAGAGACCTTGTTGCCCATCAGGCGGATAGTGTCCGCTTTCGGGCCAATGAAGCGGAAACCGCTTTTTTCGACCTGCTCGGCGAAATCCGCATTTTCTGCGAGAAAGCCATAGCCGGGATGAATGCCGACGGAGTCCGTGACTTCCGCAGCGCTGATGATTGTCGGAATGTTGAGGTAGCTTTCCAGGGGGCTGTTGGGGCCGATACAGACAGATTCGTCTGCCAGCCTCACGTGCATCAGGTCGCGGTCGACCTGTGAGTGCACAGCCACTGTTTTGATGCCCAACTCCTTGCAGGCACGCAGAATCCGGAGGGCAATTTCACCCCGGTTTGCGATCAGAACTTTTTCTAACATGGCCATGAGTAGCAATCACCGAGTTCAGGAAATGACGATCAGGGGCTGATCAAACTCCACCGGCTGGCCGTTCTCGACCAGAATTTCTTTCACGGTGCCGCTCTTGTCGGCCTCGATCTGGTTCATCATCTTCATCGCTTCCACGATGCAGACAACCTCACCCGCTTCTACCGACTGGCCAACTTCAACAAAGGCCTTGGCGGTGGGTGACGGGGAGCGGTAGAAGGTGCCAACCATGGGCGACTTGAGGGAGTGGCCGCTCGGCGCTGCCGGAGCGGATTCGGTCTGCGCCGGTGCAGCCGGCTCGGGCGCCGGTGCAGGGGCATGCTGTGGCGCCGGCGCCGGGTAATGGCTCAGGTACTGGGTGCCGGCAGGTTGTTCGCGGCGGCGGGAGATGCGAACAGAGTCATCTCCCTCATGAATCTCCAGTTCCTCGACATCGGATTCATCGAGCAGCTCGATTAGTTTCTTGATCTTGCGAATATCCATAGTTATTCCAGTCCCGTTATGTCTGGTCTATCGGTGAATTCGTTGTAGGGCCGCCTGGAGAGCGAGATCGTACCCCTGGCTGCCCAGCCCGCAGATAACGCCCTCGGCGATATCGGAAAAATAGGATTGGTGGCGGAAGGATTCCCGCGCGTGGACGTTGGAAAGATGCACTTCGATAAAGGGAATGCCCGAAGCCAGCATGGCGTCCCGCAGGGCAATGCTGGTGTGGGTGAAAGCAGCCGGATTGATAATGATGAAATCCACGCCTTCGCCCCGAGCTTCGTGAACCCGCTCGATCAGCTCATATTCAGCGTTGGACTGAAGGTGCAACAGATGATGCTCCTTCTCCGCAGCTTTTTGCCGCAACCGGTCGTCGATGTCGGACAGAGTCTCGTAGCCATATACCCCAGGCTCGCGGGTGCCGAGCATGTTGAGATTGGGGCCATGGAGCACGAGAATTGTCGACATGGTTCAGTCTGCCTTAATGTCTTTTATTCAGGATCGCCGAAAATGACGGCACTTTCCACCAATGGTGAGTACTTGTTTAGCTCAGATCAACACTTTTTGACAATCATCCATGTTGTCCATTGGTCGTAAAAAGACGGCTCTTGAATAGAAGCGGGAACTTTCCGCTGATGACAATCATTGTCGTAAAGGGAGGAGGGAACTTCTATACGACGTTGGTTTCATAAAGAAGCGTCACCAGGCGGGAAACACCCGGTCTGGCGACGTGGGATCAGCTGCCTGCGAGCGTGACGCAGTTGCGGCCGTGCTCCTTGGACGTGTAAAGGGCGCGGTCGGCCCGCTCACAGAAGGCCTGGGAGCTTTCATTCTGCCAGCTTGCCACGCCACAACTGAATGTGACGTTGAATTCACGATCCCCGGCGGGCTGCAACAGTTCGGAGAAACGCTCGCGAATTTCATTGAGGACATTGCGGGCATCACTGGGCCGTGTGTCTGGCAGGATGATGGCGAATTCCTCACCTCCGTATCGGCCAATATGATCGGTTTTGCGCAGGCGCTGTTTGAGGAACATTGACAGGCTGCGCAACACGCGATCGCCTATCGGATGGCCGAAGGTGTCGTTGACCTTCTTGAAGTAGTCGATGTCGATCATTGCAAAACAGAGGGGCTGATCCTTCTGCCGGGCCCGGACGATTTCCTGTTCCAGCAGATGCAGGGTGTGAGTGTGATTGTACAGGCCAGTGAGACTGTCCCGAATCATCAGTGCGAGCAATGATCGCGCCCGACGGCCGCGGTTGTGGATGGTGGCGATCAGGTGTTTTGGGTCAATCGGCTTGGTCAGGAAATCGTCTCCGCCGAGGCTCATGGCGTGCAACTGTTTGGTAACGTCCTCTTCGGCCGACAGATAAATGATGGGCACGCTGTGGAAGCGGTCTTGCTGGCGAATCACCCGTGCGATTTCCATGCCGGTGCAACCAGGCATGTACATGTCCAGAATGATGATCTCGGGAGAAAACTCTTCCAGGGCATTAATGATCTGCATCGGGTCCGTGATGATGTGGGCGGTCATGCCGGCCTTTTTCAGCACCGTTTCCATGTACTTCGCCTGAGCCCGGGAATCATCCAGAACCAGAACCTTGTAGGGCTCCACGGTGTTGCCGTGGGTGTAAGTTTCGATCTTCTCAATCAGTTGGCCCGGATCCACTGCCGGGTAGAAAAACTCTTCCCCGCCCGACCGCGAGGCCCGCAAGCGGGTTTCAATGGTGCCATCTTCATCGCTCATGAAAATGATCGGGATTGGGGTGTCGTGGCGTTCCTGCAGGTGTTCGATGGTGGCTATGCCCGCATTAACATCGTTGCCAAAGTTAACGTCCATCAGGATGGTTTCGGGCTTATGCAGGGCGCAGGCTTCGATCAATTCCGACGCGGTGGTGAATGCAGATGCCCGAAACCCGAAAAACTCAAGCTGGCGAATCAGGCGGCCGGCCATTTCCTGGTTGGACAGGGCGATGTAAACCGGTGTGCGGCGATATTGGTGCGGCGCTTCTGTATTTTCGTGATCGGTGCGACGAAGGGTGCTTCGCGAGAGCGTTTCAATGGCGTCCTGAATCTGCCGCTCAAGCGTATCGTCCAGCGGGGTATCGCTATCCCAGTTTTCCAGTAGCCCCAGAACCTTCTTGCCAGCGTCTGTATGGCTGGCCATTTCAAAGCGCTGGGCATAGCGCACCAGTTTGTCCGTAGCTGCAGCAAATTCACCGCGATGCGCAGCGGACATGTTCCGGTCTTCATGAATCTTTTGCCAGGTATCCAGAACAACCCGGGCCTGGGTTGTCACACGTCGTGCGAAATGCTGCCTGAGTTTTTCTTTCTGGCTTTCGTCGTTCATTGTGCTCCGGCCTGTATCGCTTTTCGTTTTTAGTCGTTTTCCCTAGTCTGAATGATTTTTTTCAACCTTAGTCCTTTTCCAGAGTCTATAGTGTTTAGTGTTGTCGGCGTAGGTGGCGCTATGTAAATGTTTGTCAACTCTGCGCTGCAGGTCACAATCCGTCAGCCGGGCGGCAGACAGCCAATCGGAGAAGTCCTCCATGGCAAGGAAGCACATCAATATTGAGCGAAAGCAGCAGGGCGTCGTCACCCTGCGAACCTTGCTCCTCCTTTTTACCGGGGCCTTGCTGGTACTGATCCTGATTGCGGGCTTTGTTACCAGTTTCGGTTATTTCCGTGACTATGTGTCCGAGCAGCTTGCCGGGCATGCCCGTGATGGCGCCACGGCTGTCGGTCTGTCCCTTTCAAATGCCATTGATGCCCGCGATCCCGTGGCTGCAGCCTCCCTGATTGATGCGGTGTTCGACAGTGGTCGCTACCTTTCCGTGAAGTATCTGAATCATAAGGGCGGCGAGGTGGCTGGCCGCTCAATGACACTGAATGACATTGGCGTGCCGCCCTGGTTTCGTTCGATCGCAAACCTGAAGCTGCCGGTGGCCGAAGCGGAAGTCGTTCGGGGCTGGACCCGGCTTGGCAAGGTTCAAGTTATCAGTCATCCGGGGCGAGCCTACGAGGACTTGTGGAGAATTGCTGTCGGGCTGGTTGGAGGTGCAACCATATTCGGAGGCATCGGTCTTTTTGCCCTGTACCTGTTGCTTCAGCGAACACTACGCCCTCTGCATGCTTTGGAGATGCAGGCGCAGGCTCTCGGGCAACGGGATTTTCGGCGTCGGGTGACGGTTCGGTCAACCCGGGAGCTGAACCAGGTGACTACCGCAATGAATCAGATGGCGGACGATCTGGGGCAGCTTTTTGAAGGTCAGGCAAAGCTGATCCAGCACCTGCGTCGGTTGAATAACGAGGATTCGGTAACCGGCCTGTCGAGCCGCAGTGCTTTTGACCAGCGTTTGAAGGTGGAGGTGGAATCCGAAGAAAAGGCGGCGCCCGGGGTTCTGATGCTGGTTCAGTTATCGGACTTCGCGCGTTTTAATCAGGCCTGTGGTCGCAGCGAAGCTGACCGTTTGCTGTTGCGCATCGCCGCGGTGATTCACAATTTCCTGGAAGTGCATGTCGGTTCTTTTGCCAGCCGTCGGACGGGTGCAGAATTTTCCATCTTCGTGCCCGGGGTGGTGCCTGCGGACGCAAGTGTCTGGTGTCGTGATCTGGTGGCCGAGCTGGATGGCGTGTATGCGGGCATGGCCGCCCCAATGGATACGGCAGTTCATGCCGGTATGGCGCGCACCGGGGCGGGTCGCGGTGCCCGGGATCTCATGGCCGCGGCTGACGAGGCTTTACGTCTGGCCCAGGACGGCGGGGAATCGGCCTGTCATTTTGCGGACCCCGAGAAAAACGGCCACCACAACCTGGAAACCTGGCGGGTTATCATCAGTCAGGCCATCCGTGACAAGGCGCTTTCACTGTGGTTGCAGCCGATGGTGAGTGACCAGCAGGAGGGGCCGGTCTATCATCAGGTATTCTCGCGGATTGAAAGCGCGGACGGCCCCCTGAAAGCGGGTGTATTCGTTCCCATGGCTGAGCGCTTTGGCTTGATTGCAGATCTTGACCGGCTGCTCATTCAACAGGTGCTGGCGCGTTTGGGCAAGAGGCCGGGCCAGCCCCTGGCAGTTTCCCTTGGCAGTGCCTCCGTGGCCAGTGAGTTTTTCCGCAAAGATGCGATTGGCATGCTTGAAGAAGCGGGTCCCAGCGCCCGTAACCTGTGGATCGGGATTTCAGAGCATACTATCCACCACCATCGTACAGCGGTGGGTTTGCTGGTCAGGGCACTGGGACGTCTCGGCGTGTCGGTGCTGGTGGATCGGTTTGGAGTCGGCGGGGTGCCCTTCAACTATCTCAGGAATCTGCAGTTCCAGGCATTGCGTGTTGATAATAGTTTCATTCACGATATTGATACCCATGCGGACAACCGCTTCTATCTGGAGTCTGTGCTCTCCATTGCTCATAGTCGGGGGGTGAAGGTTTTTGCTACCGGAGTGGAAACTGCGGCGGAATACTCTGTACTCTCTAAACTGGGTATTGACGGGGCCATGGGTTACCATCTTGGTCGGCCGTTTGCTGCTGACAACCAATCGACAGGGGATTAAGAGTCTATGCCAGGCAAAATCAGACAGTATTTCAGGGACAAGAAAGACGATGTTCAGGATTATGCTGGCGGCAACGGTGTGATCGGCAAATTCGTGCTGGCAGTTTTGGTCGTCTATATGCTGGTGGCTGTGATTCTGGGAATGTACTGGAGCAGTGAGCCCGAGACCTTTTCTGTCCGGGAACACACTCGATCGGTGTCCAATACAATGGAGCGCGAGCCGGTAACGGGTTTTGTAACTACCGTGACCATGATTCGTATTGCCGAAACACTTCTGCACAAGCCGGGCGGCTACATCTCCAACGACATTTTTCCGCCGGGACTTTGGCTGGATAACATGCCCAGCTGGGAATTTGGTGTACTGGTTCAGCTGCGCGATCTGTCCAGGGCCATGCGTCGCGACATTGCCCGTTCCCAAAGCCAGTCTGCGGAAGACCCCGATCTGATTATTGCGGAGCCACAGTTACATTTCGACAGCGGTAGCTGGGCGATTCCGTCCACGGAGGCGGAGTATCGTCGTGGTATTGATGCGTTGAAGAGTTATTTGAACCGGCTATCCAATCCGGGGCAGGCCAATGCGCAGTTCTTTGCGCGTGCGGATAACCTGAGTAACTGGCTGGCTGACCTGGAAACACGTTTAGGTAGCCTCTCGCGCACCTTGGGTGAAAGTGTGGGTAAGGCATCCGTATCTGATGCAGTCGACAATGTGGATGAAGCCGACCCCCTTGCAGAAGAGACCGGCTCGAGCGACGTAAAAACCCCATGGACCAAGATTGATGATGTGTTTTACGAGGCTCGGGGCAGTGCCTGGGCTTTGCTGCACATTTTCCGTGCTATCGAGGTCGATTTCCGGAAGGTGTTGCGGGACAAGAATGCAATGGCGAGTGTCAAACAGATTATTATCGAGCTTGAAGGTGCCCAGGGCGCGATGTGGAGCCCCATTATCCTGAATGGCAGTGGTTTTGGGATTATGGCCAATCACTCTCTTACCATGGCGGCTTATATCTCCCGTGCCAGCGCCGCGATCAGTGACATGCGGGATCTGTTATCCCGGGGCTAATCAGAACCGTTTACTGGCATGCATAAAAAAACCGGGCTGAACGCCCGGTTTTTTTATGCATCGAGAAACTGGTCAGCCTTTATAAGCGTTGACTGAATCCATGATGGCTTTTTTGGCAGCGTCGGCGTTGTCCCAGCCTTGTACCTTGACCCACTTGCCCGGCTCGAGAGTCTTGTAGTTCTCGAAGAAGTGCTTGATCTGGTCGCGCAGCAGCTCCGGCAGATCGGTGATTTCTTTTACATTGTGGTAAGTGGTTGTCAGCTTGTCGTGCGGAACGGCAACCAGTTTGGCGTCACCACCGGCTTCATCTTCCATGTTCAGCACGCCCACCGGACGACAGCGGATAACCGAGCCAGCCTGAACCGCGTACGGAGTAACAACCAGTACGTCCAGCGGGTCGCCGTCGTCGGCCAGGGTGTGC
Source organism: Marinobacter sediminum (assembly GCF_023657445.1). NCBI lineage: Bacteria > Pseudomonadati > Pseudomonadota > Gammaproteobacteria > Pseudomonadales > Marinobacteraceae > Marinobacter > Marinobacter sediminum. The sequence continues at coordinate 2,747,204 of NZ_JAGTWY010000001.1, read as the reverse complement.
GGGATAAAGCCGTAGTTGGCCGGGTAGAACATGGGCGTGGCCATGAAACGGTCTACCAGCAGCGCGCCCATGTCTTTGTCCAGTTCGTACTTGACCGGGGAGCTGTTGGCCGGAATTTCGATGGCAACGTAGATGTCTTCAGGCGGGTTCTTGCCTGCGGGAATGTTGTCGAATTGCATGTGCGATCCTTCCTGGTACGTTAACGGTACGTTTAACTGCGCTTAAAAAGTGGGCGCAATTATACGGGAGTATCCTGCAGTTCGAAACTAAACCTTGGTCGTGAGCGAGGGCGCTCGCAACCCGGCATCTGGCTTCCTCACAAGTCGCAGTCTTCAAAGCCGGATCTGCTTGGCTATCAGCTCCTTCATAATCTCGGTCGTACCGCCGCCAATGGAGAGGATTTTGGCATCCCGGTAAAGCCGTTCCACCACCGATTCGCGCATGTATCCCATGCCGCCATACAGCTGGACGGCTTCCCGGGTAACTTTCTCGCATACGTCTACCGAGAAGTTTTTTGCCATCGCGACTTCCTTGATCGGGTTCTTGCCCGCTTGCATCAGCGCCGCGCAACGGTAGGTGTATTCCCGGGCCACGTCTATCTGGGTAGCCATGTCCACCAGTTTGTGGCGGGTGATCTGGAAGCCGGCGATGTTCCGGCCAAAGGCCTGGCGCTGCTGGCTATAGTCCAGGGCCGCCTCGTAGGCGAGCTGGGCAGTCATGTAGGCCATGATGGCAAGCATCAGGCGCTCGGCGAGGAAATTGCTCATGATGGCAATGAAACCAGCATTCTCGGCGCCAATCAGGCGCTCGGCGGGAACGCGGCAGTCTTCGAAGAAGAGTTCGGCGGTATCGCTGGCCCACCACCCCATCTTCCGGAGCTTTTTTCCAGTAGAGAAGCCGGGCATGTCCCTGTCTATAAGCAGCAGGCTGATTCCCCCGTGGCCTTCGCCGCCCGTGCGTACTGCAACGGTGTAGTGGTCGGCGCGGGTGCCGCTGGTGATGAAGGTTTTGCTGCCATTGACGGTGTAGTGGTCACCGTCTTTGACGGCTCGCGTTTTAAGGTTGGCGACATCGGAACCACCGCCGGGTTCGGTGACGGCCAGGGCGGCGATTTTTTCTCCGCGCAGGACCGGGGGCACGATCTGTTCACGGACTTCCCTTTTGGCCCACTTGGCGACCGGGGGCAGGCCGATGTCCAGTGAGCCAAGGCTGGCGACAAGTCCGCCGGATGTGGAGCGCATGAGCTCCTCTGAGACAGCCACTTTCAGAAAAATATCGTTTTCACCCGTGCCGCCGAGCATTTCCGGGAAGCCGATGCCAAGGAGGCCTGCATCGCCTGCTTTTTGGTAAAGATCGCGGGGGAACTCGCCTGCTTCTTCCCAGTCGTCAATATAGGGCAACACATGGGTGCTGATGAATTTGCGGGCACTCAGGCGGGCCTGGTCATGAATGTCGTTGAAGTAATCGGACACGGAAAACCTCCCTGTGATCGGAAATCATGGGATGAAGTGTCGCGCATATTATTATACCAAGCAAGCGCTTGGTATGTGGCCTGGCAGGCAGAAAACTGGCCCGAACAGCCAGCTTTCGGTTCCCTGATGCGGGGGCAGAATTCAGCTGCCTTTGCGGGGGATGCTTTCCACGCCCTTGCTGGTGCCCAGAAGCAGCAGGTCTGCGGGGCGGCGTGCGAACAGGCCGTTTGTCACAACACCAACTATGTTGTTCAGCTGCTCTTCCACCAGGAGTGGCCTGGAAATATCCATATTATGGATGTCGATGATGATATTTCCATTGTCGGTAACCACGCCTTCCCGATAGACCGGATCTCCGCCCAGTTTCACAATTTCCCGGCCAACATGGCTGCGGGCCATGGGGATGACTTCCACTGGCAAGGGAAACTGGCCCAGCACGCCGACCATTTTTGATTCGTCAGCAATGCATATAAAAGTCCTGGCGACAGCCGCGACGATCTTCTCGCGGGTCAGTGCGCCGCCGCCGCCCTTGATCAGCTCCAGGCGCTCGTTGGTTTCATCGGCACCGTCCACGTAAAACTCCAGTGAACCTGCGCTGTTCAGGTCGTAGACCGGAATACCATGGCTTTTGAGGCGCTCGGCGGTCGCTTCTGAGCTGGCGACCGCACCATCGAATTCATTTTTCAGGTCCGCGAGCATGTCGATGAAGAAGTTGGCAGTACTTCCGGTACCAACACCAATGATACTGTCGCTCTCAAGCCGCGGTTCGATGTAGTCCATAGCGGCTTTGGCAACTGCTTTTTTGAGTTCGTCCTGGGTCATTTGGAGCTCCGGCGGCAAATCTGGATGAGTTTGGTGTGTATTATAGCGCCTCCGTGCGGTCTGCTTATAGACGGCTGCCGTGCAAACTTTCTACACTGTCGGTTTTTCCAGCCATACACCAACAACCGGAATCACTATGCCGCAACGCTACATCAAGAAGATTCTCGATGCGCGCGTCTATGACGTGGCCATCGAAACGCCTCTGACTGAAGCCCGCAGTCTTTCGAAGCGCTTTGGCAATAACATTCTGCTTAAGCGTGAAGACCTTCAGCCGGTGTTTTCCTTCAAGATTCGCGGTGCGTATAACCGGATAGCCCAGTTGTCTGAGGAGCAGAAGTCCAAGGGCGTAATTTGCGCGTCTGCCGGTAATCACGCTCAGGGTGTGGCGCTGGCGGCCAAGAAACTGGGTATCAAGGCGGTTATTGTGATGCCCCAGACGACCCCGGAGATCAAGGTGCGTTCGGTGCGGGATCACGGTGCAAAGGTGGTGCTGAAGGGGGATGCCTTCGACCAGGCTGCGGATCATGCCCAGGAACTCATTGAGAAGCATGGCTACACTTACATTCCGCCCTTCGACGATCCGGATGTAATTGCCGGCCAGGGTACGGTGGCCATGGAACTGATGTGGCAGTTCAGTAAGCCCATTCATGCCGTATTTATCTGCGTGGGTGGCGGTGGCCTGATTGCCGGTATGGCGGCCTATATCAAGTACCTGCGTCCCGAAATCAAAATCATTGGTGTTGAGCCGGAAGACTCCAATTGCCTGCAGGCAGCCATGAAAGCGGGCAAGCGTGTGGTATTGGATGAAGTTGGCATATTCGCTGATGGTGTGGCGGTGAAGCAGATCGGCAAATACCCCTGGGAGATCTGCAAGGATCACGTGGATGAGGTAATCACCGTATCCACCGACGAAATCTGTGCGGCGATCAAGGATATCTTCGAAGATACCCGTTCCATCTCGGAACCGGCGGGTGCGCTGGGTGTCGCTGGTATCAAGAAATACGTTGAGCGCGAAAAGATCGAGAATGAAAATCTGGTGGCGACACTGAGCGGCGCCAACATGAATTTCGATCGGCTGCGTTATATTTCCGAGCGCACGGAAATCGGTGAGAAACGGGAAGCGATCCTGGCGGTGACCATCCCCGAGAGGCCGGGTGCGTTCAAGGCGTTTATCAACGCCCTGCACAAGCGCAGCATCACCGAGTTCAACTATCGATACGCGGATGCCACCAACGCTACCATTTTCGTGGGCATTCAGATTCAGGCCGGTGGATTGGGCCGGGATGAACTGGTACAGGATCTGCGGGAAAATGGTTACTCGGTGGTGGATCTGACCGATAGTGATATGGCAAAACAGCATATTCGCCATATGGTGGGCGGTCATGCGCCGAGTATTACCAATGAAAAGGTATTTCAGTTTGAGTTCCCGGAGCGCCCGGGCGCACTGCTGAAATTCCTGATGTCTCTGGGTACCCGCTGGAACATCTCAATGTTCCACTACCGCAACCATGGTGCTGCCTATAGTCGGGTATTGCTGGGCGCGCAGGTGAATGACAACGAAGTGAAGGACTTCGAGACGATGCTCGACAAGGTCGGGTTCCGTTATGAGAACATGACCGACAATGAGGCATACCAGTTGTTTCTCGGTGCCGGTAACCATCGGCCTGACTAATGCGAGCCGGGAGTCGTGTCCGGAGGGCCTCCGGATTCGACTCCGAATTCCAGTTAAAATATTACCGAATTGTAACCTGTCAAAAATTGTAAAACTGAAGATGCGTGTTAGTCTTTCGTCTAATTCTTGGAAACAAGAATAGACCGCTGATTTTCCAATAATTTAACAATTTTATCTAAAGGAACTGAGGATCATGGGTGGCAAGCCTGACATTATCAAAGCCATAGTGCTGATTTTTGCTGTTGGCCTTGTTATTACCGGCTTTACTTCCATTCACGCCTCTGAAGACAAACCCCGGATTCAGGATAGCGTCGTGATTGGCGCAGTTCAGGCGGGCAACGACCGTTTAAACCGGTAGCAGTATCGGTCCGTAACCACGCTATGCAGTGGCACATCCCAGGGCTCAATCGGTAAGGCTTTCATCTTCTGGAAGTCATGAGCCAGACCAATCAATTTTGGTGCCAGCCCGGGCCTCAGGCGGCTGAACGCAAAGGTTCGGTCATAGAAGCCTCCTCCCATACCCAGCCGACCGCCATTCTCGTCAAAACCAACCAGCGGAAACAGCACCGCATCCAGTGCCCAGACAGGTCGCTTCAGGCCCTTGCTGAACGCCGGCTCTGGTATGCCAAACCGGTTGGCCTTCAATTCAACGCCATCGAAATAGGGGCTGAAAACCAGCTTTCCGGGATGAATCGGGTGCAGTACGGGCAAGTAAAATTGCACGCCCTTGCGCCGGGCAATGTCCATATACAGATGAGGGTCGATTTCGCCATCGTTGGGCAAGTAGATGGCTATGTGGCGCGCACGGTGCAGATCCGGGTTTTTCAGCAGGTTGAGCGCAAGGTATTCGGCGGCCTGTTGCTGCTCCTCGAACGTCAGTGCCTTCCGTTGTTGCCGTAGGTACTTACGCAGTTGGCTGCGGGAAAGTGTGTCTGGGTGGGATTCGAACGGTTGGGGCTCGATAAACTGGCTCAAAATAAAGCTTCCCGGGCTGCCGTTATCGGATGTGGTCCTTGAACCCAAAGTTCAAGAAAGCTGTTAAATACGCTATTTAAAACAGTCATTTACGGTCGACTCAGTGCCTACTTTGTACCAGTGGTTTGTAATATGAGCAAGTTTCCCAGAGTCTAATTCTAAACTCCGTGTCTTTCCGGGTTGTTTACCCATGCAGAAATATCGCGAACGAAATCCCAAATGTCACCTTCCTCAGGACGCACATAGGTTTCGCTGTCCGTTGAATGGCCTAGAGTGTTGAATGCGTTCAGTAGCCAGTTTCTTTTTCCTCCCTCAGGCGGGATATTAAGGTATCCCAGCCAAGCTTCAACTTCTCCTATTGGAACAACGAAAATCCCATAGTCTGCTAAATTCCTTAGAAATTGTTCGGCTGCCGGTTTCATTTCGCCTTCAAAGTCGCGAATGCCTCCCTTTTTCCAATCAACGCCATGGTCCTCGCAGTATTGGGCGAGTTCGGCGCGAAATTGACACCACGTATTGATAAGTGCCGAACTTATAGAAATCTCCCTGAGCATCTGCTTGAATTCCACTCCCTTTTTAAAGATGTCAAAATCCACGGCAATGGCGGCAGGAATACCCATCTCTCTGAGCGGGCCTGCGATCTTGGCGACAGATTGTTTGCCTATGGCATTCAGAAACAGAGCTTCTGATGAATTGGAGGTTTCAAACTGGGCTAGCCTATCGTTGATTTCTTGATATAAAGCTCTATCGGCGTCAGCTTCACACACGACAGCCCCCTCATGAAACAAAGCACTGAGGACTCCACTTGAGCGCATTAGGGGGGATTTGATGATTTCATTGAGGCGATCATGGCTTAACAAACGGGCGGTCGATACGTCGCCTTTGTGTGTGAGTCGAACAATGTTTACTCTGTCGCTGCCTTGAACACACCCCATTAAAAAGTCGGCGCTGTGAGTTGCGATGAAACTGCACGCATCACGGGACCCTGATACTGCAGCAAGTTCTTTTCCTAATCTTCGTGCCAATGGCGGATGTAGAAAGGCTTCGGGCTCATCAATCAATGGGATTTTGTAGTCCTGTCCCAGAACGGTTGCGAGCATTCCGGTAAAAGCTTTAACGCCGTCTGAGGCATAAATAATTTCGGTGGCATCACGATGAAAATCTCTAGCCCTTTGGTCCAAGGATTGCTCCTCGGCCTCGTCGGCAGGGGGCCTCTTGGACATCCGAGCTCTTAGCTGATTTGCATTAAGCGCGTCGATGGTGAAGTACGTGCCGAAAGCCTCACTAGTGAGGTCCCTGATCTTTGCCCGAGCTTCAGGGTCTGTCCAGAGGGCTGCCAATATATTGGTCGGTGTAGCCAATAAATCGCCTCTGTTGTTTGGTCTGAGGAGCGTAGTTCTAGTTTCGCCATCGAGACGAACCGTGAGAAAGGAAAAATAGAATCTCGTTAGATTCGGAAGCAGTCGTTGGTTCACCCAGGTCTCTAGTTGGTCGATGGGAAGAACTTCCCTTGGCTTTTGACCCTGGTAGGCATTGAGGCGCTGAACAATTATGGAGTTTGCGCCGACCTGCTCATTCTCGTTGGGTGGAGTCTTCTTCCTCTCAATATCCTCTTTGACCGTCTCGTAGGGCGGTACATTAAAGTCTAGGTTTTGAAGTATTTTATTGTTTGTAGACTGGTACGTGTTACAAAACCGTTCAATTTCTTTAAGTATTAAGCTTTTGCCGGAGTTGTTGGGCCCCACGAAAAGAGTGATCCCAGTCGGAACAATGCTGAGGGCTTCTGAATCTCGTGTCGCGCCGAACCGTAGTTCCATCTGACTAATGGGTTTCATCTTCATTCCTTTGTGATTTTCCTGATTTGACGGCGCTGCCGCCGAAAGCCTTCACAATAAATACATGTTCGAACGTATTTGGGTCAAAAATTTCTCTGCAATTATCTAGTTAGTGCTGATTCCAAATTTCCCCCCTAGCCCCTCCCATCGAGTGTCGCTCAATGCTGGACCTTTGCTTCTCAAAGTATTGTGGGAAAGCGCGGATGGGTTAGCTGAGAACGAAATGTACGAAACTTTGTGCGAAGATTCAGACACTGTCCGATATCAAATTTTGATATTTTCGGACACTCTGCGTACTTTATGTACGGAAATTTTAATTTTCGGACAGTCAGTGCGAGGTGTGTATGTGGGTAGGCTTTGCTCGAGTCTCCACCAGGGAGCAGGACCTGAACAATCAACTAGAAGCTCTGCGGCAATCAGGCTGTGAGAAGACCATTCACGGCAAGCATTCAGGTTCATCTGAAGAGAACGATGGCAAGCTGGCGGAGCTAGTAAGCTTTGTTCGGGAGGGGGATGTCGTCGTGGTAACAAAGCTGGATAGGCTAGGGCGTTCATTGAAGATGATCTTGCAGACATTGGAGGACATCCACGACAAAGGGGCCATGCTTAAGACTCTCGACGGTTCCATTGATACCAGCCAGCAGACGCCCTTTTCTAAGGCTATGGTCTCGCTGATAGGGACCTTCGCTGAGCTCGAGCGCAATCTGATCGTTTCCCGAACGACCGAAGGTCGGGAAGCTGCTAAGAAAAAGGGCGTTAAGTTTGGGCGTAAGCCTTCTTTGAGTGAGGAGGAGCAACTGCAAGCTTTGCAAAAGCTCAGAACGGGGCAATCAGTGAGGGCGACGGCCAAAGAATTCGGGGTAACTCGACAGACTTTGTATCGAGTCCTGAAGAGATTTCCCCGGGAAGGAGTCAAAGGTAGGCCAGGGAGCTCCTGAGGCAGGCTGTGTAGTCCTCTTGGGTGGGAAGTCGAACGGTGCACCAACTGAATGTTGTAATGTCAGCGATGGGCGCACCGTTCTTTTCGTGTAGGTTACCTCCAGGTGATGGCCACAGCGGTATCGGCAGTTAGTAATCGCAGAGGTGGTCGACCTCTGTTTCGTCTACCGAGTGCCGAAAAATATGCTTGCGATCTTCCCGTTGCGACTAACAACTTCTAGTTCTTGCAAGCTAGGATCGTAAGAGCCAATGCCGCTAAAGTCGCCATTGCGATCACTTGCTGAAGCGTAAGATAAACTGCCGCAGTTGGAGGATGAATAATCTACCTCAAACACATTGATGCTCTGATCTGGAATGGTAATTTGACCGTTGAACACGCAACCGGTCTGGTCGCTACCAGTAACTGTCCCGTCCGAAGCGATGGTGACAGATGAGGTCAGATACCCCGGCTCGTCCATGGTATAGGTGCCGGAAATATCGGACAGAGTTATCCCTAAGTCGCTGTAAGTGTTTTCCCGTTGAAGTGTGCTATCCGAATAAAATCCAGATGCAGTAGCACGTAGCTCGGCTGTCTCTGAGGATGTAACCGTCCCTGAAATTGAGCCGCTGGTTAGCTCCCAGCTCTCGTTCAGCACGTAGTCTGTCCCTGTGCCTGAGATGACGTCAGGTGATGAAAAGGTAAGGGTGCCGAACGTGAGGTCCTGATCGCTAAATGCTACGGCGAATGCGCCTGAAGGGCTTAGCAAGCTTAATCCCTCTAGGGTTGAGCCGTCAGCAAGCTCTGTTGTTACGTAATATGCGCCTGGCTTGAGCTCGGTCTGTTCCACGGTGGTGGAATCAGAAGTTGAGCTGGAGCCGCCCCCTCCTCCGCACGCAGAGAGCGCTAGGGCTGCGCAAGAAAAAGTAACTCCCATATATGCCCGTTTGGTCCGTAACAACATAAAACTTCCTTTGTAGTGTCTTAGCGTTTTCTGGGTAGTCCCTGACTCGAGGGAGTGGCTGGCCGTTAGGGCTTGCCATGTTCGATTATTGTTAAGTGAGTAACTATTGAACTATAAAAAGGTAGGCTGCTTGTTTCTTTATAGCAAAGCGTTAATTAGTTATTTAACAAATCTTTACGTGATTCTCTGTATAAGTTACAGCGAGTCTTTGCACGGAGGGTTGGGCTTTCGCCTGAGGCGTTGCCTGACTGTTGAGTTACGGAGCAGTTTTTGCTCTGGGTTTTTCCTAGCTGTCCAGCAATTCGCAATGCTCGATCTGCCATGAGGATAAGGAGCTTGTGGTATAGCTCCGAGTCAAGCCGAAGTGCCGTCTCGGAGCGCCGCAGTAGCTCTTCTGCCTCCTCGCCTAGGGTGTTGCGCAGGTTGGCTAAAGAATTTGCTTCGGGTGGAGTCTCAAGGACCATACATGTTCCGTGTCGAGGACGGGGGCTCTACCGTTTTCTCTAGGAATCTCCGACTCGACTATCACTTCTTTCCGTTTGGTGGCGCACTTGGGGTCGCTGAGCTTTGATTCGTACCACTTGTCGGCCATGTGATGAAGCTGGGGTGTCTCAATCTGAAGCTCGCCTCTGTATTGAGCCCAAGCGTTGGCAATTTGTGCATCGACTTTGGCGCTCAGTTCGTGATGACGTATCCGAGCGATTGCCGGGTCTGCGGACTTTAAGCTCTCTTTAATCTCGTGCTTGCCGAAGTAGGGACGTAGTTTCTCTGGGATGCGTTTTCGGTACTGCAAGTTGGATGTCTCGGGGCGTCGATGAAGGCTCGATCGTATGCGGATAACAGTCACGGTGTGTACCAGTCTTTTGTACCAGTTCGGTAGTGGGTAAAGACCGTAAGCAACTGTTTTTAGGTATAACCTATTGAAATTAAAGCTTCCCGGGCTGCCGTTATCGGATGTGGTCCTTGAACCCAAAGTTCAAGGTCGGTGGCCGCTGTGACATATTAGGCTTTCCCCTGCCGGGGACGTGCTCACAATGCCCTGAAGTAGCCACCTGGGTAATGCGCATCGGCTCGAGGACGAATCCGACCAGCGAACAGCCCAGGAAGTTAATCCCATTATACGGGCACAGCCGGGGCTGATTGCAATACCTGTTTCGGAAACTCCTTCGCTCACCTACGGAATCTCAGTGCCCCGACGAATCGCCCAGCGCGGTATCCAGTTTGTTGTCCATGGCCTTGAGAATGGTGCTGGTGGCATTAGACATGGTGTCCCGCTCCAGCATTTCATGGGTGATGTTCAATGCGGCCATGACCGCGATTCGCTCGGTGCCGAATACCTTGCCGCTGGCGCGGATTTCGCGCATCTTGCTGTCGAGGTGCCGGGCGGAGCGAAGCAGGGCTTCGCGTTCCTCCTCAGGGCAGGCAACCAGGTATTCCTTGTCGAGAATCTTCACCTCAACGGTGGTGGGTTGCTGTGACATCAGTGGTGCTCCAGTGCCCGCAGGCGGCCAATCATGGCTTCAATCTTGTTTTTGGCAAGATCATTCTTGTGCATAAGCTGGGCCCGTTCCCGGTTCCAATCATCCTGCAGCTCCCGCAGCGTGGCGTTATCCCGCTCCAGTTTCTGACAGTGCTCGATCAGCTTATCCAGCTTGTCCGCTAATACCTGTACTTCGGACTGTTCCATCACGTGCCCAACATCGGTTGTTGTGGTTGCAAGTAACTATAAGTGTGGACGCTAAGTCGGTCAATTTACAGGCTTGTCATGGCCCGATTAGCGTGACGCCTGTCACTCCTCGCGAGAGTCCCCCAGACCGAGTGAGCGGCTCAGGCGCCAGGCGCCAAACGCCGGCCCCAGAGCGACCAGCAAGGCGGTGACCGGCACGGACGCGAGTAAACCCCATTCAACGGTATTGAGAGGCCTCAGGTGGATTTGCAGGCCATAGGTTTCCAGCAGCCATGGACTTAGCGCGGATACCACGAGGGCGCCAACCGCTATAGCTGCGACGCAGGCCACCAGAGCGAGAGCAACACATTCGATCAGATAAAGAGATGCAATCAGGCCGGGAGAGGCCCCCGTCGCTCTGAGGACTGAGATTTCATGGGCGCGCTGAGCCTGCAGAGTCAGCAGTACGGCCATTAGCCCAATCAGACTGGTAATTACGACGAAGCCGGTAATGCCCAGCAGGGCCCGTTCAAATTGGCCCATGAGTCGCCAGAGTTCGCTCAGTGCAACGCCGGGCAGAACGGCAGAGAGGGGTTCGCCGGAATACTGGTTGATTTCGCGCTGCACCCTGAAGGTCAGGATTTTGCGTTTCAGGCCTGCAAAGGCGGCCGTGATGGCATCTGGGGCGAACGTCCGGCCTTCCGCCTGTTCCGGTGTGAGGGTGCGGCCGGGGATCGCCACACCGGATTCCCAGCCCACATGCATGGCTTCCATTCCTGCAAGGCTGATGTAGACAGCCTGATCCACTGGAGTACCCGTGTCATCAAGAATGCCGGTGACCGTGAAGGGCGTGTCGTCATGATTGGAAAAGCTGGTTTGACCGCCACCGTGGGAAAGCACGGCGCTGTCGCCCACGGAGTGCTGTAGGGCTCTGGCGGCCCCGGCTCCCAATACCACGTCAAAAACCTTATTAAACCACTGGCCCTCGGCCAGGGTCAGTGACTGGCCCCGGCCGAACCGGAAGTGACGCAGGAATTGATCATTCGTGGCGACAACCCGGAAGCCACGGTAGCTGTCCCCCAGGGAAACCGGAATCAGCCAGTCAATTCGCTCGTCCTGGCTCAGATCCTGAAAGGTGGACCAGCGGATGTTGTTGGTGGCATCGCCAATATGAAACACCGTATAAAGCAGAAGGTTCAACTGGCCGCTGCGGGCGCCGATAATCAGATCGGTGTCGCTGATGGTACTGGTGAATGACTGTTTCACTTCCGTCCGCAGATATTGGATGCCCAGCAGCAAGGTGACACTCAGGGTGAGTGTCAGACAGACCAGTGCCAGCACCCGGCGACGATGCCAGAGGCTGGCACTAGCGAGTGATAATGCCAGGCCGGCTTTCATGTCTCTGTCCCCTTCAGGTGAATCTGATGGTGGAAATGTGTCGACAGGGAACGGTCATGGCTGACGAACAGAACTGAAGTGTTCCGCTCCTCGGCCAGTGTGAGCAAAAGGTCCAGAAATCGGTCCCGGTTGTCGCTGTCCAGAGCGGATGTGGGCTCGTCTGCCAGAATGATTTCGGGGGCGCCGATCAATGCCCGGGCGGCGGCAATCCGTTGCTGTTGCCCGATGCTGAGCCGGGTGACCTTGCGCTTCCAGTGATCCGCAGGTATCGCGAGAGCTGTCAGCAACCGTTTCGCCTCCTGGTCTGGACCGGGGTTGGCTGCGTTGCGTCGGGAGCTGGAGAGCCGGCAGGGCAGAGTGACATTGGCTTGTGCCGTCAAATAGGGAACCAGGTTGAATTGCTGGAAGATGACGCCGATGTGATCGGCCCGGAAACGGTCCCGTCCGCTGGCGCCCAGCTCGGGCAGGTCGCTGCCCAGCAATCGGATTATGCCACTGGCAGGTTTCAGCATACCGGCCAGCAGGCTCAGGAACGTGCTTTTCCCGCTGCCGCTGGAACCATGGATAAAGAGATGCTCGCCCGGGCTAAGGTTCAGGTCCGGGAATCGGATCGCCGGTTGCTGGCTACCCCATCGAAAAGAGAGATCGCGGACCTCAATGGCTGGCGAATTGCCCGGGGAACCGTAATCCATAAATTCTGTCTTGCTGGTCATGTTGGTCGCTATCTGCCCGGTGTATGATTGCCTGACTTTCTGTTCCAATTCCGGAGAACGTTTTTCGATGACTCGCTCTGTTTATCATTCCTTCGCAGCGCTACTGCTAGCAGGATCGCTGGCGCTGCTGCTGAGCCTTTCCTTTCACGCCCACGCAGAGCTCCGTGAAATTGACTGGCTGGAAATGATGCCGGCCGAAGATCTTTCGTTGCTGGAAAATATGCCAGAACTGGAACATGAGGGCGATGGTCCGCCGCTGTTACCGGACGAAATCATGACTGGCCGCGTGGTGCCGGAAATGGACGGCGTGGAAGGTCGCATTCCTGGCTTTGTCGTTCCTCTCAAGACCACGGACGACATGCGCATCCTTGAGTTCTTTCTCGTGCCCTACTATGGCGCCTGTATCCACGTGCCGCCTCCGCCGCCCAACCAGATCATCCACGTAAAGTTCGAGGAGGGGTTCACTCTGGAAGCATTGTATGACCCGGTCTGGATTGAAGGAACGTTGGCCATTCAACGCACCGAAAATGATCTCGGAACCTCTTCCTATTCCATGGTAGCGGAGGACGTGGCGCTTTATGAGCAATAAATTCAGCGACCGAGGCTGACGCTGTCCTCGCCATGTTTCAGCCGGGTTGAACCCTGGCCCTCCGGACCTGCCCAGGCGACCTCCAGGTGTTCCAGTCCGGGAAAGCGCGAGGTCAGCGGTGTTGTCAGTGAGTCAGCTTCTTCGAGACCGGGGCAGTCCAGTACCTGGGTTACCTCGAAATCAGCATGCTGGCTGTGTTTGTCCTCATTGTGCTCGTCTGCTCCGGCAACCTCATACTGGGTGGCTGCCGCATGAACCGTGCAGGTTGCCTCCGATGTATTGACCAGAGGTGTCTGTTCCAGCCAGAAGAGTGCGGCGTCTGCCTTCTGGCGCTGGGCCTGCGTCCGGGCATGATGCTCAAAGCCGACGACATTATAGGCCGGTGACAGAAATAGCAGGTCGACCTGGTTGCCACTGATGGCCAGCTGAAGTTCTGCGTGGCCATGCTGATGGGATGCCGGGTTGTCCGCCGCAAGGGTAGTTGTGCTGGCCAAGGCTGAAGTGGCAATGAGAGCGTAAAGTATTCCTGAGCTCATAGCGTTGTCCTGTGGGCTAAAACGATATGTTATAACATATTCTGTTCTGGCGCCTGGAAAAGCAACCGATCAGTGCCTTGAGGGCCCCTGAATGCTAGGATAGAAGCTTCATTCAACAACACAGGATTGTCCTGGTTCATGTCAGAAACCGACACCTCCGGTGCTGCCCGCGCCGCTGAATTCGAGCGCTGGGCCAACGTATTTACTGCCCACAAGGCGTTCAGCCATCCCTCCGAACTCCATGGTTTGCTCTGTGGTCGCTTATCAGCCGGCTCCCGTATTGAAGAACCAGAGTGGCTGGCCATGGTTTGTGAACACATGGGGCTGCCCGAGACCGCCGTCGAGGAATCCGATGACCTGGCGCCGTTTATGAAGAAGGCTTATGACCAGAGCCTCGCACTCTTGAAATCGGCAGACATGAGTTTCCATCCTTTACTGCCTGATGATGATTACGCCATTGGGCAGCGCCTCGAGGCCCTGGTTGCCTGGGTGCGCGGTTTTCTTGAGGGTATGGCATTGTCAGCGGGTGAATCCCTCGGCCAGGCGCCGGATGAGATTCGGGAACTGATCGAAGATATGGTGGCCATCAGCCAGCTCTCGGAAGATGAAGATGCTGATGATGAGAGCGAACAGCAGTTGCTGGAGATCACCGAATATATCCGGCTGGGGGCCTTGGCCGTGTTTACCGAGTTTAATGCCCCGGAAAAGCCGGCTTCTCAATCACCGACCCTGCACTGAGCGGGTCGCACACTGCGGGAGAGTTTATGCCGTCAATGATACCCGTTAAGGAATTTGCAGAGCGCCGTGGCCGGTTGATGGAGCGCATGGCGCCCGAGAGCATCGCCATTATTCCTGCCGCGCCCGAGCGTGTGCGCAACCGGGATGTTCTGCACCCGTTTCGACAGGATAGCGACTTTCAATATCTGACGGGCTTTGGGGAGCCAGAGGCTGTACTGGCCCTGATTCCGGGGCGTGAGCACGGTGAATCGGTGTTGTTTTGCAAAGAGCGCAATCCCGAGAAGGAAATGTGGGATGGTTTCCTGGCAGGACCTGAAGGCGCCATTGAGCGATTTGGTTTGGACGACGCCTTTCCGATTTCTGACATTGACGATATTTTGCCGGGCATGATCGAAGGCCGCAGCCGGGTTTACTACCCGCTGGGCAAAGATGACAGCTTCGATTCCAAGGTCATGGACTGGGTCAAGGTGATCCGCAGCAAGGTTCGCACCGGTGCCCACCCTCCCGGTGAGTTCGTGGCCCTGGAATACATGCTTCATGACTTGCGTCTCTACAAGAGCGCTAATGAAATCAAAGCGATGGCAAAGGCTGGTGAGATCAGTGCCGCCGCACATTGCCGTGCCATGAAACGTGCCCGAAAGGGTGGCCACGAGTACAACCTGGAGGCCGAACTGATCCACACATTTATGGATCATGGTGCCCGTTCCACGGCTTACCCTTCCATCGTGGGTGGAGGCTCCAATGGCTGCATCCTGCACTACATCGAGAACAGCGCCCCCCTGAAGGAAGGCGATCTGGTGCTGATTGATGCCGGTTGTGAGTATGAATGCTATGCCTCTGACATTACCCGGACCTTTCCGGTGAGTGGCAAATTCAACTCCGAACAGCGGGCGCTTTATGAAGTGGTGCTGGCGGCCCAGTATGAAGCAATTGACGCAGTGCGCCCGGGCAACCATTGGAACCATGCCCACGAAGCCGCGCTCAAGGTGCTCACCCAGGGCCTGATCGATCTTGGGCTGCTGTCCGGAACCGTTGACGATGCCATCGACAATGGGGCGTACAAACCGTTTTTCATGCACCGGACTGGTCACTGGCTGGGCATGGATGTTCACGATGTGGGCGATTACAAGGTGGGCGATGCATGGCGTGTGCTTGAGCCCGGCATGACACTGACGGTAGAGCCCGGCCTGTACATTGCGCCAGACAATACCAGCGTGGATGAGAAATGGCGTGGTATCGGTATTCGCATCGAAGACGACGTAGTGGTAACCAAAGAGGGCTGCCGGGTACTGACCGATGGCGTGCCCAAAACGATCACCGAGATCGAAGCACTGATGGCGGACTGATACCGTGACCCGTTCCGATACTGATCTTGTTATTGCTGGTGGTGGTCTGGCCGGGGCGACTCTGGCGCTGGCGCTGTCTCGCGCAGTGCCATCGCTCAGGGTAACTGTGGTTGAGGCTTTCCCATTGTCCGCGGATGCCTTGCCTGAAGACTATCAGCCCAGCTATGACGCGCGCTCCACGGCACTGGCCTGGGGCTCCCGGCTGATTTTCGAGGAGCTGGGGTTATGGTCACGATTATCGGAACATGCAACACCGATTCGGCGTATTCACGTTTCGGACCGCGGACGTTTCGGTGCAACCCGTCTGAACGCAGCGGAACACCAGCAGGAAGCCCTGGGCTATGTAGCGGACAATCGCTGGATGGGGCTCTGCCTGATGCGGGAGTTGCTGGAAACCAATGTTCAGTGGCGGGCGCCGGCCGAAGTGGTGGATATGATGCCTACGCCGGACGGAGTCTGCGTCTCTCTGAAGACTGGGGAAGACATCAGCACCATGACCGCTCAGTGCCTGGTTGTTGCCGACGGAGGCCGTTCCGGTCTGCGGGAAAAGCTGGGCTTCCAGACCCGAAAGCACAACTATGGTCAGAATGCGCTGATAGCCAATGTTTCGACCTCTGACTGTCACCAGTTTACCGCCTTTGAGCGTTTTACCGACGCCGGCCCGATGGCGCTCCTGCCCCATGGCTCTCCTGGCCGCGCCGGCAACCAGTCGGCGCTGGTCTGGACGCTGTCTGATGACGCGCTCCAGGACATTCTTTCCCTGTCTGATGCAGACAAATGCCAACGGCTTCAGGCGCGGTTTGGCTGGCGACTTGGCCGCTTAACCCGCATCGGGGAGTGCAGCCATTACCCGCTGACACTTACCACCGTGGATGAGCCGGTTAGGCCCGGTGTGACTCTGGTGGGGAACGCGGCTCACGCCTTGCACCCGGTGGCGGGACAGGGGTTCAATCTGGCTCTTCGGGGGTTGATGACTTTGGTGGAACAGTTCCGGTTAGCGGTGGAACAGGGGCGGTCGCCGGGCGATCTTCAGGTTTTGCGTCGCTACCAGCAATTGCACCGTCAGGACTGGCAACAGACCGTACAGTTCTCGGATTCCCTGATTCGTATTTTTGGTCAGTCGCTGACGCCATTGGCCGTCGCCCGCGATGCTGGCCTGGTCGGTCTGGATATGCTTCCCGGGGCCAAGCGCTGGTTTGCCCGCAAAGCCATGGGTATTGGCGGGCGTCGGGCTGTCATTACCGGGCCGGGGAGCGTCAACAGGGAGTCGGCAGACCATGAATGACGTCCGGATGTACGACATCCTGGTGGTCGGTGGCGGCATGATTGGTTCCGCCCTTGCTCTGGGCTTGTCCCGGCAGGGGTGGCAGGTAGGCCTGGTGGAAGGCGGCGAGCGAGCGACACTGCTCCAGACCCCGGACCCCGCGAAAGGCGTAGAGGATTTCGAGCCCCGGGTCAGCGCCATCTCTGTCGCCAGTCAGCAGCTGCTGGCCTCTCTGGGGGTCTGGCAGGACGTCATGGATGGGCGCCATTGCGCCTATCAGAAGATGACCGTCTGGGACGGCGAAGGCACTGGCCGCATACATTTTGATGCTGCCGAACTGCGGGCTCGCGCCCTCGGCACTATTGTTGAGAATCGCAGCATCGTCAGGGCTCTTCTGGCCGCTCTGGAAGTCAGTGACGTCGATCTGACTGATGGTGTGAAGGTGACAGGTTGGTGGCAGGAGGGTGAGCAGCGGGGCATTGAGCTGGCCGATGGCGAAAGGCTGGGGGCGGAGCTGGTAGTTGCGGCCGATGGTGCCCATTCCCGGCTACGTCAGTGGGTTGGTCTGCCCACCCGCGAATGGGACTATGATCAGCAGGCGATCGTCTGCACCGTGCGTACGGCCCAGGGTCACGGGTTTACTGCATGGCAGCGGTTTTCTCCCACTGGTCCTCTGGCGTTTCTGCCCCTGTTAACCGAGCAGGGTGACGATCATTTCTGTTCCATTGTCTGGTCCCAGGATACCGACGAGGCCCGGCGGCTGATGGCGCTGGATGACAGGGCATTCACGGCCGAGCTGGAAACAGCCATTGAGCGGGAACTTGGTGCCGTTGAAGCCGTCTCCCGGCGTTTTGCATTTCCGTTACGGCAACGCCATGCCAAGGATTACATCGCATCCGGCTTCGCTCTGGCAGGGGATGCGGCGCACACCATCCATCCGCTGGCCGGGCAGGGAGCAAATCTCGGTTATGGTGATGTCCGGGCCTTGCTTGAGGAGCTTTCCCGGGCGAAAAGGACCGGTCTGAGCCCTGGCCATGACCTTGTATTGGCGCGCTATCAGCGTCGTCGAAAAGGTGAAAACCTGGCTATGATGGCCGCAATGGAAGGCTTTAAGCAGCTGTTTGCCCGCGATGAATTGCCGCTGAGGTGGCTGAGAAATACCGGGATGCGCTGGCTTGACGGTCTCGGGCCGGTGAAGAACCGGATTGCGGCAGAGGCCATGGGACTCGGGCATTAACCGGCTGACCGCTGGACCCAGAAGGCCACGTCCTGCTCTTCCAGGAAGCGCTCGGCGCCTGCTCCCTGGAGCATGGCGAAGGTTGCGAGCATGCCGGCCAGTGTGCAGGTGGGTGCTGCCACGGTGACGCTGTGGGGGGCACCCGGTACCGGCCAGCCTGTGCGCGGGTCGAGTATGTGGCTGTAACGGACGCCATCTTTCAGCAAATACCGACGGCTGTCGCCGCTGGTTGCCAGGGCACCGCCGCGCAGGGACAGGGTTTCGCTGCTGTCGGTCAGCTTCCGGTGATTCTCCACTCCGACAATCCAGGCCTTGCCATTGGCCCTCGGCCCGCTGCATGCCAGGTCTCCGCCGAAATTTACCAGCACCGAACTGCCTTCAGGCAACGATCGTTTGAGGTCCAATAGTACCCTGTCTACCGCGTATTCTTTGCCGATCCCACCGAAGTCGATTTCCATGCCTTTCGGCAGGGTCAGAAGCGGACGCTGCCAGTTAAGTTTGTCCCAGCCGACCAGGTCCAGCAGGGCGTCAGTTTCGTTTTTTTCCGGCAGATGATCACTGCCGTCAAAGCGCCAGGCCCGGCGCAGAACCCCTGAGGTTATGTCGAAGCGACCGTCACTGAGTTCATGGCACTGGGCGGCATAGTCCAGCATCAGGGCCAGCTCATCATCCACGGTAACCGGTTCACCCTTGCTCTGGTTAATCCGGTCGACGGGGTTGCCGGAAACATAACGGGAAAATTTGCGCTCCAGTCGCCAGGTTTCCCGGGCTGCATGGAATAACGCCTGTTCGGCATCTTTTCGCACGACGCCATCCAGCAGGATCTCGCATGGACTGGCCATGGCCTCAAACCGGCCGTGCCAGGAGCGTTGCTGGCCCGTGAGCCGGGGCAGTGGGTGTTTGGCGGGGTTATCTTCGGGGCTGACGGAGATCGTGGTCATGGGTTCCTCAGGCATCCCGCCACCGAAAAGCTGGCGGGATGCACCGGGTAGAGCAGGGTTCATCAGAAACTATAGCTGAGTTGAAGCCACATGGCATTGGTGTCCGGATACAGGTCCTGGCTGGCAAGTTTGCCGAAGCCCTTGTCACCGTCATTGGTCTGGATCAGGTATTCCGCCCGTACTGCCAGTTCCCGGTCTTCGTCAAAGCGATAGCCCCACTTGGCACCGAAGGTCAGTCCGGTCAGTTCGCCCAGCCGGTAATCGGCACTGGCTTCCGACTGGGTCGGTGTTCCACCGTTATACTCGGTCGCCGTCAGGTACCGCTTGTAGAAGTCGGCTTCGGACTGGAGGTAGTACCGGAAATGAGGTTCCAGGTAGCTCTTGTCCATTTTCCAGCGGTACTTGAGATCAACCGTATGGGAGGTGATGCCCCAGTCGTCGACCATGAACCGGTAGGAGCCGTCCATCACGTCCCCGTTTTCCAGCATGTACTTGGTTTGCCAGTAGAGCGTGTGCTTCATACGGGTATCTGGACGGTTTTCATACAGGTAGACCGGGTTACCATCGGATTCGATCAGATTGCCGCCATAGTTGGCGCCGCTTGCGTCGTCGATGATACTCAGGATCTTGTACGGATCCGTAAGATAACCGCTGGAATAGCTGACGCCGTAATTGAATTGCATCAGGGTGCGGCGGTTGATGACCTGGGTTACACCGAACAGCGCATCCACCAGAGTCTTGGTGTCATCGCTCTCACGGGTCGCGGCGAATTCCTGATCGAACTGTGCCTGGGTCTTGTTGGCTTTCAAGGGCATCCTCGACAGGCCTATCGGTGCCCCGCCCACCGGATCCACGATATCGACGCCCAGAGACAGGCCGCCAGTCAGGGTGGTGTTCTTGTTGTTGAGGTACCGGGAGAGGCTGCCGTTTACCGCTGTGGAAAGGTAGTCATACTCTTTTGAACCATAGGCACCAACGGTGTAGGTGTAGTCCCGGTTCAACGGAGCAGTCCAGGAGGCGGAAAGGGCAACGCGGGTATCCTTGAAGCTGTCATCAAGAGGCGCATCACCGGCAGCGACATCATAGCTGCCGCTGCCGGACGGCCGGGTAAAGGTTTGTGGCAGGTCACTGGGTGTTGCGCCGGAGGGCGATGCACCGGTGAGGGTATCGGCAATCAGCTTCAGGTTCAGCTTGCGGTCACCGTCATAATTTCGGGTGGCGCTGATCACCGGTTCTGCGGCCTGCACCCTGTCATCCGTTTCCGAATAGACCAGCAGGGCTGTTTCTACATCCCACTCGCCGGGTTCATCCCTGGCCAGAGTGTCTGTTGCCTGAACGCCGAGCAATGCGCAGGTGGCGGCCGCCAGAGCGCGGCCTACCGGCTTGCCATTCTTTTCATTATTGGTCAGTTGCATCCGCAGCCACCTCCGCCAAAGCCACGCCCGCCACTGGACGCTTCCTTACTGAAATAGATGTGGTCATCAAGACCGGCATCCACGCCTGAGACCGTTAACTGCATATCGGGATCAGCCAACAGGTCGCGTTCCCAGGGCTTGACGCCCAGGTTGCTGCAACCTGCCATTGCCACAGTTGTGACCAGCGTCAGCGCAATGCCGGCCTGCCTGAAGCGGCGACCGGTAAACCAGGTGCTATCGGGCATGTTCTACTCCTTGTGGTGAGGCGGGCGCTCAAAGGCGCCGTATCAGTTCTGTTCTGTCCGCAGCAGACTGCGGATGTCCGCTTCGTACTTGTCCTTGCGGTCATTGTGAAATCCGATGTGCTGGCTGTGGATGAAGCCATTCCGGTCAATCAGATAGGCACTTGGCATACCCATGACCTCGTATGCTTGCGGTGTTTCGCCGTCAGGGTCATACGCCACGGTGAAGTCCGCCGGAATCTTTTCAAGAAACGCTGCAGCTGCCCCGGGGTCCTGATCGAGATTGACCGCAACCACTTCAAATCCCTGGTTCCGATATTTGGCCTGCATGTCATTCATCCAGGGGAACGACTGGCGGCAGGGGCCGCACCAGGATGCCCAGAAATCCAGAAGCACGACTTTGCCGCGCATGTCAGAGAGGCTGATCTGGCCGTTCCTGGTAGGCAGGTTCAGTTCAGGTGCGGGACCGGTGGTTGCAGCCAGAGTGTTAATGCTCAGCAGTGCGGTACCTAAAAAGATTGCAGCGCTTCGGATGAGCCGGCTGTATGCGGGGGTTTCTGACAAGGACATGGGTACTACTCCAGTTGATCACTGAAGCCAGTTTATGAATGTAATCTTAAGGAAGCCTTAAGGGTGGCCAAGGATACTGAAAACAAATGTGTCTGTGGTTGCGGCTCTGGAGAACAGGTGTATGGCCCTCAAGAAACCTCTTGTAATAAGACAGGCGGGCGGGATTCAGCCCGGGATGCTTCTGGGATTTCTGTTACTGCTGGTTTCGTCCCTGCCGGCATTCGCGGCGGCTGGCGATATGGAAGAGGAGTTTCTTCCGGTAGATCAGGCGTTCCGGCCTGATGTCAGCTATAACGAGGGCGTACTGTCGATTGGCTGGCAGATTGCGCCGGGATATTACCTGTATCAGTCCAGGATCTCGGTAGAGGTCGCCGGAAAAAAAGCAGCGGCCGGTGAATTTGCCTCCGTACCGGAGATCAAGGAGGACCCCTGGTTTGGTGAACAGGCCGTCTTCCATAACACTGCGGCATGGCAGATGCCGGTTAAGCTGGGTCAGGCAACCGAGGTGCGTTACCGATACCAGGGTTGCGCTGAAGAGGGTCTGTGTTATTCGCCGCAGACCCGGACTGCGACGGTAACACCCGCCTCGGGCTTTTCCGCTTCCGGGCCTGCCGAAACGGCTGAAGCAGGCTTTGTCAGCCCGGGTAACGCCGCGCCAGAGTCGCCTCCTGCAAGTGAGGCTGAGGGCCTCGCCGGTCTTCTTGACGAAGCCGGACTGGTTGTCATTCTGGGGACCTTTTTCCTGCTAGGGCTGGGGTTGACCTTCACACCCTGTGTCCTGCCTATGGTGCCTATCCTTTCCAGTATCATCGTGGGTCAGAACCAGTCCGCGTCCGCGACAAGAGGCTTTTCCCTGTCACTGGCTTATGTCATGGGCATGGCCGCCACCTATACCGCGCTGGGTATCACCGTTGGTTACCTGGGGGCTCGTGCCAACCTGCAGGCTGCGATGCAACAGCCATGGGTGATTGTTGTTTTTGCCGTGTTGTTTGTCAGTCTGGCCTTGTCCATGTTCGGGCTGTTTGAGCTTCAGTTGCCCGCGAGC
Source organism: Marinobacter sediminum (assembly GCF_023657445.1). NCBI lineage: Bacteria > Pseudomonadati > Pseudomonadota > Gammaproteobacteria > Pseudomonadales > Marinobacteraceae > Marinobacter > Marinobacter sediminum. Next base: position 2,724,848 of record NZ_JAGTWY010000001.1, on the reverse strand, counting down.
CTGCGCGATCGCCTTGACCGTCTCGGCCAGAAATCCAAAGGCGGGCAATGGTTTGGCGTGGCCTTGATGGGGCTGATCTCCGCGTTGGTGGTATCGCCCTGTGTGTCAGCACCTCTTGCCGGGGCTCTTCTTTATATCTCGACCACGGGTGACGCTGTTATCGGTGGCAGTGCGCTGTTTGCCATGGCGCTGGGGATGGGCGTCCCGCTGATCCTTATTGGTACCACAGGTTCCAGGATTCTGCCCAAGGCCGGGCTCTGGATGGAGCGGGTCAAACAGATTTTTGGGGTTGGCCTGCTTGTCGTCGCGCTTGGACTGCTGGAGCGTATCCTGCCAGAGAGTGCGGCGCTGGCTCTTTGGGGTGCTCTATTGCTGTGGTGTGGCATCCAGCTCGGCGCTCTTGACGGTGTTACCAAAGGCTGGGAAGGATCACGCAAGACAGCCGGAGTACTTTTGTCGGTTTGGGGGGTGTTACTGGTGCTGGGCGCGGCCCGGGGTGAGGGCTCGCTCTGGCAGCCACTGGCCGGGTTTGGTATTGCCTCAACCGAAGCCCGGGAGTCGGCCAGCCGTTTTGAAGTAATTGAAGATATCGGCGATCTCGATGTTGCCCTGGGCAGCGGCCGCCCGGTGATGGTGGACGTATATGCTGACTGGTGCATCAGCTGCAAGGTCATGGATGAGGAAGTATTCAACACCCGGGATGTGATGGCCTGGTCGGATCAGGTGCGTTTCATCAAGCTTGATGTCACCGACTTTTCGCCGGCACAAAAGCGCCAGCTTGAAAGTTGGCAGGTTCCCGGGCCCCCGGCAGTGCTGTTCTTTTCCGGGGGTAATGATGTTCCGGAAAATCGCCTGCTTGGTGAGGCGTCGCTCGAGTCTGTGGTCACCGGGCTGAAAAAGCTGGGTTCCTGAGGGTTCCTGTTTCGGATAAACTCGGCCAATCCGGAACCGCTACGCTAAGGACGTCAGCCCCATGGCAGGAAGCAGTCTGCTCGCGCTCATTGATGACATCGCCACCATTCTGGACGATGTCTCTCTGATGACGAAAACCGCCACCAAGAAAACCGCAGGCGTTCTGGGGGATGATCTTGCCCTCAACGCCCAACAGGTCACTGGAGTGAAGCCGGCACGTGAGTTGCCAGTGGTCTGGGCTGTGGCGAAGGGTTCCTTCGTCAATAAGGCGATCCTGGTCCCGGCAGCGTTGGCCATCAGCTTTTTTGTGCCCTGGCTGGTTACGCCGTTGCTCATGCTGGGTGGCGCCTTTCTGTGTTTCGAGGGCTTTGAAAAGCTGGCCCACAAGTTTCTGCATCGCAAGGAAGATCAGGAACACAAGAGTGAACTGAAAGAAGCGCTGAAAAATCCAGATGTTGACTTCAAGGCTCTGGAGGAGCGCAAAATCAAAGGTGCGATTCGCACGGATTTCATTCTTTCTGCAGAAATTATCGCCATCACACTCGGTACCGTGACCGGGGAATCCATCGGCATGCAATTTCTGGTGCTGGCGATTGTGGCCATCATGATTACCGTGAGTGTTTACGGGTTGGTGGCCGGTATTGTGAAGCTGGACGACGGTGGTTTGTATCTGAGCCGGAAGGACAACGAACTGAGCCAGAAGGTTGGGCGGGGAATTCTCTGGCTGGCCCCCTACATGATGAAAACATTATCCATTCTGGGCACGATAGCCATGTTCCTGGTAGGCGGTGGAATCCTTACCCATGGCCTGCCACCGGTTTACGATGCAATTCATCATTTTGCCGAGGGTTTTGGTGGATTGGGCAGTGCCGTGGTTCCCACCCTGGTTAACGGCCTTTTCGGGGTTCTGGCTGGTGCTTTACTGGTAGCGATCGTTACTCCGGTGCAGAAGCTCTGGGCTGAACGATCCGCCTGAATTAAGTGCAGGCGTCGAACAGTCTGCTTATCAGCACTGGTACTGCGGTTTCCACGCGCAGGATGCGTGGTCCGAGATGGACGGCCTCGCAGCCTGCCTCTTCGAGTTTTCCGACCTCATAGGGCGTAAATCCGCCTTCCGGCCCGATACACAGGGCCGCTGGCTCGCTCAGTTGCGTTGGGCATGGAGTGCTGGTGCCCGGGTGGGCAACCAGAGCTCTTTTCCCGGAGAGTAATGCGGGTAGCTCATCCTCGACGAATGGTTTGAACAGCTTGCGGATATGAACCTCTGGCATGACGGTATCTCTGGCTTGCTCCAGGCCCAGGGTGAGGTTTTCCCGCAGGTTGTCATCGGATAGCCAGGGTGTTTGCCAGAAGCTTTTTTCCACTTTGTAACTGTTGATCAGCCATATATCTTTCGCACCCAACGTTGCGCAGGTCTGAAGAACACGACGGAACATCTTGGGGCGGGGCATGGCCATTATCAGCGTGAGGGGCAGGGCCGGCGGAGGAGCCTGGTCGAACGCTACTGCCAGCTCAGCCTCGGAATCGGTCAGGCGGAGCACTTCACCCGTGCCAATATTGCCGTTAACGCACCCCACCGGAACGTGGTCACCGGTATTCACTCTGACGACGGATTGCAGGTGGGTTAGCCGGCGCCCTGTAAGCAGCACCCGGTCCGGACTGGTGAAATCCTCTTCAAACAGTAGCGCCAGATTCATTCGCCGGACGGCTCTTCCGGTTCCGGTTCGTTCACTTCCCGTTTGGCCAGGCGGCCGAAGATGATGCCGAATTCAAACAGGATCCACATGGGCACGGCCAGCAGGGTCTGGGAAATGATGTCCGGCGGAGTCAGCAGCATACCGATAATGAAGCAGGCAACCACGACATAGGGACGTTTGGCCGCCAGGTCGGACGGCGTGGTCGCACCGGTGAGGATCAGCAGAACCGTAGCAATGGGGATTTCGAAAGCGACACCGAACGCAAAAAACATTTTCAGTACGAAGTTCAGGTAACTGGTGATGTCCGGCAGCTCAACAATACCTTCGGGCCCGATCGCGGTGAAAAAGCCAAACACCAGCGGGAAAACCACGTAATACGCAAATGCAGCCCCCAGATAAAAGAGGATGACCGAGGTGAACAGCAATGGGAAGGCGAGGCGCTTCTCATGTGCGTACAGGCCCGGGGCAATGAAGCTCCAGAGTTGGTAAAGAATAATGGGAATGGCGGCAAAGACCGCCAACACCAGAGCCAGCTTCAGGGGAGCGAAGAAAGGCGAAGTGACGTCGGTGGCAATCATGGTCTGCCCGACTGGCAACAACTCCCTGATCGGCTGCGACAGCCAGAGGTAGAGCTCATTGGCGAAGGGGTAGATTGCCGCGAAGCAGATCACCACTGCCAGAACCATTTTGAGCAAACGGTTACGGAGTTCCAGCAAATGCTCGATCAAGGGCATTTCCGGGTGTGTCGAGGTAGCTTGATTACCGTCTGGGCTGGAAGTCATGAACGATTATCCGACCGGGGTTCGGGCTGATCTTCGCCTTTGGCCCCGGTTTTGTTTTCCGGTGCTGCGGTTGTATCGGCCTGAGCGTTGCCGGTAACCTCGTTTTCCTGCGTGTCACTGTCATCGGATGTCTGGTCAGCCATCCGGCGGGTCGCCGGTGCAGGGCGAGGTTTGCTGGTTTCGCTTTCGGGCATGATCATGTGTTCGTATTTCTTGGCTTCGTCCAGAGCCCCGCGGACAGTTTTCTGAACGTCATCAAGACCGACATCACCCGCTTTGCGGAGCTCCTCGCGAAGCTCTTCTGCCTTGAGCTGGCGGTCCAGTTCCGAGGTGAACTGGCCAACCATGCGCCGGGCACCGCCGACCCACCGTCCGGCAGCGCGCGCTGCCGTCGGCAATCGTTCGGGACCTAGCACCAAGAGTGCAATGACGCCACAAATCAGTAGCTCAAGAAAGCCGATATCAAACATTCAGCCTGGTCTCAGCTGTGGGACTTGTCCCGTGGCTTTTCTTCCGCCTTGGCCTGCTGCTGGCTCTGGCTCTGCGACTCGGTATCCTCGTCCAGGGACTCCGGGTCCGCGGTCTTGCTGTCTTCATCACTCATGGACTTTTTGAAGCCCCGAATGGCACCGCCAAGATCGCTGCCGATGTTGCGCAGTTTCTTGGTTCCGAACAACAGGATGACAATGCCGAGTACGATAAGAAGTTGCCAGATACTGATACCCATCACGGGATCCTCGTTTTAATGTTTCTGTTTTAATACATTGTACGTTATCAGAACGGGTTGGCGGAAACCCCCGGAAGGGGTACCTCACCCATCAGTCGCTCCGGGAAGCTTTTTCTTCCAGCCCTGAAAGGTCAAAACGCCGTGCAAGTTCGTCCAGGACCTCTGTCGGACTGAGGCCAAGCCGGGACAGCATGACCATGCTGTGAAACCAGAGATCAGCGGTTTCATAAACCACCTCTGCGGTATCGCCGGAGTGCTCTGCATCCTTGGCCGCCAGCAGGGTTTCGGTGCATTCCTCGCCCACTTTCTCCAGGATCTTGTTCAGGCCCTTGGCATGAAGGCTGGCTACGTAAGATTTGTCGGGATCCGCTTGCTTCCGTTCTTCCAGTACCTGTGCCAGGCGTTCGAGTACGTCACTCACCTTGTGCTCCTCAGTTGCTGCCATAAATGGTGTCAGGATCCTTGATGACAGGTTCGACACTGACCCATTGCCCGTCTTTCAGAGTCCGGTAAAAGCAGCTGCGCCGGCCAGTGTGGCATGCGATGCCGCCTTTCTGTTCTACCTTCAGCAGTATTACATCCTCGTCGCAGTCCACGCGAATCTCTTTGATCACCTGTTGATGGCCGGAGGTTTCGCCCTTGCGCCAGAGTTTTCCGCGGGAACGCGACCAGTACACGGCCTGCCCTTCTTCAGCGGTCAGGCGAAGAGATTCCCGGTTCATCCAGGCCATCATCAGGATATCGCCGGTGACGGCGTCCTGAGCAATAGCGGGAACCAGTCCATCAGCAGTCCATCGGATGGCTTCAAGCCAGTCAGGGTTATCGACATTATCGGACAAGTTTTGCATTTTTATGAATCCTGAACTCTTTATCATTTATCGGCTGCCGCGCAGCACCAGTCCACCAGCTGCCGCAAGCAGTGCCCAGCTCCAGAGCGGAACGGTTTCCACCCACATCCTGGCCTCTGGCTGAGTGCCAAGGATAGCGGCGCCTGCCAGCGCCAGCGCGATCAGCCCACGTCGCCAGCGGCGGTCCGTCCGAACCTGCTGCTCCCGCAAAAGCTCCAGCGTTGCATGGTTTTGCTGCTCCGTGGGTCCCGCATGTCGAAGTTGCAACAAGGCATCATGGACCAATTGTGGCATTTCCGGCGATTGTTCAAGCCAGGAGGGCAGGTGGGACTGCAGTGACTTGATCAGCCCTGATGGTCCGATGCGTTTGCGCATCCAGCTTTCGAGGAAAGGCTGGGCAGTGCTCCACAAATCCAGTTCCGGATAAAGCTGCCGGCCCAACCCCTCTACGTTGAGCAGAGTTTTCTGCAGCAGTACCAGCTGCGGTTGGACCTCCATATTGAACCGGCGGGCGGTCTGGAAGAGGCGCAGCAGGAAGTGACCAAAGGAAATGTCCTTCAGTGGTTTCTCGAATATCGGCTCGCACACAGTGCGGATGGCTGCTTCGAATTCGTTCACCCGGGTATCCGGCGGCACCCAGCCAGACTGGATATGCAACTGTGCAACCTGCCGGTAGTCCCGGCGGAAAAAGGCTAGCAGATTGCGGGCAAGGTAGCTCTGGTCATCCGGTGCCAGGGTACCGACAATGCCGAAATCGATGGCAATGTATTTCGGATCACTGGGGTTGGATACGTCCACAAAAATATTGCCGGGGTGCATGTCGGCATGGAAAAAGCTGTCCCGGAAGACCTGTGTGAAAAAGATTTCCACGCCTTTCTCAGCCAGCACCTTCATGTTGACCCCCGCCGCCTTCAGGGCCGGTATATCGGCAATGGGGATGCCGTGAATACGCTCCATCACAAGAACAGGCTTGCGCGTGTAATCCCAGTCAATGAACGGGATATAAATCAGTGAGGAATTTTCGAAGTTCCTGCGTAACTGGCTTGCGTTGGCGGCCTCGCGCTGCAGGTCGAGCTCATCATGGATGGTGGAGTCATAATCTGCGACCACGTCCACGGGGTGCAGACGTTTGCCCTCGGACCAGTACTTTTCCAGCAGGCCGGCCATCAGGTACATCAGTGCCAGATCCTGGCGAATGACTTTTTCAATGCCCGGGCGAAGAACCTTGACCACTACCTCCTGGCCGCTGATCAGAGTGGCTGCGTGCACCTGGGCCACTGAGGCCGAGGCCATGGGGTCCGGGCTGAACTCTTTGAACAGGTCCGAAACAGGCGCGCCGAGGGACTTCTCGATAATGCCGCGGGCAACATCACTCGGGAATGGCGGAACCCGGTCCTGCAGGTTTTTCAGGGATTCGGCCATATCATCCGGCAACAGGTCGCGACGGGTAGACAGAATCTGGCCGAACTTGACGAACACCGGCCCCAGCTCTTCCAGGGCCAGCCTAAGGCGGTCACCGCGGCTGAGCTTGGGTTGCGGGAACAGGTGCCAGGGCGCCAGCAGGAAAAATATCTTGAGCGCAGCTGGCAGCTCCGCCAGTGGCAAAAACGTGTCCAGCCGATAACGGCAGAATACCCAGGCAATTCGGAACAGGCGTTGCAGGCGGGTCACAGGTTCTCCGGTTCGTCAGTGTTACCGCGGTTTTCAATCTGGTTCAGGCGCGCTTCCAGGCGCTCGGTGCGGAGGTTCAGGTCGTCGATGTCCTCAAAGGTGGCCTCCAGTTCGCGGCGGCCGGGCAACACGCGGCTTTCCTCGTGCACATATTCTTCGATGTTGGCGTTCAGCGAATGGAAGGCCTGTCGGCTCCATTTCACGGCACTGCGGACGCGCTTTCCGAGAAAGTGTGCCGGTACATCGCCAAGGTGCGCAGCCATGGCCGCCTCCCAGTCCGGATCCAGCTGGTTGAGTGCCCGCTGGAGCTGATGGGCAAGGGCCGTGTCGCCGGTAACTGCGAGCCGCCCATCACTGAATATCCGGTCGTCTCCGGTGGCCAGTGCGGCGAACGCTATGGGTTTTCCACTGATTTCCAGCGCTGGCGCCTCGGCCGGTTGACTGCTGACCTGAACCCGCTCACCAACCCGGGACAGAGCGTAGCTGAGAGGGAACGGTGCGGTAATGCTGAACTGTACCGGGCACTGCAGTGCGCCCAGCAGTGCCTGCTGGCCAGCCGGATCCAGTTCGAGGGCCCGGTTGAGCGCACCCTCGACGATAGCTGTCACAGCGGAAAGCAGGGTTGGACCGGGAAACATCAGGGTTTGATTCCCACGTGCAGTGCGACGATGCCGCCGGTCATATTGTAATACTTGCAGTTGACCAGTCCGGCATTCTCCATCATGCCCTTCAGGGTTTCCTGATCCGGATGCATACGGATGGACTCGGCCAGGTATTTGTAGCTTTCGCTGTCACCGGCAAACAGCTGGCCCATCAGGGGCAGCGCGCTAAATGAATAGGTGTCGTAAGCCTTGCTCAGCAACGGATTGGTCGGCTTGGAGAATTCCAGGATCATCAGCTTGCCGCCGGGCTTTAGCACTCGCATCATGTCACGGAGGGCCTGATCCTTGTCAGTGACGTTCCGCAGGCCGAAGGCAATGGATACCGCATTGAAATTGCTGTCCGGGAAGGGCAAGTGTTCGGCGTCTGCCTGCACATATTCGATGTTGCCGGCATAACCGCGATCAGTCAGGCGGCTACGACCGACCTGCAGCATTGAGGCGTTGATATCGGCCAGCACGACCTTGCCACCCGGTCCTACCAGATCGGAAAACTTCATGGTCAGGTCGCCGGTACCACCGGCAATGTCCAGTACCTGGTGGCCGGGGCGAACACCGGAGAGTTCAATGGTAAAGCGCTTCCAGAGGCGATGAATGCCCATGGACATCAGGTCGTTCATGAGGTCGTACTTGCCGGCCACACTATGGAATACTTCGGCCACCTGGCCCGCCTTCTGGCTTTTTGGCACGTTACGGAAGCCAAAATCGGTGACGTCGTCCTGGCCCTGACTGGATTGGGCCTTGCTGGCTGGCGTTTGTTGCTCGCTCATGTGAGAAGTCCTGTCTGAATCTGAACTTCGTATTCTAACGGTTGCCGGGGTTGCTACAAGGGTGGCTACAAGTTTAATACCGCCTTACACTGTAAAACCGGCAATTTTGCGAGAGAAAACTGATTTATGTCCGTAATTGATATACACCGTCCCCATACCCTCGACAAGGAACATGCCCGGGGAGTTGCAGAAACCCTGGCCCAGGACCTGTCCCGGCAGTTTGATGTGAATTACGAGTGGCAAGGGGATGTGTTGCGCTTCAAACGCAGTGGCGTGAAGGGGCAGCTAACCATCGATCATGCGGATCTGCACGTTCACCTGGAGCTGGGCATGTTGCTGAGACCCTTCAAGTCAAAGATCGAGCACGAAATTCACTCCCAGCTGGATCAGATCATCAAGGTCTGATGGGCCGAGACGGCCCTTTCAGAGGTCGCCCGGAAGACGGAACGGATCCGGGTGACCGTTCAGAATATTCGCCATTACCTGCCTTTCCCGTGTTACAAGTCGCTCAATCAGATGTTCTACATTGTCCATGTTCCGGAAAGCGGTATAGCCCCGGTGCAGGAAATTGTGCAAGTCGCTCAGGTCGGCCATCTCTGCGGGCGCTCTGCTCATGGTTAACAGCCAGCCCAGCGTGCGGTTGCGGACATAACGGTCAAGCTGTCCGCCAACGTCAGCCACCAGGTCAATCTGTCGCTCTCGCTGTGCCAGTCGCTGGCTGCAACGGTATGCGTCACAGTAATGTGCGGTCGGCAGGTCGGTGGTGGATATGCCCTGCTCATGGAACAGCTCTGTCAGCTCAAGGTCCAGCTGCTGGGTGATCAGGTTGAGCTCTACGAGTCCCGCGAAAGTGTCCAGTAAATTGTCCGGTAACCACTTGACCATCTTGGGAAAAATTCGATCGATGTTGTCGTCCCTGCGGGTCATCCCGGCAGGGGCGTAAAGGTCGGTCAGCAGGAATTCCAGGCCGGTATGGTAGCCAGGGTGCTGGTGTAGATCCTGGTGGGTGGCTTTCAGGCGCCTGGCTTGCCAGTCCGATACTTCGAAGGTGTTCTCCCGCAACGAATGAACTGCCTTGTGTTGACGGAAATCGTGGTAGTCGAGCAGCAGTTGCTGCAGCCGTCGGGCGCTGTCGGAATTGACTTGGGTAGCGACAAGGCGCTCGCGATACATCTTGGCTGGCTCCGTTAAACCATAAGAGAAAGACTGACCAGTTTAACGGAGGTTGGCGGATGGTGCAGTAAGACTAACCCTGAGCAGTGGCAGGAAGCGTGTCGAAACCTGGTACCCACTCCTTGCTGTCAAGGGTGATGAAGTGGCTCGGAGCCTCAGTTTCCACGATGCGCATGGTCGTCGGGCTATGCCGGGCGCTGGCCAGCATGGCGTTGCGATCCAGGATTCTGTCCACAGCCGGAATCAGGAAGGTGCCGTAACGAACCTGGTTATAGATACTGGTATCGGTCCGGGTCATCCAGTCCATGATGTCCTCAATATTGCGGACAATGGTCAGGTGATCCCTGGTGGCAGAGAACAACTTTCCGAGCAACTGCTTCTTGCGTGGATTCATTTTCCCGAAGAATGTCTGGCCATAGGCCGAAGACGGCGCACTGTTGATCAGGCGAATCAGCCACGGCCACATGCCATGGCTTACCGGCTCCAGCAGAGTTGTGACCAGACCATGAAGTTTTGCCTGGGGCAGAACCGGCGCTTCCAGTACCAGTTCCACCTCTTCGAAAAGCTCGGGGCGTTGTTTGATCGCCTCCAGAATGACGGCGCCGCCACGGGAATGTCCATGGACACGCACATTGCGTGTGGTCGGAAGATTCGACAGCGCCTGGTTCAGGATGCAGGCATCGTATTCAATGGTGCCTGCCAGGCTCTTGATCGATACTTCCCAGTCCGGAGTTTCGGGCGTGACCCCATTGACCGGGATATGGTAATTACTGCAGGTCAGCAGGATAAGTTCAGTGGTAGGCGCTTCATAGGCCTGGGTGAAGTAGCAGTGATTTTCGAGAAAGCCATGCACCCCCACAACGGTCTGCTCGGCCTGGCCGCTATGATTACGAACCGAGACGGCGCCATGGCCAACACGATACACTCTCCCGGAGAACATCTCTGAGTAGGCGCTTTCGATTGGCTTGATCAGTTTGCGAACGTGGCTCGATTTCATGATGGCTCTCCTCCCGGCACTGCAACGGCCTGTTATTACTATTGGGTATGCCGGAAACGCTGTTTTACTCCGAACCGGTCAGGCAGTTATTGGCGCTGGTGACTGTATTTACGGTCAACCGGGGCCAATGGATGACGGTCCGAATGCTTCTAATAACCATTGCATTAAGGCTTATAACCAGTATAGGGCCGGATTGTTACTTGCGTGTAATTTTTTGTAACTTTGTGCGCTGGCGTCGTATATGGAGCCGGTGTGGCTTGTCTGGCACAATGCGGAGTTCGGTTTTGCCTTACCTTCACCACACACCCGGGGACGTTCAGGTTTGAGTCACGAGCAATCGCACCTCCTGCTGCCTGCGGATTCAGCCTGGCTGGCTCTGGAACGACCAGAGAATCCAATGACCATTACGGTCATGTTGCGGGTGGATGGCCTTACCGCGCCCCGCTTCCGGGAATTCCTGAGGGTGTACTGGATGGCGTGGGAGCGTTTCCGGTGCATGCCGGTAAAGCGCGCCCCGGCTTGGTGGTGGGAGCCGGATCCTGTGTTTGATCTCAAGCATCACCTTGATGTCGTCATTGATCGCTTTTCGCAGGAAGAGCTGCAGGAATGGGTGTCTGCTCGCCTGAACCAGCCTCTGGCGCTTTACCGCCCCCGCTGGAAATTCTGGCTCGCGCCCAATGCAGAGGGTGGAGCCGCGTTGCTCTTGCGTATGCATCACTGTTACGCCGACGGACTCTCCCTTCTGGGCCTGTTTGATCGCCTGTGCCCGCCTTCGCCTCAGCAGCACCCTGCCATCTACGGTGCTGCGGAAACGGAAGAGTTTTCCCGGTGGTATGCCACCGCTCAGGCCTGGCTGGGGAAGCTGGTGGCGGGTGAAACGAACCTGGACGAGTCGGCGACCGATGCAGCAGAACTCGACGCTGCAGGCGCCAATCAGTGGCATCAGGCCGGGCGCGCGCTGGAAGGGGTTGCCCAGAAAAGCCTCAGGCTGGTGCATGAGGTCAGTGATTTTCTGATCGAACCGGAAGACAGTGCATCGGATCTGAAGCGGCCCTTACTCGGCCGGCGCCAGTGTCGCTGGTCTCAGCCGGTACCCCTGGACAAGTTCCGGACCGTTGCCAGCGCCACCAATGTCACCATCAATGATGTTTTGCTCAGCTGTGTCGCGGCTGCCGTGCGTGTCCGGATGGGTCTGGAAGGCGATGAGTTGGAGGAGGCCGTTCTCCATGCTGCGGTCCCTGTGGATATTCGGGCAAGGTTACCGGAAGATCTGCAGCCGGAGCCTGGCTCCCTCGGTAACTTCTTCGGCACGGTCTTCGTGCCACTGCCGGTGGATGGCGAAAGCCCGTTGGAGAGGTTGTACCGGGTCAAACATGAAACCCGGCGCCTGAAGAAGAGCTGGCAGCCAGGTATTGCCTGGGGCCTGGCGGCCAGCGCCTCTGTGATCCCGGAACCCTGGCGCCAGCCCGTGGCTGACATGTTTTACCGTAAGGCCAGTGCGGTGGTCTCTAACGTTCCGGGCACACCGGAAACCCGTTATATTGCTGGCTGTCGCATTACCGAGCAGATGTTCTGGGTGCCCCAGGCGGGCGATATCGGGCTCGGTGTCAGTATTGTCAGTTACGCAGGCCAGATCCAGTTTGGCGTGGTTGCGGACGAGGCGATCATGACCGACCCCGAGAGCTTTCTTGCGGATTGTCTGCAGGAACTGGAACAGTTTCCGGGCTGGTCGTAGTCCCAAAGTTCTGTTTGCAGTGCCTCCCAAATGAGCAGAAAACCTGCTCCCTTGACGCATTTCCCCCTTCTTTCCCTTAGCCGACCATGGAATTCAGGCAACAGATCACGCCTGGGGCTGCCGGATAACCCGGTACCCCCATCCCAGATTTCCATAACAACCGGGGGAACTATGAAAAACAACAATATCAGAAAGTCAGGGCTGGCCATCGCAATGGCAGCTGCGATGGGTACCAGCGTCGGCGTGAACGCGGCGGTTGAACTCTATAACCAGGATGGCACTTCCTTTTCTGTTGATGGCTATTTCAACGCATTCTATGTGAATCGCGACGACAAGGTTTCCGACACCCGCAATTCGGATGTCAAAATGGGTTTCCTGCCCAACACCATCGGCTTTAACTTCAGCAAGAAAGTGGGCGACCTGACCATGGGCGGCCGCTCCTCGTTCTGGTCAACGATCAACGATAGCCTGCAATCTCCGACCGACACTGCCATCGACGTCCGTCAGCTCTACGCCACTGTTGACGGATCCTTTGGCCAGGTGCTGATCGGTAAGGACTTCGGCCTGTATGCCCGTTCCAACATTTTCCTCGATGAGATACTGATGGGCTTTGGCTCCCCGGGCGCTCCGACCGGGGTCTCCTTCGGTAACATCCGCACCGGTTATCCCTACCCGAACCCGTCTGCGCAGATCACTTACCGCACCCCTGATATGGCCGGCCTGAAGGCAGCGGCCGGTATCTTCGAACCTGCCAACACGACGCCGGGCGCACAGTCTGAACAGTCTGCACCGCGACTCGAGGCTGAAGTTACCTACAGCGCGGACCTTAGTGGGGTTGCTTTGACCGGTTGGGTTAATGGCCGCTCGCAGAAGTCCGAAAATGCTACCACCTCGGTTGATTCAACGGGCCTGGGATACGGTGTTCGTGCCGCTGTCGCCGGTGTCTCCCTATCGGCCTCTGGTTTCACGTCCGAAGGCGATGTGCCCGTTCTGATTTCCGACACTGCTGCACCTCTGGCGGAAGAGGATGCGGACGGGTACCTGGTCCAGGGCTCATACACTCTGGGTGCTAACCGGTTTGTTCTGTCCTATGGCGAAACGGATTCCGATCAGGGCGACTTCGAAACTGAAAGCACCTCTGTGGCGGTGTTCCACGATGTAAACAGCAACTTCAAGCTGGTGGCCGAGTACAACATGTTTGAGCAAACCACCAAGTCGACCGGTGCTGACGCCGCCGACAGCGACACCATCGCCCTCGGCGCTATCGTCACTTTCTAAGCGTTTACTGGCGGCTGAATGGCAGGGTAGTGTTCACGCCACCCTGATTGTCTAAGACTAAAGTGTCGGTTTCCCGGAGAGGAAACCGGCCGCGCCACCAGACATTGATTCAGAGGGTTTTTAATCAATGGCTTACGATCATTTTGGCGCACCCATTAAAAGCACTGAAGTCGCATTGGCTACGTTTTCGGATGCCGTAAAATCGGTTAAAAGCTATCCGTATCCGGAGCCTGCCTCTATGAAGTCAGCGACGACGATGCCCGCCGTCAGGGTTGCAAGCTCCAGCGTTCGCGATCCGATGCTGGCTGCCACCAACCTCGCAAGTCAGCTCAACCACGAACATCTTGGTTGTGTCCTGTTTTTCTGTTCTGCCGAGTATGACCTCGAGAGGCTCGGTCCTGCCCTTGAGCATGTTTTTCAGGGGGCTCGGGTTTGTGGCTGTACATCAGCAGGCGAGATTACCCCGGAGGGTTACGGCCGTGGATGCATCACTGCGATCGGCTTCGACAAGCGCTATTTTGCAATTGATTGCGCACTGATTCGCGAGCTGGACCAGTTTTCGCTGCAGGATGCCCAGGGCGTGATAGACGGCTTGCTTGCTACTTGCCGGGACGCGCGACTGGCGCCGGTGAAAGGCAATACCTTTGCCATCACCTTGCTTGACGGACTTTCCAGCCGTGAGGAGCTCGTGCTGGCCACGCTAAACGCTGCCCTGGGGAGCATACCTCAGTTCGGAGGCTCGGCCGGTGATGATGAGCGGCTGGCAAACACCCATGTTTTCTATGACGGCCGGTTTCATACCGGCGCGGCGACGGTGTTGCTGGTGAATACCCCTCTGGACTTCCGGGTATTTTCAACCCACCACATGGTTGAGCGAAGTCAGAAGCTGGTGGTTACCGATGCCTGCCCCGAGAGCCGTACGGTATATGAGCTCAATGCCGAACCCGCAGCCGATGCCTATGCGCGTGCGGTCGGCGTGGAGGTAGACGCCCTCGACCGCAAAGTGTTTGCGCTACGGCCCCTGGGGGTAAAAATCGGTGGCCATTATTTTGTCAGATCGATCCAGCGGGTAAATCCCGACAAGAGCCTGACCTTTTATTGTGCGGTAGAGACCGGGATCGTGATGACGGCCATGGAACCGGAATCACTCCTCGACAGTGTACGCACGCAGATTGAAGCGTCAGAGCGCGTTGTGGGGCCGCCATTGGTGACCATAGGCTGTGACTGTTTCCTGCGTCGCCTGGAGGCGGAGCTGACCGGCGAAGTGGAGTCCGTGTCCGAATTCCTGCGGCACCACAAGGTTATCGGGTTCAACACCTACGGTGAGCAGTTCGACGGTATGCATATCAATCAGACTTTTACGGGGGTGGTCATTGGCCAGCCTGATGTCCGCTCCGGACAATCCTGAGGCTCTCACCGACGAGCTCAAAGACCAGCGAATTGCGGAGCTGGAGGCGGAAAACGAACGCCTGCGGAAGATTCGCGATGCCTTGATTGTCCGTGTGGAATCCGGCTCCGCCCATAAGCCCGAGCCCTATGCGGCATTTGAGCACTCGGTGGTGCTGGCAGAGCAGGTGCGCGAGCGTACGGACGCGTTGAATCAGGCCATGGATGAGCTCAAGGGCAGTAACAAAGCCCTGAATCGTGCCCGGGAAGAGGCTGAAACCACCCGCCAGCGTCTCAGCGACGCGATCGAAAGTATTGCCGACGGATTTGTGCTGTTCGATCACCAGCATCGGCTAATCCAGAGCAACACCCGTTTCCGCAGCTACTGGCGCCAGGCTGGTCTGGAGCCGCCTGCCCCCGGTACTTCCATTGTCGATGTAAAAACACAGGCACTGACCTCCGGCCTTATATTGGAGGAGCATGGCCACCCGGACTCTGAAGGCGTGGTGTTCCTGCTGTCTAACGACCGCTGGGTGCAAATGACCGAGCGGCCAACCCGGGAGGGCGGACTGGTGGTGCTGTATTCTGACATCACCGACGTCAAGAACAGCGAAATGGCACGCCGCATCAAGGCGCTGGAAGAGAGCGAGCGCTGGATCAGGGTGGTTACCGACCACGTGCCCGCGCTGATCGCCTATGTCGGTGCCGATATGACCGTGCAATTCTGCAACAAGGTCTATGAGGCCTGGTATGGCCGCAACGGCGAAACACCTCTGGGTAAATCCCTGGAGGAGGTTCATTCGTCCGAGTTCTACCGTCGTTTATTGCCCCAGGTCGAGCAAACACTGGCGGGTAACAGTGTTACCTTCGAGTTCGAGGAGACCGGAGAGGCAGGTGATGTGCGTTACATGCTTCGCTCGTACGTACCGAATTACGACGAAGAAGGCGTCATTACCGGTTTCTTTGTCCTGATCCGTGACATCACCGACCGCCGCAAGACCGCACTGGCGCTCGAACAGGCCTATGACAACCTGGAGCGCCGGGTGAAGGAGCGAACGGCGGCATTAACCGGGCTGAACAACCAGCTACGTCAGGAAATTACCGAGCGAGCGGCTGTGGAAGCCCGGCTCAGAGACGCCAAGCTTGAGGCTGAACGGGCAAACCTGTCCAAGACCAAGTTCCTGGCTGCGGTCAGCCATGATTTGCTGCAACCGTTGAATGCGGCGCGCTTGTTCACCAGTGCCTTGCTGGAGCAGTCGTTCGGCGCCAGGGCCGAGGGGCTCGTCCGATCCGTGAGCAGGTCCCTGGATGATGTGGAAAATCTGCTGGGTACCCTGGTGGATATTTCCAAGTTGGACGCCGGGGTGATCAAGCCTGATGTGACGGCCTTTGACCTCCGGGATCTGCTTAACAACATCGCCCGGGAATTCAGGCAGATGGCGGTAGCGGAAGGGCTGGAGCTTGATTTTGTCTCCTCATCCGCGGTGGTTGAATCCGATTCCCAATTGCTGGCCCGGATACTTCGCAACTTTCTCACCAATGCCATTCGTTATACCGGTTCCGGCCGCATTCTGTTTGGCTGTCGTCGCCGCGCCGACCACGTGCTGTTGCAGGTATGGGACACCGGGCCGGGCATTCCGGAAGATAAGCTCACCGAAATCTTTCAGGAATTCAAACGTGCCCGTCCTGCTGGTTCGCAGCCGGACAAGGGTCTGGGCCTGGGGCTTGCGATTGTGGACAAGATCTCACGAATGCTGGGACATGAAGTAAGGGTTTCATCCATTGAGGGCAAGGGGTCGGTGTTCAGCGTCCGGGTGCCGCTTGGTCGGCTGCAGCCCAGGCTCCCGGGTACTGACGATAAGCCGCTTGCCTCGCTGGACAGTGGTCTGGATGGCGCACGAATCTGGGTGATCGACAATGACCTCGCCATTTGCAAAGGGATGCTTACGTTGCTGGAAGGTTGGGACTGCCAGGTGATTACGGCAGTCTCCCTGGCGGATCTGGAGCGGCAACTGAACCCTGCCGAAAGCCCTGTGGATCTGATTCTGGCAGACTACCATCTCGATCACGATGAAACCGGTGTCGATGTTGTGGCCAGTATCAATGAGCGTCGGCAGTATCCCGCGCCGGTCATTATGATTACTGCCAATTACACCAACGAACTGAAGCAGCACATACGGGGACTGGGCTACTCGTTAATGAACAAACCCGTTAAGCCGCTCAAGCTTCGTAGTATGTTGAGTCATCTGATCAACGGATCTGGTCGGATCAGGCGCTGAATAGCCGGCATGAGTCCCGGTTATTCAGGCCCGCAGGTTTTGCGTTTGTTACCGTTTCAAATACTGGCTGAAATCCACGTCGCTGGCGGAGAGAATCGCCTGAACGCGGTTATGAACGCCCAGTTTGCGCAGAATGGCTGAAACATGCGCCTTGACCGTAGTCTCTGCAATGTTGAGGTTGTAGGCGATCTGCTTATTGGACTCGCCCTTGGACATGCGCTCCAGAACCAGCAGCTGGCGGCGGGTCAGGGAGTTGAGCAGCTCTGGCGAAATCGGATTGTCATCGTTACGGTTTCGGCGACTGGAGCTTTGCTTGCCGGTACGAATGATGTCTGATGGCAGGTAGACATTGCCATTCAGAATTTGCTGGATCGCCTCGGTCATCTGGGCCCGTGGGGATGACTTGGTGATGAAACCCACAGCGCCATACGTGATGGCTTGCAGCACCACTTGCTTGTCTTCCTCCGCCGAAACAATCACAACGGGAATGGTCGGAGCCTCGTTACGAAGGGTGATCAACCCGTTCAGCCCGTGCATGCCCGGCATGTTCAGGTCCAGAAGGATCAGGTCCAGGTCATCGTTCCCCCTGGTAATCTCAAGCGCACTGTCCAGGTCGTCCGTCTCAATGATCTCACTGCCTGCGAAGCCGGAAGCGATTACGCTACTGATGGCTTCCCGGAACAGCGGGTGGTCATCGGCGATCAGGATCTTGTAAGCCGGCTCCATGAAAGTGTCTACCTGTTTATTCTCATTGTCGGGGATCGTTTCCGAGCCATGATAGCTGTTTTCGGAAGAGAGTGCGGCATCGAGCTCGTCAAGCATGGCAGCCTCCTTTGCAGAGGGTAGTCGGCGCAGCGAAGTGACGCCGGGCCTCGGGTTATTATTGTGATGGTTTCATTACACTCCATACCGGACTTCGGTTGAATGCGACCATCGCACCAAAAAACAGGCACCAAAGTACTATTCTTGCGTGCCACCGGGGTTCGTATCGTGGAGGAATGAACCTACAACAAAGAAAATCGGGCCTATCCGCATTTGCCGCTTGGCTTGCGCTGGTTCTGATACAGCTTTCTGGCTCGATGGTCCTGGCCGATCAGAAGCAATTCTTGCCGGAGCTGTCGATCAGCGTGCTGCAGTCTGGCACCGCGCATTGGGAACTCGATCATATCGTGCACCAGCAACTGGATCGCAAGCATGGCTACCGACTGTCTCTGAGGCCGGTTGCCAACCTGCCAGCATCACATCTTGCGATTACCAGTGGATCGGTGAATGGTGCGGTAGCAGATCTGTTGTGGGTCCAGTCCCGGTATCAGGCCGGCCGTCCGTATCTCTACCTGCCATTTTCATCCCGGATCGGTGACATTGTGGTGCCCGAGGACTCTGCTGTGCATGACGTGTCCGACCTGGAGGGGTTGCGTATCGGGGTCGCTGGCGGGCCAGACAGCAAGGGCTGGATCCTGCTGCAAAAAGTGGCTGCCGGCCAGGGTATCGACCTGACAGGATCGGCGCGGGTTCAGTATGCCGCGCCACCATTGCTGAGTCAGGCGCTTAAACGGGGGCAGGTGGATGTCATCGTCACATACTGGCACTTCGCCGCCCGTCTGAAGGGGCAGGGTGGCTGGCGTTCAGCCTTCGGTATGGCCGATTTGCTCGCAGCCATGGGCCTGGATCGCAACCTGCCCGTGCTGGGGTATGTGTTTCCGGAAAACTGGGCGGGCGAACACGGCGGGCTCGTAGACCGGTTTGCCCGTTCAGTCGCTGAGGCCAAGGCAGAGCTTGCGCTGCAGCCGTCGGCCTGGAAGCGATTGCGACCTCTCATGCGAAATCCGGAGGATTCGGTTTTCGGTGCCCTGCGAGCGGGCTTCGTTGCGGGAACACCTGAGCCCCTGACCGACGGTCGTGTCGCGGACTTGCAGGACCTGCTGGAGCTGACAGGGGTAGGTGCCGGCCAGGTCATGCCAGAGCGTCTGTTCTACCGGAGCCAGCCATGACCATCTTTGGAGGTGCGCCGGAACGGGGGCGGCCTCCGACCTGGAGTTACTGGGTGGTATTGCCCTCGGTCCTGGTGCTGTGGGCCCTGACGTCGTGGCTCATCCAGTCACCGCTGCTACCTTCGCCGGGCACCGTACTTGATACCCTCGTACGGGAAGCCAGTTCCGGTGATCTCTGGTATCACCTGGGGGCCACCCTGCGCCGTGTTTTGCTGGCGTTTTTCCTGGCCATGTTGCTCGGCACCCTGATCGGGCTGGCAATGGGGCGATCGGCCACCACCAATGCCCTGTTTGATCCCCTGCTGGTTCTGCTGCTCAACCTGCCGGCGCTGGTTACCATCATCCTGATGTATGTCTGGTTTGGTCTGGTGGAAGTTGCTGCGGTGATGGCGGTCGTCATCAACAAGGTTCCCAACGTTGCCGTGACGGTTCGTGAAGGGGCCCGTAGCCTGGACTTCCGGCTGGAAGAAATGGCAACCGTCTACCGATTCTCCCGATGGCAGAGGTTCCGGCACGTCTGGGTGCCCCAGCTGTTTCCCTACCTGATGGTGGCCACCCGTGGCGGACTGGCCCTGATCTGGAAAATTGTCCTGGTCGTCGAACTTCTGGGCCGCTCCAGTGGGGTGGGGTTTCAGCTCCATATGGCGTTCCAGATCTTCGACGTGGCGTCCATCCTTGCCTACAGCCTGGCGTTTATTGCAGTTGTCCAACTGATAGAACTGGCCATTCTGCAACCATTGGAGCGCCGATCCAGCCGCTGGCGTCGACCAGAGGTGGCCTGTGCTTGAGCTGCGCATCGCCGGCCGCGATTTCGGCAAGCCGGTACTGGGAGAAGTCTTTGCCACCATAGAACGGGGCGATCGTATCTGCCTGCTTGGTCCCTCCGGCATTGGCAAAACCACATTGCTGAATGCCATAGCGGGACTGGATTCGACGGTGCCGGATAGTGCCCTCATTGGCCGTGAACGGTTGCGGATTGGATACCTGTTCCAGGAACACCGATTGCTACCCTGGCGCAGCCTGCGCGCCAACCTTGAACTGGTGGGGGTATCGGCGCGCGAGGCTGAGGACTATCTGGTCCGGGTTGGTCTGGCTGGCTACAGTCATTATCTGCCCGATCAACTCTCCCTCGGCATGGCCCGGCGAGCGGCGCTGGCCCGTTGTCTGGCCGTTAAACCCGAATTGCTGTTGCTCGACGAACCCTTTGCGTCTCTTGATCCGGTCATGGCGGACGGACTCAAAGCGCTGATTGCCGAGATACTGGACGCCAGTCCCGGCATGGCGATGATCTGCGTAACCCATGATGGTGGTGATGCCGCAACCCTGGCCAATCGCCTGTGGTACCTTGATGGTAAGCCAGCGCGGCTGCAATGGGATGACGCGATTGAAGAACCCGGCCTTGTTAATGGTCTCTTGGGAAAACTGAGAAATCTCGAACCGACCGGTTAACTGACCAAGTCAGAGCAGCCGCCGGGTATCACCTTCCAAAACACGCCTCAAGACGTCCTGTTCGGCTTGGGCTCCGCCCCTCAGCGCTAATTGCTCCTGCGTCGCACTGAGGGTCCTGGGCAGGCCGTCCATGGCCTGCCCGTGAAGAGCTCTCGCTCTTCACCCCTGGCTCCGCACAGTTTTGGAAGGTGATACCCGGTGGCTGAGCCTCCCAGAGTCAGGCCGGCTTGGTCCCCAATATTTTGGTCCTCTGTGGTCGGAATCCGGCAGTGGCCAACATCACCAGCACCACAGTCACCCCGGTTGTCACTCCCAAAGCAAAAGGATTCCACTCCAGATACAGCGAAAACCGGATCGCTTCCACCGCATGGGTAAACGGGTTGAATTGGCAAACCCAGTAAAGCCATGGGCTGGCCTCCTTCATCCGCCACAGCGGATACAGCGCCGATGACATAAAGAACATCGGGAAGATGACGAAATTCATCACCCCGGCAAAGTTCTCAAGCTGCTTGATCCAGGTGGCAATCAGCAAGCCCAGCGCCCCCAGCATCAGACTGGCCAACACCAGGGCCGGCAGCACGGCCAGATAGCCCCAGAGCGGTGGTTCCACATCCACCAGCAGAGCCAGCAACAGAAACACATACACCTGGCCCACCGACACCACGCCCATGGCCAGCAGTTTGGTTACCAGCAGGAATGGCCTGGGCAGGGGGCTCATGAGCAGTACCCGCATGCTGCCCAGTTCCCGGTCATACACCATGGAAAGTGCACCCTGCATACTGTTGAACAGGATAATCATCCCGCAGAGCCCGGGAGCAATGTAGGTCTCGTAGGTAATGTAGGTTTCATAGGGGGGAATGATGGAGATACCGAGCACCGCCCGGAAACCGGCGGCAAACACCACGAGCCAGAGCAGGGGGCGCACCAGAGCGCTGGCAAACCGGGTTCTCTGTTGCCAGAACCGCAGCCATTCCCGGGTCTGGATGCCAACAAAACAGTGCCAGTAATGAGCCGGTTTCATGACGCTGCTCCGGTCAGGGATTCGAAGGTTTCTGCCAGATCCCGGGTACCTTCGGCTTCGCAGATTGCCCGGCCGGAACCATCGGCCAATAACTGGCCCTGATGCAGAATCAGCACCCTGTCCTCCTGGCGGACCTCTTCAATCAGGTGGGTCGCCCAGAGCACGGTCAGGCCGTCCTCCTCACAGAGCGTGCGCACATGATCGCTGAGTGCCTTCCGGCTGGCCACATCCAGGCCGACAGTCGGCTCATCCAGCAACAACAGCGAGGGCTGGTGCAGCAGGGCGCGGGCGATTTCCACCCGGCGGCGATGGCCGCCATTGAGCTTGCGCACCGCATCGTTGGCCCGGTCGAGCAAACCAAAACGCTCCAGCTCACGATCACCCCGGGCACGGGTTTCCCTGCGCGACAACCCATGCAGCGCACCGTGATACATCAGGTTCTGTCGCACCGTAAGGTCCAGGTCCAGAGCATTTTGCTGGAATACGACGCCAATCCGTCGCATGGCCTCGGCCGGTTGGTTTGCCAGGGACTGCCCGGCCATCAGGATGTCACCCTGCTGCAATGCCAGCAGCCGGGTCAGCAAGCCAAACAGGGTGGATTTGCCCGCGCCATTGGGACCCAGCAGGGCATGGAATTGACCGGAGGTCAGGCTAAAACTGACTTCCTTGAGCACGGGCTTGTCGCCATAGCGAAAGCTGATGTTGCGGGCTTCTATCGTCATGAAGTCGGATCTATGACCACACCCCAGGGGTAGCGGCCTACTTTGATGGATTTGATGACTTTCATATCTTCGATATCGATGATCGAGACATCACCGGAGACACCATTAGTGGTATAGAGGTGTTTTTCGTCTTTATCCAGGTCCAGTTGCCAGACCCGGGCGCCGACCAGCAGATAATCCAGCACTTCATAGCTTTGAGCGTCCACGACCGCAACGTGGTTGGACGGGCCCAGGGCCACGAAGGCGTACCTGCCATCGGAAGTCAGCTCAATGCCCACCGGTTGTACCCGGTCCTGGTTGACTCCGGGTACCTTGAACGTCATCTGATGGATCTGTTCCAGCTTATCGACGTCGATAATGTGCACGGTGCCGCCAATTTCAGCAGACGCCCATGCAATCTTGCTGTCCTTGCTGAACTCCACATGCCTCGGCCGCTGGCCAACAACAATGTTTTTCTCGATCTTAAAAGTTTCGGTGTTGATCCAGTGCAGCATGCTCGTGGTTTCGCTGGTATTCACCGCCCACTTGCCATCCGGGCTGACCGCCATGCCTTCGGGCTCGATGCCAACGTCAATCTGGGCCAGGACATCTTTGTTGGTCACATCCACCACGGTCACGATGGCGTCATCTTCGTTCGAGATATACAGGTGCCTGTTGTTCGGGTGCAGCGCAAACTGCTCAGGATCCTCACCCGAGGGCAGGGTATCAATAATCCTGCGGGTGGCCAGGTCCATCACCTGAACGGTATCGTCATCGCTGGCGCAGATATACAGCCTGGTATAGTCCTTCGAGAGCAGAATGCCCCGAGGCCGGGCACCTACCTCAATGGTATCCACGACTGTCTGCGACTCCGTATCGATGATCGAAAGCGTGTTGTCCTTTTCGTTGGAGACGTAGGCAAGGCTCGCCAGTGCCGGTGTAGACAGGCCAATCAGTGCACTCAGGGTGATATGTTTCAATGCGGTTCTCACGGACTTTCTCCTTGTTATTTCGAGCCTGCTCGGCGTCTCACTCGTTGATACGGCATTCACTCTCAGGCTTGTCGAAGCCGAGGGTATCCATTTGGGTGTTGGGGTGCAGAAAACCTTCAAAGGGTGCCCGGGCCACCAGGCCACGAGGGTGAATCAGCGGTATGGGTTGTCGCAGCTGAGCGTTCCAGTCCCGGTAGGTCAGCTTGCGCCCCTTGAATGCTGCCAGCTGGAATTTGTCACTGAACAAAAACGCGCGAATGGCTGCAGCATTGGCTTTGCCGGTCCGGGTGACGGCAGTGCCGATGGAGCGAACCGCCGTCCAGGCGGCGTAATCCTCGCTGTTCATGTCGCGGCCAGCCAGTTTCCGGAAGCGGCTCTGCAGTTGCGCTGCGCCCCAGCTTTCCACCACGCGATGCCAGGCGACCGGTGACATACCCTGGGTGCCCACAACCGGGCGCGGCAACCAGGTGTTGAATGGCACATACTCGCCAAAATCGCCCCGGACATCGGCGACCACCACCGCATCGTAATCGTCGCCCTGGGTAAATAAAGGCAGTTCTTTAGATGCCGTGCGGCGCAGGTCGGCGTCAAAGGTCCAGGCTTTGTCTTCCACAATGTCCAGACCAAAGCGCCTGGCGGAGCGACGGAAGGCACCGGCCCAGGCCTGGTCTGCTTCGGTTGGCCCGGTAATCAGAAAGACTTCGTTCCAGCGACGCTGATTGAGCCACTGGCCAAGGGCATCGGTGAGCATGGCGTAGCTGGGCATTGTGTGCAGCAGGTTCGGGTAACAGCTGGTGGTGCGCAGGTGGCCATCCTTCGCGCCAGCGTTAAAGATAAGCGTGGTTGCTCCGGCTCTGTCGATCATGGTTTCGAGAGTGTTGGCGGGGGCCCTGATCACGAACAGCTCAATGCCTTTCTTCTGCATTGCCTCAAACGCGTCTAGGGCGGCTTGCTCTGAGTCCGTGGTCTCGCTCTCGAAAAGGTACTTCTGGTCCAGGAATTTGCCGGTGGTGTTGTTGTCGGCGATGGCGAGTTCGGCCCCACGGAGGCCAGCGTCTTCAGGTTCCGGAATAACGTTGGACAGTACCGGGCCCTGATCGGGTATCCATTGAATATAGCCAATGGTCACCTCAACCGGCTGCGCAGCCAGTGTCGCCGACAAAAAGGCTGCTGAAATCAGAACGGCAAGTCTCCGCAGGCAGCGGCGATACATAGGAACTCCTGATTTTTGTTTTCTTTCCCACCGAGCTTAGAGAAGGCGGCCAGGCGCTGAAATATTCAGAAAGTCGCAATCAGACAGTACTAAAGGAGGAGATTTTGCGGGCAACACCTCCAATCTACTACCAAGGAACTAGGTCAAATCCTCCAAAGTGGCATTCGGATTGGGCGGCGGGCTTCCTAAACTTGAGGTCAGCAAGTTGGCACCTGATAAATCCAATAGCCAGCGCACCGGGAATCAACACAGAGGTAGCAACAATGACAACGTCCTTTTCATTCAAAGTATTGGTCACTGCCACCTTGTTAGGTGCAGCCGGCCTGGTCCTGGCCCATGGGAATGTTACTCCCCAGGAAGTTGATACCGGCAATCTGCCAGAACTCGGTGACGAGGTTCTGATCGAAAATCCCTTCCGCGAAGGCAATTCGCACGGTGACGTGAACGCACAGGCCGTTGAAGTGGGAGAGAGCGCGTACGCTGGCAATTGCGCCGGCTGCCATGGCATCCGGGCCATGTCCGGTGGCCTCACTCCGGATTTGAGGGAGCTGACCGAGTGGGACGATGAGTACTTCATCAACCGTGTCCGTAATGGCACCGACCGAGGCATGCCGTCCTGGAAAAAGACCCTGGATCAAAATGCCATGTGGGCGATCAAAGCCTATGTCGAGTCGCTGCCAAAGCCCGAGTAATGTGTCGGACGAATGAGATGAAGGTCTGTTCCCGGGCCGGCCTTGTGCCGGCCTGAGGCCGTTGGGGAGAAAACAATGAAAGCGATAGCCGGTATTTTCACACTGCTTCTGTGTCTTCAGGTGGCAACTGCCCAGGAAATGAACGATGGCGATCCCATACTGAATCGGCCAGCGGACCGCACCTACGATATTATTCTTGAGTCGGGCTATCTGAAGGTCGGTGTCTACGAAAACTTCCCGCCATACTCCTACGCCGTAGACGGTGAGCCCCGGGGCATTGATGTGGAGCTCGGCAAGCGTATCGCCCGTGAAATAGGGGTGGACTTTAAGGTTCACTGGATTGTGCCGGACGAGAATCTCGGCGATGACCTGAGGAACAATGTCTGGAAAGGTCATTACCTCGCCAAACAGCGCCTGGCCGACATCATGATGCGTGTGCCCTACGACAAGGAGTACGCCTACATGCAGGACTCCACGGGTGAGTACATTAACGAGCAGGTCGTTCTTTTCGGACCCTACCAGCAGGAGCGCTGGCAGATCGCTTTCAACCCGGGAAAGCTGGATTCGGTGGATACCGTTGCGGTGTTTCAGTACCACCCCATTGGTGTAGAGATTGATACCCTGCCGGACTTCTATCTGACCTCGGGGCTTCGCGGAAGAATGCGGGATCAGGTTCAGCATTTCGCCAGTGTGAGGGAGGCTTTTCGCGCCATGCGCGAGGGGGATGTCAGTGCGGTGATGGGAATGCGGGCTGAAATTGACCATGAACTCGCCAAGCCTGAAAACCGCCAGTTCAGGGCGGCAGGCAACGGCTTCCCCGGTATTGGTAAACAGGTGTGGGATGTCGGCATGGCCGTCAAATCCAATCACCGGCAGCTTGGGTACGCCGTGGAGTCTATCGTCGGCGATCTGGTGAAGTCCGGGGAGCTGGATGCCGTCTTTGCTGACCTGGATCTGCGATATGGCGTGCCCCAGTATTACCGGGAATTTCTCAGCGAAGAGGCGATTGCCCGCGCTGAGGGGGCGTTATGATTCCCGACTCCGGACAGTTTTTTTAAAGACTATGGAAAAAGCCCGCGACGTTCTCGCGGGCTTTTTTGTTTGAGGTAGTACTACCAAGTGATGAGAAAACCTGTTCCGCGGGGTAATTGTTGGTTTTTCTTACAAAGCGAAGAATCGATGTTAGAGACGGGAAAGTTCCCGGTTCGCCGAGAAACCGAAAACAAGAGAATTGGAGAGCGCAACCATGAGATCGAACAAGTTCGGGATTCGCATTGCCGCCAGCGCCTTGGCACTGGCGGTGTCATACGGGGCCCATGCGGTCACCGATGAAGACATCATGAACGATGCCAACACGCCGGAAGATATTGTCAGCTACGGCATGGGTACCCAGGGGCAGAGGTACAGCACCCTGGAAGATTTGAATGCCAGCAATATCCAGTACCTGCAGCCGGTATGGGCCTTTTCCTTTGGCAGCGAAAAAATGCGCGGCCAGGAGTCCCAGCCGATGGTGAAGGACGGTGTGATGTATGTAACCGCCTCCTATTCCCGTGTTTACGCCATTGATGTCAGGACCGGCGAGGAAATCTGGCAGTACGATGCCCGTCTGCCGGATGGCATTATGCCGTGCTGCGACGTGGTCAACCGCGGTGTTGCCCTGTACGACGACAAAGTAATCTTCGGTACCCTTGATGCCAAACTGGTAGCCCTGAACAAGGACACCGGTAAGCCAATGTGGATCAAGAAAGTGGCGGACTATCAGGCCGGTTACGCCATTACCGCTGCGCCCATCGTGGTTAAGGGCAAGCTGATTACCGGCGTATCGGGCGGTGAGTTCGGAATTGTCGGTAAGGTCGAAGCCTACGACGCCAATACCGGTGAGCTGGTCTGGACGCGCCCGACCGTTGAAGGTCACATGGGCTATGTCTACAAGGATGGCAAGGCCGTCGAGAATGGCATTTCAGGTGGCAAAGCCGGCGTAACCTGGCCTGGCGACATGTGGAAGAATGGCGGCGCAGCGACCTGGCTGGGCGGCACCTATGATCCGGATACCGACTCTCTGTTCTTTGGCACCGGCAACCCGGCGCCCTGGAACTCGCACCTGCGTCCTGGTGACAACCTGTTCTCATCCTCCCGTCTGGCCATTGATCCGGATGACGGCAGCATCAAGTGGCATTTCCAGACCACACCCCACGACGGCTGGGACTACGATGGTGTGAACGAGCTGATTTCTTTCGACTACAAGGAAAACGGCAAGACTATCAAGGCTGCGGCCACCGCTGACCGGAACGGCTTCATGTACGTTCTGAACCGGGAAAACGGTGACTTCATCCGTGGCTTCCCGTTCGTCGACAAGATCACCTGGGCGTCCGGCCTGGATCCGAAGACCGGTCGTCCGATCTTTACAGACAACGGTCGTCCGGGTGACCCCAGCGTCACCGAAGGTACCAAGGGTAACCCTGTCGTCGCGCAGCCTGCATTCCTGGGCGGCAAGAACTGGATGCCCATGGCCTACAGCCAGGACACCGGCCTGTTCTACGTTCCGTCCAACGAGTGGTCCATGGAAATCTGGAACGAGCCCGTCTCCTACAAGAAGGGCGCTGCGTTCCTGGGTGCCGGATTCACCATCAAACCGGCGAACGATGATTACATTGGTGTACTCCGTGCCATGGATCCGAAGACCGGCAAGGAAGTGTGGCGTCATGAGAACACCGCACCTCTGTGGGGTGGTGTAATGGCTACTGCGGGTAATCTGGTCTTCACCGGCACACCGGAAGGCTACCTGAAAGCGTTTGATGCCAAAACTGGCGAGGAACTCTACAAGTTCAACACGGGCTCCGGCGTGGTCGGCACTCCGATAACCTGGACTATGGACGGCGAACAGTATGTTTCCGTGGCTTCTGGCTGGGGTGGTGCGGTACCACTCTGGGGTGGCGAAGTGGCCAGGGTGGTGAAAGATTTCAACCAGGGCGGTATGGTCTGGACCTTCAAGCTGCCGAAGGATCGTGTTGCCAGCAACTGATCCGGGCTATAAATGAAAAGGTCGCCTGCGGGCGACCTTTTTTGATGGGTGTTGTCCGGGTCATGCGGCCTGGTTACGGGCTGTCTCACGGACTGACTGGTTGATGTCGTCGAGCAGCTTGCGATCCGTATGACCAATCGGCAGGTCGTAGGTAATGGTTGCGCCAAACGCCTGCGGGTCGTGTGGGTCGTTGCGAACCTTGTCGAAGACCAGCAGTCGTGTGCCCAGGTAGAAGCCTTCCTTGAGATCGTGGGTCACCATGAAAATGGTCGTGCCTGTTTCCTGCCAAAGCTTCAGCAACAGCTCATGCATGTCGCCGCGAATACCGGGATCAAGGGCGCCGAAGGGTTCATCCAGCAACAGGACACGGGGGCGCATGATCAGCGACTGTGCGATTGCGAGTCGTTGCTGCATACCGCCGGAAAGTTCGTGGGGCCATTTGTGGGCGGATGGACTCAGTCCGACTGAATCCAGCATGGCGTCCACTCTTTCCAGCGCCTCCCGCCGAGCACTGCCGAACAGCTTGCCCAGCAAGGGTTTCTGCTCCAGCTCCAACCCCAGCAGCACATTCTGGCGAACCGTTAGATGTGGAAACACTGAGTAGCGCTGGAATACGATGCCCCGATTGCGATCGGGTTCGCCCGGGAATACCTCACCATCCAGAAGAAACTCGCCTCGGCTGGCGCTTTCCTGACCGAGAAGCATCTTCAGGAAGGTGGACTTGCCGCAGCCGGAAGCGCCCACGAGGGTGCAGAATTCTCCCTGTTTCACCTCCAGGTTCAGGTTCTCCAGTACGACCTGGTCGCCATATTCCTTCCAGAGTTTGTTGACGGTAATGAAGCTCATCAGTGGCCTCCTGCGTTGTACCATGGGAACAGCCTGCGATTGGTAAAGCGCAGACACTGGTCGATGACGATGGCGAGGATAGTAATCCAGATAACGTAAGGCAGGATGACATCCATGGCGAGATAGCGGCGTACCAGGAAGATCCGGTAACCCAGGCCTTCGGTTGAGGCGATGGCTTCTGCCGCAATCAGGAACAGCCAGGCTGGTCCAAGACTCAGTCGCACCGCGTCGATCAGCCGGGGCATCACCTGGGGCAGGGCCATGCGGGTAATGACCTGCCAGGAGTTTGCGCCCAGTGTCTGTATCTTGATCAGTTGCTCGGTGGGCAGCTCCCGCACACGCTGGGCAACATCCCGCATCATGATCGGAGCAGTGCCGATTACAATCAGCATCACCTTGGACAGTTCGCCGAGTCCGAAAACAATGAAAAGTATAGGCAGTATCGCCAGGGGTGGCACCATGGACAGTGCGGAGACCAGTGGAGCCATGTTGGCGCGGACCATTGGCAGCACCCCGTTGAGAAGGCCCACGAACAGCGCCAGCAGGGCGGCAATGCCAACGCCCATGCCAAGACGCGCAAGGCTGGAGGTGGTGTCCTGCCACATCAGGAAATCACCACTGCGTCGGTCCTCCTGGAACGCCATGCGGTCGACGGCAGCCGTCATCTGTTCAAGACCGGGTAGCAGTTTGTCGTTGGGGTTTTCAGCCAGTCGTTCCTGAGAGGCGAGGCTGTAAACCAGCATGATAAGCAGGAAGGGCAGCAGGCCCAGCAGGGTCGCTGAGACTCGCCCTGGATGGCGGTTAATCAGTCGCATAAGACTTCTCCTCTGGCCACACAACACGGCTTGGTGATCGCAGACAACGCAATCGCGTGCGATTCAGTCTCCCGGGCTTTTGTCCCGCCGTGTAACCTCCCAGAGGTCGGTAACTCTCGGACCAGTCACCCGGGCAGGTGGTGAAGATCTGCCTGGATCGGAACCCTAGTCACCCATTTTTTCCGTCGTGTGCGCCGCACGGTTTGCGGTGTTGCTGTGAACGGATAATGGTTTTGAAAACCGTCTGGCCTGACCGTTGCAGGGGCCGTGCCACCTTTGCAGAATCGCCGGGTAAGGTGCCGTTCAGGGCATTGTCTGGAAAAAACCCTGCACCATGGGGGGGCGCGAATATTTGGGGCGCACTGTTACTGCGCCTTGCGCGCCAACCGGTCCTGCGCCGGCGTCCAAAGCGTCAAGACTGAAATCCCGATGCAGAGAATCAAGCATTCAGGCGAAATTCCCATTTAGCTGATCCTGAAAACTTGGTGGGCAAAGCTGCCAGGCAAGGTCTCGCCCGTAAGACTGTCAAATCGTTTACATTCTACTGCCGATCTTTCGACTAGACTGCTAGGCTTGTGCCGCTGGGCATGATAAACGTCAAGTCATCATGTCGTCGCTTTCCGGGCCGGGGCCTGGTCTCAACAAACAACAATAACGAGGAGTTTCAACGTGGAGTCCAGTCCGCTGATTTCGATCGGCTTGCCAATCTCTCTGTTCATCATCATGGTTGGCATTGGTCTGACCCTGACTCTTCGGGATTTCGGCCAGGTAACGCGCAACCCCCGAAGCATCGTAGTAGGCACCATTGCCCAGATCCTGCTGATGCCCCTGGTTGCCTTTGCCATTGCCGCCACCCTGGGGCTGGTACCGGCGCTGGCGGTAGGGCTGGTCATCATTGCGGCTTGTCCCGGTGGCACCACGTCTAATCTCTTCGTGCTCCTTGCGCGTGGCCATATAGCCCTGTCCATCCTGCTGACGGTGTCGGCCAGCCTGATTACCATAGTTACACTGCCTTTTTTCACCAACTACGCCCTGCAGATGCACTTTGGCGAGGCCGCGAATATCTCCTTGCCGGTCGGCAAGACCATCGCCATGCTGTTGGTGATCGTGCTGCTGCCGGTAGCCATTGGCATGTTTATCCGCACGAGGGCGCCAGCGAAAGCGCAAAAAGCCGAGGGTGTTGTCAGTATCTTCGGTGGCGTGGTGCTGTTGTTTCTGATTATTGCCCTGTTATGGGGATCACGGGAACGGTTGCCTGAATTGTTGTCACAGGCAGGACCGGCTGCCTTCCTGCTGAACCTGTTTGGTGTTGCCATCGGTCTGGGCGTTAGTCGTCTGGCAGGATTGTCCCAGCGAGAGTCCCTGGCGATTGCCGTGGAACTCGGTATCAAGAACGGCACCATTGCCCTGATGGTTGCGCTTACCCTGCTCGAATCCAGTGAGATGTCGATACCAGCCGTGGTTTATAGTGTGCTGATGTATGGCTTCGGCTGCATACTGATTGCCATGGGCCGACGACTGGTTCCGGTTCCCCGGTAACCGCCAGAGCTGCCGCTGAAAAGCGGCGCCTGTTGTTTGCTCTGGCTGTTGGTATCACTCGATTATTTCTTCGACAATCACCACCGGTGTGCCTGGCGAAACAGCCTGGCCTGCTTCCCGGCGCACGTCGACCACGCGACCACTCACCGGGCTCAGCAATTCAATTTCCATCTTCATCGACTCGATGATCGCCACCGGTCGCTGGGCCTCGATGGTGTCGCCGGCTTTCACCAGGCACTCCCATAGATTGCCTGCTACGTGACTTTCCACGGCATGCTGGCCTTCGGGCAGGTTGGTGATGTCGTCTTCGCCAGTGTCCTCCATTGGCGCTTCGGAGCTGAAGTTGATCTGGCCGGATTCGATCCAGCGTTGCAGCTCCTCATCAAAGGCGTGCTGGCGCTTGCCAGTGAACTCGCGGATTTCGTCGTCGTTATCCGCGAGGAAGCTCTCGTAATCCTTCAGGTTAAACCGGGTCTCCTCGACCCGGATCGGGTAATCACCGTTCGGGAAGTCGCGTCGGATCTGTTGCAGCTCGTCCGCACTCACCTCGTAGAAGCGAACCTGGTCGAAGAAACGCAGCAGCCAGGGCTTGCCCTCTTCGAAGAACTCGGTGGTGCGGTAACGATTCCACATCTGCAGGGTACGGCCGACAAACTGGTAACCACCCGGGCCCTCCATGCCGTAGATGCACAGGTAGGCACCGCCGATGCCAACGGAGTTCTCGGCTGTCCAGGTCCGGGCCGGATTGTACTTGGTGGTGACCAGGCGGTGGCGAGGATCCAGAGGTGTTGCCACCGGCGCGCCCAGGTAAACATCGCCAAGGCCCATTACCAGGTAAGTCGCCTCAAACAGTGTCCTTTTGACCTCGTCGATACTTTCGAGGCCGTTGATGCGACGAATGAATTCCAGGTTGCTCGGGCACCAGGGCGCGTCTTTGCGCACCGACTGCATGTACTTCTGGATGGCGGTGTGACAGGCCTCGTCATCCCAGGAGAGGGGCAGATGCACGATACGGGCGGGCACGTCCCACTCCGGCTGCTGTTCCAGCTCCTTCTCGGCACTGATCAGCAGGTCCAGCAGGACGCGCTGGTTCAGTTTCTGGCTGTCGTAATGGACCTGGAGGGAGCGGATGCCGGGTGTAAGTTCCAGGATGGCATCATGATGCTGCTCCCGGAGCCAGAGCATCAGTGCATGGGCCCGGAAGCGCAGGCGGATGTCCAGCTCCATGGGGCCATATTCCACCAGCACATAATTGTCGCCAGCGGCACGATAGATCACGCCGGTTTCGTGTTGCTCGCTGCTCAGTGATGCCAGAATGGGCGTGTCCGGCTGGATGGGCTCAATGCTTGCGGTTGCTGCCGTGAGTGTGGAAACGGATTCGTCCAGTGCGTGCCGCAGGGCCACGGCCTGATCCTGGCTGACCGGCACAAACTGCACCTTGTCGCCGGCCTTGAGCTGGCCCAGCTTCCACAGGTCGGCGCTGATGACCGTCACCGGGCAGACGAAGCCTCCCAGGCTCGGGCCATCCGGGCCAAGAATCACAGGCATGTCTCCGGTGAAGTCCACCGTACCCACCGCATAGGCGTTGTCATGGATGTTGGACGGATGCATGCCCGCCTCGCCACCGTCACTGCGCGCCCATTCCGGTTTCGGCCCGATCAGGCGCACGCCGGTTCGGCTGGAGTTGTAGTGAATCTCCCACTCGCTGTCGAAGAAGGTTTCGATGTCCTGCTCGGTGAAATAATCCGGCGCTCCATGGGGGCCATAGGTGACGTGCAACTGCCAGGTCTTACCGATGGCAGGCTTCAGGTCTGCGGGCATGGCCGAGGCTGCGACCGATTCGGCATCCGGCAGAGCGAGTACATCGCCGGCTCGCAAGGCGCGGCCGCAATGGCCGCCAAACTGACCCAGGGTGAAGGTGCTGCAGGAGGTCAGGTATTCCGGGCAGTCCAGGCCGCCACGGAATAACACATAGGCCCGGGCACCGCCTTCGCTCGTGGCGCCCAGCTTTAGGGTGCCACCGGCGGGCACATCCAGCACCTGCCAGAAGGCAATGGGTTCATCGTTCAGGCTGGCCTTGAGTTCGGCGCCGGTCAGGACAATCTGGGTCGCCCGGTTGAAAACCAGGGTCGGTCCTTTCAGGGTAATTTCCAGACCGGGAGCGCCTTCCTCGTTACCCAGAAGGCGATTACCCAGACGGAAAGAATAGCTGTCAAACGGCCCGGAGGGCGGTACGCCGATCTCCCAGTAACCGATCCGGCCGGGGTAGTCCTGGACCGTGGTCATGGTACCGCCGCTGAGGACATCCACGGTGGCGGGGCTGTAAACAAGCTCATTGAGCGTGCGGGTGAACAGACGGCCTTCGATGAAGCGCGGGTCGTCCAGCACCTGACGAACATACCTCAGGTTGGTTTCTATGCCATAGAGTTGACTGTCATCCAGGGCGGTCATCAGTTTCTGACGGGCCGATTCGCGGTCCGGCTCATGAACAATGACCTTGGCCAGCATCGGGTCGAACAGTGGTGATATTTCCGTTCCCGGCTGGATCCAGTGATCAATGCGCAGGCCGTCATCCTCGGGCCACCTGACGTTGGTTAACAGCCCGGCGCTGGGCTGAAAATCCTTGTTCGGATCTTCCGCGTAAATCCGCACCTGAATGGCGTGGCCAGCCGGTTTCAGCTCGTCGGCAAGCTTTGTCAGATCGGGCAGGGTGCCGCCCCCCAGTTGCACCATCCAGCTTACGATGTCGACACCGTAAACCTGCTCGGTAACCCCGTGTTCCACCTGTAAGCGGGTATTCACTTCCAGGAAGTAGAACTCGGTGGTGTCCGGATCGTAGATGAATTCCACCGTGCCGGCACTGCGATAGGCAATGCTCTCGCCCAGCTTGCGGGCTGTGGTATGCATGCGCTCACGGACATCGTCGGCCAGGCCCGGCGCAGGGGCCTCTTCAATTACCTTCTGGTTGCGGCGCTGGGCCGAGCAGTCCCTCTCACCGAGAGCGGCAACCGCGCCCTTGCCGTTGCCGAACAGCTGGACCTCAATGTGGCGGGCGTGCTCGACAAATTTTTCCAGGAACACACCATTGTTGCTGAAGTTGTTCTGGCTCAGACGCTGTACCGACTCGAAACTCTTGCTCAGATCCTCAGCGCTGTAGCAGCGTGACATACCGATACCGCCACCGCCGGCGGTGCTTTTCAGCATGACCGGGTAGCCAATGGTCTCGGCGGCGGACAGGGCGTCATCCAGATCGGTCAGCAAGCCGGTACCTGGAAGCAGGGGGACACCGGCCTGTTCGGCGAGCGCCCGGGCTGTGTGCTTCAGGCCGAACTCCTCCATCTGCTCCGGTGTTGGCCCCAGAAAGACAACGCCCTCAGACTCACAACGGCGGGCAAAATCGGCATTCTCACTGAGAAAGCCGTAGCCCGGGTGGATGGCGCCGGCGCCGCTCTTGCCGATGACTTCGAACAGCTTGTCCTGATCCAGATAGGTGGTCGCAGCTGAACCTTCGCCCAGTGAATACGCCTCGTCCGCCTGGCGCACGTGCAGCGAGTCGGCGTCTGCCTCGGCATAAACCGCCACCGAGGTGATGCCCATGGTCCGCAGGGTTCGGACCACCCGGCAGGCAATGGCACCGCGGTTGGCGATCAGAACCTTGTTGAATGTCCCGTTCAGCTCCATACCAGCACCTCGATCGGCGTCGGGTTGTAGGCATTACACGGGTTGTTCAGTTGCGGGCAATTGGAAATCATCACCAGCACATCCATCTCGGCCTTCAGCTCTACGTATTTGCCGGCGTCAGAAATGCCGTCGGCGAAGGTCAGGCCGCCGTCAGAGGTGACCGGCACGTTCATGAAGAAGTTGATGTTGTGGGTAATGTCCCGCTTGGTCATGCCCAGCTCTTCATGCTCGGTGACCGCCACCAGCCAGCTGTCGCGGCAGGCGTGCATGCACTTCTTTTCCAGGGCATAGCGGGTGGTGTTGCTTTCTGCGGCGCAGGCACCGCCGAGGGTGTCGTGGCGGCCACAGGTATCAGCGGTGATCTCCAGCATGACGTTGTTTTCAGAGGACCTCAGCTTTGAGCCGGCGGTCAGGTAGACATTGCCCTGCTCGCGGATGGTGTCCACCGCGCTGTAACGCTCGGTCGGGTTGTGGGCGTTGTAGAACAGGGTATCCGCAGCCTGGTTGCCTTCCAGGTCGAGGATACGAACGGTTTCGCCTGCTTTCACAATTTTCAGGAAATACTCGCCCGCGGGTACTGTCTCGCGGAAGCTGGCGTTCTCTGGCTTCAATATGCTTTGTTTAATCATGTCCGGCCTCCTCGCGATCAGGACTGCATCATGTGATACAGGGCAGTATTGGCGAAGGCGCGGGTGGCCTCCGGCGACGAGATCTTGCAAGGGTCGGCATCGGTGACCGGTGCCGCCTTGAAGAGCTGATACCGCAAAGGGTGGCTCGGATAGTCAGAGGCCGTGTTCAGCGGGTGCGGGCAGGTGTGCAACACCACAATGGTGTCCATTTCAAAGCGAAGGTCCACGGTGGCGCCAGCGTGTGAGTGATCGCTGACATACGCCATGTTGCCGTCGTCGTCGGTTTTGACCTTGCTGAACCAGTTCAGGTTGGCGGTCAGGTCTTTCTTGCCCAGACCGTACTTGGCCAGTTCGTTCAGGAAGCTGGAAAACCCGTTGCGGTGATAATGATTGTGGGCTTCCTGATAGGTCTTCTGGCCCCAGCGCTGCTCGACCAAATCGGCGTTACAGGTACCGCTGACTGTATCGTGCCAGCCCAGGTCATCGCGAATGATGGAGGCGAAGACCCGGCCCATGTCGGAAAGCAGAACGTGACCGCTGGTCAGCAGAAAGGTGTGCTGGTTCTTCAGGGTGTCCGGCATGTTGTACCGCTCGAGGGGGTTCTCGGGGTTGTACATCAACATGCCGACGTTGGTCCCGCCGGTCTCATCAATCAGGCGCAGCACATGGCCGCGGCGCATAACGAAAGACCAGTGGGATCCGCCGGGAATCAGATCGTCGTAGAGGGGGGCTGCAGATTGCAACATAACCTTTTCCTCATGGCTGGGAGTGTTTTCTAAAACACGAGAGGCGTCAGTAACTGAACGATCCTCCCGGGCTTTTGTCCCGCCGTGTAGCCTTGGAAAAGGCCGTCAACTCTCGGACCAGTCACCTGCTTTCCCCTGTCGGGGGGAGGGCAGGCCGGAACCCTAGTCGACCATTTGTCAGATTGTCGCGCTTTGATTGTGGTTTCAGTAACCGACTTCTCGCTGCGTCATGAATGATTAGCAGAGTCCATGCCAGTTCAATAACTAACTGTTTTGTTTGACTTTAATTTTTTAGTCTAAAGAACTGCTGCCTGCTCATAGGGCGATTGCACTAATTCAGTGCAAGTTTTGGCGCGTTGTCTGTGCAAAATTTAATTGTCGTCGGTCTGGTGCTGAAGGCAACCCTGCCGGTGCCTTCAGGTCATCTACTACCAAGGGAGGAGTTTTTCGCCTCCATCGCATCATTCAACTATCCCGGTTTGGGGTCTACATTGAACGAGTAAGCGCGAAAGGCCGCGTTGCCCTGCGATAAACACAACAAGAGGTCGACATCATGATCTACGCACAACCAGGAAAGGATGGCTCCGTCGTTTCTTTCAAATCCCGTTACGAAAACTACATTGGTGGCGAGTGGGTTGCCCCGGTGAAAGGTCAGTATTTCGAAAACATTACACCCGTAACTGGTGATGTAATCTGTGAAATTCCCCGATCCACCGCCGAAGACATTGACGTGGCGCTGGACGCCGCCCATAAGGCCGCACCGGCTTGGGGCAAGACCTCACCCACCGAGCGCTCCAACATTCTGTTGAAAATTGCGGACCGCATCGAGGCCAACCTTGAGAAGCTCGCGGTTGCGGAAACCTGGGATAACGGCAAGGCCGTTCGTGAAACCCTGAATGCGGACATCCCGTTGGCGGCGGACCACTTCCGCTACTTCGCTGGCTGCCTGCGTGCCCAGGAAGGTCATATGGGTGAAATCGACCACAACACCGTGGCGTACCATTTCCACGAGCCGCTGGGCGTGGTTGGACAGATCATTCCCTGGAACTTCCCGGTGCTGATGGCGGCCTGGAAGCTGGGCCCCTGTCTGGCTGCCGGTAACTGCACCGTGCTCAAGCCGGCTGAACAAACGCCTGCCAGCATTCTGGTGCTGATGGAAATCATCGGTGATCTGCTGCCGCCGGGCGTGCTCAACATCGTGAACGGTTATGGCATTGAAGCCGGTCAGGCCCTGGCTTCGAGCAAGCGCATCGCCAAGATTGCCTTTACCGGCTCCACCCCGGTTGGCTCTCACATTCTCAAGTGCGCTGCGGAAAACATCATTCCCTCGACTGTTGAGCTGGGGGGCAAGTCTCCGAACATCTACTTCTCGGACGTTATGAAGGCCGAGCCGGAATTCGTCGACAAGTGTGTGGAAGGTCTGGTTCTGGCGTTCTTTAACCAGGGTGAGGTCTGTACCTGTCCGTCGCGGGCGCTGGTGCAGGAAGACATGTTTGAAGAGTTCATGCAGAAAGTCGTTGAGCGCACGAAGTCGATCAAGCGCGGCAACCCGCTCGATACCGATGTGCAGGTAGGTGCGCAGGCCAGTAAGGAGCAGTTCGACAAGATCATGTCCTACCTGGCGATTGGTAAGGAAGAGGGCGCTGTGGTGCTGACCGGTGGTGACCGTGAGGACCTTGGTGAAGAGTTCAATAACGGTTTCTACATCCAGCCGACCCTGTTCAAGGGCGACAACAAGATGCGTGTCTTCCAGGAAGAAATTTTCGGGCCGGTGGTAGGTGTGACTACCTTCAAGACCGAAGAAGAAGCTCTGGCCATCGCCAACGACACCGAGTTTGGTCTCGGTGCCGGCGTCTGGACCCGCGATACCAATCTCGCCTATCGCATGGGTCGGAACATCCAGGCGGGTCGGGTATGGATGAACTGCTACCACGCCTATCCGGCACATGCGGCCTTCGGTGGCTACAAGAAGTCCGGTGTTGGTCGCGAGACCCATAAGATGGCGTTGGAGCATTACCAGCAGACCAAGTGCATGCTGACCAGCTACGACATCAACCCTCTGGGCTTCTTCTGATCCGAAAAAGCAGCAACCGAGCCCATCCACACGGGCTCGTATGTGAGTCAGCACAGCGGATGTGCGCCTTCATTTCCCCGGCGTCTGGCCGGGGGCCTCCTGCGGGAGCTTCTGGGTTTATTGTCACTCTATTCAGGCCCTTCCCAGGGCCTTTTTTTGTTTGGGGCGGGAACGAACCCGGGTGAGTTGCGGTCTGGGTCTTTGGGACTCCTAAAAACAGTGCGAAAGTAGCATATGGGGCCCGGATTACCATCGCTAGGATGACAAGTGAATTATCGGCTAGACTGATAATGCACCATCAATGCCTAACAACGACGACAAGAGGTGAGCATTATGTGGACCAAACCAGCTTATGAAGATCTGCGGATCGGATTTGAAGTCACTATGTACTTCGCCAACCGCTGAGAAAACAAAACGGCCAGCGATCCATTGCTGGCCGTTTTCGTTCCGGAGTTCTTCCAATGCAGATTCACGTCCTTGGCTCCGCCGCCGGCGGTGGCTTTCCCCAGTGGAATTGCAATTGCGCCAACTGCAACGGTTTCCGAGAAGGAAGCCTGAATGCCAGGGCCCGTACCCAATCCTCTATTGCTGTCAGTGAAGATGGCGAACACTGGATTCTGTTTAATGCCTCCCCGGATATCCGTGCCCAGTTGGCTTCTTTTGCAGCAATGCAGCCAGCACGCACTCTTCGAGACACGGGGATTGATGCCATCCTGCTGATGGACAGTCAGGTAGACCACACCACTGGGTTGCTGTCCCTCCGCGAAGGTCTTCCGATGGACGTATGGTGCACCGAGCAGGTTCATGAAGACCTGAGTGGCGGTTTTCCACTGTTCACCATGCTCAAACACTGGAACGGTGGCCTTAACTGGCGGCAGATCGAAGCGTCTGAACAGGCGTCGTTTGCTATCCCGTGTGCACCTTCGATACAGCTGACGGCGATCCCGCTGCTGAGCAACGCACCCCCCTATTCGCCGCGCCGGGATAACCCCCATCCGGG
The DNA here is from genome assembly GCF_023657445.1 of Marinobacter sediminum. Classification (NCBI taxonomy): domain Bacteria; kingdom Pseudomonadati; phylum Pseudomonadota; class Gammaproteobacteria; order Pseudomonadales; family Marinobacteraceae; genus Marinobacter; species Marinobacter sediminum. The sequence continues at coordinate 2,685,523 of NZ_JAGTWY010000001.1, read as the reverse complement.
TGACAATATCGGTATTTTTCTGGAAGACACCCGCACCGGACAGAAGGTGCTCTACGCACCAGGGCTGGGTGAGCCCGACGAGCGCATTCTGGCCTGGATGAAAAAGGCGGATGTGTTGCTGGTCGACGGTACCGTCTGGCACGACGATGAAATGATTCGTCAGGAAGTGGGAACCAAAACCGGTCAGGCCATGGGGCATCTGGCCCAGAGTGGCCCGGGCGGCATGATCGAGGTACTGGACGCCATGCCGGCCAGTCGCAAGGTTCTTATTCATATCAATAACACCAACCCGATCCTGAACGAGGATTCCCCGGAGCGCGCGGAGCTGTCGCAGCACGGCATTGAGGTTTCCTGGGACGGGATGCACATCGATTTGTCGGGGCAGCCATGAACGCCATTGCCAATACCGCCATGAACCGCGAGGACTTTGAGCAGTCCCTGCGGGACAAGGGCCGCTTCTATCACATTCATCACCCGTACCATAAAGCCATGTATGGCGGGCAATGTACGCCGGAGCAGATTCGCGGCTGGGTGGCAAACCGGTATTACTACCAGATAAAGATTCCCCAGAAAGACGCGGCCATCATGGCCAACTGCCCTGATGCGAATGTGCGCCGGCTCTGGTTGCAGCGGATCCTGGATCACGACGGCCATGATGGCGATGAAGGGGGCATCGAGGCCTGGTTGAGTCTTGCCGAAGCCGTGGGGCTGACCCGGGAAGAAGTTATTGACCAGCGCCATGTATTGCCGGGTGTCCGGTTCGCGGTTGACGCCTACCTGAACTTTGCCCGCAGGGCGACCTGGCAGGAGGCTGCCTGTTCGTCACTGACCGAGTTATTTGCTCCGGAAATTCACCAGTCCCGCCTGGATAGCTGGCCCCAGCACTACCCCTGGATCGAGGAAGGCGGCTACAGCTATTTCCGCAAGCGCCTGTCTGAGGCCCGCCGGGATGTAGAACATGGTTTGTCGATTACCCTGGACCATTTCACCACAGCGGGGCAGCAATCGCGGGCACTGGAAATACTGCAATTCAAGCTGGATATCCTGTGGTCGATGCTGGATGCGCTGACGATGGCCTACATGCATCAGACGCCGCCGTTCCACACCGTCACCGATCAACAAGTCTGGCACCGGGGGTTGTAAATGGAGACCTTGATGGCCCGGACCCCCCGATTCCGCCGTGGTTTCCGGTTTCAGTGGGAGCCTGCCCAGGAGTCCTATGTCCTGCTGTATCCGGAAGGCATGGTAAAGCTCAATGGCAGTGCCGGCGCCATCCTCAATGAAGTGGATGGCCAACGCAGCGTTGCCGATATCGTATCGTCGCTGGAGCAGCAGTTCCCGGATGCGGGCTCGCTGAGTCAGGACGTTGTCGACTTTCTTCAGGATGTGGAGAAACAGCACTGGATTGAACTGACATGACCGTTCCCGAAAGCAAACAGACTCCCCCCGGTATTGGACCGCCGCTCTGGCTGCTGGCGGAGCTGACCTACCGCTGCCCATTGCAGTGCCCCTATTGTTCAAATCCGCTGGATTTTGCCCAGACCGAAAGCGAGCTGACGACGGAAGAGTGGGTGAGCGTTCTGCGACAGGGCCGCGCCATGGGCGCCGCCCAGCTGGGTTTCTCCGGCGGCGAACCGCTGGTGCGGCAGGATTTGCCAGAGCTGATCACAGAGGCACGACAGCTGGGGTATTACACCAATCTGATTACGTCTGGTCTGGGCCTGAATGAGGCCAAGGTTGAAGCGTTTGCCGAGGCCGGGCTGGACCACATTCAGGTCAGTTTCCAGGCGTCAGATCCGGAGCTGAATAATGCGGTTGCCGGCTCCCGCAAGGCCTTTGACCAGAAACTGGCGATGGCCCGGGCAGTGAAGGAAGCCGGCTACCCCATGGTGCTCAACTTCGTCATTCACCGGCACAACATTCATCAGATGAACGACATCATGGATCTGTGTGAACGGCTGGGAGCTGACTATGTGGAACTGGCTACCTGCCAGTACTACGGCTGGGCCTTTGAGAACCGGGAAGGTCTGATGCCCTCCAAAGCCCAGCTCGAAAAGGCTGAGCATGAGGTGAATGTCTATCGCCAGCGTCTTGATGACAATGGCTCGGCCATGAAGCTGATCTTCGTCACTCCGGATTACTACGAAGAGCGCCCCAAGGCGTGTATGAATGGCTGGGGTAGCCTGTTCCTGACCGTGGCCCCCGATGGCACGGCGCTGCCGTGTCATAGCGCCCGCCTCTTGCCTATCGAATTCCCGAACGTTCGCACTATGGATCTCCGAAGCATCTGGTACGAAAGTCCCGGATTCAATCACTACCGGGGCGACAGCTGGATGCCGGAACCCTGTCGGTCCTGTGATGAGAAAGGTAAAGACTTTGGCGGTTGCCGTTGTCAGGCGTACCTGCTCACCGGCAACGCCGATAACGCCGACCCCGTGTGCAGCAAATCTCCGCATCACGATCGGATTCTTGCGGCCAGGAGGGCCGCGGACCATGCCACGGCCGGCATTGAGGAGCTGACTTTCCGTAATGCGAACAACTCACGGCTATTCTTCCGGAGCTGACCAGTCCCCGGTCTCAGGAAGCGTCGGCGCCCCGGGTGACGCTCCGTCCTGGTTGTCAGCCTGGGAGGCCACGTCGGCGCTCCGGCAGTTTGGTGAACTCGCGGTATCTGAGCAGGGTATTTTCTGGCTGACGTACGAGCCAGCCGTGGGCGGATCTGTCATTACCGGGCTGGATGCCAGTGGTTCCTGCAACCAGATTGGTGGGGCTCTCACTGTGCGCAGTCGGGTTAATGGCTATGGTGGCGGAGCGCTTTGCGCCAGCGCCGGCTGCCTGTATGCCGTGTCCGAACAGCAGCAGATTGTTCGCCTTGATCCGGGGAATAACCAGAGCCGGGTGCTGACCGTGAATGGCCAGGACTGTTTTGGCGGATTGGTTCCCGATACCAGGCGTCAGCGCGTGCTGGCGGTTCGTGAAACGGCGACGGGACAGGAGCTGGTCGCGGTTGACGACCAGGGTGGTCTGGAGCTTCTGCATCAGGGCGAGGATTTTTATGGTGCTCCGGTGCTTTCTCCCGATGGCCGGCGGATTGCCTGGATCTCCTGGCAGTTGCCGGATATGCCCTGGATTCGGTCCACACTCTGGACCGCTGAGCTGGATGCGCAGGGTGTCCTTGGCAATGCCTGCGCCTGGTCGGCCCCCATTGATGCCAGTGTTCAACAGCCAGTGTTTGATGGTGATGATTTGTGGGTGCTGTCCGATCACGATGGCTGGTGGCAGCCCTTTCGTTTTGTGGTCCATAACAACATCGGAGTCTGGCTGAAAGGGGATGCACCTGCTCTCGATCATGCCAACGCGCCGTGGCAGTTGGGCGAGAGTCATCACTGCTGTTTGCCCCATGGCGGCTGGGCGCGGGTGATGTACAGCCAGGGTGCCGGTGAGCTCTGGCTAAGGCGTCGGGGGTCTTGTGCACTGGTGCGTTTGGCGGAGCAATACAGTGACTTTCGTTGCGTTCAGAGTTGTGGTGAATACGTTTATTGCATAGCACGCTCGGCGAACGTTCTGGACGCTGTGCTGCAGATCCATCCCGAAACCGGGAAGGTTGATGTTTTGGCTGGCGGGGAAGCGCCCTGGGCCAATCGCCGTATCGCCCAGCCGATCCCATTCGAGACTCTCCCTGGTGATGGCGCGGAGTTTTCGGTCCCCGGTTTTTTCTATAGCCCGGAAACGCCGGGCGATGAGCCACCTCCGCTGATCCTGATTGCCCATGGGGGACCAACGTCTGCTGCCTACCCGGTATTCAACCCCCAGATACAGTTCTGGTGTCAACGGGGCTTTGCCGTGGCCGAAGTGAATTATCGGGGCAGTAGCGGGTTTGGCCGGGCTTACCGGATGTCGTTGGCCGGCCGCTGGGGTGAAGCGGACGTGGAAGACATGGAGCGTGCCGCTGATCACCTGTCCGGACTTCGGCTTGCAAGCAGGCGGAACGTGTTCATTCAGGGGCGCAGCTCTGGTGGCTACACTGTCCTGATGGCAATGATCCGGAGTGAGCGTTTTGCCGGAGGTGCCAGCCTTTACGGTGTGACCGACCCGTTGAGGTTGCGGGCCATGACTCATCGCTTTGAATCCGGCTATCTGGATTGGTTGCTTGGTTCACCGGAAGCGTTCCCGGAGCGTTGGCACGAACGCACGCCAATGAATCATGCCGCGTCGATTACGACCCCTTCGATCTTTTTTCAGGGCGGTCGGGATCAGGTGGTGGTACCGGAACAGACCCGTGCCATGGTCTCTGCCATCCAGGCGGCGGGCGGGCTTGTGCAATTGCACTGGTTTGAGGATGAAGGGCACGGTTTTCGTCAGCAGGCCAATCAGGTCGGGGTACTCGAATGGCTGTTCAGTTTTTACCGTAAACATAGCCTGAAGGCCGGTGATCGCGCTGATAACTTGAGTTAGACTCGCGGGTATTCCTATAACAACAAACTGTCGAGTACATCCCGATGAGTCACGACATTTCTTCACTGCGCAAGTTTGTTTCGCCGGAAATTGTGTTTGGCGCAGGTTCCCGGAAGTCGGTCGCCAATTTTGCCAGCAACTTTGGTGCACGCCATGTGTTTCTGGTTTCCGATCCTGGCGTGTCTGCTGCCGGTTGGGTTAATGAAATTGTCACTCTGCTGGCCGATGCAGGTATCCGCTCGACGGTGTTCACCGGTGTCTCCCCGAACCCCAGGGTGGAGGAGGTAATGACCGGTGCGGAACTCTACAAGTCCAGTGAATGCGATGTCATTGTTGCCATCGGTGGTGGCAGCCCCATGGACTGTGCCAAGGGTATTGGCATTGTTGCGGCCCACGGGCGGAACATTCTGGAATTTGAAGGCGTGGATACCATCACCAATCCGTCGCCTCCGCTTATCCTGATTCCGACCACGGCGGGCACCTCGGCGGATGTTTCCCAGTTTGCGATCATTTCTGACCCCAACCGACGTTTCAAATTTTCCATCATCAGCAAGGCGGTGGTTCCGGACGTCTCCCTGATTGATCCTGAAGTGACGGAAACCATGGATGCCTACCTGACGGCCTGCACCGGGGTGGATGCCCTGGTTCATGCCATTGAGGCGTTTGTGTCCACCGGCAGTGGTCCGCTTACAGATACCCATGCCCTGGAAGCGATCCGTCTGATCAATCGAAACCTTGAACCACTGGTCAGCAACACGGCAGATCCATTCCTGCGGGAACAGATCATGCTGGCGTCCATGCAGGCCGGCCTGGCTTTTTCCAACGCTATTCTCGGGGCGGTTCATGCCATGTCCCATAGCCTGGGTGGCTTCCTGGATTTGCCTCATGGTCTCTGCAATGCACTGCTTCTGGAGCATGTGGTGGCTTATAACTACAACTCCGCCGAAGACCGTTTCAGGCGGGTGGCGGAGGCGATGGACATCGATACCCGTGGCATGGGCAAAGCCGAGATCAAGAAGCGACTGATGGGGCGCATTATCGAACTGAAGAGGACAGTGGGGCTGGAAGCCAGGCTCGCACAGTTGGGGGTGACGGTTTCGGACATACCCTACCTGTCTGGCTTTGCTCTTCAGGACCCGTGCATTCTCACTAACCCGCGCAAATCGTCGTTGCGGGACGTACAGGTTGTCTATGAAGAAGCCCTCTGATGCACCGGATAGTGGCTATGGAATCGGCGATCTGCTCGGTCTGGGAAGACAGTCCGTCCGCAAGAACTATTATCCCGCGCTCCAGGAGCGGATTGACGAGCTCGAGCAGGAGCGCAACCGTTATAAGTGGCTGTTCGAGAACGCCCTTCACGGTATTTTTCAGGCCAACCTGCGAGGCGGCTTTGTGGCCTGCAACCAGGCCATGGCCCGGATTTGCGGTTACGACAGTGAAGAGGATCTTAAGCAACGGGTGATCCGACTGCGGGAACAGCTGTTTTTCAGCTCCGCCGAGTTCGATGCCGTTCGTCAGGAACTGCTTGATAACGGCAGCCTCAGCGCCCGGGAAACCCGGTTGCGCCGGGCGGATCAAACCCCGGTTTATGTGGCAATTACGTTGCTGCGGCGGCCCGACCTGGGCCCGGAAGTGGTGGAAGCCTTTGTGGCGGACATCACCGAGCGGGTGCAGGCCCGGCAAAAGCTGGAGCAGCTCAACCTTGACCTTGAACACAGGGTAGAGGAGCGCACCGAGGCTCTGCAGAATGCCAATGTGGTCCTGCGTTATCAGATTGAAGAGCGGGAAAAGATTGAGCGCGAGCTGGTTCTTGCCATGGAGACGGCCCGTGAAGCGAATCGGAGCAAGGACAAATACCTCGCGGCGGCCAGTCACGATCTGCTGCAACCGTTAAATGCCGCCCGGCTTATGATTTCAGCCCTGCAGGACAGTCAGTTGCCCGAGCAGGAGAGCCGGATGGTGCACCAGGTACATCGGGCCCTTGAGGGGGCTGAAGATCTTCTGGCGGATTTGCTGGATATTTCCAAACTCGATCAGCAAGCCATGCAGCCAGACCTGGTCTTCACCGACCTGGAGGAGCTGCTGAAGGGGCTGGGTGAAGAATTTGATGCCGTTGCTACCAACGCGCGCCTGGATTTCCGTGTGCGGACGGTGCCTGCCATGGTGAAGACGGACCATCGCATGCTCATTCGTATCGTGCGCAACCTGTTGAGCAATGCCTTTCGCTACACCCGGTCTGGCGGTGTGCTGCTGGCTTTGCGAACGCAGGGCGAAAGGCTCCGGATTGAGGTCTGGGATACCGGGGTTGGAATTGAGGAGAGCAAACTCAGGGATATCTTCACCGAGTTCCACCAGTTGTTGCCTCAGGGAACCGGAGGCCGGCAGGGTGTCGGCCTTGGCCTGGCAATCGTTGAGCGCATGATCAGAGTCCTTGGCTATGGTATCGACGTGAGTTCAAGGCCGGGACATGGTTCCAGATTTGTGGTCTGTATGCCCGTTGAGCAGGTCGCAGTTCATCAGCCCCCGGCACGCCCTGAGGGGGTCGATGTGTTTAACGGCGGATTTGATGGCGCGCGCGTGTTGGTCATTGATAATGAGCCCGCCGTTCTGGAAAGCATGAGACTGCTGTTGCAGCGCTGGGGCTGCCAGGTTCTGACCGCAGCCTCTGAGGCCAGGGCGCTGGCGTTGCTGGGTGAGCTTGGTACTGATGAGGCGCCATCGGTTATTCTGGCCGACTACCACCTTGATAATGACCTGACCGGCTGCGAGGCCATCTATGCAGTGCGCCGCAAACTCGGTCGTGACGTCCCCGCCGCTGTGATTACCGCTGACCGCAGCGACGACATGCTTCGTCGGGTGCGTGCGCAGCAGCTTCCGATCCTGAACAAACCGGTCAAACCCAACCGGTTGCGAGCACTGCTTACAAGCCTGCTCTCTACCGCCTGATCCTGGCGGTAACGTCTGCGCTCCTCCTGCGATTCCGATGTGACGGTCTACACTTAATCCTGAACAGCCATCACAGGATGAGGTTACTTTATGAGTGCTAACGAAACCGGCCTGACTAACCACGAAGTTACTATCTGCCTTGCCGGCGGCGCCGTGCTTGGCCCGTTCAATGCGACCTGGACCAAGGATGATGGAGGGGATGTGCGGGAACTTGTGCGCGAATACGATGCCTATCTTCAGGGGGAGAAACAGCATCGTTTCAAGTTTCACTTGCACGATACCTACACCAATACCGTTCATACCCTGATTCTGGACTTTGAACAGGTAACAGGCGTTTGCGACCATGTCCGGCTGAGGTCACAGAACGGTGGTTGATACGAGGCCTTCACCTTGGCGTAAACGCCCACGACCCGATGTATCGACCGACGGACAGGAGGAAGCATGAGCGAATACAGAACTGAAAAGGACAGCCTCGGTGAGGTTCATGTACCTGCCGACGCGCTCTGGGGTGCGCAGACCCAGAGGGCGGTCGAAAACTTCCCGGTCAGCGGCCAGTCAATGCCGAAAGCGTTCATTGCCGCAGTTGCTCATATCAAACAGGCGGCGGCAGAAGCCAATACCAGTCTCGGGTTGCTCGATAATGAGCGCAGGGATGCGATTGCCGATGCCTGTCAGGCGTTGGTTAATGGCGAGTATGGCGATCAGTTTCCGGTAGACCGGTACCAGACCGGCTCCGGCACCAGCACCAACATGAATGTCAACGAGGTGATTGCCACCATCGCCGGCAGGCATGGCGTTGAGGTAAATCCCAACGATCACGTCAATATGAGCCAGAGTTCCAACGATGTGATTCCCACGGCGATTCATGTCAGCTCGGTGATTGCCATCAAGCAACAACTGATACCTGCGCTGACCCACCTGCGTGGCGTTATCTATGCACGCGAAGCCATGTTCTCGGAACAGGTCAAAACCGGTCGCACCCACTTGATGGATGCGATGCCCGTGACACTGGGTCAGGAACTCCGGACCTGGCGGGAACAGTTGCTGGCTGCCGAGAAACGGCTGGAAGCGACGGCCGATGAGCTGCTTGCGGTGCCTCAGGGCGGCACTGCCGTCGGCACCGGGGTGAATGCTGCACCGGAATTCGCCGCCCAGTTCATCAGATTTCTGAAGTCCAACACCGGTTACCCGTTCACCTCACTTGCGCACAAGTTTGTCGGACAAAGCGCGGTGGATGGCCCGGTGGCCCTGTCTTCCCAGCTCAGGGGCGTAGCCATCGTCCTTACCAAGATTGCCAACGATTTGCGCTGGATGAACAGTGGCCCTATTCACGGACTTGCAGAAATAAGCCTGCCGGCACTGCAGCCAGGCAGCAGTATCATGCCGGGTAAGGTAAATCCGGTCATTCCGGAATCCGTGGCCATGGTGGGTGCCCAGGTGATGGGTCTGGACAGCGCCGTCGCCATCGCCGGCCAGTCCGGTAATTTCCAGCTCAATGTCATGTTGCCCCTGGTCGGAAGTAACCTGCTCGACATGACGGCTCTGCTCAGCAACGCATCGAACATGCTGGCCGATAAGGCGATCCGGGATTTCAATGTGAATGCCGAGACCCTCGACGCGGGTGTTGGTCGGAACCCGGTACTGGTTACCGCGCTGAACCCGGAGATCGGCTACAGCCTGGCGTCAGACATTGCCAAGGAGGCTTATGGCAGCGGTCGCCCGGTTATTGATGTGGCCGAAGAACGAAGTGGTCTCAGCCGGAAGCGGCTGGAAGAGTTGATGGATCCGCTGAAGCTGACGCGGGGTGGACTCGCCTGAATCCTTGCGGGCGGTAGCCGGCTGGATGAGGTCCCGTTGCGCAGGGGGGGGTGAGCGCTTGCTGATATCATTGGAGTTGTTTGTGATGCTAGTGCTTGCCAATGGCGCGCCGGTTGTCGCTTCAAGAATCCTGAAAGGCCACTGGGGTGAGCCGGTCGATGGCGGTCGTTTGTGGTCGGATGGCCGCCCGGTCCTGGGGGCCAGCAAGACCTGGCGGGGCCTGGTGTCCGGTTCGCTGGCCTGTGCCCTGTTTTCGCTGATAACCGGACTGGGCTTTGTGTTTGGGCTACTGTTCGGGCTGCTGGGACTGCTTGGTGACCTGGTCAGCAGCTTCACCAAACGTCGCCTCGGGCTTGGATCGAGTTCCAGGGCCCTCGGCCTGGATCAGATTCCGGAAGCGGCTCTGCCTATGCTGCTGGCGGTTTTCTGGTTGCAGGTGGGGTGGTGGACGGCGTTTTTCATTGTTGCTTTGTTCACCGTGTCGAACATTTTTATATCACCGACGCTTTACCGTCTTGGAATCCGGCGCCAGCCGCACTGACAAAAATGAGTATTACTCCGGCCCGCGGGTCAGGGTGTGTATGGTGACTTCGGGCGGACAATTGAGCCTGACATTGAGCACAGAAGTGCCCGAGCCCGGCGAGGTATAGCCCTGCATGTCATTGACCTGCCAGTAACCCCGCCCAAGGCGCCGCGGACAGTCTGAATCCAGGGTAAGGGGAATGCCGCCGGGCAGGCAGATCTGTCCGCCGTGGGTGTGACCACAGAGAAAAATGTCGTAGCCAGCGTGGGCCGCTTCGCGCCATATTTCAGGTGTGTGGCTAAGCAGGATGCTGATGCCACCTGGCGGTATGCTATCCCCGGCCTGATGCAGGTTATGCACCTTGTAAAAATGGGCGTCATCCACTCCGGCCAGAAAAATGCGTTCGCCCTCATGTTCAATGGGCGCCATTTCGTTCATCAGCAGTGAGTAGCCCATATCTTCGAGTGCCGGCACCATGCGGATGCTGTCGTGATTGCCGAGAACCGCATAAGCCTTGCCTCGAATAACATCCCGCAACCGGGCCATGCCGTCCAGGGCGTCATCCACCGGGCCCCAGGTCAGGCGTCGGTAATCACCGGTGAGAACGCACAGATCGTACTCCAGCGGCTCAATTTTCCGGATAAGGGCTTGAAGGTTTGCTTCGTCCATATCGACATGCAGGTCGGTCAGATGCAGGATGCGGAATCCTTCAAAAGCGGCGGGCAAATCGGTCAGGTGGAAGCGGTTATGGGCGGTGTCGAGTCGCCGGCTATTGTTCTGGGCCCTGCCAAAGAGGCCGACGAGTTTCAGGCAAAACTTTATAAATCCCGGAGCTGTAGTCACATTCTCCAGGTGAAATGAGGTATGGTCCTGGCCGAAGATCCTGGCGTCGGCTTCCTGCTCAATGCCCAGGCGCTGACGGGCATGAACCGGACCGAGCCGGAGGCTCAGGCGATATTCCAGAAGCTCATCCTGGTTTTCAGGTGTGCGGGCCCTTGCCGTCATATTTTTTCCTTGATATGTCGAGCGGGCGACTGCCAATTCGCATTGTGGCAAACCCTATGTTTCATTATGGTTCGGCCTCCGGGGGATGCAACCGAAACGTCAGAATGTTCATATTCCCGGACAGCGATTGAGCCATTGGTAAAACCACACCGTAAAAGCCACAATTCATAGTATTAAAACGTCCCAATACATTCATCTTGAGCATCGAGGGCAACATGGCGACATCATGTGATATTCCCGGGCTGAACGTGCCCCGAAGCCGTTTTCCCGATCCCGAACAGGACATGAGGCAAGCAGGCAGCGAAGCCCGGCTGGTTCTTGCTGGCGGCTGCTTCTGGTGCGTCGAGGCGGTATTTCTGGCCATGGACGGTGTCGAGAAAGTGGAATCCGGGTATGCCGGGGGGAGCGCAGATACCGCTAATTACGAAGCCGTCTGCACCGGGGCCACCGGCCACGCCGAAGTTGTGGATGTCCATTACGACCCTTCGAAGGTCAGCTTTGGCGAATTGCTCAAGGTCTTTTTCTCGGTGGCCCATGACCCGACGCAACTGAACCGGCAAGGAAATGACCGAGGTACCCAGTACCGTTCTGCCATTTTTTATGAAACGCCGGAACAGAAACAGGTGGCGGAGGCCTACATCCGGCAACTGGTTGCGGCCGATGTGTATCCGGATCCTATAGTGACAACGCTCGAACCGCTTGAGGCGTTCTATCCGGCTGAGGCCTACCACCAGAATTTTGCCGCCCGGAATCCCTACCAGCCTTATATCATGGCAGTAGCAGCCCCGAAAATGGAAAAGCTGGTGCATAGCTACGGTGACCGGTTGAAACCCGAGTACGCCGATGACAGTGACAACAACCCTGACAACATGGCCTGAGGAGCTAAACGATGAGTGTGTCTGCTGCAGGTTATGACCTGACACCGCTTACCAAAGCGGATATTGACGAGAAAGCGGCGGACCTTACGCCGGAAGAGCGGAAGGTATTGCTGGATCACGGCACGGAGCACCCGTTTTGCGGGACTCTGCTGGACAACAAGACAGCCGGTGTTTACCACTGTCGCCTGTGTGATTTGCCGTTGTTCAGTTCGGATTCGAAGTTTGATTCTGGCACTGGCTGGCCAAGCTTCTTCCAGTCCTTCGACCCGGAGCATATCCGTTATCTGGAAGACAGCAGTATGGGCATGACCCGCACCGAGATTCGCTGCCCCCGTTGCGACAGCCATCTGGGGCACGTGTTTCCTGACGGGCCGCCTCCCAGCGGCCAGCGTTACTGCCTGAATTCCATTGCGATGGTGTTCAAGGAAAACGGTTAGATAAAAACGGGGCTCAACGCCCCGTTTTTTATTACTTTCCGCTGGTCACCGAAGAAACACAGAGCGCCAGTTCATCCAGGTTGTGGCTGCCAGGGGAGTTGGTGATTTACCTGGCACCTTCTAATTAATCGGAGGCTCTTGTAAGGTCCCGGCTGGCCGGAAAGGATTGGGAAGGGGTGCTGCTCCGATGATTCGACTGAAAATGAACCCGTTGACAGAATCCGCAACCATGCTTCGGCGCGCTGGCGTGGTTCTGGGTACGGTTGGGCTGACAGCCCTCTATTCACTGTTGATATTGCTCAGGGCCCTCTTCGGTAAGCTTCATCGGCCCATCGTGGACAAATATTGCCAGGAGTGGGCAGCGGCAGTGTTACGACTGGTCCGTGCCAGCCTCGCAGTGCGCGGGGAGGTGCCGGAATTTGGCGATGGTCGTCGTTACATCATTATGTGCACCCACGCCAGCCACTACGATATTCCGGTGACCTTTGTCTCTCTGCCGGGGTCCGTTCGTATGCTTGCCAAGAAAGAGCTGTTCAGTATCCCTCTGCTGGGGCAGGCCATGCGTGCAGCGGAATTTCCATCGGTGGACCGTTCCGATCGTCAGCGTGCGGTCAAAGATCTTGAGCATGCCCGTCAGATGATGGAAAGCGGTATCGTGTTATGGGCGGCGCCGGAGGGAACCCGTTCGCCCGATGGTAAGCTGCTGCCATTCAAGAAGGGCTGCTTTCACCTGGCACTGGATACGGAGGCGGTAATTGTGCCAGTCGCTATCCGGGGGATCCATAAGGTGCTGCCGGCCCGGACGTGGCAGATCAACCTTGGGCAACCTGTGGACGTTCGTGTCGGGAAGCCATTGGATACCGCCGGTAAAACCAAAGCGGATCTTGATGAAGTGATGTTGGACGTGCGGGGGCGGCTCGAGTCTTTGCTGGGTGACGGCGAGGCTGAGTAGCTCAACCCCGCCACAGTCCGGTTGGGTCAGGCTGTCGAGGCGGCTACCACGGTGGACAGCAGGTAGCCTGTGTAGGCCAGGTATACCAGCAACAATACGCCGCCATCGACCCGGCTGATGACTTTTCGCCAGCCTGTAAGGCCAAAGCCCATTACCAGGAGCCCAATTGTCAGTGCCAGCATGAGCGTCCAGTCCCGGTACAGGACCTCCGGGTCCACCGTCATTGGCTTGATGGCCGCTGCCAGCCCGACTACGGCCAGGGTGTTAAAAATACCCGAGCCCAGAATATTGCCAAGGATCAGGTCATGCTCATTTTTCTTTACTGCAGCCAGTGCAGAGGCCAGCTCAGGCAGCGACGTACCGATAGCAACAATGGTCAGCCCGATGACCAGGTCACTGACGCCCAGGCTCTGGGCAATGGTAACTGCGCCCCAGACCAGCAGGCGGGAACTGACAACCAGCAGCACCAGACCAATAACCAGCCACATAACGGCGGTTTTCAGTGGCATGGGGTGGGCAATCACTTCTGCATCTGTGTCCCCTGCGAGTGAGTCAGCGTTGCCTTTCATGCCCTGGAAAATGGACCAGCCCATCACGACTGCGAATACGCCAAGAAGTACCCAGCCATCCAGCCGAGTCAGCTCGCCGTCTATCAGCTGTACACCGGCAATCAGTGTCAGCACGACCAATAATGGCAGCTCTTTGCGGATGACCTGCGAATGCACTGCTATCGGGGCGATGACTGCTGTCAGACCCACAATCAGGGCAATGTTAGTGATATTCGAACCGTAGCCGTTGCCCAGTGCCAGGCCGGGGTTGCCGTCGGCGGCGGCCATGGCGGAAACCGCCAGTTCCGGCGCAGAGGTGCCGAAACCGATGATTACCATCCCGATGAGTAATGTGGGCATGCCCAGATGCTTGGCAGTGGCGGCCGCGCCTTCCACGAATTTGTCAGCACTCCAGACCAGGAGCACCAGGCCGGTGGCGATAGCGCCAAATGCCATTAACATAGAAAAACCTCAGTGGATGAAACTTCCGAGCATATAAACGCCTGCGTAACCCAGGGTATAAGCCGCCAAAAGATGGGCAAGATACCGCATGTAGCGGCCAAAGGTCAGCCCCTCGATCTTGCTCATGGCCACAATTCCGGCCGCTGAGCCGATAATCAGCAGCGAGCCGCCAACGCCAACGGCATAGGTCAGGCCCATCCATTCGCCCCGGCTCATTTCAATGCCGGCCTTGAGCAGGGCCGCCGTCAGCGGAACGTTATCAATCACCGCGGAGAAAATTCCCATCAGGTAATTGGCATAGAGGGGTGGGAGCACGTCGTAGATAGCCACGAACGAATCCAGGGCATGTATTTCCTTGAGCATGCCCACCAGCAGCAGGATGCCGAGAAAGAACAGCAGCGTTTCGAACTCGATGGCCCGTATATACTCCAGGATCGGATCGAGGTCATTATCGTCGCTCATGAATCTGGACACCAGGAACATGATGGACAGCCCGAAAAGGAAGGTCAGAACGGGGGGCACACTGAACAGGGCATTACCGGCAATGGTGCACAGGATTGTTAACAAAAAGAGGGCACTGATCACCGCGTCGACTGGCCGGATTTCCGATTTCGTGGACCGGAGAGTGACGGTGCCTGTCAGCCCCCTTGAGAGGAAGACCGCGAGCACGAAAACGGTCACTGAGGCAGGGACCGCGAGGGTCAGCAGCGTCAGTATATCAACCTTGTGGGCCAGGAATATCATCAGCGTGGTGACGTCGCCGGTGATCAGGGATACGCCTCCCGAGTTCACCGCAAAGATCACCAGCGTGATGAACTGAAGGCGTTTTTTGAGCTCAAGATCCAGGGAAAGAATCAGTGAGCATGAGACTAAAGTGGCGGTGATATTGTCTGCTAAAGAGGAGAAAATGAAGCAGAAGAGGCCGGTCAGGAACAGCAGTTTTCGCTCGCTCACCTGCTTCGGCATGATCAGGTAAATCAGATTTTCGATCATTCCCTTCTTGTTCAGGTAAGCGACGAATGTCATTGCCGAAACGAGGAACAGCCACAGACCCGCTATTTCAGCAATACTTTCGGAAAGGCCCGTGGTAATGGAAGAGGTCTCACCCTCACTGTCGCTGACAAGAAACAGGATAATCCAGCTCAGGGTGCCAAAGAACAGCGTTACCTTGGCCTTGTTAACGTGGGTGACTTCTTCAAAAATAACGCCAAGTAGCGCCAAGACAGCCAGAGTAATCAGAACATATTCAAGGGGAGACATTGCGGAAATCCCGTCCAGGTTTTCAGGAACAAAGGCCGGGTGAGGCCAAAAGAAAATGTGCCGCGGGATTTTAGACCTTTGAACCTGGGCGGGCTACTGTTCGTAGGTCGCAAGTATGATCCAGGTCGTGGCCGAAAGCTCCTTGGCTGCAATGATTGACATACGCAATTTATTATTCTGGCGAAAATCGGGATAATTACCGCCAAATTCAGACAGGAGGCAAACGGCAGCGTCTTTTACCTTGCGCTCGACCGGCTTCCGACAGGCTCCTCTGCTGATCGTGGAGGGGTACACAAGCTCAAAACCAGCTAGGAAATGAACCAATGGCCGCTAGACAGGCAGACGTAGTGCTGGTCGGTGGTGGCGTCATGAGCGCCACCCTCGGCATGATGCTCAGGCAGCTCGATCCCTCCCTGGATATTGTCATGGTGGAGCGTCTCGACCACGTTGCCCATGAAAGCACGGACGGTTGGAACAACGCAGGCACCGGTCACGCCGGCTACTGCGAGCTTAACTACACTCCGGAAACCGAAGATGGTGATGTGGCCATTGACCGGGCCCTCAAGATCAATGCCCAGTTCGAAGTGTCACTTCAGCTCTGGTCCTATCTGGTAGAGCAGGGCATGCTGCCCGACCCCGAGACCTTCATAAACCGCACGCCGCACCAGAGTTTTGTCTGGGGCGAGAAAGATGTGGCTTTCCTGAAGCGACGCTACGAGCGGCTGAGTGCCCATCACCTGTTCCGGGATATGGAATACACCGAATCCCCGGAAGAGCTTGAACAGTGGATGCCGCTGGTGGTCAAGCATCGGGATCCAATGCAGCGCGTTGCCGCTACCCGGATAAGGCACGGCGCCGATGTCGATTTCGGATCCCTCACCCGCAGCATGGTGAAGCATCTCGAAAGCCAGCCTAACTTTGAGTTGATGCTGAGCAGCCCGGTGCACTATATCGACCAGCGCGACAATGGCCGCTGGAAAGTCCGGGTGAGAAACCAGAAGACTGGTGAGCTGACCAAGCTCGAGGCCGGTTTCGTCTTCCTGGGCGCGGGTGGCGGAGCGTTGCCGATGCTGCAGAAATCCGGCATTGAAGAGGCACGCGGATACGGCGGCTTCCCGGTGAGTGGGCAGTGGCTGGTATGTCGCAAGCCGGAGATCGTCGAGCAGCATCACTCCAAGGTATACGGAAAGGCTCCGATCGGCGCGCCGCCGATGTCAGTACCGCACCTGGATACCCGGATCATCAACGGCGAACCGGCACTGCTGTTTGGCCCATTTGCCGGCTTCACGACCCGTTTCCTGAAGAAGGGGTCGATCTTTGATCTGTTAGGTTCTGTGAAGCCGACCAACCTGCGTCCGATGCTATCGGTGAGCAAGAGCAACATGGACCTCACCCGGTATCTGATCGGCGAGGTGTTCCAGTCCCACGGCGACCGTGTAGCCTCACTCCGCAACTTCTTCCCGGATGCCCGTGAGGATGATTGGGAGCTGAAAATGGCGGGTCAGAGGGTCCAGATTATCAAGCAGGTCGACGGTGGTGGCGGCAAGCTTGAATTCGGTACCGAGATCGTCGCGGCCAAAGACGGAACGTTGGCGGCGCTGTTGGGTGCTTCGCCGGGGGCATCGACCGCTGCCAACGCCATGCTTACGGTACTTGAGCGTTGCTTCCCCGAGAGCCTGAAGACAGCAGAATGGCAGGAACGGCTGAAAACCCTGATTCCGTCCTATGGCCAATCGCTGGTAAATGACGAGGAATTGCTGACAAAAGTGCGCGAGCGGACGCTCTCTACCCTGAAACTGACCTGATATTCCCAATCGATATAAGAGGCCTTAAGCACTGCGAGTGGCGGTTTAAAAACCTGCACTTGCAGTGCTTTTTTCGTTTTCGGGTCAGTCTGGTTTGCGATTTTCAAGGTGATGCGTAGGGTTGTGGTCATTTCCACGCAAAGGAGAGAGCCTATGAGCGAACATAAATACAATCCGGACAAGGGGTACGTAGCACTCCTGGGTTGGAGTCTGAATGCTGTAGAAGCTGCAGACAAATTCGACCGTCGCTATGTGGTTGTCGCCCCGGATTGGGCGGAAGCCTACTGCGAAGAGCACGACATTCCCTACGTGCCCTGGAACTTCGAGCGCCTGAATGACCGCTCCGTAGAGATCGCCCAGACGCTGAAGGACATGGGCGTAGATGTGGCCATTCCGTTGTTTGAAGAGACAGTAGAGTGGGCGGGTGCTATCAACTCGGTGTTGATGGACAAGCCACGCCTGTTCGGCCAGGCCATGCTGTTGCGTGACAAGGCCCTGATGAAGCGTCGTGCCCAGCTCGGCGGTATCCGGGTGGGTATTTTTGAGGAGGCTCACGACAAGGGCGACGTAATCCGTTTCCTGAAGCGTGTTAACCAGACCTTGCTCAAACTGGATGGTGACCCGAACGACCCGATCCACCTCAAGGCTTTTGACAAGGCAGGTTGCCTTGGTCACAGGGTGATCCGTACCCCTGATGAGGTGGATACCATCCCGGAAGAAGAGTTTCCTGTTCTCATGGAATCTCACCTGGACGGCTGGGAATTCGCGGTCGAGGCCTGGGTCCACAACGGTAAAATTGCGTTTCTGAACATCTCGGAATACGTCACTCTCGGCTATTCAGTGTTCGTCCCCGCGACGCCGGATCTTGAGAAGTACCGTGAGCAGATCAAGGGTGAAATCGAAAAGCTGATCAAGACCTTTGATATTGAGTTTGGCTTTATTCACCCCGAGTACTTCGTGACCAGCGACAGGACCATGTACTTCGGTGAGGTGGCGTATCGTCCGCCAGGTTTCAAGGTGTTCGAGTTGCTTGAGCGCGCCTATGGCTTCAACGCCTATCAGGGCCTGATCCTGACCTTCGATCCCAAGGCCACGGAAGAGGAAGTAAAAGCGTTCTTCCCGAAAGAAGTGGTGGATGCCAAGGGTTATGCCGGATGCTTCGGTGTCTATCCGCGCCGCCGGGTGGTCAGCAAGCTGGAAATTCCGGAAGAGACCGAGAATCACGAGTATTTCGAGTCTCACGAGTTGACGCCGCCGGTAGAGGAGACCGTTACCAAGCGGACTGCTTTCGGCACGCACTGGGGGCTGGTCTATTTCTTCGGTGATGATCCTTACACCATGCGGGATCTTCTGAAACATCAGGAAGAACTCGATTTCTATGTATAATCAGGAGAATGATTAACAACAATCGGGTTTGGTGCCAGGCCCTGAGGATTATCGTTTGAACGATCACCAACCGGGCAACGCAGTGCCGGCAGTCAACTTTGACAAGCTGGTACAGAAGCTGGATGAGTCAATCCAGGCATTGGAAGAGAGCCGGTCTTTTGCGAAGGCCGGCAAGCTTCCACGTGTGCTGGATATTGCCCGCAGGGTTCTGTTACAGCCCGAGGGATGCAGGATTATTGAGGAACGCGCCCAGCGCCTCGAACTGGCAGGTATTTTTGCCGGCACGGACTGGGCCGAACCCAGTATTCTGCTCCCGACCCTTACCACCTACTCACTTCAGAGCCAGAATGCCGACACGGTCGTCATAGAGGCTTGCAGTGAGCTGCGATTGCTTGCCGTCGCCCGGGGGCATTACCTGCACCCGACGGTGTCGGCGGAACAGGCACACCACTACCTGACGCAGGTACTGGCCATTAATCTGGGTCTCTTGTTCGGTATGACCGGCGAGGCCGAGCGTGAGCAGGGCAGACTCGCCCTGATTAGCCAGGCCCTGGTTCAGTATGTGGCCAATCACATCGGCTATGAGCATGTGATTGACAGCCTGATCGAAGAAATCTGGCGCATAGTCCAGCAGCGGCCGATTCAGGTCTCGGATGTGCGCAAAATGATTACCCAGATCGCTCTGTGTCGCGCGGATTCGCAAGCGGATCTGGGCGGCGCTGGCCGAGGTGCCGACCGGCTGATTTCCAGCCTGTATGGGCCAACGCGCGCCTGCAGTGAAGATCCGGGTATCGTCGTTTACGAACAGCGTCTGGAATCCATGGATGCCCAGGCGCTTCAGAATGAAGCTACCGGCTTCGCCCGCTCCATGCACGATACCGGTCTGGTATCGCCTTACCATGCCTCTTTTGTGCGGTTCATTCTGGAAGATCAGGATGCCTTGCTGAGTGAGGCGCTGGGTTTATCGAGTACCGGGCGTGACTGCCTGCTGTGTTATCGCGAACTGGTCCATACGCTGATTGTAGAGGGCGTCTATCCAGAGACGGCTCAGGGGCTGTATGGGCTGGCCCTGTTGCTTGAACGCGGTATTCTCTATCAGCCTCCGGTAGCACCGGCGCTTTGGCGCCAGGCCCGGCTGTCTCTGTGCCCACAGGCTCGTGAGCGTCTTGAACTGGCCTATGGCTATCAGCCGCAGCCCGGTGCCTGGCTGATTCACGGCGTGCTGAACATGCTGGGCCAGCCGCTTGGCGTGGGGCAGGGCAATAATCCTACGTGTCAGTCTGCCCGCGCACTTTCCATGTGGGCCTATAACGATCCTGACTACCTGTTGCAGATGGTGGCCTGGGCGGCCCGGGATAATGAAATCATCATGCATTTCGAGGGGCAGCCGGTGTCATCGGCTCGCAGTCTCGTTGGTGTTGCGTCGGAAGTTACTCTTGATCTTGATCCGGTGTCGCTGGTGGTCGTGCCGCATCTGGACCGGATCTATGCCGAAATGGGACGGCTCGTTTCGGGCCGTGAGGGCGACCCTCACAAGTGGGTCAACCCGGAATTTCACGGCTGGTCCGCTGGCCGGGGCTTTGCCATCAACGTAGATGTGGCGACCGGAAAACTGGATGACCTGGAAGGTTTTATCCGGCATTTCTATGCCAGTTATCATCCCTACTACAACGGCAATCAGCCACTGATCCATCCACAGCCTGCGGGTATTGCGGTTACCGACAGTGCCGCCCGGTTCATCGGCTGGCACGCCATCACTATTTTGCGGGTGTCGCTGGACCCGGAAGGCCAGATGCGGGTGTACTTCTTTAACCCCAATAACGACAGTGGTCAGAACTGGGGTGACGAGGTGCTTGTGAGCACGGCGGGGCATGGCGAACGCTTTGGTGAATCCTCTCTGCCGTTCGAGCAGTTCGCGTCCCGGCTGTATATCTTCCATTACGACCCACTGGAACGCGGTGAACCCGCGAATGTGGGCGAGGATGAATTAAAGCGTGTGGTGGAAAGGGTCTATCGCAGCTGGGGTGAAGACCGCGTGCCTGCCGACGTCTTACAGGCAGAAAATCCAGTCTCTGACTGAGGTTTTTCCAGGTAGTTTCCCGATCGGGCCCTCGGCGCAGTTTTTCAGCGTGGAGGGCATCCGATGCTTCCCAGATACGTATAGTAGGCAATGGGTAAAGGTGTCATAGCCTGATAGTGCTATGCTCGGGATCAAAGCCACCAGTTCGGGGAAAACCATGTCAAACCAGCAACCTACCAAGGCTAAAACCGGAGCGGTGCTGTTCATTGAGGCGCTGGAAAATGAGGGCGTCAAATACGTGTTCGCAGTACCCGGGGAAGAGAATCTGGCTTTCCTGGAAGCACTGCGGACCTCGAACATCGAGCTGGTGCTGAATCGACATGAGCAGGCCGCAGGCTTTATGGCTGCCACATACGGTCGCCTGACTGGCCAGGTTGGAGTCTGTCTCTCCACGCTGGGCCCCGGCGCTACCAACCTGGTAACGGCGGCAGCCTATGCCCAGCTGGGCGCCATGCCGATGATGATGATTTCCGGCCAGAAGCCTATCAAGTCCTCCAAGCAGGGGTTGTTCCAGATCCTTGATGTGGTGGACCTCATGCGCCCACTTACCAAATATACCCGCCAGATCACCAACGCCAATACCATCCCTGCCAAGGTTCGTGAAGCCTTCCGGCTGGCCTCGGAAGAGCGGCCGGGTGCAGTGCACCTGGAACTGCCGGAGGATATTGCCGCTGAGGCGCCGGAACCCGATACCCACATCTTTAAACCCAGTGATGCTCGCAGGCCGTCGGCCAGCGGGAAGAGCCTGGAGATGGCCTGCGACATGCTGCGCCAGGCCAGGCACCCGGTGATCATGATCGGCGCCGGTGCCAATCGGAAGCGGGTGTCACAGGCGTTGCTCCACCTGGTGAACGTAACCGGCATTCCTTTCTTCACCACCCAGATGGGAAAGGGCGTTGTCGATGAGCGGCATCCCGGGTATCTGGGTAATGCCGCGCTTTCCGCCGGCGACTTTGTCCATTGCGCCATCGACCGCGCAGATCTGGTGATCAACGTTGGCCATGATGTGGTCGAAAAACCGCCATTTTTCATGACACCGGGCGGCAAGAAGGTTATTCATGTCAACTTCAGTGCGGCCGACGTGGACCCGGTGTACTTCCCTCAGCACGAAGTGGTGGGCGATATCGCCAACAGCGTGGAATATATGGCTGAAAACTGCGGTCACTGTTCCAATCACGACTTCACAGGCCTGATGGAGGTCAAGCAGGCGGTGGATTCGCATCTGCAGGAGCGTGCCGAAGACGGCCGATTCCCGGTCATTCCCCAGCGCATTGTGCATGATGTTCGCCAGGTAATGCCGGAAGACGGCATCATTGCTCTCGATAACGGCATGTACAAGCTCTGGTTTGCCCGGAACTACCCGGCGTATGACAACAACACGGTGTTGCTGGATAACGCGCTTGCCTCCATGGGAGCCGGGTTGCCCAGCGCCATGATGGCTTCCATGCTGTATCCGGACCTGAAAGTCATGGCGATATGCGGTGATGGCGGGTTCATGATGAACAGTCAGGAATTGGAAACCGCGGTGCGGCTGAACCTGAACCTGGTTGTGCTGATCATCAATGACAGCGCTTACGGCATGATCAAGTGGAAGCAGTCCCAGGAAGGCTTTGAGAATTTCGGGCTGGACTACGGCAACCCCGACTTTGTGAAGTACGCGGAGTCCTATGGTGCCAGCGGCCATCGCATTAACCGCACGGACGACCTGCGCCCGACCCTGGAAAAGGCCCTGGCCACCGGTGGCGTTCACCTGGTGGAGGTGCCGGTGGATTACAGTGAAAACCGCCGCGTCTTTGATGAGGAGCTGGCGGAGCTGACCTGCCGGCTATAGCTCAGGTGATTTTTTCCGGCGTTGTGGGGTTCATCCCGTCAGAAAAACAGGGTGAACCCGGAAGAGAACTCAATGTTATGGGTCAGCTGTGATTCTCGAATCAGGTCACTGTTGAACATGTGATCGCGGAAATCAACGTGCACCGTCAGCCAGTCCAGCAGTACGATTCGGAAACCTGTGCCCAGAGTCGTGGTGAAATTGCTTTCCCCTCCAAATTCGGTGTTGCCAACGCCTCCCACCAGGTAAAAGGCTGAGTTGAAGGTAAGCGAATCACTGAAAAAGATCTCGCCCGGAAAGATGTTGTAACCCACCAGAAAATCGTAGTAGCTGTAGTCCCGGTCGGAGTCTGTCAGCAAGCGTACATTGCTCCCGCTGAGTTCCTCGAACGAGGTCAGCCCTGCCTCGGTAAAGCCATAATTGAACTGCAGGAAAAAATCTTCGGTAGCGTGGAAAGCGGCGCTGACACCCAGCAGGGGTTCGCTGCTGAAGTTGTCGATCGTCATCATGCCGGCAAAAGCACCCACCTCGAAGAATTCCGCATCAATATCCGCCTCCTGGATATTGCGTGGTTTTACTTCCGGAGCGATCACCTGAACCGGAGCCGGTTTTTCACTGTCCGCGGTTTCCTGCGCCGTTGCCCATTGTGGAATGACCAGCGAGCACGCCAGTAGCAGCGCCTTGCCGGTCCCGTAGCCAGAGAGACCTGGCGTCAGAAGAAGGTGTTCAGACCGATTTTCCATTCACTTAAACCTGTGCTGTCTGAATTTGAGGAAACCGAGTACATGCGGTACTCGGCACGAATAAGAAAATTGCGACCGATGTAATAGCTCAGGCCGCCACCCACATTGAAGGCGTCCGCATCGCCGAGGTCGCTCAAAAGGACCTTCTGGCGCGCATCGAACGAAAAGCGCGAGACTCCGGCCAGCGCGTAGGGCGTAAGGTCCCAGCGATGGAAAGGTTCGATAATGAGATTGGCGCTGTAGTAGTCACTGGTGACCGACTGGTTGTAGATTTTGCCCGCCTCCAGCTCCGCGCCCAGCCAGGTTAGGGGGCGATAGCCCACCGCCAGACTGAAGCTCGTGGACTGCTCAAACAGGCCGGTGGTAAAGCCAACGCGCCAGCTTGATGCCAGGTATTCACCATGACCCACCTCGGGCAAATCCGCTGGAAGCCCGGTCGGCTGGAGGGTGCGCCCTAGCTGCGCGGCCTTGGTCCAGCCCTCTTCACCGGAAGCCGATCGAACCTTGTACCAGTTGGTCTTGCGCTTCAGCAGCTCTACCTGTTCGCCCTTCTCAATCACGTGAAACACCGGATAGCCCCGGCCCGGCGCGGTATGGAGTTCGATGAACGGATCGACCACTTCCAGTACGGCACTGTCCTCACCAAAGGCAGTCTGTGCGTCGGCGTGTGCCATCGGAAGGCTCAGCAAAAGCAGCGAAAGGAATACGTTCCGACAGAGGTTTCCGGGATACGGAGACGGCAAGTTGCAGCTGGTGTCTGTGATCGCGTTCATAAGTTCGATGCCGGTGCCCAACAGGTTTGTTAAATAATGTGAACTAATGTAAAGAACTGTTTTTATTGAAAAAATTTGGATCTGATATGGAACTTTGACGAGCGCCCCGGCGTTCAGCAATAGCCGATGCGTCATTTCGCGAAGGCAATCACAAAATCTGAATCTAAGAAAAAATCATTACGTTTAACTTTTAAAACCTGTGCTAGCGTATTTAACAGCATTTAACGGATGAAGCATTCCCTAAGAAAACTGACCGTTCGGTTAATTCAAGAGCCAAGAAAAAGAGCTTTCCGGACAGAGTCGGCCAACTCAAAAGTCAGTCCCCTGATTGTTCATGGTGAACTGTCAGCGCCTACCCGGCGGTCTGACACAGGAGCAGTATGGTGACTTCTCAAAAACCAGGGTCTGGTTACAGGCCGGCAACAACAAGATCAGGCAAGGCATTGACCGGCTTTCTGGCTTTGGTTCTGTTCACTGTCTGGGGCGGTCATGCAGTGGCCAGTGAAGACAATGCCGATAGCAAGGACAGTGCTGACGTGGGAGCACCGGCAGCGGCGCTCGACCAAATCATTGAAACCCCGATGTCGGTTCGCAAAAGCCGGGAACGGGCCCAGCGCGCCGTGAACGAGCTCTCCCGGGACATCCAGAACCTGAAGCAGTCCGTGGTGGTCCTGAACAAGGATCTGCGGGTGCTTGAAGAAGATCTGCTGTTCCCTGCAAACACCCGTTTTCATGTATTCCTGTCGCTGAACGTTGGCGAGTTCTTCCGTCTGGAAGGGGTTGAGCTGCGGTTAGACAACGAGACCATTGCCTCATACCTGTACAGCGAAGAAGAGCGCATGGCTCTGGCCAAGGGCGGCATGCATCGCCTGCACCTGGGTAATGTCAGCGCTGGCGAGCACACCCTGTCAGCCTTCTTTGTCGGGCAAGGGCCGAATGGCCGCGAGTACAAGCGGGGTAGCAGCCTGCGATTTTCCAAAGGGCAGGGGCCCAAGTACGTGGAGCTGAGCGTTGCCGACTCCGAAGCGCGGCAGCAGCCGGAATTTACCGTTCGGGAGTGGTAGCTCATGATGTTCGCGCGCGCTGCTCATCGAACGCTCAGAGATGCCTTTGCAGGGCTGGTGCTAGGTGCCGTGTGCTTGCCGGCCAGTGCCGCGCCATCGGTTACCGAAGTGCACGACCTCAAGTACGGCGCAATCCTGTTCGAGTTTTACCAGCAGAACTATTTTGAAGCTCTGGTCGAGTATGCCTGGGCCGAGGGGCACGGCGGTATCCAGAATCATGGCACCTACCCGGAACTGCTGAAAGGCGGTATCAGCTTGTCCTACGGACTGGATAACCAGGCTGAGGAGATTTTCAGCCGTGTTGCCCGTGGCAATCTGACCGAGGAAGTGCGCAACCGGGCCTGGTTCTACCTGGGCAAGATGCAATACCTGCGCGGTGACACCAGCGTTGCTGCCCGGAATCTGGGCAACATTCAGGGACCGCTGCCGGAAGCGGTGGACTCTGAATATCGTTACCTGGCGGCCCTGGTTAATGTGAAGCTGGGGTATTTCTCCGCCGGTGAGGCTGTTGCCGACAGCATCGATAGCGACAGCCCGTTCGCCCCGTACTTCTATTTCAATCTGGCAATTGCCTTTGGCTCCCAGGAAAATTCAGGCCGCGCCATCGCTGCACTGGAAAAGGTCATCGATCTGAATGACGGCAGTGAAGAGCTGCAACGCCTGGCTGACCGGGCCAGAATGGCACTCTCCTTCCTCTATGCCGGCAGGGACAATCAAGCCAGTGCCGGCCTGCAGCTTTCCCGGATCAGCAGTACCGGTGCCTACTCCAATCGCGGCTTGCTGGGTGCCAGTTGGATGGCCATTAACGAGCGTGACTTCCGGGATGCCCTCGGGCCGCTCGATGTGCTTACCAAGCGCTCCATTGCTCTGCCGGAGGTTCAGGAAGCCATCCTGCTGCAGCCGCATGTTTATGAACAAATGGGGCTGAATGGTCGGGCGGCTCAGGGCTTTATTGATGCTGACCATAAATTCCGGAACGCCCTGGACTGGCTCCAAAAGGCCAGACAGTCGATGGATCATGCAGATGTGATGGAGCTGTTCGTCCGGAACCTTGATCAGGTTCTGGACGAAAGCGACTGGTTTGGAGCTGCGCCATCGGTATCGGTTAATCATCTCTCACCCTTTCTGGTGGAGCTGATGTCGGATCACAGTTTCCAGTCCGTGCTCAAGGATCTGAGAGACCTGTATGCGATTCGCAATAACCTCGAAAGCTGGCAGGCGCGGCGGGACGACTTCGATGTCATTCTTGCCGCCCGTGCCGCAAGCGTGGATGGCGAGAGCTATCGCCAGGGCCTGTCCCGGCTTGCTCGCCAACTGACCGAGAGTCGTCAGCGGTATCAGGCGCTGTCCGGCCGGATGACCAGCCTCGCACCGGATGCGCAGGAACGGCTGCGATGGCAGCTTGAGGACCTCGCGTTTGATATCACCCGGGGCGAAAACATGCTGGAGGCGCTCGCCGGCACGCACACCATTTCCGGGGGTGACCAGTTCAGTCAGGCGGTCAGCCATATGATGGCGCAGGTCGATGACCAGATGGTTCGAACCGAAGGTCTGATCACTCGCCTTGAAGACGTCATGCGCACCCTGGTGGCCACCGAACTGGATATTCACGAGCAGCGCCTGAAGCAGTACCAGGTAGAGGCTCAGTTGGCAAAGGTCCGGATTCTGGACCGTTCGCTGCAGAACCTGGATGGAACCGAAGACGACGGGCAGTCAGCGCCGGAGTCCGCTGCGGCCTCCGCCGACCAGGCGGAAGGAGACGACCATGCGATCTAGGATTCTGCTGCTGACCCTGTTTATCGGTGGTTGCGCCAATTTCAATGGCGGCCCCACCATTGGCCGGATTCAGGAAAACCATCAGCCGCTGGCGGACATACCGTTGCCGCGGGTGATGCATGAGGACGTTCGCCGGGAGTACCGGGAACTGCTGAAGACCATTGAGGACCGGGAACTCAAGGAACAGATTGAGCGCCGGATTGCCAGTGTTTACATGCTGGAGGGAGACTACAACCAGTTGCGCGGCGTGCTGCCGGGCGACAACGGCTATTTCCCTGACGCCATCGACGCCTACCAGCAGTTGCTGCAGAAATACCCGGATTCCAGCGAAAACGCGGAAGCCATGTACCAGCTTGCCAAGGCCTACGACCTGGATGGCCGGGACCAGGATGCGCGGACCGTTCTTAATCAGTTTATCGAGGATCATCCCCACTCTGAACGGCTGGCTGAGGTCTATTTCCGCAAGGGCGATATCCATTTCCGTCACGAAGAGTACGAGGACGCGGAACAGGCCTACAAGGCGGTTATTGCCCTGGGCGGGGATTCGGCCTTCCTGAATAACTCTTATTACCTGCTGGGGTGGTCCCAGTACAAACTGTCCGATTATGACAACAGCCTGATGGCCTTCTCGCAGGTTCTGGACCGATTGGTGCCGGAAGACGGCAAGGTTGAAAAGCTGGATAACGTCAACCGCTCACTGGTGGATGACACCCTGCGCATTATGAGTGTGGGCCTGGCCTATGCTGGCGGTGCCTCGAAAATCGACAGCATGTTTGCGCAACGGCCGGAAAGCGCCAAGTACACCTGGATTCTCTATTCCAGTCTGGGTAAGCATTACCTCAAGAAGGAGCGATACGAGGATTCGGCATCGTCTTTCCGGGCCTTCGTTGTGCAGAATCCGGAATCCGACCGCGCACCGGAAATGCATGCCGATATGATCCGGGCCTATGTGGATGGCGAATTTTCCCAGCAGGTGTTGCCGGAGAAAGAAAGCTACGTCCGCAACTACGGTATCCGTTCTGAGTTCTGGAAGACCAAGCCGGCGGATATCAAAGCCAAGGTCATTGCCAACCTGAAAACCTACATTGATGAACTGGCGCGGCATTACCACGCCACCGGCCAGCGCCTGAAGCGCGAGCTGGCCGAGGGTGCCATCTCGGCCGCAGGCAAGGTTGCCAGTGTCTCGGAGCAGCGCACGAGTTTCCTGAAGGCGGCCGAGTTCTACGGCGAATATGAGCAGACCTTCCCGAACGATCCCCGTATTCCGGAAATGGTGTATATGCGCGCCGAAGCGGCCTTTGATGGTGGTGATTACCCGACCGCCATCACCCATTACGAGCGTAGCGCCTACGAATTCAAGCATCCGGAATACGGCCCCGATGCCGGTTATGCCGCCATCATCGCCTACCAGAAAGAGCTGGAGCGCATCATCGCCGCCGGTGGCAAGGGCTCGGAACAGCTGACGGCCTGGCGCAGCAAGGGTGTTGATAGCCAGCTGCGCTTTGTCCAGACCTACCGGGACGACGAGCGCTCCGGTTCGGTGCTGGCCAAGACTTCTGAGGAACTGTTTGCCCTGGGGCGGTATGAAAGAGCCCTGGAAGTGGCCACCGGTATTGTCAGTCGTGAAGGTGACGTAGACCGCGAACTGAACCGCACTGCCTGGGGCGTAATTGCCCACAGCCAGTACGAGCTCGGTCGGTTCCCGGAGGCGGAGGCCGGTTATCGCAACCAGCTTCGCTACATCGACAGCAGCGATGCGCAATACGCTGAGGTCACCGAGCGCATGGGCGTCACTATCTACAAACAGGGCGAGCAGGCGCTGGAAGCGAAAGACCTGGCCGGCGCGGTCGAGCATTTCCTCCGCATCAAGGCCGTGGCACCGAACACCGATGTGCGGGTAATCGCGCAGTTTGACGCCGCCACCCACCTGTTGACCCTGGAAGACTGGGATCCGGCCCTGGCCGAGATGAACGAGCTGCGCCGCCTGTTCCCAAACCACAAGCTGGCGGCCGATCTGCCCCAGAAGATTGCCTGGGCGTACGAGCAGGATGAGCAGTGGCTGATGGCGGCGCGTGAGTATGAAGCCATCTATCGCAGTAATGCCACGGCTGAGGTCCGTCGGGATGCACTGTTCCTGTCTGCCGAACTGTATGAAAAGGCGGGTGAGGATCAGCAGGCGCTGACGTACTTCAAGAAGTGGGCCTTTGATTACGAAGAACCCTTCGACACCCGTATGGAAGCCCGCTACCACGTGGCTTACCTGTACAAGCGGATGGATGATTTGAATCGTCACCTCTACTGGTTGCGCCGGGTGATCGACGGCCACAACAAGGCGCCCTCCAACTGGCAGAGCGACCGCTCTGCGTGGCTGGCGGCCTGGGCCAACAACGAATATGGCGATTACTGGCGCATCGAGTTTGACCGGGTCCGGCTTCGCCACCCTCTGAACAAGAGCATCCCCCGCAAGAACGAAAAGCTGAAGAACGCGCTGGACCGTTACCAGAAAGCGGTTGGCTACGAAATTACCGGCCAGACCACCCGGGCCACGTTCAACATTGCCGATCTCTACGGCCAGTTCGCCCGCGAGCTGATGGATGCGCCCAGACCGAGTGGCCTCAGCCAGCTTGAAGCAATGCAGTACGAGCTGGTGCTTGAGGAGCAGGCCATTCCCTTCGAAGACCTCGCGATTGAGGTTCATCAGGCCAACATCGAACGTTCCTGGGGCGGCATGTTTAACCCCTGGATCGCAAAGAGCTTCGATGCGATGGCGAAGCTGAATCCGGCTCGATTCGACAAACAGGAAGTACAGGTGGCGTATGGCGATGGTATCCGTTAAGTCCTTGCATGCGGGCGTGGTCATGACTGCGGTGCTGTTGTCCGGTTGCGCCGGGCTGGGCTCGGTAGGCGGTGTCGGAACAGCCCCGGAAACTCCGGAAAAGAAAGTGGTCGAGAGTGCACCGGCCGAGCCAAAGACTGGCGCCGGGACTGGCAGTCAGCGCCACCTGCCGCAACAGGGCTACGATGCCCAGGGCAAAAAGGTGGCCTACGTGCCGGCTCCCAACCCTTACACCGCCGCGTCCAAGCCGGTTCCTCCGGAGGCCGTTGCGCGCTTCCGGTCCGCAAGCGATCTGATGGCGGATGAGCAGTACCGGGATGCGCGAAAGGCTTTCGAGGCCATCACCCGCGATTACCCGGATTTGTCCGGGCCCTGGCTCAAGCTGGGCGAACTGGCAGAGATTGGCGAGCGCATGGAACGGGCCGAAAAGTCCTACCAAAAGGCACTGGCCATCAATCCACAGAACGTCAATGCCTACCTGGCCCTGGCTTTGTTCCAGCGCCGCAGCGGAGATTTTGAAGAGGCTCGCGATACCTATGTCTCGGCGCTGGAGCTGTGGAAAGATTTTCCCGAGGCCCACCTGAACCTGGCAATTCTGTACGACCTCTATATGAATCAACCCGCGTTGGCGCAGCCGCATTTCGAGGCATACGCGTTCCTGACCAAGGGCGATGATCCGCAGGTTGCCGACTGGCTGATCGAAATCCGGCGTCGTACCGGCATCGAAACCAGCTTCATCGACAATCCGCCGCCTGCGCCCAAGGCCCCGGAAGAGACTGTCTCCGCCGATCCAATGGCGGCGGAGAAGAGTTCGGAAACCACAAAAACCGAAGAGAAAGGCTAGGAGATCGCCATGCTAAACGCCGGATCACGCCTCGCCGTTATCGCAGTCTTCGCGTCACTGACCCTGGTGCAGAGCGCTTCGGGGCAGGACAAGATTGACCTGGAAAGCACCTTTGTCGGCGACAAGGAGCAGCCCTCGGTCAGTTACTTCATTCCCTGGAAACCACCGGAAGGGCCCGATCAGCTCTATCGGTCAATCACCTCTGTGTCCGGCAAGGTGTTTGAAGTGGTAGACCGGGATATTCACTCAAGAACCATGCAGTTCTACGACGAACTTTCTCTGGAAGCGCCCGCGGGCACGTCCGAGTAAAGCAACAAACAAACCGATCTAATCGATTAGCGACGTGTGGAGTACCCAACATGAATCTTTACTCAAGCATTGTTTCATTTTTCCAGGAAGGCGGGGCCTTCATGTTTCCGATTGCGCTGGTGCTGATGGTCGGCCTGGCCATTGCGGCGGAGCGCTGGCTGTTCCTGAAGCGGGCTTTCCGTTCCAACAGGAATGCCTATGGTGAGCTGCTGCCATTGATGAAAGAGAGCAAGTTCGATGAAGCCGAGAAGAAGGCCCAGGACAACAGTTCTGCCATTGGCCGCTTGGTGGCCGTAGCGCTGGATACCATGCGCGCGTCTCCGCGTCGTGATGACATCCACGCGGCCATGCAGGAAGGCGTGATGGAAAGTCTTCCGCGGCTTTCCAAGCGCACCAATTACCTCTCCATTCTGGCCAACGTGTCCACCCTGCTCGGGCTGCTCGGTACCATCATCGGTCTGATCGCGGCGTTCACCGCGGTGGCTAACGCGGATCCGGCGGACAAGGCGACCCTGCTGTCGCAGTCCATCTCGGTGGCCATGAACACCACCGCCTTCGGTCTGATCGTGGCCATCCCGCTGCTGCTGATCCACTCCCTGCTGCAGAACAAGACGCTGGAAATCGTCGAGAGCATCGAGATGGCCGGTGTTAAGGCCCTGAACACCATCGTTCGCAGTAACCGTCGTTCTGTTAACACGCGTGAATCCGACGCCTGATCGCAGCAGGTAATCCGTTATGTTTGTAAAACGCAGAGAACCAGAAGAAGCGGACATCGACATCACCGCGTTCATGAACCTCATGATCGTTCTGGTACCGGTGCTGCTGATGAGTATGGTGTTCAACCATATCTCAATTCTCGAGCTCAACCTGCCTGATCTGACCGGCTCCCAGACCGCCAGTGCCGAGGAAAACCGGCAGCTGGAAGTGGTGGTGCGGGAATCCGCGATAGAGGTCTATTACCCCAGCGGCAACCTGGTGAAGACCATCGACAGGGTTGAGGCCACGGACGACGGCAAGGACGCGCATCACGACTTCCGGGCCCTGTCCAACGTGCTGCAGGAGATCAAGCGTCGGCTGGCCGCCAAGAGCATCGCCAAGAAAGACGTGTTGTTACTGTCGGAGCCGGGGGTTACCTATCAGTCGCTGGTGTCCACCATGGATACGTTGCGTTCGGCCAAGACCGTTGTCGTGGCCGAGGCTGTGGACGTCGAGCTCTTCCCGGACATCTCCCTGGGGGATGCACCGAAGAAAGGAGGGAAGTCATGAACGAGAAGCTGACTTCCTTTGGGCTCCAGGGCAGCGCCAAGGCCTTCATGAAACCGGCCAAGCTGAACCTGGTCTCCCTGATGGACATTTTCACCATCCTGGTGTTCTTCCTGCTCCTCAACTCGGGTAGCAATGAGATCCTCAAGGTCAACGATGTGACCCTGCCGGATTCCACCGCCGAGGAACGCCCGAAAGAGACCACAGTGGTGACCATCACCGAGGACGACATCCTGGTGGACGGCCGTCCTGTTGCCACCATCAACGAGGTGATCACGTCCAACGGCCTGATTGATGGCCTGATGCAGGAGCTGCGGTTTCAGGCCACCAAACGCACGGAGCTGACTGAGCGCGAGAAAACGCTGGGGCGGGCCGTAACCATTCTGGGTGACCAGGAAATTCCCTACGAACTTCTGAAGCGGGTGATGCTGACCTGTGCCAAGGCGGATTATCGGGATCTTTCCATGGCCGTTTCACGCGTTTCCGGCAACAGCGGCGCCTGACGGAGGGAATCGATGACCGCAATGACAACAACACCCTACGAGTTCGCTCTGCCCTGGGAAGCCAGTGGTGAAGAGGACAGCCGCTTCAAGCGCATTCTCAAGCGCCTGTTGCTGCTGCTTCTGCTGCTGGCCGTGATCTTCCCATGGCTACCGCTACCGGAAATTGAACGGGAGGAAAAAGAACGTGTACCGCAAAGCCTCGCCAAGGTTCTGATCGAGCAGCGCAAGGTGGTGCCACCGCCGCCCCCGCCCGAACCGGTGAAGCAGGAAGAGAAGGCTGAGCCGACCAACGAGAAGGCTACCCCGGAACCGCCACCGGCCAAGAAAGTTACGAAGGCCCGGGAAAAGGTTTCCAAGATGGGCGTGGCGGCCTTCTCCAAGGAGCTGTCTTCACTGCGCAGCTCTCTGGATGTGGCGAAGCTCCAGGCCAAGAACACCAACGTGACCACCGGTGCCGCGGCCAAGGCGGCCCGCTCAGTGCTGGGCGCCACCTCGGCGACCAAGACCAGTGGCGGTGTGAACAGTTCGGTGATGAACGATTCCGGCACGGGCACACAGCTCGCAGCACATGCCTCTACCTCGGTTGAAAGCCCGATTGGCAGTGGCACCGGAGGCGGCGGCAGTGGCAGCAGTAGCGGCGGTGGTTCTCACCGCTCCAGCGCTGACAGTGGTCGTGACATGGAATCCATTCGCCGTGTTTTTGAGCAGCACAAGGGTGCCATCTATGCCCTGTACAACCGCGCACTGCGGAGCGATCCGGGGCTCAAAGGCAAGTTTGTGTTCCATATCGTGATTGAGCCGGATGGCAGCATCTCCAGCATCAAGCTGGTGGACAGCCAGTTGGGTGATCAAAAGCTGGAGCTGAAGCTGCTGGCCCGGGTTCAGATGATTTCCTTCGGGCCGGAAGACGTTGCCGCCACGCCGGTCAATTACAAGTTCGATTTTATGCCGGGTTAATGGTCAACAGGCACCTGCCAGTCAGGTTGGTGCCAGGTTGCCCAGGGATGTTCAGGTAGGGGAGTACGATCATGCATACATTACAAAGGATGGTCCGTGGCCTTGTGCTGGCAAGTATCGCCGCAGCCGGGCTGAGTGGTTGTTTTGAGGGAGAACTGAGCGAAAACGATCAGGATATTCTCTCCGATCAGCCTTTTGCCTACGTCGTCCGGGACTATCCGGACATGGGGGGCACCTCCTCTGTGAATGTGCGTCCGCCTCTGGATCCACGGGCTCCATACGCTTTCCAGCCCGGAGCCAGGTTGCTGGTGCGTGACCGGATTGCGCTGAGTTCCAGTGAGCGGAATATTCTGGACGGCTTTTTCGGAAGTGACGGTTACGACGTCAAGGACCTGGACGTCTCGCCCGACGGTGAACGCATGGTTTTTGCGGCCCATGGCCCGGCTGGCAGTAGCTCCCACAGCACCTGGAACATCTACGAATACACCTTCGAGACCGGCAGTATCCGTCGGGTTCTGGCGGAGGATGATCTGGCCAACTCTGGTGAGGACACCAACCCGACCTACACCAACGAAGGCAAGATCATCTTCTCGTCATCCCGGCAACACGCCCGCGGTGACTGGCGCGAGCTGGACCTTCGGGAGTATCTGGAAGACTTCGGCGAGCCTGCGTCGCTGCTGCATTCGGTGAACCCGGACGGTACCGAACTTGTCCAGATTACCTTTGGCCAGTTCCACGATATTGAGCCGAGCACCATGAACGACGGGCAGGTCGTCTTCATCCGCTTCGGTCGTATCTATGAAACTCTCCAGGACTGCACCCTGGACAACATCGACAACCCCAACTTCAACCAACAGCCCCACGGTGGCGGTTACGGCCAGGGCAACGGCAGTAAATTTCCGTCTGGTCTGGAAGAACCCAAGGAGTGGACCGTTGAAGACAAGTGCGGTGCTTCGCTGGCCGGTCAGGTGGAAGGCGAACGCGTGTTTGTAGAAGACGTGCTCAGCATGTACCGCATTACCCCCAGTGGCGGTAATGTGCATCGCTATTTCGGAAGCCTGAGCGAGGAATTCTCCGACGCCTCCTTCATCCATTACATGGACCCGATCCCGCTGGATGATGGCAACTTACTGACCATCATGCGCCACGTATACAACCCGGTATACGGCGGTGATGTGGTGACGGTCAACAGCCAGAACTTCTTCGCCGTGGGCAAGCCCGTGGACGAGCGCGTGATCGGTGAGGCGGAAGACTCCATGACACCCGGGCTGGTGAACTTTTACCCGAATCAGGTTTCGCCCGCCGGCTGGTACAGTGCGGTCGCGCCCTACGCGGATGGATCCGGCCGGCTGCTGGCCAGCTGGGCCCAGTGCCTGACCTCGGAAGCTGACATCACCGGCGCCTGCGAAGGCTCTTCGACCGTCGACAACCTGAGCGATCCGCAGTACGGCATCTGGATGGTGGATCCGCAGGAGAACACGCGGCTGCCGGTGGTTCAGGGGCACAAGCGTGCACTGTACACCGATATTGTCGTCGCCGACGCCAACGAGCTGGCGCAACCCTATACCGGGGATCAGCACAACCTGAACCTGGAGGAAAATACCGCCCTGTTCCACATCCGCAGCATCTACGATATGGATGGCGCCGACATGGCGGAGTTGTACGACGGCGGCATTGAAACCCGGCGTGACCTCTCTCTGACGCAGCCGGGTGACCGTTCCGAGCGGTTTGTTCGGGTACTGGGTAAGCGCAGCATCCCAGCCGAACTGGAACAGGCCATCCTCACCAACGAGGTTCTCAACCCCACGGATGGTGGTCAGCCACCACTGGGCCTCACGCCCCTGGTCGGTTCGGGCAATCGGGCGCTGTACGATGTGCTGTCCTACGCCATGGTGGAGCCGGACGGCTCGGCCATGGTGAAAGTGCCGGCCGACACCAACTTCACGTTTGAGGTGGTGAACAAGTACGGCAAACGTGTCGATCTGATTGCGGCCGAGGATTACAACTACAACTACCTGACCCAGCACCCGCAGTCGCTGCTGCTGGAAGACGGCCAGCTGCTGAAATGCTACGGCTGCCATGACCCGGAAGTGGACATTCCCCACGCCCGCACGGATGTTGAACTGGCCTCGGCCAATCCCGGTGCACCCGGCGATGCCATGCCGTTCCCGAACGCCAACCCGACCATCATTGCCCAGAACTGGAAAGACACCATGGCCGAGGCTCTGGTGAACTCCCTGGGCTCGCTGACCACCACCTGGGCGGATACCGTTCGCTATGAGGACTACTGGAACAATCCACCGGATGCGTCACTGGCGTTCGAGATTCCCTATGCCGACCTGGCGACACCGGCGCCGGTCACCGACGCATCCTGCCTGACTAACTGGACCAGCGACTGCAAGGCCACCATCAATTACCAGGAACACATTCAGCCGATCTGGAACAGCTGCCGGGTGGATCCGAACCAGAACACGGTGACGTCTTGCCAGAACTGTCACCGCGCCGCAGAGAGCAAATCGTGCCCGGAAGGTACCGGCGGTGGTGGAGCCAGTACCGGCTTGCTGTTAGGCAGTAGCAATGCCTCCTGGGATCCGCGTCAGCTGGAATCCTATGTGCAGCTGTTCAACCCCGATTACTACATGAAGCAGGAAAACGGCGAGTGGATAGAAGTCGATCCAACAGTAGACGGCGTCTGTCCGGATGGTGTTCAGGGAGATCTGACGGTGCTGCCGGATCCGGGCGTCTGTTTTGCCCGTCGGTTAATGAGCGCGCGCGGCGCCATTGCCAGTGCCCGTTTCTTCAGCCTGTTTGATAACGACCCGGATGATGATGAATACGAAGTGGAAACCACCGCAACCGCTGAAATCCGGCGCAACCACATGGGCATGCTCAGTGACGCAGAGCTGCGCCTGATTGCCGAGTGGCTCGACAGCGGTGCCCACCTGTTCAACGACCCGGACAAATTTGAGCTTCCTGCACCATAAGAAGGAAAAAGACCGTGACAGTTGCGTCAGGCCAGACAGACGTCATCGACCTGGACAGCTGGGGCGTTCCCAATCTTGATCTCCAGCGCCAGGGGTATGATGTCCCGCCCCGGAGCGACTGGCGGATCGAGAGTCGATTTCGCCAGACCAGTGTCCGGAACAAAACCAGCACCCTGTTCAGGCAGTTCAACCGGCATTATCTATCCGTCCAGACGCATCGGCGCAAGAAAGAATTGCCCGAAAAGGTGATTGATCTGACCTTTGTGGAGCCGCAGCCGAGAGAAATCAGGGAGTACCACGTCAAACTCTGGCTGGTCGTGGCGTGCCTGCTCGCATTGCCAGCGGCAATCTATTCCCTCGCTCCGGTTTCATTGTTGTGGTTGGTCCCGCCGATCGGCATAGCGATGGTGCTTGCCGTGGTGGCGTTCCGCGGGCGTCAACACCGCTTTGATTTTGTGGCGCTGAATAGTGATGTCGTCCTTTTCAGCGTCGACGCGACGGCATCAGGAGAAAACAGGGTGGCAGCCTTCATCGAGGCGGTGTCTGCAAGCATTGGCATCGGGCAGCGCCACTTGCCTGAGGGTAAGGAGAGAATTCCGCTGGCCGTCTCGGAAATGCGCCGGCTATCGATGGAAGGGGTGATTACAAAAGAGCAATACGAAGAGGTCAAACGGAACTGGTTTGCGCTCTAGTCATTGTATTATGCTGACCGGACTCTGAGTTGAAGGAAATATCGCAATGCCCTGTTCTCTGTTACGTGGCCTGATAACGGCTGTTTTTCTGAGTCTCCTTGCGGGCTGTAGCAGCCCTGAAAGCCCGCAGGAAGTTGCCGCGGCCTTCTGGCAGGCGATGGCCGATAACGACGCCGGTGATGTGGTGGATTTCTCCACGCTGACGGAATCGGCCGAGTTTGATAGCTACAAGCGCAACTGGACCAATGCCGTCCCATCGTTTGGCCGGGTAGTCATTGAGGGCCGTGAAGCGAACATTGTTACCCGCCTGCCGGCAGAAGATGGCTCTGAAGGGGAACGGCTGGAGCTGATCACCTATCTGGTTCAGGGTGCCGAAGGCTGGCGTGTGGATTACCAGCGCACTGGCGAGGCGATTCTTAACCCATCACCGTTTCGCGGCATCATGGGCGAACTGAACAAGCTGGGTGAGAAGCTTTCCCAGAGCTTTTCATCGTCATCCGACGATTTTGAAGCCAGCATGGATGAGTTTGCCCGCGACTTTGAAACCTATTCCTCCGAGATGAGCCGCCGGGCTCAGGAGGCCATGGACGATTTCGGGGAAACGCTCCAGGACGCCATGAAGGAGCTGCAAGAATCGGTTGAGGAGGCGCTCAAGGATGACGAGCAGGCACCCCCTGAAGATCGGATCATTCTCGAGCAGGCAGCCCGGGATCTGGACAACAAGGGGGAGGCGCTGGACGACCCCAACATGGAAACTCTCGCAGATGCGAGCCGTACCCTGTCTGAAACCGGCGATCGTTTCACCCGTCTGAGCGACGAGACCTTTAACCGTCACCGGAAGGAATGGGAAACGAAGCTGGCAGAGATTCGTGCCGAGACCGAGGCCTTCTTTGCGAACCTGGGCCAGCGTTTCAGTTCAGAGGGGTAGTTACCCCGCCTGCTCTGTGCCTCGCAGCATGGCCTGCAGCAACTCGTCTGCATCGAACTTGGTGAGTGCTTCATTGGCGCCAACCTGGTTGGCGTAGCTCAGGCTCATCTCGCTGTTCAGGGAGGTGTGCAGAATGATGTAGGGCTGCTTCAGGGTATTATTGTCGCGAATGTTGAAGGTCAGCTCATAGCCATCCAGCCCCGGCATTTCAATGTCGCTGACCAGAATGTCGATGGGGCGCCCCAACTCTTCATCTTTCAGGAGGATCTGCAGGGCCTCGTCACCATTGGAGGTGACCTGGTAAGAGATATCCTTGCTGTCCAGGACATCGCTCAGCTGCTTGCGGGCCACCTGGGAATCGTCCACCAGCAGAATGTTGACGGACTTCAGGGTGCCGCTCTGAACGTCCGTGAGCACGACATCGTCCGTATTCAGGGATTCGGGGTAGACCTTCGCCAGCAACAACTCTACATCCAGCAACTGGATAATATCCCCGTCTACATCCAGTAAACCGGTGATAAATGCCTTATCGCCAAGCGCCTTGGGCGGCGGCATGACGTGCTTCCAGTCCGCCTCAATGATCTGCTGGACACCGCGCACCAGAAAGCCGATCTCCTGACGCTGGATATCCGTGATGATGATGGAAGCCTTCTCCTGTTCCTCTTTGGTTAACGGCGGATAACCAACCGCAGCCGCCATATCAATCACCGGCACCGCTGAGCCCCGGAACGTGGCGGTACCAATAACCGCATGGTGGCTGTGGGGAAGCTTGGTAAGGTGCATGAACGGAAGAATTTCCCGGATCTTCAGCGTACCGAGCCCGAACAGCCGGCTACCAGACAGCCGGAACAGCAAAAGTTTTTGGGTCTGCGTCGCCTTGCTGGACATAAATCCGGATCCTTTCAAATACAAAAGCCCCCGAGAGCAGGAGCTTTTTGAACTATCAACTCAGTGTGGCACCGGACAAGAAATGCTTATGTGCCAAGAATGTGTAGCAATAATAGCAGCTTTGCCCTCAGGCATGATTGAACAGCTTTGTTTCAAATGGTGACTAAATCCTTCAGGCGCTCAGAACTCACAATCGGACCCATCCCAGGATTTAAAACACCCGGTTTCGGATAGTGTGAGCTCATCAATCTGTTTGCGCAGCCCCGGTACAGCTTCATCAAGCGTCAGATCCGCCGAGTCGCCGCCCATGTCCGTTGCCACCCAGCCCGGATGGTAGATGCCCACGGCGATGCCATCACTCTCAAGATCTACCGCCAGGTTGCGCCCCAGATTTATCGCTGCGGCCTTGGAGGCGCGATAAATAAACCGGTTACCGGCCGGTGAGTTCTGTGATCCCATCTGGCTGGCAATGATCGCGATTTTCGGGGCTATGCCGGCGTCTCTGCTGGCTCGCAAATTGGGTAACAGCGCCTGAATCACCAGGAAGACACCCGTTACATTCACGGCAAAAGACTCCGCCCAGAGCTCCGGGGCGTATCCCGTTTCCAGCTCATCGAACTTATCCAGAGAAACGCCGGCATTGCAGACCAGGGTAGAGATTGGCTGCCCTTCGAGCCGTTCCGCAAGTTCTTTGATGCTGGAAGGGTCGGCAACATCCAATGGTTCCATGCCAGGTGAGTTTCGGGCTGTCTGAATGACCTCTGTTCCCGAACTTTGCCACGCCCTGGATAATGCGTGACCGATGCCACGATTGGCACCCGTAATCAGTATCGACATCCGACAATCTCCTTAACCTCTGGAAGCGTGATGGCGGCCGGTATGGAAGCCTGCCGGCATAGTTAAGTTACCTTTTGGCTCTGAACTGGCTACGCTGTATTCATAAGGATCCATACGATGCGAGGATGAGTGCCCCCCTCTGCCTCCAAGCGTCGCACAAACGGACCTGGAGCGCGCTATGAAGCCTGGCCAACGGCAAAACCATTCCCTATCTGCCCCTGCTTTCGAAAACCTTCAGGGTGTCTGGCGTTCACAAGGTTACGGCAAGATACTGCTGATAGAGCACGACCGGTACACCCTGTTTGAAGAAACCGCCATCAGTTGCCGAAAACTCTATACGGGCAGTCTCGAGGAACTCAATCATTATTACGAAGACCTGGTGGTATCCCCGGGCGGGCAGGCGTTCAGTGCCCATCGTGTCAGTGGTGTGGCGCGCATCAGCTTTCGTCGCTTGAAAGCCTTGCCGGCCAATGCCGCTGAAGCCCGGAGGCATGACCCCAAAGATCCCGAATACAACTTTGAAATCTTTTGGCGAACCTTCCACGAGCAGTATGCCCTGTTTGAACTGAAAGGTGTGGCGTGGGACCAGGCGTACGAGACCTATCGCCCGCAGATTAACGCGAACAGCTCGCGGGAAACCCTGTTTGCCACTATGGCGGCCATGCTGCGGCCACTGAAGGACGGCCATATCCGCTTGCATACCCCCTCGAGCCACTATAGTGCCGGTGCTCAACCCGCACTTTACCAGCGGCTGACACGGGAGCTTGAAGACGCCAACGACGACCGCGAACTCACCAGCTATCTGGGGGATCTGAAGGAATGGCTGCACGACGTCATCCACGAGGACTATCTCGGCAATGGCGTTAGCCATGGCGGCAACCGGCTGGTGGAGTGGGGCCGCCTCAACGACACCACCGGTTACCTGCATATCCGGGCCATGGCCGGGCAAAGTGGCAAGACGGGTAAGCCAGCGGCGGACCTGAGTGCCATTGACGGGTTGATGCAGAGGGTGCTGGCCGACATTGGCGAGCTACCCAATCTGGTCGTGGATCTCCGCAGTAACGGCGGGGGCTATGATGGCGTCGCGCTTCGGTTTGCCGCCTATTTGATGGATCGCAAGCGGCTGGCGTTCACCAAGTCCGCCCGCCATGGCGACGGGTTCACCGGCAAGCAGCCCATCCATGTGGCTCCTGCCAGCGAGACCTACCGTGGCAACCTGTTTGTGTTGACCAGTGAGCTGACGGCCAGTGCTGCGGAAATCTTTGTGCTTTCGTTACTGCAGCACCCCCGCCTGACCCTGATTGGCGAGCCCACCCAGGGTATCCTTTCCGACACCCTCGAGCGCCACCTGCCAAATGGCTGGCACCTGACGTTATCCAACGAAATCTACCGGGCCTACGACGGTGAGGTATACGAAGATGTCGGCATCCCGCCCCATATCCGACTGCACTATCTTGGTCGGAAGGGGCGTGAGGAGGGCAAGGATCCGATGCTGGAGCGGGTGCTCAAGTTGGTTGGTGGGTGATGGGTGTGCTTTTTTAATTTATTGGAGATCCAGAACGAAAAAAAGCCCCTGAAATCAGGGGCCTTTTCGGTTGGTTGGTGGAGACGGCGGGAATTGAACCCGCGTCCGCCAGTACTCAGCCTTGAGGGTCTACATGCTTAGTGTCCTTCTATTAATTTAATCTCAAGCGACCCGAAGGTCAGGGTGCAAGAGACGATCTCTTTAAATCTTAGCCGTTAGCCAGTGAGCTCTGGATAACGGAGCATCCCGTAAGCGATGACGTCCTGAGATGTAGCTCTGGGCTACGGGCGACCCAGTCAGGACGACTAGCAGCTTACGCTGCTAGTGCGTAGTTTTCGTCGTTTGCGACTATTGCGTTGCAGCTTTGGATTAACGAGATTGGCTGCCATCTCGACATGCACTCAAGGGTTCGCCACCGGCGTCGAAGCCATGTCGTCCCCTTACCGACAGTATATGTGTCCGGTTTGCCGGACTTCAAGGGTTGTTTGTTGCTGTTTTGTGCTTTCGGCCTGTAGTTGTACCTACGAAACCTATCCCGCTTTGAGTTCCGGCCCGCCTTGCCGGCCTGCCAGGGCCGCGTGGCTCAGGGCCTGGAAGCTTTGTCGGAAATAGTCCATCACGGCATTTGGGTCGGCGTGGATGGCCTTGTCGACGGTAATGCCGAACTGAACGGTGCCGGCGTAACTGAGAATACTCATGCCGATGCCGATATTGCCGCTCTGGGGCACCCAGCACATGGGTTGGGTCAGCTTACTGCCCGCCAGGTACAGTGCCTCTTTCGGGCCCGGAACGTTGGTCAGTACGGCAGACGCTTTGTTGCTGAGCAGGTCCAGTGCCCGCCGTTCGATGATGTCAGGGCCGCGGCCGAATAAATCAAGAAGGCTGTAGGTGACCTGGGCCTGATAGGACTGCTTAAGCCGGTTCATGTTTTCCTGTACCTGCCGGAAGCACATGATCGGGTCCTTCACTTCCACCGGCAGGGTAACCAGTACCAGGCCGAACTTGTTACCGAGGGTTTCTATGGGTTGATCAAGAGGCCGCAGGTTGAACGGGACGGCAACGCGGATGCCGGAATCGGGGATGGCTTCCTTGTGCGCTGCAAAATGCCGCTGCAGAGCCCCGGTGACCGTGCACAGCAGTACATCGTTTATGGTGCCACCCAGAGCCTTGGCGCAGGCTTTTACTTCGGCCAGGTCCAGAGGGTCTGCCCAGGCCACTTGTTTGCGCCCGGAAAGCGGCTGCTTCAAACCGGTTTTGGGCTCAAAGGGCGCCAGGCCAAGCTTGATAAGGTCCAGGGCCACGTCGCCGGCGGTCGACGCCAGTTTGAGGGGGTAACTAGGCTCCTCCCGAACGGACTGAATGAACAACCTGGCCTGATGGGTGGCGGCCTGGGTGTTGTCGACCGCGCGGTGGAGCAGTTTCTGGATTGCGGATCTCTGTTGTGGCTTTGAATGATGCTTCGATGCGACTTTTTTCAGTCTGGGTTCGGGGGTCTTGTCGGTCAGTGACAGCATGACCCGAACCAGCGAGATGCCATCGGCAATACAATGGTGGATGCGAATCAGCAGTGCGCTGCCGCCCTCATAATTGTCGATGTAATGCATTTGCCAGAGCGGTTGCCGGAAATCCAGCGAAGTACTGTTCAGGTCGCTGGCCAATTTCTGGAGTTCCGCTTTGTCGGCTTTGCCCGGCAGGGCGATCTGGTGCAGGTGGTTGTCCAGGTCAAACAGGGGGTCATCCTGCCAGTAAGCGCGGTCTCCGGTATCCACCACCCGTTGCCGGAAGCGGCTGAAGCACAGGAAACGTTCTTCAATCGTGTGCCTGAGGCGTTTCATGGAAATGGGACGTTCTAGCATCCACACCCCACAGATCATCATGGGGTTCTGGGGCGTGTCCATTCGCAGCCAGGCGCGGTCGACAGCGGACATCGGTGTTTGAGTTGGTGACATAAGCCCTCCCTTTGCCATGTACCAGGATCCCGAGTATAGGCCTGATGAAAAAGTGCGCAAGAGGAGGAGTATGCGACACACTGGCGTGTGCCGCATATGACCGATGTCAGGTATTCAGAGATTGGTGGCGCTGAAGATCAGGCGTTGGCGTCGCGCAGGATGCGCTGCTTCTGGCGGTTCCAGTCACGCTCTTTCTCGGTCGCGCGCTTATCGAACTGTTTCTTGCCTGTAACCAGGGCAATCTCGCACTTTATCTTGTTCTTTTTCCAGTACAGGGCAAGCGGAACACAGGTGCGACCAGTCTGGTTGACCTTGCCGATAATTTTGGCAATTTCCTTGGCGTGAAGCAGCAGTTTCCGGGTGCGGGTCGGGTCTGCAATCACATGGGTCGAGGCCGCGACCAGCGGGGTAATGTGGGCGCCCAGCAACCAGGCTTCGCCATTTTTCAGCAACACATAGGCGTCCACCAACTGCGCCTTGCCCGCGCGCAGGGATTTGACTTCCCAGCCCAGCAGGGCGAGACCCGCCTCAAAGCGTTCCTCGATGTGATACTCGTGTTTCGCCTTTTTGTTAAGGGCGATGGTACTGCTCGGCGTTCCGGGCTTTTTCTTACTCATGAATCAGATTATCCGGGGTCGGACGAATGAACGAGTCGGCCGGCGGGTTTGCCGGCAAAACGCGCATTGTAGCTCAGGAGTGCCAGACCGGTCACGAAATCGGCGTTATGGCGTTGGGTGGTTCGTACACAAAGGGGGCCATCGGCTACAATGTGGGGCCGGAACCTATCAGGGATGCG
Organism: Marinobacter sediminum; assembly: GCF_023657445.1. Lineage (NCBI taxonomy): Bacteria > Pseudomonadati > Pseudomonadota > Gammaproteobacteria > Pseudomonadales > Marinobacteraceae > Marinobacter > Marinobacter sediminum. The sequence goes on along the minus strand of NZ_JAGTWY010000001.1, from coordinate 2,641,473 downwards.
AATGCTTACGCCGTATCAGACAGCCATCGGGTCCTTTACCCGCAAATCCACATTTTTCTGGGCCGCGGTCGGCGCCACCGTAGGTCTCGCGAACCTGTGGCAGTTTCCCTACCTCGCAAGTCTGCATGGCGGTGGCCTGTTTATTCTGCTGTATCTGGGTTGCCTGTTGCTGGTGACGCTGCCCCTGATGGTCACGGAGGCATCCCTGGGGCGTTATGCACGTCATGGCATTGTGCTGGCGATGGATGGCTTTATCCGCAGCGCCAAGGTCTCTCGAGCCTGGATGCTGGCCGGGCGCCTCAGTATTGTGGCGGCATTCGTGGTGCTTTCTTTTACCGCCGTATTTGGCTCCATTGCCCTGGCCTATATTTTCTTCGGTGCGATGGGGCGCTTTTCCGGCACGGACCTGGCGGATGCCACAGGCATTCTCGCAGCCCTTGTGTCGGACCCGCGGGAATACCGGGTTTTCATGGGTTGGCATGCCCTGTTTATGATTCTCGTGGTTTGGGTGTCAGTGCAGGGAGTGGTGAACGGCCTTGAGCGAACCCTGAGAATCGTGGTGCCCGGTAGCCTGCTGCTGATGCTGGCTCTTTTTGCCCTCGCGGCCTGGCACGGGCGGATTGATGGAGCCGTCAGCCACATCCTTGAAATGCACCCCCAGGACGTAACGCTGGAAAGTCTCAAGGCCGCATTGTTTCATGCCTTCTTTACCCTGGGGCTTGGCATGGGAGTGTGGGCCATTTTTGGTGCGTACACTGCGCCAGATACTCAATTGAAGCGCTCGATCCTGGCTGTGGTGCTGATGGATACCCTGGTCGCCATGCTGGCGGGCCTGATGATCTATGCGGTAGCGGCCGACATCAGCAGCTTTGATGGCGAACGTGGGTTCAGTCTGTTGTTCGTTTCGTTGCCCGTCACCCTGGCGCAGTTGCCCGGGAGCCAGTTTGTGATCGCGGCGGTTTTCCTGATGGTGGTGATGGTGGTCTGGACGACCGCTATCAGTCTCCTGGAGCCGGTGGTGGGATGGCTGCAGGAGTGGGCCGGGGCGCCCAGGGGCTGGTCCGCGCTGATCGCGGGGTTGGCGGTCTGGTTTGCCGGGCTGGCGTCACTGCTTTCGTTCAATCTCTGGGCCCAGGATCGTTACGCCGGCGCCACGGTTTTCCGTTGGCTTGAAATGATTACCGGTGGTCTGCTCATTCCTATTGTTGCCATCCTGATTGCGGTGTTTACCGGCTGGTGCCTGACCCGCAGCCTGTCCCATCGGATCCTCGGGCAGGCGCCGAGACTGTTTTCTGCCATCTGGTTCTGGGTAATGCGGCTGGTTCTGCCGGTGGTCGTCGCTTACATCGGTCTCCAGTACACCGCATTCTCGCTTACCAGCCTGTGTGACACTGGCAGTAACGCGCTCTGGTGCGGCCAGCCCGCTGCTGCTCTTTCTGAATTGAATGAGGAGCCGGTACTCGAAACAGGAGAGCCGGAAGGGCAGGCGTCAACGGCGGAGCCGGGTGAGGAAGCCGATGATCCAACGCTGCCGGCTTCGGAGAAGAAGGCAGAGGCGGAAAAGTCCGGGGCGCAGCCATCACCAACGGAAAATGCCCCCAAAGGAGGCGATATCCTTTATCATAGCGTCTGATACAGGCCGTTTTCCAAAGATGCCCGTATTCACTATCACATCGTGTTTGTAAGCAGGACAACCGGTTCCAATGCCCCATCAGATTGATAAAACAGCCCTCGTTATGCACTCGGCCGAGCGCATGTTCCATCTGGTTAATGATGTCGCCCGTTACCCGGAGTTTTTGCCCTGGTGTGCCAGTACGGAAATTCATGACCAGGATTCCAGTCAGGTTACGGCATCCATGGAGATTGCCAAGGGGGGCGTCCGGCATATCCTGACCACGCGTAACCAGCTACTGATGCCAGAGGCCATTGAGATGAATCTGGTTGATGGCCCCTTCCGCAATCTGACGGGCCGGTGGCACTTCAAGCCGCTGGATGACAACGCCTGCAAGGTTATTCTGGCTCTCGAATTCGAATTTTCCGGCTCACTGTCCCGCATGGCATTTGGTCAGGTCTTCAGCCAGGCTGCGAGCACCATGGTGGATGCGTTCTGCCGTCGGGCAGATGATCTTTATCGGGGAGGTAAGTAGTGCCGATTGTGGAAGTTGCCTACGCTCGACCGGACAAGCAGGAAATCGTGGCAGTAACAGTGCCTGACGGCACCACGGCATTGGAAGCCGTTAAGCTGTCCGGTATTTCCGGAATTTTCCCGGAGATTGATCCCGACGCCATCGATATGGGCATTTTTGGCAAGGTGATCAAGGATCCGACCGCCCACCAATTGAGGGAGGGGGACCGGGTCGAGCTGTATCGTCCGCTGAAGATAGACCCGAAACAGGCACGCCTGAATCGGGCGAAGAAAAAAGCCTGACCGCTTATTTAGTAAGCGGGGGTTTCCTCAAGTAGCTGGGCTTCGTAATGGGAAAACCGGTCATTGTCGTAGTAGACCACGATCCGCTGTTCCCGGATATCACCGCCGCCGCGCTGGAAGGTGTACACGTAGTATTCCCGGGAAGGATTGACCGGGTTTAGCATCAGGGGAGTGCCCATCACCGCATGTACCTGGCTGCGGGGCATGCCCTCGGTCAGCGAGGTAAGCTCTTCATCGGTCACGATGTTGCCTTGCTGGACGTTGATTTTGTAGACGCCTGGGAAGACACATCCTGACAAAACGAGAGTGAGAATGAGAGCTGTGAGCTTTTGCATCGCCGGGGGAAATCCTCTATCTTGAATTCGCCTGCCAGGGGCAGGTGTGACACGGGTTGACCGTTAAATGGCGGCTTCATCATACCGGAAGCCGTGAGGCACACCAAAGAGTGAATAGTAACATGCCATCTGAAAACGCCGAATTACGAAAAGTCGGTCTCAAAGTTACTCTGCCAAGAGTAAAAATCTTCAATATTCTGGAGAATGCCGCCGAGCACCACCTGAGTGCAGAAGACGTTTACAAGAAGCTTCTGGAGCAGGGAGATGACGTGGGCCTGGCAACGGTTTATCGGGTGTTGACACAATTCGAAGCAGCGGGCCTTGTGCTGCGCCATAATTTTGAAGGTGGTCACGCGGTTTTTGAAATGGCCGGCGATGATCATCACGATCATATGGTTTGTACCCAAACCGGTGAAGTAATCGAGTTCGTCGATGAGGTTATCGAGGAGCGTCAGAAAAAGATTGCCGAAGAGCACGGCTATGAGATCGTTGATCACAGCCTGATTCTTTACGTGAAGCCAGCCAAGTCATAAGCAAAAAAAGGGGCGGGTTGGTGTACCCGCCCCGAAAGCTCTCAGGATCGAGAGGAGTAGAGGTTTTTCAGGCAATTCAGTGATGGGTCGCCTGTCCCTTGGAAAACATTTCTTTGGCATGTGCGATGGTGTGTTCCGTCATGTCTACGCCCCCCAGCATCCTCGCCACTTCACTGATTCTTCCCTGATCATCCAGTGTTTCAATTTTCGAGAAGGTGGTGTCCTGTTCGGTAAACTTGCTGACAAACAGGTGCTGATGGCACTGCGCTGCCACCTGGGGCAAGTGGGTGACGCACAGGACCTGGCCGTTATCGCCAAGATTGCGGAGCAGGCGACCGACCACTTCGGCGGTTCCGCCGCCAATGCCCACGTCTACCTCGTCAAACACGAGGGTTGGGGTGGTTGAGGTCTGGGCGACCACCACCTGAATGGCCAGGCTGATTCTGGACAGTTCACCGCCGGAGGCGACTTTTGCCAGCGGGCGAGCAGGCTGGCCCGGGTTGGCGCTGACCAGAAACTCAATATCCTGCTGGCCGTGAGGCGCCGGTTCGCCGTTGGTGTTGCGGTTAAGGTGAGTCACAAATTGCACCGACGGCATGCTCAGCGGTGCCAGTTCTTCAGCAATGCGCTGGTCCAGCTCCACGGCGGCCTGCTCGCGAGCGTCGGTCAGTCTGCCGGCCAGTGCGTCAAAGTTTGCGCGCTGCTTCTCCAGCTCTGCCTCCAGTTGCTCCAGGCTGCCTTCACCGTTGTCCAGCTCCGCAAGTTCCGCGCTCAACCGCTGATGCAGAACCGTCAGTTCTTCCGGCGTGATGCGGTGTTTCCGGGCCATCTGATAGATCGCGCTCAGGCGTTCCTCTACCTCTTCCAGGCGAACCGGGTCGGCCTCGTAGTCGTCCACAAAACGGCGCAGGTTGTCGCCCGCTTCGCTGATCTGAATCTGGGCTTCGCTCAGCATCTGGATGGTTTCGGCCAACGCAGGCACCTCGACCGGTAACTGCTCGAGCTGCTGAAGCGCCTGGCGTACCAGGTCTGCGGCGCTGGTTTCCTCTTCGGTGCATAGTTGGGCGGCCTGATGGCTGCTGTGCAGCACGGCATCGGCCTGGCTCAGTTGGGCCTGCTCCTGTTCCAGCTGCTCCTGCTCACCTGCTTCCAGGGCCAGTTTGTCCAGCTCTTCCACCTGGTATCTCAGCAACTGCAGTTTCGCTTCCGCTTCGTCTGCGTTTTGTTGGCGTTCGGTCAGGCGCTGGCGAGTCTGGTTCCAGGTTTTCCAGGCTGCGTGGGTGTCTGCCGCCAGGCTTTCCACGCCGGCAAACTCGTCCAGCAGTTTGCGGTGAGTTTCTTTGCGCAGCAGAGACTGGTGTTGGTGCTGGCTGTGAATATCCATCAGCACACCGCCGAGATCCTTCAGATGGGCGAGGGGGCAGGGCTGGCCATTGATGTAGGCACGCGAACGCCCATCCTTGCTGATTACCCGGCGCAGAATGCAGTCGTCATCGTCATCGAGTTCGTGATTTTCCAGCCACTGGACGGCCTCGGGAATGCTGGATACGTCGAAGGTTGCCGTTATATCTGCCCGCTTTGCTCCATGACGCACCGCGCCGGCGTCAGCCCGGCCACCCATGGCCAGCCCAAGCGCATCCAGAACAATGGATTTGCCGGCACCGGTCTCGCCGGTCAGTGCTGTCATACCTTTGCTGAACTGGAGTTCTACCCGTTCGGCAATGGCGTAATTGGAAACCGTAAGCTGTGTGAGCATGCAGATGACCTCCGCGTCTTTCGAGCCAGTGTATTGGCCAGTCAATGAAAGGGATCTGGCAAAACACTGTGATTTCATACAGTGACTGTGAATATATACAGGGTTTTTGCTGTTTGCAAATGTGAGGATGGGAATTTCTTCAGAATTGAGGTGTGTGGTGGTTGAAACCTGGCATCGGGGCCCCATATTCGTTCGCAAATACAGTTTTCCGGCTCGCTGCGGCCGGAAGCCATGTTTAATCGGCCGGTGTGAAGCTGGCCGCCGGAAATCCAGCAGGAGTAGTCATGAGCACTGACGAAAAGCGCAACGAACAGGTAGAGGATGAGCTGAAGGACGCCACCGAAGCTGCGGCCGAGGAGGCTCAGGCAGGTGGAGATCCCGGCACCGAGGGCGAAGGGTCCGAGATGGAGGCCCTGCAGGCCCAGGTCCAGGAAGCTCAGGAGCAAATGTTGCGCTCCCAGGCGGAGATGCAGAATGTGCGCCGTCGAGCTGAGATAGATGTGGAGAAGGCCCACAAGTTTGCCCTGGAAAAATTCGTTAAAGAATTGCTCCCGGTAGCGGATAGCCTTGAAAAAGCGGTAGAAAGCACCGAAGCCAACGAGAACACCGGTGAATTGGTTGCCTCCATTCGCGAAGGTGTTGAGATGACGCTCGACCTGTTCATGGCGAGCCTGAAAAAATTCAATGTTGAACAGCTGAATCCTGCGGGTGAGCCGTTCGATCCGCAGCAACACGAGGCCATGTCCATGGTGCCGGCTCCTGATGCAGAGCCGAACAGTGTCGTTGCTGTAGTGCAGAAAGGGTATTTGCTCAATGGTCGCGTGGTGCGCCCGGCCATGGTTGTTGTAGCCAAGGCGGCAGACGGACCAAAAATTGATGAGCAGGCTTGAAAAGCCGATTAAAGCGCCAATATAGCCAGTAAATGGCGAAAGCCGGATTAATTTTTCCGGGAAAGTATTCAGAAGAATTGGAGTGACTCAATGAGCAAGATTATTGGTATCGATCTGGGAACCACAAACTCCTGCGTGGCCATCATGGATGGTGACAAGGTAAAAGTTATTGAAAACGCCGAGGGTGATCGCACCACCCCTTCCATCATTGCGTATACCGATGATGGTGAAACGCTGGTTGGCCAGTCTGCGAAGCGTCAGGCCGTTACCAACCCGCACAACACCCTGTATGCCATCAAGCGTCTGATCGGCCGTCGTTTTGAAGACGATGTGGTTCAGAAAGACATCAAGATGGTGCCGTACAAAATCGCCAAGGCTGACAACGGCGATGCGTGGGTAGAGGTTAAGGGCGAGAAGATGGCTCCGCCTCAGGTATCTGCAGAAGTTCTGAAGAAGATGAAGAAGACTGCGGAAGATTACCTGGGCGAGAAAGTAACTGAAGCGGTTATCACTGTTCCGGCCTACTTTAACGACAGCCAGCGCCAGGCGACCAAAGACGCAGGCAAGATTGCCGGTCTGGAAGTGAAGCGCATCATCAACGAGCCGACCGCGGCTGCCCTGGCCTATGGCCTGGACAAGAAGAGCGGTGACCGCACTGTAGCAGTCTATGACCTTGGTGGCGGTACCTTTGACCTGTCCATCATTGAGATTGCCGATGTCGATGGCGAGCACCAGTTCGAAGTACTGGCCACTAACGGTGACACCTTCCTGGGTGGTGAAGACTTCGACCTGAAAATCATCGAATTCCTGGCGGATCAGTTCAAGAAGGACAGCGGTATTGATCTGCGCGGTGACTCCCTGGCCATGCAGCGTCTGAAGGAAGCGGGTGAAAAGGCGAAAATCGAGCTTTCCAGCAGTCAGCAGACTGATGTGAACCTGCCTTACATCACTGCCGATGCCAGTGGTCCGAAGCACATGAACGTGAAGCTGACCCGCGCCAAGCTTGAGTCGCTGGTAGAAGATCTGGTTCAGCGCAGCCTCGAGCCGTGTAAAGTGGCTCTGAAAGATGCAGGCATGAGCGGAAGTGAAATCGACGAGGTCATCCTGGTCGGTGGTCAGACCCGTATGCCGCTGGTGCAGGAAAAGGTTAAGGATTTCTTCGGCAAAGAAGCGCGTAAAGACGTGAACCCGGATGAAGCCGTGGCAATGGGTGCTGCCATCCAGGCCGCCGTACTTTCCGGCGACGTGAAAGACGTGCTGCTGCTGGACGTAACGCCGCTGACCCTGGGTATCGAAACCATGGGTGGCGTAGCGACTCCGCTGATCGACAAGAACACCACGATCCCGACCAAGAAGTCGCAGACGTTCTCCACCGCTGATGACAATCAGACCGCGGTCACCATTCACGTGGTTCAGGGTGAGCGTAAGCAGGCGCAGCAGAACAAGTCTCTGGGTCGTTTCGATCTGGCCGATATCCCGCCGGCACAGCGCGGTGTTCCGCAGATCGAAGTCACCTTCGACATCGATGCCAACGGTATCCTGAACGTGTCCGCGAAGGACAAGGCCACTGGCAAAGAGCAGTCCATCGTGATCAAGGCGTCTTCTGGCCTGAACGATGACGAGATCGAGAAGATGGTGCAGGACGCCGAGGCCAATGCCGAGGAAGATCGCAAGTTCGAAGAGCTGGTTCAGGTGCGCAACCAGGGTGATGCCATGGTTCACGCTGTACGCAAGACCCTGACCGAAGCCGGTGACAAGGTCAGCGAGAGCGAGAAAGAGTCTATCGAAGCCTCTATCAAGGAGCTGGAAACTGCTCTGGAAGGTTCGGACAAGGACGACATCGAGGCGAAGACCCAGAAGTTGACGGAAGTGTCTTCCGAGCTGGCGCAGAAAATGTACGCAGATCAGGGTGATCAGGCGCAGCAGGCAGGTGAGCAGGAAGAAGCTCAGGCCAAGCAGGCCGACGACGCCGTTGATGCCGAGTTTGAAGAAGTCAAAGACGACGACAAGCGGTAATTCTGACGTACATCAGGCAGTTGGAAAACGCGGGGAGTTCCCCGCGTTTTCCGCGTTTAAAAACAGGGTTTTAAAGCATGGCCAAGCGCGATTATTACGAGATTCTCGGGATTTCCCGGGATGCGGACGAGAAGGAAATCAAGCGAGCGTATCGAAAGCTCGCGATGAAGTATCACCCCGACCGTAACCCGGACGACACCGACGCCGAGAACAAGTTTAAAGATGCCAGCGAAGCCTACGAAATACTGGCAGACCAGTCCAAGCGAGCCGCCTATGACCAGTTCGGCCATGCCGGCGTAGACGGTCAGGCCGGTGGCGGGTTCGGCGGAGGCGGTGGCGGTGCCAGCTTCTCCGATATTTTCGGTGATGTCTTCGGTGACATCTTTGGCGGAGGCGGCGGTCGAGGCCGTAACACCCGCGGTGCCGACCTGCGCTATACGCTTGAGCTGGACCTTGAAGAGGCGGTAAAAGGCAAGACCGTCCAGATCCAGATTCCTGGCCACAGAGAGTGTGAAGTCTGTGATGGCAGTGGCGCTGAAAAAGGCTCACGCCCGGAAGCCTGTGGTACCTGTAAAGGTATGGGGCAGGTGCGTATGCAGCAGGGCTTCTTTACCGTTCAGCAGGCGTGCCCGACATGCCGTGGTGCCGGCCAGATCATCAAGGATCCATGTAAGGCCTGTCACGGTCAGGGTCGTATTCAGGAAGAGAAAACGCTGTCCGTCAAGGTTCCGCCCGGCGTGGATACCGGTGACCGAATTCGCCTCTCTGGCGAAGGTGAGATAGGCATTGATGGTGGCCCCCCCGGCGACCTGTATGTTCAGATCGCAGTGCGTGAGCACTCCATTTTCACCCGCGACGGTCGCAACCTTTACTGCGAAGTGCCGATCAGCATCGTGGATGCGACTCTCGGCGGTGAGCTGGAAGTGCCAACACTGGATGGTCGTGTAAAACTGAAGATTCCCGAGGAAACCCAGACCGGTAAACTGTTCCGTCTCCGTAACAAGGGCGTCAGCCCGGTACGCGGTGGTCCGGCCGGTGATCTGCTCTGCCGCGTGATGGTTGAAACGCCGGTCAATCTGACCAAGCGCCAGAAGGAATTGCTGGAAGAATTTCAGGAAACACTCGACGCGGGTAACGGCACTCATCATGCCCCGAAGAAAACCTCCTGGTTTGAGGGTGTGAAAAGCTTCTTCGACGAAATGAAATTCTGACGGGCTGAAAAAGGGAATCCGATCATGAGGGTAGCAATCATCGGCGCCGCCGGGCGCATGGGCAAAGTGCTGATCGAAGCCGTTGACGGCACCGAAGGTCTCGAACTGGGTGCGGCGGTCGTTACGCCAGGTAGCAGCATGGTCGGCGCCGACGCCGGTGAAATGACCGGCATTGGCAAAACCGGCGTTAAAATGGCCGGTGGCCTCGCCGACGTGAAGGATGATTTCGATGTGCTTGTCGACTTCACCTTCCCGGACCTGACCCTGGAGAACGCCGAATTCTGCGCAGCCAACGGCAAAATGCTCGTCATCGGCACGACCGGCATGTCCGATGCCGAAAAAGAGCAGCTGGCTTTGGCGGCAGAATCCACTCCGGTGGTGTTTGCGCCCAACATGAGTGTGGGGGTCAATGTTGTCCTCAATCTCCTGCGCACTGCCGCAGCTACCTTGGGTGATGACTACGATGTGGAAATTATCGAAGCCCACCACCGCCACAAAAAAGACGCGCCCTCAGGCACCGCTCTGCGTATGGGCGAGGTCGTGGCGGATGCCCTCGGCCGTGACCTGAAGGAATGTGCTGTTTATGGCCGCGAAGGCTTTACTGGTGAGCGCACCCGTAAGGAGATCGGTTTCGAAACCATTCGCGCCGGTGATGTGGTCGGTGAGCACACGGTGCTGTTTGCCACCGAGGGCGAGCGTATTGAAGTCACCCATAAGGCGAGCAGTCGCATGACCTTTGCCAAGGGTGCAATGCGGGCGGCGTTGTGGCTGAAAGACAAGCCTGCTGGTCTTTACGATATGCAGGATGTGCTGTCGCTGAAATAGCCCGCAGCTCAGAAGCGAACGCTCAGTTTACGTTCCCATAGGAAGCGTTTGCCTGCCGGCCGGTAACGCGGATAGGGTGATTTCACATGGACATAAAGCGCCATATTTTTTACAATAAGGCGGTTTAACTGCACCAAGCGTAGTTTTGAAAAAACGCCCTGGGAACAAAAACCGTTCCCGGCCTACAAAAAAGCGGGACGGAGTTTTGACTCCCTCTCGCTTTTTTGCGAGCTGAATTTGCGCTTGCGTTCCTGTTCGTGACGAACCGATACGCCACTCGATGAGGATACAAGCCTTGAGCACACCCGCAATCCTTGCACTCGCAGACGGAAGTCTTTTCTACGGCACCGCCATTGGCGCTGACGGAGAAACCAGCGGTGAAGTGGTGTTCAACACCGCCATGACCGGTTACCAGGAAATCCTGACGGATCCGTCCTACTCCCGCCAGATCGTAACTCTGACCTATCCTCACATCGGCAACACCGGTGTTAATGAAGAAGACGTAGAGTCAGATCGCATCCACGCTGCCGGCCTGATCATCCGTGATCTGCCCCTGACGGCCAGCAACTGGCGTAGCAAGGGGACATTGGACGACTACCTGCGAAGCAACAATATTGTTGGAATTGCCGACATCGACACCCGTCGCCTGACCCGCATCCTCCGGGACAAGGGTTCCCAGAACGGCGCCGTGGTCGCTGGTGAAAATGCTACCGCTGAGCGTGCCCTTGAGCTTGCCAAGGCCTTCCCGGGCCTGAAAGGCATGGACCTCGCGAAAGAAGTCACCTCCGAGAAAAAATGGAGCTGGAGCCAGAGTGAGTGGACTCTGAATGACGGGTACGGCGAGGCTGGAGAGCCGCAGTTCAAGGTTGTGGCCTGGGATTACGGCGTCAAGCTCAACATCCTGCGCATGTTGGTGTCCCGCGGCTGCGAAATTACCGTGGTGCCTGCCCAGACGCCGGCTTCCGAAGTACTCGCAATGAACCCTGACGGCATCTTCCTTTCCAACGGTCCTGGTGACCCTGAGCCTTGCGACTATGCCATCAAGGCGATTCAGGAGGTGCTGGAAACCGAGATCCCCGTGTTCGGCATTTGCCTGGGGCACCAGTTACTGGCGCTCGCCAGTGGGGCCAAGTCCATGAAAATGGGCCACGGCCACCACGGCGCAAACCACCCGGTTCAGGATCTCGACAAAGGCACGGTGATGATCACCAGCCAGAACCACGGTTTTGCCGTTGACGAGGCAACACTGCCGGCCAATCTGGAGGCGACTCACAAGTCCCTGTTTGACGGCACGCTGCAGGGCATCCGCCGGACCGACAAGCCGGCCTATAGCTTCCAGGGACACCCGGAAGCCAGCCCCGGCCCTCACGATGTGGCGCCCCTGTTTGACGAGTTTATCCGTCTGATGAAAATGCGATCCGCCTGAGGCGGGTTGTTACGGGATACTCACGGGCGCTGCCTTTGTGCGCTGCAAGAATTTAAAAGTTGCTGACAGGTTTACCAAGACATGCCAAAACGTACCGATATTAAAAGCATCCTGATCCTGGGCGCAGGCCCGATAGTGATCGGGCAGGCGTGCGAGTTTGACTACTCCGGAGCCCAGGCGTGTAAGGCGCTGCGGGAAGAGGGCTACCGGGTTATTCTGGTCAACTCCAACCCGGCGACCATCATGACCGACCCGGTGATGGCCGATGCCACCTACATTGAGCCGATTACCTGGAAGACCGTCGAGAAGATCATCGAGAAAGAGCAGCCGGACGCGCTGCTGCCCACCATGGGCGGCCAGACCGCGCTGAACTGTGCGCTGGATCTGGAGCGCCATGGCATTCTGGACAAGCACGGCGTGGAAATGATCGGCGCCAATGCCGACACCATCGACAAGGCCGAAGACCGGGACCGCTTCGACAAAGCCATGAAAAAGATCGGCCTCGAGTGCCCTCGAGCTACCATCGCCCACTCCATGGAAGAAGCGTGGAAAGTGGCTGACGACATCGGCTTTCCGTGCATCATCCGTCCGTCCTTCACCATGGGTGGTTCCGGTGGCGGTATCGCGTATAACCGCGATGAATTCGAGGAAATCTGTCTCCGCGGCCTGGACCTGTCCCCGACCAACGAACTGCTGATCGACGAATCCCTGATCGGCTGGAAGGAATACGAGATGGAAGTGGTCCGCGACAAGGCGGACAACTGCATCATCGTCTGTGCCATCGAAAACTTTGATGCCATGGGCGTGCACACCGGCGACTCCATCACCGTCGCCCCGGCCCAGACCCTGACCGACAAGGAATACCAGATCATGCGGAACGCCTCGCTGGCGGTCCTGCGTGAGATCGGGGTGGAAACCGGCGGCTCCAACGTCCAGTTCGGCATCAACCCCGACACCGGCCGTATGGTGGTGATCGAGATGAACCCGCGGGTGTCCCGCTCCTCGGCGCTGGCCTCCAAGGCCACCGGCTTCCCGATTGCCAAGGTGGCGGCCAAGCTGGCGGTGGGTTACACCCTGGACGAGCTGCGCAACGAAATCACCGGCGGCGTCACCCCGGCCTCGTTCGAGCCCAGCATCGACTACGTGGTCACCAAGATTCCCCGGTTCACCTTCGAGAAGTTCCCCCAGGCCGACGCCCGCCTGACCACCCAGATGAAATCCGTGGGTGAGGTGATGGCCATCGGCCGCACCTTCCAGGAATCCCTGCAGAAAGCCCTGCGCGGCCTGGAAGTGGGCTCCGAAGGGTTCGACGAGAAACTGGACGACCTCAGCTCCCAGGACTCCCAGGAAACCCTGACCCGCGAGCTGAACGTGCCCGGAGCCGACCGCATCTGGTACATCGGTGACGCGTTCCGGGCCGGTCTGAGCGTGGATGACCTGCACCAGCACACCCACGTGGACCCCTGGTACCTGGTGCAGATCGAAGACCTCATTCGGGAAGAGCAGGCGCTGAAGTCCGCCGGCAAGGCCGACATCGATCAGGCCACCCTGTTCCGCCTCAAGCGCAAGGGCTTCTCCGATGCCCGCCTGGCCAAGCTGCTGGGCCTCTCCGAAGTGAGCCTGCGCAAGCTGCGTCACGATCTGGACATCCGTCCGGTCTACAAGCGGGTTGATACCTGCGCCGCAGAATTTGCCTCCGACACCGCCTACATGTACTCCACCTATGAGGAAGAGTGCGAGGCGGACGCCAGCGATCGCGAAAAGATCGTGGTCATCGGTGGTGGCCCGAACCGGATCGGCCAGGGCATCGAGTTCGATTACTGCTGTGTGCACGCGGCCCTGGCCATGCGAGAGGACGGCTACGAGACCATCATGATCAACTGCAACCCGGAGACCGTGTCCACCGATTACGACACCTCCGACCGGTTGTACTTCGAGCCGATCACCCTGGAAGACGTGCTGGAAATCATCCACGTCGAGAAGCCCAAGGGCGTGATCGTGCAGTACGGTGGCCAGACCCCGCTGAAACTGGCCCGTGGCCTGGAAGCGGCCGGTGTGCCGATCATCGGCACCAGCCCGGACGCCATCGACCGCGCCGAAGACCGTGAGCGCTTCCAGCAGATGATTACCCGCCTGGGCCTGAAGCAGCCGGAAAACGCCACCGTGCGCAGTCATGAGGAAGGCATCCTGGCGGCCCGGGACATCGGTTATCCGCTGGTGGTTCGTCCGTCCTACGTGCTGGGTGGCCGGGCCATGGAAATCGTCTACGACGAGGAAGAGCTGGTGCGCTACATGCGCAACGCCGTGCTGGTCTCCAATGACAGCCCGGTGCTGCTGGACCACTTCCTCAATGCCGCCATTGAGGTGGACATTGATGCCATCAGTGACGGCAAGGATGTGGTCATTGGCGGTATCATGCAGCACATCGAACAGGCGGGCGTGCACTCCGGTGACTCTGCCTGTTCACTGCCGCCGTACAGCCTGCCTGCCGGAGTGCAGGATGAGATGCGCGAGGCGGTGAAGAAGATGGCCATCGAGCTCGATGTTATCGGCCTGATGAACGTCCAGCTGGCCTGGCAGGATGACGAGATCTACGTGATTGAAGTGAATCCGCGGGCCTCCCGGACCGTGCCGTTCGTGTCCAAGGCCATCGGTGTCTCGCTGGCCAAGGTGGCGGCCCGTGTCATGGCGGGCAAGACCCTGGCGGAGCTTGGCTTCACCGAGGAGATTGTGCCGGACTATTTCGCGGTGAAAGAGTCGGTGTTCCCGTTCAACAAGTTCCCGGCGGTGGATCCGATCCTCGGGCCGGAAATGAAGTCGACCGGTGAGGTGATGGGGCTGGGCGACAGCTTTGACGAAGCCTTTGCCAAGTCGGCTCTTGCCGTCGGTGAGCGATTGCCGGCCCAGGGTACTGCCTTCATCTCTGTGCGCGATGTAGACAAACCCGGTGCCGCCAAGGTTGCTCGTGACCTGGTCGAGGCTGGCTTTAAGCTGATTGCAACTACCGGTACCGCCAAAGCCCTCAGGGAAGCAGGTATCGAAGTTGAGCGGGTGAACAAGGTTCGCGAAGGCCGTCCGCACATCGTGGATGCGATCAAGAACGGCAAGGCTCAACTGATTATTAACACAACTGAAGGTCGCAAGGCGATTTCCGACTCGGCTCAGATTCGCCAGTCCGCATTGCAGGCCAAGGTGACCTACACAACGACACTGGCGGGCGGGGAAGCCTTCTGCCGGGCCATCAAGTTTGGCCCGGAGCGCACTGTACGTCGCCTCCAGGATCTTCACGCAGGAAAGTGAGACTATGGCTGATAGAGTACCGATGACTCAGGCGGGTGAGACCCGCCTTCGTGAGGAACTTCACACGCTGAAGTCCAAAGACCGTCCGCGGGTTATCGCGGCAATTTCCGATGCCCGTGAACACGGTGATCTGAAAGAAAACGCTGAATACCATGCCGCGCGTGAGCAGCAGAGCTTTATCGAAGGGCGTATTCAGGAGATTGAAGGCAAGCTGTCCGCGGCCCAGGTGATTGATGTCACCACCATTGAAAATACCGGGAAGGTCATTTTCGGTACCACGGTGCATCTGCTCAACATGGATACCGATGAACAGGTTGTCTACCAGATCGTTGGCGAGGACGAGGCCGACATCAAGGCTGGCAAGATTTCCATCTCCTCTCCCATTGCCCGGGCGCTCGTCGGCAAGAGTGAAGGCGATGTGGTGGCTATTCGTGTGCCGTCAGGTACCGTGGAGTACGAAATCGAAGAGGTAGAGTACGTCTGATACTGATGTAGCTCGTACAAAAAAAAGCCGGCTGGAATCTTCTCAGCCGGCTTTTTTGTTTCTGCTTTTACAGCAGCGGTTGTCGTTTACTGCTTGTGGCGCTGCAGGTTGGACAGCTTCGGGTTGGGCTTCTTGGCACGGCGGAGTATAACCGCCATCTTGCCAATGCTTTGTACCAGTTCCGCGCCTGCGGCTTCGCACAAGGCAGTAATGGCTTCCTGGCGGACTTCACGATCCTGGCTGGCCACCTTGATTTTAATCAGCTCATGATCGTTGAGCGCGCGCTCCAGCTCTTCCTGAAGTCCTTCCGACAGGCCTTTGTCACCAACTATGATGACCGGCTTCAAGTTGTGGGCAATGGCCCGGTATTCCCGGCGCTGTTCCGGTGAAAGACTCATGATGTAATCTCTTTTATCGGTGCAATTAACAAAAGGTCAGCGATCTCTATCGCTGGCATAATCGTATAATTGAGGAATTGTAACAGATCACCCTCTGTTAAAAATTGCCGTTAACACTTACGGTCAGGCTCTTGCGCCGTTGTGCTCGGGGAACATTTGGGTGGTGATCGGGTCGAAATACTAGTCAGGCGTTGTAATTTCAGGTTTGGTGCCCAATATGGGTGTTATGGCCCAAGTTTCTCTTGATTGTAAGGGGCCCGAGGGTGGACTCTCGAGGGCTGCCTGCCTGAGGCCGATACGGATGGGCCGTTTCTGGTGGACGGGCGTACAATTGGTGTAAGGTGTCAGGAAAGGGTAGGTCCCACGCGGACGGCTCTCCAATTCACAGGTGATGATCCTTGAACGATATGGCAAAAAATCTGGT
The DNA here is from genome assembly GCF_023657445.1 of Marinobacter sediminum. NCBI lineage: Bacteria > Pseudomonadati > Pseudomonadota > Gammaproteobacteria > Pseudomonadales > Marinobacteraceae > Marinobacter > Marinobacter sediminum. The sequence continues at coordinate 2,625,447 of NZ_JAGTWY010000001.1, read as the reverse complement.
TCTCTGGCTAATTATAGCCGCTGTACTGCTAATGGTGTTTCAGAACTTCTCTCCCACCACTAGCGGTCAACAAGTCAATTATTCCCAGTTTGTTGAAATGGTCCAGCAGGGCCAGATCAATAAGGTCACCATTGATGGCCTGGAAATTCAGGGTACCCGCGGTGATGGGTCCCAGTTCCAGACAATCCGTCCGCAAGTAGCTGATAACAAGCTGATGGACGACCTGCTGGCGAACAACGTCGAAGTCATCGGTAAGGAGCCGGAGCGCCAGAGCCTGTGGACGCAGTTGCTGGTGGCGGCATTCCCGATACTGATCATAATCGCGTTATTTGTTTTCTTCATGCGCCAGATGCAGGGCGGCGGTGGCGGCAAAGGCCCCATGTCGTTTGGCAAGAGCAAGGCGCGTCTGATGAGTGAAGATCAGATCAAGACCACCTTCGGCGACGTAGCTGGTGTTGATGAAGCCAAGGAAGATGTAAAGGAACTGGTGGACTTCCTTCGGGATCCCAGCAAGTTCCAGCGACTCGGTGGCAGCATCCCGAAAGGCGTGTTGATGGTAGGTCAGCCGGGCACCGGTAAGACCCTGCTCGCCAAGGCAATTGCCGGCGAGGCCAAGGTGCCTTTCTTCTCCATTTCCGGCTCGGATTTCGTGGAGATGTTTGTGGGCGTTGGCGCCTCCCGTGTCCGTGACATGTTCGAGCAGGCCAAGAAACAGAGCCCGTGCATCATCTTTATCGACGAGATCGATGCCGTGGGTCGCCATCGTGGCGCCGGCATGGGTGGTGGTCACGATGAGCGTGAGCAGACCCTGAACCAGTTGCTGGTCGAGATGGATGGTTTTGAGGGTAACGAAGGCGTTATCGTTATCGCAGCCACCAACCGTCCGGATGTTCTGGACCCCGCGCTGCTCCGTCCCGGCCGTTTCGACCGTCAGGTCGTGGTGGGTCTCCCGGACATTATTGGCCGCGAGCAGATTCTGAAAGTCCACATGAAGAAAGTGCCTCTGGCAGATGGCGTAGAGCCTGGACTGATCGCCCGTGGTACGCCCGGCTTCTCCGGTGCAGACCTGGCCAACCTGGTAAACGAGGCTGCCCTGTTTGCGGCGCGTCGTAACCAGCGCCTGGTGTCCATGGAAGAGTTCGAGCTCGCCAAGGACAAGATCATGATGGGCGCTGAGCGCAAGTCCATGGTGATGAGTGAGAAAGAAAAGCGTAATACCGCTTACCACGAGTCAGGTCACGCGATCGTTGGTCGTCTCACGCCCGAGCATGATCCTGTTTACAAGGTGAGCATCATTCCTCGTGGCCGCGCTTTGGGTGTGACGATGTTCCTGCCCGAAGAGGATAAGTACAGCCACAGCAAGCGGTTCCTGATCAGTTCGATCTGCAGCCTGTTTGGTGGGCGTATTGCCGAAGAGCTGACGCTTGGTTTTGACGGAGTCACCACCGGTGCGTCCAACGACATCGAGCGTGCGACCAGTCTGGCCAGGAACATGGTCACCCGCTGGGGTTTGTCTGAAAAGCTTGGCCCGTTGCAATACGACACCGACAGCGAAGAGCCCTTCATTGGTCGCTCTGCAGGTCAGGCCCAGACGGTATACTCGCCTGAGACTGCTCAGCGGATTGACGAGGAAGTGCGTAACATCATCGACGAGTGTTATGAAAAGGCCAAACAGCTGCTGGTAGATAACCGCGACAAGCTGGATCTGATGGCTGATGCGTTGATGAAGTACGAAACCATCGATCGCTTCCAGATTGACGACATCATGGAAGGTCGTATACCTCGCCCACCGAAGGGCTGGGGTGACAACGGCCCGACCGGAGGAGTCAAGGCGGATGAGCCTGAGCAGGCTCCGGATCCGAAGAGCTCTGATGATGGTCATCAGCCAGGTGTTGGTCGGCCTGCCGGCGAGCACTGACTCAGTCGGCTGACCTGAAAGTCTGATTCATGCGCCGCCCGGGCTCCGGGCGGCGTTTGTTTTTGTTACTCCAAATATTTTGGTTTGGAAAGAAGGTCTTCTATGGAAATGAATTTCGCCGGGCGGGTCCTGGATATGTCCCGCAGCCATGTGATGGGTGTCCTGAATGTTACCCCGGACTCCTTTTCCGATGGTGGGCAGTTCAATCGCCCTGAGGCTGCGATTCTCCGCGCTCGGCAAATGGTCGCCGACGGTGCCGCATTTATTGATGTGGGGGGAGAATCCACCCGGCCCGGTGCGAGCCCGGTATCGGTCCAGGAAGAGCTGGACCGCGTGTGCCCGGTGGTGGAAGCCATTGCCCGGGAGCTGGGTGTGGTGGTTTCGATTGATACCAGTGCGCCAGAAGTTATGGCTGAAGCAGCGCGCCTCGGGGCGGGGCTGATAAATGATGTCCGTGCCTTGCAGCGGGAAGGGGTACCTGAAGTCGTTGCGAAGGCGGATATTCCCGTCTGCATCATGCACATTCAGGGTGAGCCGGATTCGATGCAGGAGCGCCCGGAATATCGTAATGTGCGCCGTGAAGTCAGTGAGTTTCTGAGTGAGCGTATGCGGGTCGCCGAGCATGCGGGGGTGCGCCCCGAAAACATTCTGTTAGACCCTGGCTTTGGATTTGGTAAAACACTTGAACACAACCTGCAACTGCTGGCCTCGATGGAACAGTTGCAGATTCTCGGTCATCCGCTGCTTGTTGGTATTTCCCGGAAGTCCATGCTGGGGGCGATCACCGGGCGTGAAGTAAATGAACGGTTGCCCGCAAGCCTTGCCGCCGCGACAATATCGGCTATGAAGGGGGCAAGCATCATACGGGTGCACGATGTCCGGGAAACGGTTGATGCTGTCAAGGTAGTGACGGCGATGAAGGAGGCAGTTTGATGTCCGAGAGAAAGTACTTTGGCACGGATGGCATACGTGGGCATGTTGGGGAATTTCCGATTACTCCGGAGTTTATGCTGCACCTGGGTTGGGCTGCGGGGCAGGCTTTCAAACGCGGCGGTCAGCGCAACAGTGTCCTGATTGGTAAGGATACTCGCCTTTCTGGCTATATGTTTGAGTCGGCTTTGGAGGCGGGCCTTTCTGCTGCCGGGGTAGACGTAAAGCTTCTCGGGCCGATGCCGACGCCTGCCATTGCATACCTGACACGAACCTTTCGGGCCTCCGCCGGCATTGTAATCAGTGCTTCGCACAATCCGCACCATGACAACGGCATCAAGTTCTTTTCGCCAGCTGGTACTAAGCTGGATGACGCGCTGGAGACAGAGATTGAGCGGTGGCTCGATAAGCCTATTCAGGTTTGTGATTCCTCGGAGCTGGGCAAGGCGTCCCGGGTAGACGATGCCCCCGGTCGATACGTGGAGTTTTGCAAGAGCACAGTGCCTAATGAATTTGCCCTCGATGGTATGAAGGTGGTGCTCGATTGCGCCCACGGTGCAACCTATCACGTCGCCCCCAAGGTGTTCGGGGAGTTGGGCGCCGAGGTAATGGTTATCGGTGGAGATCCGGATGGTCTCAATATTAACCTGAATGTGGGGTCTACCCATCTGGGCGCGCTCAAACAGGCTGTCCTGGAAAAAGGCGCGGATCTGGGTATCGCGTTTGATGGAGACGGCGACCGGGTGCTTATGGTTGATCGTGATGGCTCCGAAGTGGATGGCGATGAGCTGCTTTACGTGATTGCTTCCCAGCGGTTTGCTGAAGGCCGCCTGAACGGCGGGGTTGTCGGCACCTTGATGACCAACCTTGGTGTGGAGCTTGCTCTGAGAGAGCAGGGCATAGATTTCGAGCGTGCCAAGGTTGGTGACCGCTACGTGATGGAACGTTTGGTGGCCAATCAGTGGGTGCTCGGTGGCGAGGGCTCCGGCCATATGGTGATCCGGGACTGCACCAGCACGGGCGATGGTATTGTCTCTGCGCTCCAGGTTCTGGTGGCGGTCAGAAAGTCTGGCAAGTCCCTTGCGGAATTGCGCCAGGGCATGAGCAAGCTGCCGCAGACCATGGTGAACGTTCGGGTCGCGAAGCGCTTTGATCCGCTCAGTCGGGACGATATCACTGCCGCTGTTCGCAAGGCCGAAGTCCAGCTCGGCGACTCCGGTCGTGTCCTTTTGAGGGCTTCCGGCACTGAGCCGCTGATTCGTGTAATGACCGAGGGGCAGGACGCGGAAGATATAGCCCGCATCGCCAAAGAGCTTGCCCTGGTTGTGGAAAATTCCACGCCTTAATTTTGTGTTTTCAGGCGGTTGTCTGTCACGAGGGACTGCTGTATAGTTCGCCCTCCCTTACGTTCGGGAACTGTTATGCGCCGCAAGATCGTAGCCGGAAACTGGAAAATGAACGGGTCGAAAGACCTGGCGGAAAAGCTGGTAGGCTATGTCCGGTCAGAGTCCGAGTCTCTTGATAATGGCGTGGAGGTTGTTATTATCCCTCCCGCGATTTATGTCAGGGATGTTGTGGAGCAGGCAGCCGATACTTTGGCTGTTGGTGTTCAGAACGTAGGTCAGTGGCAGTCAGGCGCCTTTACCGGCGAGATTTCCGCGGAGATGGTGAAGGACCAGGGTTGTACGTTTGCCCTGGTTGGTCATTCGGAGCGCCGGCAGATTTTCGGGGAATCCGATGACATGGTGGCTGCCAAGGTCGAGCGCCTGGTTTCTTGTGGTTTGACCGCCGTTGTTTGTGTCGGCGAGACCCTGGAAGAGCGTGAAGCTGGTCGAGCCGAAGCTGTTGTCGCGGCTCAGGTGAAGCATGGTCTGGCCAGTGTGGCCGCTGATCAGTGGAGCCGTATAGTAGTGGCTTACGAGCCGGTCTGGGCGATCGGTACGGGTAAAACAGCCACTGCAGAAGATGCCCAGACAATGCACGCGTCGATTAGAAAGGTGCTTGCGGGAATCGGGGCACCGGCCGAAAGCATTTCCCTGCTTTACGGCGGCAGTGTAAAAGCGGATAATGCAGCCGCACTTTTTGCCGAGCCGGATATTGACGGCGGTTTAATAGGCGGTGCATCGCTCAAAGATAAAGATTTTGTGAGTATCTGCCGGTCGATGCCGGCGGGTACCTAAAGTTAAAAGGTTCGCGAGAGTCGTTATGGATTGGATGGAAACACTGGTAGTCGTTGTGCACGTGGTGATCGCGGTGGCGCTGGTGGGTCTGGTTTTGATCCAGCAGGGCAAGGGCGCTGATGCTGGTGCCGCTTTTGGTGGCGGTGCTTCCCAGACTGTTTTTGGTAGTCAGGGTAGCGGCAGTTTTCTGACCCGTTTTACCACGATTCTTGCGATCGTATTTTTTGTAACGAGTTTTTCGCTGGCGGTGTTCGCCAAGCAGCGTGCTGAAGTGGCAGGTGAGGCTGGTATTCCGGTAGTTCAGGAGTCCAAGCAGGCGCCGGCGGATCAGGCTGCTGAGCAAGGTGATGCGGCGCAAACAGGCGAAGCCGAGAGCGGGGAGTCTGATCTTCCCGAGCTCGAGTAAGAGTGCTGCCCGGGTGGTGGAACTGGTAGACACGCTATCTTGAGGGGGTAGTGGCGAAAGCCGTGCCGGTTCGAGTCCGGCCCCGGGCACCATATAAGAAAAAACGGCTTGGAATCTCCAGGCCGTTTTTTTTGGTCAGTCCTTGACCAGTCCAGCCGGCGTCTCTATACTCCGGCGGATATTGGAACCGGTGGGCGTCAGTCCGCGGTTTTCTGGCAGGCCAGGTGTCTGTCAGCAGGAAGCGGTTCATCGTTTTGCTTCTTGCGAGTTCTTGCAACAAAGGGCCCCACTTGTAGGGGCTTTTTGATTAAGGGGCCTGGCGCATCAGGCCCTGGTGCATAAAAAGGGCTGATGAACAGCCCTTTTTTTGTTTTTGGGGCCGGTAAATTTGAAAATGGAGACGGCATAACTTGTCAGCCAAGCTTAAGCAACTGGAAGACATTCTTCGGCCTGTAGTCGAAGGCCTGGGCTTTGAGTTCTGGGGTATTGAATATCGCTCGCAGGGCCATCATTCAAAGCTGAGGGTCTTTATAGATGATGCTGAAAACGGCGTCTCGGTTGAAGACTGCGAAAAGGTCAGTCGCCAGATCAGCGGTGTGATGGATGTGGAAGACCCCATTCAGACCGAATACACGCTTGAGGTCTCATCCCCCGGGATGGATCGCCCGCTGTTTCGTCTTGAACAATACGAGGCCTTTGCTGGCCATCAGGTACAGATCCGCTTGCGCATGGCCTTTGACGGCAGGCGCAAATTCCAGGGCCTTATCAAGGGCGTTGAGGGGGATGATGTGGTTGTCCTGGTTGACGACCACGAGTATCTGCTGCCGTTCGACAGCATTGAAAAAGCTCACATTATCCCGGTATTTGAATGAATACATTTAAGAAAGTCAGTGGACGCACAGTTTATTTTGAGGGCAGGGCAATCCAATGAGTAAAGAGATCTTGCTGGTGGTTGAATCCGTCTCGAACGAGAAAGGAGTCGAGAAGGATGTGATTTTTGAGGCGATCGAGCTTGCGCTCGCCACCGCTGCCAAAAAACGTTACGACGATGAGGAAGCGGATATCCGGGTTGCCATTGATCGTCGCACCGGAGAGTACGAAACCTTCCGTCGCTGGCTGGTGGTCGATAATGATGCCGTGCCGGCGCTGGGCACCGAGTTGACGATGCAGGAAGCGGAAGAAATTGATTCAAACCTGCGCCCGGGCGACATTCATGAAGAGAAGATCGAGTCGGTCGCGTTCGGGCGGATTGGTGCCCAGGCGGCCAAGCAGATCATCTTCCAGAAGGTTCGCGAAGCCGAGCGTACCAAGATCGTGGATAGCTACCGTGACCGTGTTGGTGAGCTCGTATCCGGTACGGTCAAGAAGGTCACTCGCGACAATGTGATTGTGGATCTCGGCGCTAACGCAGAGGCGTTGTTGCCCCGCGAAAACCTCATCCCCCGGGAAACTTTCCGGATGGGTGACAGGGTGCGTTCACTGCTGCTGGAGATCCGGACGGATCACCGCGGCCCGCAACTGATCCTGAGCCGCACGGCGCCGCAGATGCTGATTGAGCTTTTCCGCATCGAAGTGCCGGAGATCGCAGAGGAACTGATCGAGATCCGTGGCGCAGCCCGTGATCCCGGTTCCCGGGCCAAGATTGCCGTGAAGACCAATGACCGTCGTATTGACCCGGTTGGTGCCTGTGTTGGCATGCGTGGTTCACGCGTGCAGGCCGTCTCCAACGAGCTGGGCGGCGAGCGTGTAGACATTGTTCTCTGGGACGACAACCCCGCTCAGTTGGTAATCAATGCCATGTCTCCGGCGGAAGTTGCTTCCATCGTGATGGATGAAGATCGCCACACCATGGAAGTTGCCGTCGCTGAAGATAACCTGGCCCAGGCCATCGGCCGGAACGGCCAGAATGTTCGCCTGGCCACAGAGTTGACCAGTTGGACCCTGAACGTAATGACCGAAGAGGAAGCCGGTGAGCGTCAGGAACAGGAGTATAGTGGTCTGGTAGAGCATTTCGTTGGTCATCTGGATGTAGACGAGGAGTTTGCCGCTGTCCTGATTGAGGAAGGCTTTACCTCCATTGAGGAAGTGGCCTACGTACCAATGGAAGAGATGCTGGCGATCGAAGGTTTTGACGAAGATACCGTCACTGAACTGCGTCGTCGTGCCAAAGATGTCCTGCTTAACCAGGCTCTGAAAAGTGAGGAGGCTCTTGAAGGCGCGGAGCCGGCAGAAGATCTTCTGGCTATGGACGGTATGGACAGAGGCCTGGCATTTAAGCTGGCAGGTATAGGTGTCCGTACCATGGAAGATCTGGCGGAGCAGTCGGTCGGCGACCTGCTCGATATTGAAGGTATGGATGAAGAGCGTGCTGGTCAGCTGATTATGACTGCACGCGCCCCCTGGTTTGAAGACCAGGCCTAATTCGGGAGGAGGACCAGTATGGCTGAAGTAACGGTAAAACAACTGGCCGAAGATGTAGGCGCTCCCGTGGATCGTTTGCTGAAGCAGATCGTGGAAGCCGGCCTCAAGGCCCGTTCTGAAAACGACTCTGTATCCAGCGATGAGAAGCAGCAGTTGCTGGCATATTTGAGAAAGACTCACGGTGAGGCGGATTCAGAACCCCGCAAGATCACCCTGAAGCGGAAGACCACAACCACCCTCAAGGCTGGTAAGGCCAAGACGGTTAATGTGGAAGTTCGCAAGCGCCGCACGTACATCAAGCGGGCAGAGGTGCAGCCGGAAGCGGAAGCTCCTCAGCCAGAAGAGGCGGTAGAAGAGCAGAAGCAGGCTCCAGTGGAGGAGGCTCCGAAGGTTGCCGCTGAGCAGGCGCCTCAGCCTGAGACCGAGACACCAGCTCCGGTGCAGGAAGAGAAGGCAGCTGAAACCGCCGAAGAAGAAAAGGCGCCAGTTGCAGAAGAGCCGCCCAAGAAGGCGAAAGAGCCCGAGCCCGTTCCGGCTCCGGAAGATATGCCTATGCCGCCGCCTGAAGGCGAGGGTAAGGACCGGAAGCCGAAGAAAAAGAAAGAAAAAGTTCGCGAACGTGGCGACGAGATCGAAGAAGGCAAGCCGAAGAAGAAATCGGCTGGTCATCGTGGTCCGCGCAGCCGCCCGGTGGAAGAGCCTCTGGTTATTTCCGAGGACGAAGAAGATACCACCTTACGTAAGCCGCTGCGTGCGAAAAAGAAACCCAAAGAGAAGCGTCATGGCTTCGAGAGGCCGACCAAACCAATGGTCAGAGAAGTAGAGATTCCCGAAACGATTAGCGTAGGTGACCTGGCCCAGCGTATGGCGGTCAAGTCAGCTGACGTGATCAAGACACTGATGGGTATGGGCGTAATGGCCACCATCAACCAGGCACTGGACCAGGAAACAGCGGTTCTGGTAACTGAAGAGCTGGGCCACAAGGCCAAGACAGTCAGTGATGATGCGTTCGAAGAAGAGGTTCTGAGCGAATTCTCCTTCGAGGGTGGCGAGAAAACCAAGCGCGCACCTGTCGTAAGTGTCATGGGCCATGTTGATCACGGTAAAACGTCGCTACTGGACTATATCCGACGGACCAAGGTGGCCTCCGGTGAGTCCGGTGGTATCACCCAGCACATTGGTGCTTACCACGTGGAAACCGACCACGGCATGGTGTCCTTCCTGGATACCCCGGGCCACGCGGCGTTCACCGCCATGCGTGCTCGTGGCGCCCAGTGTACGGATATCGTTATCCTGGTCGTTGCGGCGGATGATGGTGTCATGCCGCAGACCAAGGAAGCCGTTCAGCATGCGCGCTCCGCGGGTGTGCCGCTTGTGGTAGCCATCAACAAGATGGACAAGGAAGGCGCAGACCCCGATCGTATCAAGAGCGAGCTGGCTGCACTGGAAGTCGTTCCGGAAGATTGGGGCGGGGATGTCCAGTTTGTTCCGGTTTCCGCGCATACCGGTGACGGTATCGAGGCCCTGCTTGAAGCGGTATTGCTGCAGTCTGAAATCCTTGAGCTGGAAGCCTCTCCGGATGCACCTGCCAAGGGTGTTGTGGTTGAGTCCAGTCTTGAGCGCGGCCGTGGTTCTGTTGCCACAGTTCTGGTTCAGAACGGTACTCTGCGTCAGGGCGACATGGTCGTAGCCGGTTCTTACTTTGGTAAGGTCCGCGCCATGACCGATGAAGCCGGTAAGCAGGCCAAAGAAGCCGGGCCATCCATTCCGGTGGAGATTCTTGGTCTTAACGGAACGCCGGATGCAGGTGATGAATTCTTCGCCGTTGCTGACGAGAAGAAGGCCAAAGAACTGGCCGAGTTCCGTCAGACTCGCGAGCGGGAGCAGCGGTTGCAGCGCCAGCAGGCTGCCAAGCTCGAGAATCTGTTCGAGAACATGGGTAAAGATGAGGTCAAAACCCTCAACGTTGTACTCAAGACCGATGTTCGTGGTTCTCTGGAAGCCATTCTCAAGGCGCTCAAGGACCTGGGCAACGATGAAGTTCAGGTGAAGATTGTATCTTCCGGCGTTGGTGGTATTGCCGAAACCGACATCAGCCTGGCCATGGCGACCAATGCGGTTATCTTCGGTTTCAACGTCCGTGCTGATGCCGCATCCAAGCGCCTCGTTGAGCAGGAAGGTCTGGATCTGCGTTACTACAGCATCATCTACAACCTGATTGATGATGTGAAGGCGGCCCTGACCGGCATGCTGGCTCCGGAATTCCGTGAGGACATCGTCGGTATCGCTGATGTGCGTGATGTGTTCCGTTCACCGAAGTTCGGCCAGGTCGCTGGTTGTATGGTGACTGAGGGCAACGTGTACCGTAACAAGCCCATCCGTGTTCTGCGGGACAACGTGGTGATCTTTGAAGGCGAGCTGGAATCCCTGCGTCGCTTCAAGGATGACGTGCCCGAGGTACGTAACGGTATGGAATGTGGTATCGGCGTTAAGGGCTATGACGTGAAGGTCGGTGACCAGATCGAGGTGTTCGACCGCGTTCGGGTCGAGCGTAAGCTCGAATCCACGGGGGCCTGATGCCAAGAGAGTTCAGTCGTATTGATCGCATTGGCGATCAGATGCAGCGTGAACTGGCCCAGCTGATCCAGCGGGAGGTCAAAGACCCGCGGATCGGCATGGTCACGGTCAACGCGGTGAAAGTGAGTCGTGATCTCGGGTACGCCGATATCTACGTGTCGCTGCTGTCTGCCGAGGAACTGACGGAAGACTCTCCTGAGGTTCAGGATTCCCTGAAGGTGCTGGCTAAGGCGTCGGGGTTCCTGCGTGGGCAGGTCGGACGGGCAATGAAGCTGCGGGTTGTTCCTCAGCTTCGTTTCCACTTCGATACCCTGCAGGGTTACAGCCGTAAGATGGACAGTCTCATTCGCAAGGCCGTTGGCGATAAGCCCGTAGTCGACAGTGATGACGACGACAGCCAGAATGATCCGGAGCAGACCGCTTGAGCCGCAGACGCAAAGGTCGTGACGTCAACGGCATTCTGGTGATCGACAAGCCTCTGGGTGTCACCTCCAATGGCATCCTGCAGCAGGTTAAGCGTCTTTATGGCGCTGCCAAGGCTGGTCATACCGGCGCTCTTGATCCACTGGCGACGGGTGTGCTGCCGTTGTGTTTTGGCGAGGCCACCAAGTTTTCCCAGATGATGCTGGATAGCGACAAGGCCTATGTTGCAACCGCCCGACTGGGTATCCGGACTGAAACCGGGGACAGCGAAGGTGCGGTGGTTGAGGAAAAACCGGTTCCCTCAGACCTGTCGACAGAATACCTGGAAACTGTTCTGGATGGTTTCCGGGGTGACATCCAGCAAGTCCCGTCTATGTATTCCGCTCTCAAACATAAGGGGCGTCCCCTCTACGAATATGCCCGCGAGGGCATCGAGGTGGAACGTCCGGCCCGACCGGTGACTATATACGAGCTGACCCTGCTGGATGTGCGGGAGAATGAGCTGGATATCGCCGTTAGCTGCACCAAGGGTACGTATATTCGCTCACTGGTTGAGGATATCGGCGAAGCGCTGGGGTGCGGAGCCCATGTTATTGCGTTGCGTCGAACGATGGCGTCCGGTTTTACACTCTCCAGTGCCCACGAGGTCCCGAAACTCGAGGCGATGCGTGAGCGCGATGAGAGTCTTGACGGACTGCTGGTAGCGCCGGACGCGGCACTTTCGATGTTCCCGGAGGTGAAACTCGCCGGGCCGCCGTTGGTGTCGATATTGAACGGACAACCAGTTAGAATACCCGGTCAATCCCTTGAAGGCTTTGTGCGTCTTTATGGCAACGAAGGTTTTGTGGGGTTGGCAGAAGCATTCCCGGAAGGTGAGTTGATCAACCTGATCCCTCGCCGACTGGTGAAGAGCAGTGGCAAGCGATAGGCGTGTCACTGTTTAGCCGGGCTGTAGAGATGCGCGGTTCGGCCGTATTCGATTGCATCGCAAACAATGAGGTGAAATATGGCACTTTCTGCCAGTGAGAAGTCAGAGATCGTTAATGATTTTCAGCAAGGTGAAGGCGATACCGGTTCTCCTGAAGTTCAGGTTGCACTGCTGAGCGCGAACATCAATAAGCTGCAGGGTCATTTCAAGACCAACAAGCAGGATCATCATTCCCGCCGTGGTCTGATCCGGATGGTAAACCAGCGTCGTAAGCTGCTGGACTACCTCAAGCGCAAGAATGCTGACCGTTACCTGGATCTTATCCAGCGTCTGGGTCTGCGTCGCTAATCCGGTCTTTACGACCTGAAGGCTGCCTTCGGCTATTGCCGGAAGCAACCGGCAGCCGGCGGAACCGCTTGCGGTGCCGCCGGTTGTGCTTCTCGCCATTAATACTGCAGTTGTTGTGTCAGTGATTTCGAAGGATTCCCTGTCGTAATGGAAAGCCGAAATTGATAGCAGGTTGTTGAAAAGCCCGGGCTGGACATATTGCGAATGTCCACCCCGGGCTTTTCAACAGCCTGTTAGCTTTGAGACGGGTTGCCTTTCGGATCACATTTTAAACACCTGCAGACCAACGACTTGTGCGCATGGGCGTGCCGGTTGAATCAATCTGGAAACGAGTTACCAGGAGTTTTTTGTGGATCTGAAACCTGTAAAGAAATCGTTTGAGCTCGGCGGCAAAACCGTCACTCTGGAAACCGGACGTATTGCCCGTCAGGCGACCGGCGCCGTTCTGGTTACCATCGATGATGTGTCCGTGCTGGGCACTGTTGTTGGTGCCAAGGAACCAAAGCCGGGCCAGGGCTTTTTCCCGCTGACCGTTAACTACACCGAGAAAACCTACGCTGTAGGCAAGATCCCGGGTGGTTTCTTCAAGCGTGAAGGTCGTCCTTCAGAGAAGGAAACCCTGACGTCCCGCCTGATCGACCGTCCGATCCGTCCGCTGTTCCCGAATGGCTACATGAACGAAGTTCAGGTTGTCCTGACCGTGATGTCTGCCAACAAGACCCAGGATCCGGACATGGCCGCCATGCTGGCTGCGTCCGCTGCGCTGTCGATTTCCGGCATTCCGTTCGACGGTCCCATTGGTGCAGCCCGTGTTGCTTTCACCAATGAGCGCGGTTACTTCCTGAACCCGACCTTCGAAGAGCTCGAAACATCGCTGCTCAACATGGTCGTCGCCGGTACTGAGGACGCGGTTCTGATGGTTGAGTCCGAAGCCAAAGGCCTGACCGAAGACCAGATGCTGGGCGGTGTTCTGTTCGCGCACCAGGAAATGCAGGTTGCGGTCAACGCCATCAAGGAATTCGCTGCCGAGACTGGCAAGCCACGCTGGGAATGGCTGCCCGAGACTGAGAATGCCGAGCTGCTGAACGCCATCAAGGGTGAGTTCAGTTCAGCGATCGAGGAAGCTTACAGCATCCGTGACAAGATGGAGCGTTATGCTCGTCTGGGCGAGATCAAGGCGACCGCAGTTGAGAAGTTCGCCGGTGAGGAAGAGAACCAGCCTTCCGCAGACGAGGTCAAGAAGTGCTTCGGTAAGATCGAGAAAACCTGTGTTCGTCAGCAGGTTATCGACGGCAAGCCGCGTATCGATGGCCGTGACAACAAGACCGTTCGTCCGATTGAAATTGAAGTGGGCGTTCTGCCGAGCACTCACGGTTCTGCACTGTTTACCCGTGGTGAAACCCAGGCTATCGTGACCGCCACGCTGGGTACCGCCCGCGACATGCAGATCATCGATGCTCTGGAAGGTGAGCGTAAGGATCCGTTCCTGTTCCATTACAACTTCCCTCCGTATTCCGTTGGTGAAGCTGGCCGTATGGGCACTCCGGGTCGTCGTGAGGTCGGTCACGGTCGTCTGGCGAAGCGCGGTATTTCCGCGGTGATGCCGACCATCGAAGAGTTCCCGTACACCATTCGTGCGGTTTCCGAGATCACCGAATCCAACGGCTCCAGCTCCATGGCTTCAGTGTGTGGTTCCAGCCTCGCACTGATGGACGCGGGTGTTCCGCTGAAGGCGCCGGTTGCTGGTATTGCCATGGGTCTGGTCAAGGAAGGCGACAAGTTCGCGGTTCTGACCGATATCCTGGGTGACGAAGATCACCTGGGCGACATGGACTTCAAGGTTGCCGGTACCAAAGAGGGTATTACTGCCCTGCAGATGGACATCAAGATCAACGGCATCACCGACGAGATCATGGAACTGGCCCTGGAGCAGGCTCACGAAGCGCGTCTGCACATCCTCGGTGAGATGAACAAGGTCATTGCCGAGTCGCGTCCAGAACTGTCTGCCCGTGCTCCGAGCATCACAACCATCAAGATCAACCCGGACAAGATCCGTGACGTCATTGGTAAGGGCGGTGCGACCATTCGTTCTATCTGTGACGAGACCGGCGCGTCTATCGATCTGGACGATGACGGCAACGTGAAGATTTACGCGGACAACCAGGAAGCGGCGCAGGCTGCGGTTAACCGGGTTAAGGAAATCACCGCTGAAATCGAGGTTGGCGCGATCTACAAGGGTCGTGTTGAGCGCATCGTGGACTTCGGTGCGTTCGTTAACATCCTGCCTGGCAAGGACGGTCTGGTGCACATTTCCCAGATCTCCGAGCGCCGTATCGAGAACGTGACTGACGAGCTGAGCGAAGGTCAGGAAGTTCTGGTTAAGGTTCTGGATGTGGACAACCGTGGTCGCGTTAAGCTGTCCATGAAGGAAGTTAAGGAAGGCGAAGAGCCGACTGACTTCTCTGCCTGATAGCTAACCGCTAAACGGCTCAAGAAACCCGCCTTTCCTTCGGATTGGCGGGTTTTTTTCTTTCTGATTTCGGAGCATGCTGGTTTTGGAAGGCGCTTTTCAAAACACGCTACGAGCACATCCATGTGGGCTTGTTTCGGGCCGTCCTTGGCCCTCAACAGTTTTGAAAAGCGTCTTCCAAAACCAGCTCAGGCTTTAGTTGCTGGCCCTCGAGAGGAAGTTCAAGACAGTTTGTTTGTAGGCCGGGATCACAAACGTGGCAGCGTGTGGCGTATCGGTCTGCAGGAAGTTTTTCGGCTCTTCTGCTGCTTCGTAGAGATCCTTGCCGTGGTGGAAGGGGATAATGCCATCGCGGACACTGTGGATGATCATGATCGGCACTGGGCTGATACCCGCAATGCGATCCACGCCTTCATAATCATCTGGAATGGTCCAGCTTAAAGGTATCTGGAATGGCCAGGTTAGCCAGAAGCTCCCCAGTTTCTCTCTCGCTATTCCTCTGAACCCCGAAAAGGTGCCATCAAGCACCACACCGCTGAGTTCTGGTGTTTCTTTCCGTTGCACCCATTCGCTGGCGAGGGCAATGCCAAACGCACCACCGAGGCTCTGGCCAAGAAGGAACACGGGGGCGCCCTTAACGCCTGTTTGTTCCACAAGCCAGCGCAGGCCGGTTTCTGAGTCATGGAGAGCGCCTTCGATGTCCGGGTCGCCAGTGGATTTGCCGTAGCCGCGATAGTCGATGGTGAAGACGTTGTAGCCCTCTGCGGGCAGCCAGGCGACGTTGAGGATGTGGCTGCTGATGTTCTGGGCGTTACCGTGGAGGAAGTAGATGGTGCCTTTGGCAGGCGCTTGTGTGGTCTCGGCGGGGAGCCACCAGCCGTGGAGGGTTTCGCCGTCGGTGGTGTCGAGGTACACATCCTCGTAGTTCAGGTTGAGTCGGTCAGGGGTAATGTAGGTGACGTTATCCGGATAGAAGAAGACACTGCTGCAGCCGCCCAGGGTTAGCGTCGCTGTCAGCAGACCCAAGGCCAAAAATGTGGCTTTCAACTTCGGCGCAATCAGAAATATGCGTGCAGTCCCGCTTGCCATGTGCTCTGGTACCTGTCGTAGTGATCTTCCCGGGTGAATTCGGTAAACAGGCTGAATTTCCGGCCGATGTGCCAGTTGGCCTTAATGTAGGCCTGATCCTGCCTGTGTTGGCTGCTGACGATCCAGGCTTTGGTCCTGGCTCCGGCCATCAGGCTGAACTGGCTGTTTTGATGCAACAGTCCGATGTCGGCGCCTGGCGCTGCGTCGTAGCCGCGGCGGAGGTCGTCATCAATTTCCAGGTCAGCGGTGGCGAGGGCAAAGAGTTGGGTTTGTGGCCCCACTCGCCAGCTACCCCCTGCGCCGCCTTCAAGATAAGGCGTCAGCACGCGTTTAGTGCCGGTGTCGGCTCTTCGCCCGCCAAAACCTACCTGCCAGGATAGGGGCGAAAAAAACTGGTTTCTGGGGCTGAGAGAGCGAATCTCCACGCCGGTCAGCTGCTCCAGTTGCAGCTCGTCGTTGTCGGTGTAGTAGCGGGCGTCCAGTCTCAGGAACTGGAGCTGGGCGCCGCTACGATAGCCTGCGGGAGGGTCCAGTACATCGTGATAGGCCGGTCGCAGGGTGATCTGGGTGAACTCCCGATGGTCGAGCTGGCCGCCCGCCAGACTGAGGCGGAAGGTGTCATGGCCCTGATCATCCCGGATGGCGGGCTTGGGTGGGGCTTCTGGTGACCCCACGTTGTCGATGCTGCTGCGTTCTCGCAGCAGCTCATGAGACAGCGGGGCTGCGATGTCGCGTGGCCAGCCTTCCGCTTCGCTCTGGTAGCGGACATAGTCGTAGGTGGCATCCAGCACATGCGCTCTCTCACGGGCGCTCAGTTGTTGAAGTTCGTCGGCATTGGCGGCGACATAGCCATTGGCCACGGCCGCTGCCAGTGTCTGCTGCGAGTCCGGTAATGAGGACAGGCTATAGGCAACTGATGTGGCTGCAGATGGCCGGTAATTGATCGTGCTGACAAGGTCTTTGTCCACAACCCAGCGAACGGTGTCCGAGGGGATAGCGTGAGTGCTTACTTCGCTCAGAAGGTCGGCGTCCGGGCGTGCCACATCAATCAGGGCTAACAGGCGATAGGCACAGTTTTCATCGAAAAAATAGTAATCGAAATTGCGGTCCCGGATTTCCCATGCGTGGGCCAGCATCAGGTCTACTTCTTCCTGGTTGAGGTTCAGGGTGTATTCCCAGAGATCCCGGTGTTCGATGTCGGAATAAAGTCGAATTTTCTCGTAGTAGGGTTGGATCGTCGTTATGCCAGGGTAGCCACCGAAAATGCCTTTGTAGGCAAACAGGATTTCGCTGTCGTGGGCCGCTGCGTCGGCCGCATAGGAGATAGTACTGGCGAGCAGGAGGTTCGTCTCCTCATCGTCCTGTGGCGGGTCGAGCCTCAGGAAAGTGTGCCCGAACATGGAGGAGGGGCTGTTCAGGTAAGAGGCTGCGAAGACCAGGGTCACGGTTTCCGTGCTCAGTGTGTCCTTCCACTCCTGGTATTCAGGGCAATCGATGGCGGGTAGAGACAGGTTAAACCGCTTCTGAAGCCAGGCTGTTCTGGCCGGATAAAGACATCGGGCATGCTCGTCCCCACCGCCGGGCTTCTGAATGGCAGAAAGGGTTGCCTCCAGTTCGGCTCTCGGCGACTGTTTTCCGTTTTCGCTCAGAAAGAAAGCAGGGTCGTCCGCCTGGCTGGTGTAACTGTCACCCAGGGTGTCGGGATGGTAGTGGCCAAGAGTAAGCCAGGCAGGGTCCAGATAGGGAGGGCTGCCCCCCGAAGCGGAGTTTGCGTGACCGGATACGGTGAGAGCGAGCCAGAGCAGGGCCGGCCCAATGCGAAGCGAATAGCCCATGGATGATCGTTACTTCCGGGATTAACGGGGGGGTGAAACATGGAAATGCGCCGTCCCTGGCGCATGAGCATCCCTTTACGCGGCCAGGGTCAGGCAGCGACGTATTTGCTCAGTGATTCATTTTTCTCCAGCAGGGCCACGATCGCATCTACTGCTTCACCGGAAGTGGTGTCAGAGCTTGGGAAGATAGTAGCGAAGTTGTCCTGAAGTACCTTGCGGAAGTCACCGCGGTCAGCTTCATCAACGCCGAGAAGAACCGCGAGCGTGTCGATGTTCTCACCAGAGCCGCGAGACATGTCACGGGCCACCTTGTCAATGTTGCTATCCATGTACATGGCCATGGATTGGACTGAAGCATTGGTCTGGCAGCCCAGGGTACCGGTGGTCATACCGAACGTCTGGTTGCCAAAAGTGCCGTTGGTTGTGGCGGCCAATACGTGAGGAGCAATGCCGGATTGTCCTTTCCAGATCATGGCGCCTACGCCACAGCCGGGTTGTGCAAATGCCATAGATGAAGCACCCAGAAGAATTGCACCTGCAATCAGTTTTTTCATTATCCACTCCTTTCTGTGGTTTAGCTGTCGTCGCATACCGCATTGTCCGCTCCTTGGCTCGCAATGCGGGAACGGCCCTGACTGGTGTGGAGGCAGGATGACCGTTGACGTGAGTATAGTTCATATCCTGCGAGTGCAAGCTCAAAGATTTCTGAGTAATTGATTTAGCCCACAAATTTCCAGCAAGTTGTCCAGTCTTAAACTAAAAAGCCGGGGCATGAACACATGCCCCGGCTTTTTAGTTTTTCGATGCTGAATACCTAGCCACCCAGGTAGGCATTCTGGACATCCGGGTTGGCCAACAGGTTTTTCCCGGTGTCGTGGAGCCGGATCTTTCCGGTTTCCAGTACGTAGCCACGATCGGCCAGGCCGAGTGCCTGGTGGGCGTTTTGCTCGACCAGAAACACGGTAATACCTTCCTCCCGAAGGTGACCGATGATCTCGAAGATCTGTTTGATCACCAGTGGTGCAAGACCCAGCGATGGCTCATCAAGGATGATCATGTTGGGCCTGCTCATCAGGGCACGGCCGATGGCCAGCATCTGCTGCTCACCGCCGGACATGGTGCCTGCACGCTGGTTTTCGCGTTCTTTCAGCCGGGGAAAGAGCTCATAGACGTGCGCCTGACTCTTGCTGATCTCGGACTTGGTGTTGAAGAACCCGCCCATATGCAGGTTCTCTTCCACCGTAAGCCCTGAAAAGATCCTGCGTCCTTCCGGAACGATGGCTATGCCTGAGCGCATGATCTGGGCAGTAGGCTCGCGGGTGATCTCACGACCTTCCAGAAACACGCGTCCGGAGCTGGCTTGAGGGTTACCACAAACGGTCATCAGCAGTGTGGTCTTGCCCGCGCCGTTTGCCCCAATCAGGGAAACGATCTCACCTTTCTGGACCTCGACGGAAACCCCGTGCAGCGCTTCGATTTTGCCGTAGTGAGTATGGACATCTTCTAGTACAAGCATGGTTCTTCCTCAGGCCTCGCCCAGGTAGGCTTTGATCACGTCGTCGTTCTGGCGGATTTCTTCCGGTGTGCCATTGGCCAGGGGGCGTCCCTGGTTGATGACGTTGATCCGGTCAGAGATGTCCATTACCAGGCTCATGTCGTGCTCAATCAGCACCACGGAAACGTTGTAGTCCTCTTTCAGGCTGACAATCAGTTGATTGAGTTCCTTGGTTTCCGCCGGGTTCAGGCCCGCTGCGGGCTCATCCAGCATTAACAGTTTGGGCTCGGTTACCATGCACCGGGCAATTTCCAGCCGCCGTTGCTGGCCGTAGGCAAGATTTCCTGCTTCCCGGTTGGCCAGATGCATCAGTCCGACGCGTTCGAGCCAGTAGGCTGCACGGTCAAGGGACTTCTGTTCACGGTCCCGGTAATTCGGGGTTTTTACCAAGCCGGCAATCAGGTTGGTATTCAGGTGCCGGTGCTGGGCGACCAGCAGGTTTTCCACTACGGTCATCTGGCTGAACAGGCGCACGTGCTGGAACGTCCTCACCATGCCCAGGCGGGAGATCTTGTAGTCAGGCTTACCCTGAACTTCCTGTCCTTCGAAAACAATCTTGCCGCCTGTCGGCCTGTAAAAGCCGCTCATGCAATTGAAAACAGTGGTTTTTCCGGCCCCGTTGGGGCCGATGATTGAAACGATTTCCCGTTCCTGTACGTCCAGAGACACCTGGTCTACTGCCAGCAGGCCGCCAAAGCGCATGGACAGATTCTGTACTTCAAGCATCGTCCGTCACTCCTGCTTTTTTAGTTCAATGTGAATGCGACGCATGGGCATCAGGCCCTGCGGGCGCCAAACCATCATAAGAACCATGGCGGCACCAAAGATCAGCATGCGGTATTCGGAGAACTCTCGGGCCAACTCCGGCAGGATGGTGACGGCAACCGCCGCCAGGATGACCCCGATCTGGGAGCCCATCCCGCCGAGAACTACAATCGCCAGGACGATGGCAGACTCAAGGAAAACAAAGGACTCCGGGCTGATGAAACCCTGCTTTGAAGCGAAGACGGTACCGGCAAACCCCGCAAAGAATGCGCCAATGGTGAAGGCGGACAACTTGACGGCTGTTCTGCTCAGGCCCAGGGAGCGGGCCGCGATTTCATCTTCACGTAATGCTTCCCAGGCGCGGCCAACCGGCATGCGCATGAAGCGGCGGATAACCAGCGCAGTGAACACCGCGAGAACCAGCGCGATCAGGTACAGGAAAATTACCTTGTGCTCACCGCTGTAGGCTATACCGAAGGTTTCATGGAAAGAGGTGTTGCCTTCTTCCTTGACCCGACGACCGAACTCCATGCCAAACAGGGTTGGGTCGGGAATGCCACCGATACCGTTGGGGCCACCGGTCAGACTGGTCCAGTTGTTGAGCAGAATCCGGATGATCTCGCCGAATCCGAGGGTTACGATGGCCAGATAGTCGCCTCGCAATCGCAATACCGGAAAGCCCAGCACCAGGCCGAACGTTGCTGCCAGCAGCGCGCCGATAGGCAGAGCAAGCCAGAATGACACTCCCAGATAATCGGACATGAGTGCAAAGGTGTAGGCACCGACTGCGTAGAAGGCGACGTAGCCCAGATCCAGCAGGCCGGCAAGGCCTACTACCACGTTCAGGCCCAGGGCCAGCATGATGTAGATCAGAACCAGTGTGGCCAAATCGACCGAGCCGCGGGAAACGAAGAAAGGCCAGAACAGGGCGAAAATGATAATCCCGGTAAGAATCCAGGATTCGACCTTGGCGCGCCGGTTCTCAGCCATCGGCTCCTTGTCGGCCATGGGATTCAGACCCGGCAAGTTGCGGATCCTGCCCATGATCTGGTCACGGAACAGCTGGAATGCAAAGACAGCGATCGCGGCCAGGAACACCATCAAAATGGTTGATGCCTTGGCGCCGGTCAGGATGACATTGATGCCCTGGGCTTCCAGGTTAAAGCCGAGGATGGGGTAGGAAATAATCAGAGTGATAAATGCGCAGAAGAGCGCATGTTTGACGTTGTGAGCAGCCATCAGATCTTCTCAACCTCCGGTTTGCCGAGCAGGCCGGTGGGTTTAAACAGCAGAATGAGAATCAGCAGACCGAAGGAGACCACGTCCTTGTACTCACCGCTGAGGTAGCCGGAGGTCATGCTTTCGGAAACACCAAGAATCAGGCCACCTAACATCGCACCAGGGATGCTGCCAATGCCGCCAAGGACCGCGGCAGTGAAGGCCTTGAGACCGGCAATAAAGCCGAATAGCGGGTCAACCGAGCCGTAATACATCCCCAGGAGAAGGCCTGCTACCGCGGCCAGCGCTGCGCCAATGACGAACGTCGCGGAAATGATCCGGTTGGTATCGATGCCGAGGAGGCTGGCCATGCCGAGGTCCTGTGAAACCGCGCGGCAGGCACGACCGGTTCGGGAGCGTGCAATAAACAGGGACAGTGCGGTCATACAGACCAGCGTGGTTATGAATATGGTGATCTGCATGTAGGACAGCGACATCTGGAAGGCGCCTTCTGACCCGAACTGGAAGCCACCTTCAATCAGCGCCGGGAAGCCAACGTTGCGGGACCCCTGGGCGAGGTGCACATAGTTCTGCAGGAAAATCGACATGCCAATAGCGGAAATCAGCGGAATCAGGCGATGCCGCCCGCGAACCGGCCGATAGGCAACCCGTTCCACGGCCCAGCCCATGGCGCTGGAGACAATCATGGCGCAAATGAGCGCAACAATAAGAATAAGCGGTAACCAGGCGACACCCAGGGAGGCAAGGCCGGTTATCGCGATCAGCGCTGTGTAGGCACCAATCATGTAGATTTCACCATGGGCAAAGTTGATCATGCCAATGATGCCGTAAACCATCGTGTAGCCGATGGCGATCAGGGCGTAAGTGCTCCCGATCGTTAGCCCGTTAATGAGCTGTTGAGAGAAATACAGGAGGTCTTGCATTGTTTTGGGACTCCGAAAGCCTGCTCCCTCCGCTGCCGCACCCTCAGGGCGGGATATCCGCGCTGGTGGTTGGGGAGGTTCAACAGGAGCCTAGAAAAACACCTTCCCCCGGATCGCGGTGAGAAGGTGTTCCAGTATTACCGTTTGTTAACGATTTTGGCTTAGTTTACCGGAGTTTTGCTTCCATCTGAATGCCATTCGTAAACAACAAACTCGAATGACTTCATATCACCGGCCTTGTCATACTCAACAGTGCCAATGGGGGTCTGGAAGGAACCACTGCGCAGTGCTGGCGCTACGTCAAACGGATCGGTGGACTGGGCCTTCTCAATGCCCTCGGCAACCAGCTGGACAGCGGTGTAAGAGGTAAGGACGAATGGGCCGGACGGGTCTTCACCCTTGTCCTGGAATGCTTTTACCAGCTTCTGGTTTTCGGCTTTTTTGTCGAAGCTGGGCGGCAGAGTGACCAGCAGGCCCTCGGCTGCTTCACCGGCGATTGTGTTGATGTCTTTGTTACCAACACCTTCAGGGCCCATGAAGGTAGCGTCCAGGTTAGCCTGCCGCGACTGGCGCAGAATCAGGCCCAGTTCAGGGTGGTAGCCACCGTAGTAGACGTAGTCCACATCAGCCTGTTTCAGCTTGGTGATCAGGGATGAGAAGTCTTTGTCGCCGGCGGTAATACCTTCGAACATGGCAATCTCAACGCCTTTGTTCTTCAGGGTGTCGCGAACGGCAGTAGCAATACCTTCACCATACTGCTGCTTGTCGTGAATGATGGCTACACGCTCTGGGTTCAGGCTGGCAATGTGGTTGCCGGCAACCGGTCCCTGCATGCTGTCGAGGCCGATGGTACGGAATACCAGTTCGTAACCGCGCTCAGTGATTTCCGGGCTGGTGGAAGCCGGAGTCACCATCAGGATGCCTTCATCCTCGTAGATGTCGGAGGCGGGCTGGGTGGAACTGGAGCACAGGTGACCAATCACAAAGCGGACACCGTCATTGACCAGTTTGTTGGCGATAGTCACGGCCTGCTTGGGGTCACACACGTCGTCGTATTCAACGCCTACGAGCTGTTCGCCCATGACACCGCCGTTGGCATTGATTTGCTCGATAGCCATGCGGGCACCGGAGAACTGCATGTCGCCATACTGGGCAACAGGGCCGGTCATCGGGCCAGCAATACCAATCTGGATTTCGGCGGCGGCGTGGCCTGCGCCCATCAGGGCTACGGATGTGCTTACAGCGGTTACGAGTTTCTTAACTGAAGTTCTCATTAGGTTCTGTCCTGTTTGGTTCAGGGTTATTCTTGTGTTCTCAGAGCGTTAAACAAACACTACACACTGCTGCTTGTCAAGCGGCCAGGGCCAGAGTTTGCTCCGGAACACAGAGCCTCAAAGCAGGTCTCGAATGAAGCCTGTCGGTTCGACAAGGTAGCCTGCTAGCAAAGCCTGTGCCGGTCTGAGATATGTCACGCATCCGTGCTCTCTTCCTGGTCCGGAAACACCAGTGTGCGGAAGCTTCCGTGCTCACGCAACTGTTCAAAGCTGACATCAACGGATGCATCGTCCCGGTAAGCTTCTGAAATATCGATTGCTTTTTGTAAGGTGGTAACGGCATCTTCCCAGCGACCTATCTCCGCATAGGCGCAGGCCAGCTGGTAGTGGGCATGGCCATTATCCGGTGCCAGCTTGAGTGCCCGCCGGCAGAGGCTGATAGCCCAGAGGGGTTCCTGCATTTCGAGGACAGCATCAGCCTTGTAACTGAGTGCTTCAACATCGTCCGGGCGGAGGTCCAGAATCTGGTCATATGCGGAGATCTTGTTCTGCTGGGAGGTCTCCTGGCTTGCTTTAAGCCAGAGCGAGTGCACCTCGTTAGTGCGTTCAATTTCGGCCTGGTTCTGATGAATGATGTCGGATTTCTGCTGCAGTTGCTCTTCAATGGCCGCGAGTCGGTTTTCATATTCAATGACCAGTTCGTTCACCCGTTTCTCGGCCAGGCTGGTCAGCTGGTTCCGCATGTCCCGAATCGAATTCCAGCCGATGACAACCAGAATAGAGGTGGCGCCGGCAATCAGGTAAAAGAAGTAAGTCACGGTATCGGTTGCGTAGGACATGGTCTTGTCAGCAACTGATAGCTCTTTGTCGACGACCTTTTCGATCAGTTCTGCCCGGGTGTTCATTATTTCCTTGCGCAGATCTTTACTTTCCTGCAGCAGGTAATTCTCGATAAACGGCGTATACATTGGCTTTTCGAGGTCAGAGATCGCTGCGGCGACATCGTCCGATGTGACGTCTTGATGCTCGGATACCGTTTGTCCGGAACTTTGCGCCTGAGCGGGGCCATTCAGGATAAAAGCCAGTGCGATACCGGCAATGATCGTGGGCAGGGCGGATGCTTTTAAGCAAAAGCAGCGGGGCATAAGTAGTTCAGGCAAGAACCGGTGAGCGTATCGCATGATCATTGAGCGGCTTCCGTTTTTCAGGATTTCGGGAAGGTGCTGACCTTAGCACAGTGACAACGGGAAAAAACGCCCCGCGGCGGTGAAGATCACCCTGGCCGGGCTGCCGAAACGGCTAACAGTCACGGCTTGCATTTTATGGTACAAAGTCCTCTAATAGTTAGTGGTATAAATAAATTTTTGTTGTTATGTGTTAGACGACAGAGACTTCATTGGGGTGAGGCCTAAGCCGATGGCGAGTAGCAAAGATGTTTACTCAAAACCGCTCGACGCCTCCGGTGTTAATCAACAGGGGACTGCGGCCCCTGATCGGAGCAGTGATGTGAATAATTATGACCAGGTGCTGGTGGCGCTCAGGCGTGTGATTCGGGCAACAGACCTTCATTCCAAGCGCCTCAGCAAGCATGCAGGGTTGACTGGCCCTCAGTTGCTGATTATGCGGACCATCCGTGATCTTGGTGAGGTCACCATTGGCACCATTGCCGATAAGGTGAGTCTCAGTCAGGCAACGGTAACTACGATTCTGGACCGACTGGAGCATCGGAACCTGGTTTACCGGGTAAGAAGCACCCAGGACAAGCGCAAGGTTCATGCGCACCTGACTGAAGAGGGTGCGGAAATCCTGGCTCGTGCCCCCAATCCGCTTCAGGAAGACTTCATCAAGAAATTCCAGAACCTGGATGAGTGGGAGCAGACCATGATCCTGGCGTCGCTCCAGAGAGTGGCGAATATGATGGATGCCGACCACATTGATGCCTCTCCGGTTCTGCACGTCGGTCCGGTGCTGCGGGAAGATGGCTGGAAGGCAGACTCCAAGTCCTGAGGGGGTTGTAGCCGGTCCGTTTGTACTACTCCGGAAGTTTCGCCGTGACTTCGATGGATTCGTACCATGCCGCCACGTCGGCAATCTGCTGGTCGGTCAGATCCCGTGCCACCACGGTCATCATTTCATGCTCCCGTTTGCCGCTTCGGAACGCTTTCAGTTGATTCCGAATGTAGATCTGGCTCTCACCGGCCAGGTTCGGAGCAATCGGGATTTTTGCAATGCCGTCCAGGCCGTGGCAGGTTTTGCATTGACCCGCCAGCTTGCGCCCCGCGACAGGATCTGCCGGAAACGCGATGGAAGGAAAGATTAAGCACGGGAGCAATAATATCGCGGCCGATACGGACGGTTTGACCTTTCTCGACATGCTGATTCTCCGGTTGGCCGGAGAGCCACATGGCTCTCCGGCACTGAGGCTGGGATAGGCGTTGGGGGCTCAGGAGCCGGTGTAGGAAATCCGATAGATCGCACCGGCCAGGTCGTCGGAGACCAGCAATGAACCATCCTTGAGCTGTGCAACGTCGACGGGACGGCCCAGATATTCGCCGTTTTGGTCCAACCAGCCTTCAGCAAATGGAACGGTCTCTCCGGCAATGTTGCCTTCCGCATCCACCGGCGTGAACATCACTCTGGCTCCGATGGGTACAGTCCGGTTCCAGGATCCGTGCTGGGCCGAGAATATTCCGCCCTGATAGGCTTTCGGGAACATATTTCCGGTGTAGAACATCATCCCCAGGTCCGCAGCGTGGGCCACGGTTTCCGATACCGGGAACACCACATCGACGGGCACTTCCTCACCCTTGTAATCGTTGGTACGAACATCGCCACCGCCGTACCACGGGAAGCCAAAGTGCTGGCCCATCGCAGTCTGGCGGTTGATTTCACCCGGCGGGATATCGTCACCCATACCATCCACCTGGTTGTCGGTGAACCACAATTCGCCGGTATTGGGGTTGAAATCCTGACCAACCGAATTCCGGACGCCCCGGGTGTATACCTCCCTTCCGGTGCCGTTCCGGTTCATCCGGATGATGCCGCCGATACCCCGCTCGCTGAACTCATCAAGGTGCTCTTGTGGGGTGACGTTGTAGGGTTGTCCCAGAGAGATGTAGAGCTTGTTGTCGGGACCGATGTCGCAGACCCGCGCGGTATGGTTGTAACTGACAAACTGATCCGGGATCAGCTCACCTCCGGGGACCACTTGCTCGGCCACTACATCGCCGCCTTCATAGAAGAACTCCGCTGCCGGGTAGGCTAATACCCGGTTCTGCTCCGCGATGTAAAGCACACCGTCCGGGGAGAAACAGGGGCCGTTGGGTACTGCCTTGGCCAAAGAGGGTGCGAAGTTTTTGACATCGTCTGCCACCCGGTCCTTGTCGCGATCGGTGACCGCCCAGACCTCAGTCTTGCGCGTCCCCACGAAGGTGACGACACCCTGAGGACCGACTGCCATGTGGCGGGCGTCGGGAACCAGGGCATAAAGGCTGATTTCAAAGCCTTTCGGTAACTGGATTTTTTTCAGGGTATTCCTTATGGCATCGGCGCTGTCGCTGTTCTGGTCAATGACAGTGAATTCTGCATTTCCGGTAGTTTGGAAGTTACCAAGTTTTTTCAGTGTGTCGTCGGATTGGCTATGGGCGTAAGGTGCTATGGCCAGGCTTGCGGCCATACACAGTATTGAGGCTTCCTTGTTCATTGTTTTTCCGCTCTCTTTATCAACGAGTAGGGAGTCGGCAACCTGAAAGTTGCCGGCCGGTTACTTTTTGATCACTGCTACATTTCGAGTAAAGACAGCGGTCCAGTGAGCGTCAAGTTGACAGCCCACTGGTAAGACCAGTTTGTCAGTGGACGCTTGAGCGACTGAGCGGTTTGTCACCAAAGCAGACCTGAAGCACGTCGTTGTAATGCCTGGCAAAGTTAACCGTCAGGCCTTCCTTCAGGTAATCCGGCAGCTCTTCATAGTCACCCCGGTTAGCTTCCGGAAGAATCAGGTTGCCGATCTTCTGCCGGCGCGCCGCGATGACTTTTTCCCGAATGCCTCCCACTGGCAGCACTTGCCCGGTCAGGGTCAGCTCCCCGGTCATGGCAATATTCTGTTGTGGTGGCTCCCTGCGGGCAATCGAGAGCAGGGCAGTCGCCATGGTGACGCCAGCGCTTGGTCCATCCTTGGGTGTGGCCCCCTCCGGCACATGCAGGTGCACGAATGATTTTTCGAAGAAGGTCGGGTCTCCTTTGAAACGTTTCAGGTTGGAGGATACATAGCTGTAGGCGATCTCGGCCGATTCCTTCATCACATCGCCGAGCTGACCGGTCAGCTTGAACCCTCGCTGGTTGCTGTGAATTCGCGATGCTTCGATACTGAGAGTGGCGCCCCCCATGGCAGTCCAGGCCAGGCCGGTGACCACGCCGATCCCTTTCAGGGCTTTTTCCTTGCGGAACGCGGGTTGACCCAGATAAGTGGTCAGATCCGAAACGCCCACCTTCACTGGTTTATCAGGTGCTTCCAGCAGCTTCACGATGCCTTTCCGGATGATCTTGTGGAGCAGCTTTTCAAGACCGCGGACGCCGGCCTCGCGCGCATAGCCTTCGATCACCTGCCTGATAGCGGCATCTGTGATGTTGAGCTGTTTCTTGAGCAGGCCCGCGCGCTTCAGCAAACGTGGCAGCAGGTAATGCTTGGCGATTGCGAGTTTTTCCTCGGCGATATAGCCAGACAGGCGAATCACGTCCATCCGGTCCAGCAATGGCCGGGGGATGGTGTCCAGTTGGTTTGCGGTACAGATAAACAGGACCTTGGACAGGTCCATACGGACATCCAGATAGTGGTCAAGAAACTCGCGGTTCTGCTCCGGATCCAGGGTTTCCAGAAGCGCGGAGGCCGGGTCGCCCTGGAAGGAGGCACCGATCTTGTCGATCTCGTCGAGCATGATCACCGGATTCTCGACTTTTGAATCCTTCAGTGCCTGTACGAACTTGCCGGGCATGGCGCCAATGTACGTACGCCGGTGCCCCTTGATCTCGGCTTCATCCCTCATGCCGCCGACACTGAAGCGGTAGAACTTTCGACCAAGTGCATCGGCCACGGAATGGCCGATCGAAGTCTTGCCCACGCCCGGAGGGCCTACCAGTAACAGAATGGAGCCGCTAACTTCGCCTTTGAAGGTTCCTTCGGCCAAAAACTCCACGATGCGGTCTTTCACGTCGTCGAGACCATCATGATCCCGGTCCAGAATCCGGCGTGCTTCGGTCAGATCGAAGTGATCATCAGAGTGAATACCCCAGGGCACCTGGGTCAGCCAGTCCAGGTAATTGCGGGTCACGCCATACTCCGGCGAGCCTTGCTCAAGCACCTGCAGTTTTTGCAGTTCATCGTCAAAACGTTCCTGCACCTGTTCTGGCGGATTCAGCTTGGCCATGCGCTCTGCAAACCGCTCCGCATCGGCGGTCTTGTCGTCCTTGGCCATGCCCAGCTCACGCTGGATGACCTTCAGCTGCTCCTTCAGGAAAAACTCGCGCTGGTGCTTCTGAACCTTGGCGTTCACCTCTTCGCTGATTTCTGACTGCAGGCGTGCCACTTCCTGCTCTTTGCGCATGAGCAGGAGCACTTTTTCCATGCGCCGCAGCAGGGGAACGGTATTAATCACATCCTGAAGCTCGGCCCCCGGCGCACTGGTCATGGACGCGCCAAAATCGGCCAGGGGAGAGCTGTCATCCGGCCCGAAGCGGGACAGGTACTGTTTGACCTCTTCGCCATACAACGGGTTGGTGCGCAACAGCTCCTTGATGGCACTGATGATCGCAAGGGTGTAGGCCTTTAGCTCATCGGTGTCTTCCTCCGGCTCGTCCGGGTATTCCACCTCAACCAGGTAGGGCGGTTTTCTGCGCAGCCACTGGACGATGCGAAAGCGTTGAAGACCCTGAGCGATAAACTGAACCTTGCCACCCTCCGGCTGGGCATGGTGAACCCGAACGGCACAACCCATGGTCTCCAGTTCCTCGCTATCGGGAATGCCCTGCTCGGCTTCGTGTTCGGCCACGAAGCAGATACCGAGCACCCTGTGGTCCGTCTCACCAACCCGCTTCAGGGTTTCTTGCCAGGGGTCCTGATTCACCATGATGGGTTGAACCTGGGCTGGGAAGAACGGGCGATTGGTCACCGGCAGCACGTACATGCGCCTGGGCATCATCTGCTGAGGCAGGGCGAGGCTCTTGCTGTGTTCGTCCTTGCCGATGTACTCGGTCACGTCCTCTTCGAATCCTTCGATCGGGTCGTTGCGGTTGTCGTCATTCATGCCGTGAGATATCCATCCGGAAAGGTTGTGGTATGGTCGGGACGCGGACCGGAGGTCGCGTCCGAAGTAACACTTAATAGCCTATGTAACGGCAATTATGGCTATTTCAAGGATTTGGCCTTTCTGCAGCAGAGGGCCGGAGTAGATGCTTGATTTTCTGCTATCAGGCCCCAATGTCTCTGGCAATCACGACGATTCATACGACTTTTCAGGTGTCATGCATGATCGATTCCCCCTACATTTTCGAAGCCACCATGGAAAACTTCCAGCAGCAGGTGATGGATGCCTCAGCCAGCACACCTATCCTGGTGGATGTCTGGGCGGACTGGTGTGCCCCCTGCAAACAGCTGATGCCCGTTCTGGAAAAACTGGTCAACGAATATCAGGGTGGTTTCCTGCTGGCGAAGGTCAATGCCGATGAACAGCAACAGCTGACCTCGAGTCTTGGTGTGCGCAGTCTCCCGACTGTCATTCTGGTCAAGAACGGGCAAGCGGTTGACGGCTTTAACAGTGCTTTGCCGGAAAGTGAGATTCGAAAGGTGCTGGATCAGCACATCGAGGCGCCGGAAGAAGATCCATATGACAAGGCCCATCGCCTTTGGGAAGAGGGCGACGTGAACGGTGCGCTGGCCATCTTGACAGAAATGAACCAGAAGGACCCTGAAGACCTGAAAGTCCTTATCGATCTGGCCCAGCTGAAAGCGGAAATGGGTGATCTGGAGACAGCGGAGCAGGTGCTTGCCAGCCTGCCGGCGGAGGAAAAAATGCAGGTTCAGGCCAAGCAGCTGGCGGCCCGGGTGAAGTTCCTCAGACAGTCTGCGGAACTGCCGCCCATCACGGATCTTGAGATGGCTCTTGAGCAGGATCCGAAAGATCCCAATGCGTTGCACCAGTTGGCCGTGCATCACGTATTACAGGAGAACAATGCCGAGGCCATGGACTTGTTGATTCGCCTGATGCGGGTCGACAGTAAGTACAAGGACGAAGTTGCCAAGACCACGCTGATCGAGCTGTTCGACAAGCTGGGTAACAACAACCCGGATGTTCGGACTTATCGACGTAAACTCTATACTCTGATGCACTGATATTTGCCCAGCGCGGAGCCGGTATCAGCGCTGGCTCCGCGAATTCTGTATGCTGAAACTTCCTCCCCAGCCTGATCAATGTGAGCTCTGTGAACGACCTGTCGCCAGGCTGACTCGCCATCACCTTATTCCGAAACATCTGCACCGCAAGAAACGATTCCAGAAGCTGTTCAGCAAGAACGATCTTATAACTCGCACTTTGTGGGTTTGCCGCCCTTGCCATAACGCCATTCATAAAGTGCGTTCTGAGTCCGAGCTTGGTCTTTACCACAACACTCGCGACACATTACTTGAGTTGGAGGAGCTGAGGACGTTTGTTGAGTGGCTGAAGGATAAGCCGGAAGGATTTGTGCCCAAATCCTTCCGGAGTTAAGTGGCCAGCAGAGCCAGGCTGCTGCCTGGCCTGAATTCTTGCGGTGAGTCGCTATCCGGCAAATGGCTCGATGCGATCTTGTCTACCGGCACCGGGCATATCCCTTAGCCCACCAAAGCGTTTGAAAAAAGACTCATTGGGGCTGGGCAAGGGGCCGGAAGCGTTTTCAAGATTTTCATCCAGCCACTGCTCGGCCCGGGCATAGATTTTCCGGTACAGGTTGCGGCAAAGCTGTTTGGCGCTTCGGCCCTCCCAGTCTCCCGGAAGCAGCTCGTCGGGCAGTTGCGGATCCCTGAGGAGAATCTTCCGATATTCATGAATCAGCAGAATTCTTGCCAGCAGGCATTCCTGGGGTGTCAGGTTGTCATTTGACTGCAGTTCCCGCCAAAGCGGTCTGAACTGCTCCAGAAAATGACGGTAACGGTAGGCCAGTTCATCCAGGTTCCAGCTTTCCCGAACCTGCAGCCGGAGCGCTCTGGGGCTTTTCTGCTCAAGGGGCTGGGTCTGCATCACGATGGTGTCGTCAAGTGCCCCCCATTCCTGCAGCATGGGAATCAACTCGTGGCGAGTATAGCGGGGATGCTCCATCACGCCGGGGGCCATGCTCCCAAAGCTGAGCCACTTCAGCTCTTCCCGAACTTTTTGCTTCATTTCCGGATTGAGCTGGCTCAAAAAAACAAGACACCAGCTCCCGCTCCATTCTTCATTGCCGATGCTGTATACGTGCTGGAATGCCTGCTGAAAGCGGCGCAGACCTGGCCCGGTCAGGCTGTAGTAACTGCACCGGCCAATGCGCTCCGTTTGCAGCCAGGTCTCCTGGACCAGTCTGTAAACCGAGGTCCGGATCAGCCGCTGGCTGATCCCCATGGGTTCGAGCAGCTTCATCAGGCTGCCGAGCCAGACTGTTCCGCCTCTGGGGGCTATCGCATCACCATAAACGGTAATGATGAGTGAGCCTGCCCGAAGGGGTCGCTTTTTCTTGAACTCTTTTACAAGGCTCTCTAACTGAGTCTTTGCTGACATGATTTTGGTATCGGATTCTTGGAAATAAAAAATTGGCCTGACGGCTATTATGCGGTTCTGGCCGTCGAGGTAAAGCTCGTCGTGCGTCCGCGTCAAAACTGGAAGCTTCGCCGAAGGTCGACTTTACTTGATGGGGTGCGTCCCGACGTCGCCAAAACAGGTTGACACGGGATTTATGATACAATAACTTTAATTGATGTTCGTCAATGGTATCGAATTGATGCCGGGTGACGAAGGCTCTGAATCTCTCTCATCTGGCACGACAGGGTGAAGGGCGGTCAGGGAGGTTAAGGTGGCCTGACGTTTGTGACACAGGAGTGCACTGGAAACATAGGGTCGCTGTCTTATTTTTGAGGCATGAGGGCGGGATAAACCAGGCCCCAAACAACTCGGGAGAACAAAAACAATGCTTAAAACAATGGTGCGTCGCGCAGGAAAATGCGCTGTAGTCGCTGCGGCCGGCCTCATGATGATGAGTGCTCAGGCAGCAGAACCAATCAAAATCGGGTCTTTCCTGTCAGTGACAGGTCCGGCTTCTTTCCTTGGTGATCCCGAGCTGAAAACGCTCGAGATGTATGTTGAAAAAATTAATGAAGATGGTGGTGTTCTGGGTCGTCAGTTGGAACTGATTCACTACGACGACGTCGGCAATGCCTCTTCAGCCCGTAACTTTGCAAGCCGTCTGCTCCGCTCTGATCGTGTTGATATTATCGTAGGCGGAAGCACAACCGGGGCAACCATGGCCGCTGTTCCGCTGGTTGAACAGGCAGGCGTGCCTTTCATTTCCCTCGCAGGCGCGGTTGTTATCACAACTCCGGTGAAGAAATGGGTTTTCAAAACTCCGCAAACTGACCGTATGGCCGCCGAGCGTGTCCTGGACGACATGAAAAGTCGTGGCCTGACCAAAATTGGTCTGATTTCAGGAACCGGTGGTTTTGGCAGTTCCGGTCGTGCTCAGACGCTGGAAGTTGCCGAGATGATGGGTGTTGAAATCGTTGCCGATGAGACCTATAGCGGCTCCGATACAGACATGACTGCGCAGCTGACCAATATCCGAAACACCGACGGTGTGCAGACTGTGCTGAACTTTGGCTTCGGTCAGGGACCGGCGATTGTTACCCGCAACTACAAGCAGTTGGGAATTGATCTGCCGTTCTACCAGTCTCATGGCGTTGCCTCCGACAGCTTCCTGGAACTTGCTGGCGATGCGGCCGAAGGCCTGCGCCTCCCGGCTTCTTCCCTTCTGGTGCCGGATTCGTTGCCCGAGTCTGACCCACAGAAAGACGTCGTTCAGATGTACAAGTCTGAATACGAAGCCCGCTGGGACTCCAAAGTTTCGACGTTCGGTGCCTACGCCTATGATGGCCTGATGCTGGCAGTCGAGGCTATTGAAACGGCAGGTAGTACCGATCCGGAAGCAGTACGCAACGCTCTGGAAAACATCAGTGGCCACGTTGGTGTAACTGGTGAGTTCAACATGTCCGCAGACGATCACAATGGCCTTGATGCCGATTCCTTCCGCATTCTGGAAGTCCAGAACGGGGAATGGAAACTGATCGACTGATCCCCCCTTTCTACAACTCGTCTCTCGGCAGGTTGATTGCTCCTGAACAGGGGTGATCAGTCTGCCGGTGTTCGACCGGAATCAAGGCTATGTTTTCAGAATTCTTACAGTATCTCTTCACAGGGATAACTATTGGTGCCACCTACGCACTGATAGCTCTGGGATTTACCCTCATCTATAACGCCAGCCACGTCATCAACTTCGCCCAGGGTGAGTTCTTGATGATCGGTGGTATGGCAACGGTTTCTCTAACCGCCATGGGTGTTCCCATGATTCTGGCGGTTGTCCTGGCAGTGGCCCTGGCCGGCGTTCTGGGTATTGCGTTACAACGGTTTGCGATTGCACCGGCAAAGCAGGCCGACGTCGTGACGCTCATCATTATCACCATTGGTGCCTCTATCTTCATTCGTGGCCTTGCCCAGCTGGTCTGGGGAAAGGAATACCACGTTATGGCGAACTTCAGTTCGGATGAGCCCATTCGTATTTTTGGTGCTGTCCTGAACAGCCAGAGCCTCTGGGTTCTGGGTATCGGGGCAGTGCTCGTGGTTGCCCTGGTTCTGTTTTTTACCCGTACCCTGATTGGTAAGGCCATTCTGGCGACGTCAATGAACAAGGAGGCAGCCCGATTGGTTGGCATCCGTACCCAGATGGTATTGATGCTGGCGTTCATGGTGTCTGCGCTGCTTGGTTCCGTGGCCGGTATCGTGGTGGCTCCTATTACTTTCACCTCCTATGACATTGGCATTATTCTGGGCCTGAAGGGCTTCGTTGCTGCGGCTATCGGTGGTCTGGGCAGTGGTGTCGGTGCGGTTGTTGGCGGACTGGCGCTCGGCGTGGTTGAAGCCATGGCGGCAGGTTATCTGTCCTCTGACTACAAGGATGCGGTTGCATTCTCCATGATCCTGCTGGTGCTTTTCTTCCTGCCCCGCGGGTTGTTCGGTGCCAAGGTAGTGGAGCGCGTCTGATGCTGAATCGTTTTATGCAGTTGCGTCTTCGGGGGCTGATCGTTCTCGCGATTATCCTGTTTTGTCTTCCGGCTTTCCTCAGCAACCCGTTCCACTATGATCTTGCGACACAGATGGCGATCATCGCGGCTACTGTCGTTGGTCTTAATCTGCTGGTGGGGTTTGCCGGTCAGATAAGCCTGGGTCATGCTGGATTTTTCGGCCTGGGGGCCTACTTTACCGGCATTATGACCGGGACTTATGGCTGGTCTTCCGTGCCGGCTCTGGTCGTTGGCGCTATTGCGGTCGGCTTTATTGCCTGGATCGTGGGGCGTCCGATTCTGCGCCTGAAAGGTCACTATCTTTCGATGGCCACGCTGGCGGTTGGTTTCATTATCGCCATCATCCTGAATAATGAACGTGCCATCACCGGTGGTCCGGACGGCATGCCTGTGCCCGCTCTTGACCTGTTTGGCTGGGAGCTGAGTTCGTTCGGGCAGTACTCGTTGTTTGGTATCGAAATCGAGGGCTATACGGCCTGGTATCTCTTTGCCAGTGTGATCCTGTTGCTGGCCGTGTGGTTCGCCCAGAACCTGATTGAGTCGCCCATCGGTCGTGCGTTGCGTTCGGTGCACGGGTCGGAAGTGGCGGCCCGGGTGGTCGGTGTGGATACCGCCAAGTATAAGAGCCTGGTGTTCGTGATTTCTGCCGTTTATGCCAGCCTCATGGGCAGCCTGTTCGCCCATTTTCAGGGTTTCATTACCCCGGCCGTTGCCAGCTTCGAGTTCTCGATTGTCCTGATCACCATGGTTGTTCTTGGCGGTATGGGGTCCACGTACGGTGTCATTCTTGGCGCCGTGGTACTGAAGTTGCTGCCTCAGGTACTGGCGGACTTCCAGGAGGTGGAAACCGTTATGTTTGGTCTGATTTTGATGCTGACTATGATTTTCATGCCCAAAGGGCTGTTGCCGACCCTGACCGCAGTCGCGTCCAAAAAATGGCGTAAGAAGGCCGGAGGTGCAGCATGAGTGCATTGGTTGAAGTCAAAGGACTCGACAAGGCCTTTGGTGGTGTCCACGCGGTTGAAGGGGTCAGCTTTGCAGTAGATGCCGGCCAGGTCTATTCCGTCATTGGTCCGAACGGTGCGGGCAAGACCACCTTGTTCAACCTGATTACGGGGCTCTATACCCCGACCAGCGGTGAGATTCTGCTGAACGGCGAGAGCACTGCCAGTCTTGAACCCAATCAGCTGGCTGAGCGCGGAATGTGCCGCACGTTCCAGCAAATGCAGATCTGTATGAACATGACGGCAATAGAAAACGTCATGCTCGGACGTCATCTTCAGCTAAAGAGTAATCTGTTCACCACGCTTTTCCGTTTGCCGGCATTGCGTCGGGATGAAGCGGCGGCACGTGAACGGGCTGCAGAGTTGATGAACTATGTCGGCTGTGGGGATTATCTCGACACCGAAGCCTCTGCCATGTCCTACGGGGCGCTCAAGCGGCTCGAAATTGCCCGGGCGCTGGCGGCTGATCCAAAGATCATACTCCTGGATGAACCGGCTGCAGGCCTTAATGCCACCGAAACGGCGGCGCTTGAGCAGTTGATACGAAAAATCGCTGATGAGGGCACCACGGTCATGCTCGTTGAGCATGATATGAAGCTGGTCATGGGAATATCCGACCGACTTCTGGTTCTCAACTATGGCCGTGTACTGGCCGAAGGCTCCCCGGCAGAAATCCGTCAGAATCCGGATGTTATTGCTGCCTATCTGGGTGGCTGAGTAAGGAGGCAATTCAAATGACACAGCAACACACGGAAATTGCGCCTGCCCAGTCACACGGACAGCAGGCTATTGGCACCATTGTGAAGGAGCATCAGGCGCTCTGGCGTACTCTTGATCTTCTGGATCAGCTGTTGCACGACATGAACATCAATGAGCAGCAGCCGGACGAAAAGCTACTGACAACCATTTTTGATTATATTCAGCACTTTGCCCGACGAGTGCACAGCCAGCCTTCGGAGATTGCGCTGTATCGCCTGCTTGGTGAGAAATCTCCGGAATCCGTACCCTTGCTGGAGAAGCTGTCGAAAGGGTATGTGATTGGCAACGAAAAGGTGATCGAGCTTCGTCAGCTGCTGAAAACATGCATGCAGCAGTGGCCAGAGGGCCGGGAAGAATTCAGCCACGCCCTGGCACGATTTACGGAATCCTTGCGCAAGCATATTCGCAAGGAAGAGGGGGTTGTCATCCCCAGAGCCCGTGATCTGCTAAGCGAGGAAGACTGGGAACAGATCATCGAAGCCAAGGATGTGGAAAATGACCCACTCTTTGGTGAGCGGGTTCGCGATGAGTTTCGCGAGCTGCGTCACGAGATCGTCAGTTATACCCCGGAACGTTTTGGCGGCCTTGGCCTGAAGCATGAGGCGCGGGTAACCGCACCGCACGAAGCGCAGGAGCTGCTTTCAGTGAGCGGCATGGTGACCTCGTATGGCCAGATCGAAGTGCTCCACGACGTTGATATCAAGATCAACAGCGGTGAGATTGTCTCTCTGGTGGGTGCGAACGGTGCCGGCAAGTCGACGCTGCTGATGACGATTTCAGGTTTGCAGCCGGTCGATCGCGGGAGCGTGACCTTCGAGGGAGACGATCTTGCCAAGGTAGGCGCGGACCTGCGGGTTGGCAGGGGTATCGTGCAGGTGCCTGAGGGCCGGCAGGTGTTCAAGGACCTGAGTGTCCATGACAACCTGTTGCTGGGTGCCTATACCCGTGGCAAAACGCCGGAAGTAATGGATGACCTGGAGCGCATGTACACCAAGTTCCCGATCCTTCGCCAGAAGCGGCACAATCTTGCGGGCGAGCTTTCTGGCGGTCAGCAACAGATGCTGGCAATGGGCCGTGCGCTTATGGCCAAGCCCCGATTGCTCTTGCTTGACGAACCAAGCATGGGCCTCGCACCGCTGATCATCGAAGAGATTTTCAACATCGTGAAGGAGCTGAAGGAAGAGGGCATAACCATCTTCCTGGTTGAGCAGAATGCTTCCCAGGCGCTGGCCCTGGCTGATCGCGGCTATGTGTTGGAAACAGGTCGGGTGGTGATCGAAGGTACCGGCAAGGAACTCCTGAGCAACGAGAAAGTCCGGGAGGCTTACCTGGGTATGTGATTGTCCGGTGGCTATAAAGCACAAATAAAAGGGGGACAGGTCGTTAAACCTGTCCCCCTTTTATTTGCCTGTAACCTTCTCCCTGGGGTCCAAGACAGGGAGAAAGCAGGAAAGCCCGGTGTTACTCGGGCTTTTTGGCAACCAGCGTCAGGATATCGTAGCTCGCAACCATTTCGTCGTTCTGATTGTGAACCTGAACATCCCAGACCACCACACCCTGCGGGTGTCCGTCTGGCGATGTCCGACCCTGATCAATCTTGCGCTTGCAGGTCAGGCGCGCCCGGATGGTGTCTCCCGGGGCGACCGGCTCGATAAAGCGCAGGGTGTCCAGTCCGTAGTTCGCCAGGACCGGGCCTTCGCCCGGATAAACGAACAGGCCGGCCGCTGCGGAAAGCACAAAGTAGCCGTGGGCAATGCGTTTGCCGAACTGGGAGTCCCGCGCCGCGATTTCATCAAAGTGCATGTAGAAGTGATCGCCGGACAGACAACCGAAGTTGACGATGTCCGCCTCGGTGACGGTACGTCGATGCGTCAGCAGGGACTCGTTGATCTGCAGATCCTCGAAATGGCGACGGAACGGATGCACCTCGGTTTCAATCAGATTGGCACCGCGTACGTACTCGCGGGTGACCGCAGCCAGCATGCTTGGGGAGCCCTGGATAGCGGTTCTCTGCAGGTAATGATGAACAGCTCGAATACCGCCCAGCTCTTCACCACCACCGGCACGACCCGGGCCACCATGCTTGAGCATGGGCAGAGGAGAGCCGTGGCCGGTTGATTCCTTGGCCGCTTCCGCGTCCAGCAGATGCAAACGTCCGTGGAAAGCAGCAAGCAGTGGGGCAATCCTGCCGGCAATGGCGGGGTCCCGTGTTGTCAGGGTAGTGACCAGTGAGCCACGACCTTCAGCACACAGAGCGACCGCGTCTTCGATGGTGTCGTAGGGAATCACCGTTGCCACCGGGCCAAAGGCCTCGATGTCGTGTGCGCCACAACCGTTTTCCGGATTCCGGCACAGCAGCACGTGCGGCTCGATGAACGCGCCTTTCTCAGTGCCTTCGCCGGTTGGCTTGAAGCTGCCGTCGCCACCGATGATCAGTTCGCTGGTTTTCAGCAGTTCCTGAATGTTGGCTTTGACATCTTCCAGCTGGTCGGTGGAGGCCAGGGCGCCCATGCGAACGCCTTCAACGGAAGGGTCACCGACGGTAACCTTCGACAACCGCTCCTTGAGTTTGTCGCAAACGGCGTCTACCTGGGTTTTGGGCACCAGAACCCGACGTATCGCGGTACATTTCTGACCGGCTTTTGCCGTCATCTCGCGGCCCACTTCCTTCACAAAGATATCGAACTCTTCGTTCTCGGGGGTCACGTCTGGTGCCAGAATGGCGCTGTTCAGTGAGTCGGCTTCGGCGTTGAACGGAATCGAACGGTTGATGATGTTCGGATGATTCTTGAGTTTGCGGGCCGTTGCGGCGGAGCCGGTGAAGGTCACCACGTCCTGCTCTTCAAGATGGTCGAAGAGGTCGCCGGTGCTGCCGATGATCAGTTGCAGACTGCCTTCAGGCAGGGCACCGGATTCCTGCATCAGGCGAACGGCCAGTTCGGTGACGTAGCAGGTGGAGGTAGCCGGCTTCACAATAGACGGCATGCCCGCCAGGAAGGTGGGGGCGAACTTTTCCAGCATGCCCCATACCGGGAAGTTGTAGGCATCAATGTGAACAGCAACGCCGCCACGAGGCACCAGAATATGGGTGCCGGCAAAATGGTTGTTCTTGCCCAGCGTGGTGACAGGACCTTCGTGTACTACATTGCCCGACGGCAGCTCGCGGCGGCCCATACTGGCGTAGGAGAACAGGGTGCCGAAGCCACCATCGATATCGATGCCGTTGTCACCCTTGCTGGAGCCTGTGTGCATCGAGAGAGCGTAGAGCTCTTTCTTGTGTTCTTGCAGATACATGGCCATGGCTTTCAGGGCAAGGGCGCGCTCCTGGAAATCCATCGCCATCAGGTTCTTGCCACCCACCTTGCGGCCGTATTCGACGGCTTCTTTGAAATCCAGGGTGTCGTCGTGAGTATGGGCTACTATCTCGCCGTTCACGGCGCTGGGCAGAGCCTTGGCGGCTTGCTCGCCGACCCATTGGCCGGCGATGAAACTTTTAAGGACTGACATTGGAAACTCCGTTCGTTTCTGAAAACGCCAAGGCAAGTCCTGCTGCTGCAGGACTTGCCTTTGTCGAGTCATGTTGTTCGGTTATCGGGAAATGGCTTACATCTCGTCGTAGTCGAGAACCACCTTGTCGCTGACCGGATAACACTGGCAGGAGAGCACATAGCCCGCTTCGACTTCGTAGTCTTCCAGCGCAAAGTTCTGGTCCATTTCCACTTCGCCTTCCACCACCTTGGCGCGGCAGGTTGAGCAGACGCCGGCTTTGCAGGAGTAGGGCAGGTCTGCGCCTTCCTCGTTGCCAGCCTCAAGGATGCTCCTGGTGTCGCGTACCAGAGGGAAGGTTAGCGAACGGCCATCGGCGATCACTGTGACCTCACTGACGGACTGAGGATCGACCTTGGTGTCTGCGCGGTCCTTACGGGCCTGGGGCACACCATTGGCCGGAGTGAACAGCTCATAATGGACCTTGCTCTTGTCCATACCGTGGCGAGTCAGCGAGTCGCGAACGGTCTCGGTCATCAGCTGAGGGCCACAGATGAAAGCAGCAGTCAGCTCTTTGGCGTTGATCCAGTGATCGAACAGGGCATCACACTTTTCGTTATCGATGCGCCCGTTGTACAGGTCGATGTCCTGGTCTTCCCGGGTGAAGATGTAGACCAGGTTGAAGCGGGACATATACTCG
Organism: Marinobacter sediminum; assembly: GCF_023657445.1. Classification (NCBI taxonomy): domain Bacteria; kingdom Pseudomonadati; phylum Pseudomonadota; class Gammaproteobacteria; order Pseudomonadales; family Marinobacteraceae; genus Marinobacter; species Marinobacter sediminum. The sequence goes on along the minus strand of NZ_JAGTWY010000001.1, from coordinate 2,584,867 downwards.
TTCTTCAGGTCCTGCAGTTCGTCCCGGAACATCGTGCTGCTTGTTGCCTTGTTGCCATAGAACAAAGTGACTTCGCTCTTGGGCTCGGTTTCCAGCGTGGTCTTGATAATGGACAGGATCGGTGTGATACCGCTACCTGCAGCGACCGCGAGATAGTTGCCTTCACGCTCCGGGTCCAGATCCACAGAGAAGTGGCCCTGGGGCGGCATGACTTCCAGAGTTTCCCCTGGCTGGAGCTGCTCATTGGCAAATGTTGAGAAGGCTCCGCCCGGTACCTTTTTGATGGCAATCCGGAGGTCATGATCATTCACGCTGGTGCAGATCGAGTAGGAACGGCGCACTTCCTCGCCGTTCATTTTCGTTCTGACAACGAGGTGCTGCCCCTGCTTGTAGGCAAACTTGTCCGCCAGGTCGTCTGGCAGATCGAAAGACAGTGATACGGCGTTTCTTGTTTCAGGTCTGACCTCTTTGAGGGTCAGTGAGTAGAATTTATTCATGATCGTATCGACTCTAGATGCATTTGAAATAGTCGAAGGGCTCAAGGCATTCCTTGCAGCGATAAAGCGCTTTGCATGCGGTTGATCCGAACTCGCTTACCCGTTCAGTGTCCTGGCTGCCACAGTTTGGGCAGGCAATCACTTCAGGTTCGCCGAGCAGGCTCATCTTGCTGGAGCTGCCCTGAGGCGGCGCGATGCCGAATTTGCGAAGCTTCTCTTTACCTTCGTCTGTAATCCAGTCGGTGGTCCAGGCGGGGGTCAGCACCTGATTGATTTTCGGATTCCGGAACCCTGCGGCCCGCAGGGCTTCTTCAATCAGTTCTTCAATCAGTTCGGTAGCAGGGCAGCCAGAGTAAGTCGGCGTGACGTCGATGGCTAACTCTTTTCCGTCCCATCGAACCGCTCGAACGATGCCGAGTTCCACGACACTTACCGCCGGAACTTCGGGGTCTTTGACTTCCTCAAGGAGTGCCCAGATATCTTCTTCTGTCAGCAGATCGGGGCGAGCGTTGGCCGGCACCCGATCACTGGCAATGAGGATATCTACCGCTGACCTTGCGTCTGAATCACCATGTTGTGGCATCGGGATAGGCCCTCTGCAGAAACTGCATTTCCGCCAGAATGAAACCGAGGTGTTCGGTGTGTTCGCCGTGCTTGCCGCCCATGTACATCCAGGCATCTTCAGCGCCGGGCGTCAGGGTAGCCTGGGTAAGCACTTCAGTTACCAAACCACGCCAGTCTGCCTTGAGCTGGTCCGGATCCGGGCCAATACCAGCCTCAGCCATCAGACGATCGGTGTCGTCCGGGGTGGTCAGTTCACCCGTAAAGCGCCACAGGATGTCGACAGCATCCTGCATGCGGCGGTGGCTCTCCTCGGTGCCGTCGCCCAGTCGCTTCACCCACTCCGATGAGCGACGCAGGTGATAGGTGGCTTCCTTCAGAGCTTTAGCTGCGATTCCCGCAACGCGTTCGTCACTGGATTCGGTCAGGCTCTTGAGGGTGAAGTAATGCCAGGCATCGAAAAAGAACTGGCGGCCCATGGTTACGGCATAGTCTTCATTCGGCTGTTCCGTGAGGAGCAGGTTCCGGTAGTCATGGGTATCCCGGCGAAAAGCCAGCTTGTCGGCATCGCGGCCATCATCAATCAGCTCGGCCGCATACTCGTACCAGTTGCGCGCCTGGCCAACGAGATCAAGCGCGACGTTCATCAGCGCCATCTCTTCCTCAATCGCCGGTGCCTTGCCGCATAGCTCGCTGAGACGCTGTCCGAGAATCATGTCGGAGTCTGCCAGACGAAGCAGGTATTCCTTGAAAGCTTCTGTTTGTGTCATCGGTATCACTCCTTTACATGTGTCCGACTTCGTCGGGCAACTTGTAGAAAGAGGCGTGCCGGTACACCTTGTCTTCTGATGGATCGAACAGAACTTCTTTCTCATCAGACGCGGAGGCTGTGATGGTATCGGATGGCACAACCCAGATGCTCACACCTTCGCTACGGCGGGTGTACAGGTCACGGGCATTTTCCATGGCCATTTCAGCATCAGAGGCATGAACGCTACCCACATGTTTGTGGTTCAGACCGTGCTTGCTACGTACGAAAACTTCGTAAAGACGCCATTCAGACATGTTGTATTCCTCCGATATCAGGCGGCTGCTGCGCGCTGTTTTTGTTTTTTGGCATAGGCGACCGCCGCATCGCGAACCCAGGCGCCTTCGTCAATTGCTTTCTTGCGAGTATTGATGCGCTCTCGGTTACACGGGCCATTGCCCTTGAGAACGTCATAAAATTCCTGCCAGTTGATCTCACCGAACTCGTAGTGGCCGGTTTCTTCATTCCATTTCAGGTCCGGATCCGGCGCAGTGCATCCCAGGAATTCAAGTTGTGGGATGGTCTGGTCGATGAACATCTGGCGCAGTTCGTCGTTACTCTTGCGCTTGATCTTCCACGCCATAGACTGCTGGGAGTTGGGAGATTCGTCGTCGTGCGGGCCGAACATCATCAGGGCCGGCCACCACAGACGGTTGATCGCGTCCTGTACCATTTCTTTCTGCTCGTCGGTACCTTCACGCATCATATCCAGCAGGATCTGGTAGCCCTGGCGCTGGTGGAAGCTCTCTTCCTTGCAGATGCGGATCATGGCGCGGGAATAGGGGCCATAAGAGGTCCGCTGCAGTACAACCTGGTTCACAATGGCAGCACCGTCGACCAGCCAGCCGACCGCACCCATATCGGCCCAGTTCAGCGTCGGGTAATTAAAGATGCTGGAGTACTTGGCCTTGCCCTGATGCAGCTTTTCGATCTCATCATCGCGGTCAGCGCCGAGGGTTTCCATTGCGCTGTATAGATAAAGCCCGTGCCCTGCTTCGTCCTGGATCTTGGCCATCAGCTGCAGTTTGCGCTTGAGGGTTGGCGCGCGCGTTACCCAATTGCCTTCCGGCAGCATACCGACAACCTCGGAATGGGCGTGCTGGGAAATCTGGCGAACGAGGGTCTTCCGGTAGCCTTCCGGCATCCAGTTTTTGGGTTCGATCTTTGTTTCGGCGTCTACCTTTTCCTGGAAAGTGCGCTCTTCAGGCGACATCTCTTCCAGCGTTTTAAGGCGTTTTGCGCCGGTTTCAACGAGCTGGGCGTACATACAATACCTCCGGTTCGGGCTTGTTGTTCTCTTGTTCCGTAAACACGATGCCCCCCAGCAAATACTAAAGGGCGATTGGTTTCATATTATATGATACTGAATAAATATCAAGGACTGTCTTTGTGTGTCATGTCGAGTGTCAGTCTTTGCTATAAACTACTCATCTATATGATATATGGGCAAAAAATGATCTCAGGGTATGATTTTTAAAGTAACTGGAAATAAGCAAATCAAAAAATAAAACTAAATGGTTGGCCCGGAGAGGGTGGTGCAACCGGAATCTTGCCGGTTGCACCACGATCCTGATGGACCTTACTGCTTGCGTCGATCAAAGACCCTTTTCGCCTTGCCTTCAGAGCGTGCCAGGCGGTTTGCCTCGACAACCTGAATGCGGGTGCTGATGCCGATATAGGATTTGATGTGGTGAGCCAGCTCTTTGGCTGCTGCTGCCTTGTTTTCCTCGCTGTCTGACGCTTCCGGCTTGAGCTCTGTCCGGATGTCGACGCAGTCCAGGTTGCCCTCTTTGTAGACCTCAATCTCATAGTGGGGTGACAGGGCTTCACACTTGAGCACCTGCTCTTCAATCTGGCTTGGGAACACGTTGACCCCGCGGATAATCAGCATGTCATCGCTGCGGCCGGTGATCTTGTCGATGCGCCGCATCGGACGTGCGGTCCCTGGCAACAGACGGGTCAGGTCGCGGGTGCGGTAGCGCAGGATAGGCAGCGCCACCTTGCTGAGTGAGGTGAAAACCAGTTCACCGTATTCACCGTCGGGCAGGGCTTCACCTGTGGCGGGGTCAATAATCTCCGGATAGAAGTGATCTTCCCAGATGGTGGGACCGTCTTTGGTCTCAATGCACTCCATACCGACGCCCGGCCCCATAACTTCGGAGAGCCCGTAGATATCGAGGGCCTGAATGCCAAGCCGCTCTTCCAGTTCGGTACGCATACTGTTGGTCCAGGGCTCAGCACCAAAAATGCCGATGCGCAATGGCAGCTTGTGGGGATCAACTCCCTGGCGCTCCATCTCATCAGCAATATTGAGCATGTAGGACGGGGTGACCATGATGATGTCCGGCTGGAAATCGCTGATCAGCTGAACCTGCTTTTCAGTCTGCCCGCCGGACATGGGGATCACGGTACAGCCAAGACGCTCGGCCCCGTAATGGGCTCCGAGCCCGCCAGTGAACAGGCCGTAACCGTAGGCTACGTGGACCTTGTCACCCCGGGAGCCACCACCGGCTCGAATGGATCGGGCAACAATATCGGCCCAGTTATCGATATCACTCTGGGTGTAGCCCACTACGGTGGGCTTGCCGGTTGTGCCGCTGGAGGCGTGAACGCGGACAACCTGGTCCATTGGGGTGGCAAACATGCCAAACGGGTAGTTGTCCCGCAGGTCGCTTTTGGTTGTGAACGGCACCTTGGCCAGATCGTCGAGCGAGTTGATGTCCATCGGCTTCAGGCCGATGTCATCAAAGGCCTTGCGATAGAACGGCACGTTGGTATATGCATGGACCACGCTCCAGCGCAGGCGCTGCAACTGCTCATGGCGGAGCTCGTCAATGCTGGCGGTCTCCATTCGGTCAAGTTTGCCAAGTTTCTGTAACGGTAAGCTCATAAAAAGTGTCCTGCTTGTTTTTGTGCTTGACGGGGGCGTTGCCACTGTTCGTTCAGACAGCGCTGTCCACCCGCTCAATAATCAGTGCGATACCCTGTCCAACGCCGATGCACATGGTACACAGTGCATAACGGGCCTTTTGGCCTTCGTTGTGGCGACGCTCGAGCTCATTCAATGCAGTTGTGATCAGGCGGGCGCCACTCATGCCCAGAGGATGACCAAGTGCGATAGCGCCGCCGTTCGGGTTGACGTGCTCCGCATCGTCCGGCAGCCCCAGGTCGCGTGTGACTGCCAGTGCCTGCGCCGCGAACGCCTCATTCAGCTCGATCACATCCATATCACCCAGTTCCAGTCCCGCGGTTTTCAGTACCTTGCGGGCTGCTGGTGCCGGGCCGAAGCCCATGATGCGGGGTTCGACCCCTGCCGTGGACATGGCAACTACCCGTGCCCGGGGCTTAAGGTTGTATTGGGTCATCGCGTCTGCGTTGGCCAGCAGCAGTGCGCAGGCACCGTCATTGACGCCGGAGGCATTACCTGCAGTCACGGTCCCATTCTCACGGAAAGGTGTTGGCAGCGAGGCCAGCTTTTCCAGACTGGTTTCCCGAGGATGCTCATCGGTATCGACGACCAGCGGATCCTGTTTGCGGCGTGGCACAGAGACCGGGGTGATCTCATTGGCAAAGCGACCGGCGGCCTGGGCGGCGGCGGTCCGTTGCTGGCTGCGCAAGGCAAATGCGTCCTGATCTTCTCGTGATATACCAAAGTCCGCCGCAACGTTTTCGGCCGTCTCGGGCATGGAGTCGATACCGTATTGCTTTTTCAGTACCGGGTTGACGAAACGCCAGCCAATGGTGGTGTCAAAAATCTCCGCCTTGCGGCTGAATGGGCTTTCGGATTTGCCCATCACGAAGGGCGCACGCGACATGGATTCGACGCCGCCCGCAAGCATCAGGCTGGTTTCGCCGGTACGGATAGCCCGAGCGGCGCTGCCAACTGCATCCATGCCGGAGCCACAAAGGCGGTTGATGGTGCTGCCGGGAACGTCCACCGGAAGGCCTGCCAGCAGAAGTGACATCCGGGCCACATCCCGATTGTCTTCGCCGGCCTGGTTGGCGCAGCCGTACAGAACATCGTCGATCTTCGACCAGTCGAGATCCGGGTGACGCTCCATCAGTGCCTTCATCGGGATGGCGCCGAGATCATCTGCCCGCACAGCGGACAGTGCTCCGCCATAACGGCCAACGGGCGTGCGGATTGCATCGACAATGTAGGCGTCTTGCAAACGGTTACCTGCACTCATGTATTTTCCTCCGAATTAATGACAGGGCCGCGGACCTGGTAGGACTTGCCCCTGAACAGGGCCACAGTGCGGCCATCCTGATTGGTTATGGTAACGTCGTAGACGCCGGTCCTGCCGCCGCGGGATTGTTCCTCGGCTGTTGCAGTCAGCACGTCCCCTGCTTTTGCACCGGCCATGTAGTCAATGCTGCAGCCTGATGCAACCGTGGCCTTGTCGTAGGAGTTGCAGCTGAAGGCGAACGCAGAATCGGCAAGTGTGAAAAGATAGCCACCATGGCAAGAACCGTGTCCCTGGATCATGTCCTCGGATACGGTCATGGTCAGTACCGCTTTGCCGGGGGCGACCGAAACGATCTCCATGCCCAGCTTCTGGCTTGCCTGGTCGCGGGCAAACATTGCCTCGGCGCACTGTTCCGCGAGTTTTTGCGGGTTGGTGTCCGTCATGCGTAAAACCCCTTCTCGGCATAATGGTTTTTCCGGAGCAGCAGGGCCGGGCGATAACGGTCCTCTTCGTAGCTGCCCTGAATATTTTTCAGTACCTGGAATACCCGGCCGTTACCGAGCCGGTCGCTCCAGCTCAGCGGGCCCTCTGGATAATTCAGCCCGGCTTTCATGGCCAGGTCGATATCGGCCTTGGTAGCCACGCCATGCAGTGCTGCGTCGGCGGCTTCGTTGGCGAGCATGGCAACGGTGCGCATAACCACCAGACCGGGTCGGTCTTCAATCAGGCTCACAGCAATGCCTGCTTTTTGCAGTAAAGCACAGGCATCGGAAACTGCCTTGTCGGACGCCTGGTCAGCGACGGATACCGCAAGTCGTGTTGCCTTGCTGAAATCAAAAGCAAGGTCAAACAGCACCAGGTTATATGCGCCTTCCGAGCGGGCGCGCTCGGTAGCCATGCAGCCATCGGTGAGGGCCAGTACAGCCTCGCCGAACCGGAGCTGACCGGGGCCGGCTCTTTCAATGATTTCAAGGCCGGCCTCGCGGAAGCGATCAACCAATGCTGCGGCTGGCCCCATCTCGCCTTCGACAATCAGCTGATTGTCGTCGCTCTGGCACGCAGGCTCTGTTTTGGGCTCGGGGCGTTGGCTGCCTTCGGCATAGCTGTAGAAACCCTGGCCACTCTTGCGGCCAAGGCGTCCGGCCTCAACCAGTTCTTTCTGAATCAGTGACGGCAGAAAGCGGGTGTCCTGATAATAGGAATTGAATACTGAATTCGTTACCGCGTAGTTGACGTCATGACCGATGAGATCAGTCAGTTCAAAGGGCCCCATCCGGAAATTACCGGCTTCCCGGAGGACGGCATCCAGCGTCGCCGCGTCGGTGGCCTGTTCCTGAAGCAGTCGCAGGCTCTCGGCATAGAAGGGCCGGGCGACCCGGTTAACAATAAAGCCCGGCGTGGAGGTTGCGAATACCGGCTTCTTGCCCCAGTTTGTTGCGGTGGCGTGCACGGTTTCGGCAACGGCGTTATCGGTTGCCAGCCCTTTGACAACTTCAACCAGCGCCATCAACGGAGCCGGATTGAAGAAGTGCATTCCGACCAGGCGTTCCGGGTTGCGAAGTTTGGCGCCAAGGGCGGTCACAGAAATGGACGAGGTGTTGGTGGCAAGGATGGTCGCCTTGTCGCACAGCTCCTCAAGGTCAGCGAGCAGTCCACGTTTGATCTCAAGGTCCTCGATAATAGCCTCAATGACCATGCCGCTCTCAGCCAGCTCGGAAAGCGCACTGACCGGATGAATCCGGCCAATGATGGCGTCGACAGCCTGTTGTTCCATCTTGCCCTTGTCGACCCGACGCTGCAGCTGTTTTGCAACGCCGTCCCGGCCGGTGGCAGCCGCGCCTTCACGCTGGTCGTGAAGGTAGACTTTATGACCCGCCTGAGCGGCAACCTGGGCAATGCCGGCGCCCATGGCACCGGCGCCGATGACGGCAATTGTGGTCTGGGTATCAAGTGCCTGCATCGCTTACTTCCCCTTGAATGTCGGAGTGCGTTTCTCCATGAAGGCTGCCACGCCTTCGCGGTAATCCTCGGACCGACCCGCCATGCGCTGGAGGTCCCGCTCTAGGTTGAGCTGCTCCTCAAAGGTATTGCTGGCACTGGCGTGCAGCGCGCGCTTGATCAGGGCAAGCCCCTTGGTGGGCTGGCTGGCAAAGTGTTTTGCCAGCTTCATGGTTTCTTCCATCAGCGCCTCGTTATCGACGCAGCGCCAGATCATGCCCCAGCTCTCGGCCTGCTCGGCTCCGATCTTGTCTCCCAGCAGGGCCATGCCTTTGGCTCGTGCCATGCCGGCGACCCGGGGCAAGGTCCAGGTGCCGCCGGAATCGGGGACCAGGCCAAGCTTGCAGAATGCCTGCACAAAGCTGGCGGAACGTGCGGCAAGTGTTATGTCGCAGGCCAGCGCAATGTTTGCGCCGGCGCCGGCGGCAACGCCATTTACGGCACACAGGACGGGCATTGGCAGGTCTCGCAGACTGCGCATCAGCGGGTTGTAGTATTTTTCCAGTGACTCGCCGAGATCAGGCGCCTCCTGGCCCGGGGCAACGCTTCGGTCAGACAGATCCTGACCGGCGCAGAAGCCCCGACCGGCACCGGTAATCACCAGTACCCGAACAGAGCTGTCTTTGCGGACCTTGCTGACAGCATCCCGCATCTGCTCATGCATCTCGACATTGAAACTGTTGAGGTTGTCGGGGCGGTTGAGGGTAAGCATAGCCACACCCTGATCGATTTCGAGAAGAATGCTCGGCTGAGTCATGGCGTTGTCCTATAGGTAAAATTAAGGGTGGCTTCAGGGCGCGATTTATCGACCCGTGAAATTGGGTTTGCGCTTCTCCCGAAACGCATCGAGACCTTCCTGGCGGTCTGCCGTGCCGGCAAGCACCGTGAAGGCGTGTCGTTCAAAGCGAAGGCCCTCAGCAAGGTTCATGTCATTGGCCTTGCGCACGGATTCCTTGGTGAGCTTGACGGCAATAGGGGCTTTTCGGGCAATGGAGCGTGCAATCTGGATGGCCTTTTCAACCGTCAGTTCGGGCTGACAGATTTCGCTGATAAGCCCGGCCTGAAGGGCGCGGTTTGCGTCGATAGGCTCGCCGGTCAGTGCCATGTGCATGGCCAGTGCTTCACCCACTTTGCGTACCAGTCGCTGAGTGCCACCGGCCCCAGGCATGATGCCGAGATTTATTTCCGGCTGGCCGAAGCGGGCGTTTGCCCCGGCAATCATAATGTCTGCGTGCATGGCGAGTTCGCAGCCGCCGCCAAGCGCAAAGCCGTTGACCGCTGCAATGATAGGTTTCGGGAATCGATCAATGCGCTGCCAGTGCGCAACTCTGGGATCTTCGAGAATACCGACCAGGTCGCGTGAGGCCATTTCATTGATATCCGCGCCGGCCGCGAATGCCTTCTGGCTCCCGGTGATCACCACGGCGCGGGTTTCGGGGTCGGCCTCCGCATCATCCAGAGCTCTGGACAAGTTGCCCAGCAGCTCAGTATTCAGGGCGTTCAGTGCATCGGGACGATTCAGGGTAAAAATGCGAACCCCGTCCGCGGGCCCGTCGACGAGCAGGTTGTTTGGCATAAGCAATCCGATGTGACTTTGTTTTTGTTGGTAGTAGATCTGAACTACTCGGAATCAGAGTTACCACCAGGCGATGTTCGAAAAATGAACTTGCCGATTGGGAAAATAAGTATATCTTTTAATTGATACTCGTCAAGGAGTCTAAAGTCTGACTTTTGTATCACATTTGCCTGCCCGGCGCGGAAATTTCTTTAGTATCTGATAGTTAAGGGAAAAAAATGGTTGCCGGCTGTTTTTTAGCTCGAATTGACGTATCTAAAGAAGGTTTTATGCCCCTTGGTGCTGTGAAAAATACTCCGGAAAACTATAAAGTGATCCGTAAAGTGAATCAGGATTTGTGATTGTTTACCCGGCACAATCCAGAAGAAGGAGAGAGAAAATGCCCAGTTACAGTATCGAAGGGGTCAGGCCCGTTGTTCATCCGTCGGCTTACGTTCATCCGTCTGCGATTCTGATTGGCGATGTTTGGGTGGGGCCGAGTTGCTATGTGGGTCCGGCAGCCTCGCTGCGGGGTGACTTTGGTCGCATCGTATTAAAGGAAGGGGCAAACATTCAGGACACCTGCGTTACGCATGCGTTTCCGGGCAAGGATGTGGTGGTCGAAAAAAACGGTCATGTGGGGCATGGTGCGATCCTTCACGGATGCACGGTCGGTGAGGACGCCATGGTTGGAATGAATGCGGTGGTGATGGATGAGGCGGTGATCGCACCCCGGTCCATTGTAGGAGCCTGTGCTTTTGTGAAAGCAGGGTTTTCCTGCGAACCCGGCTCACTGATCGTCGGATCTCCCGCCAAGGTTCTGCGAGCGCTCAGTGACAAGGAAATAGCATGGAAGCGAAAAGGGACCGAGGAGTACCAGCGGCTTACCACACGCTGTCTTGAGACGGTCGAGGAGTGCGCGCCTCTTGCAGAGGCTGATTCGGACCGCCCGCGGCTGAACATCAGTGATTATCAGCCCAAGCATAAGCAATCCTGACGGAAAGCTGTGGCCCCGAAGCCGGTGAGTTGGCTCCGGGGCCAGACAGGGGTTAAGCCTCGCCCTTTTTCATTTTTTCAAACTCGTCCTCAAAGAAGAACTTCTCCTCTCCAAAGGCTGGTTCCAGCTCATGCAGCCAGGTGGCTGTCTCGCTGTACTTGGCAAAGAACGGGCGCTGCACCCAGTCAGGGTTGCGCCCTTGCAGGAAGCGAAGCACGAAGACTTTCTCACCCTGAATCTCCGCGATGCCCTGGATTTCTACTTTGCCGGGGCCGGCGCTCATGGAGGGGCCGCGGGCGGTGCGGGCAAGACCGCTGACTTTCTTCATGGCTTCCCGGTAGATCTGGAATGCCTCGGCAAGAGGCACTTCAAAGTAGTTCTTGGCGCCAGTATCCCGTTCTACAAACATGTAGTAGGGGATGATGCCCAGTTGCACTTCCTTCTTCCACAGCTTTGCCCAGGCATCAGCATCGTCATTTACATGTTTGATGAGCGGCCCCTGGGCGCGGATTTCGGCCCCGGTCGCACGGATTCGGCGGATGGCTTCTTCCGCGATGTCCGTGGTGATCTCCTGCCAGTGATTGTAGTGGGCCATGATGGCGACGTGTTTGCCCGCATCAGCCAGTTTGGCGAACAGTTCAATCAGTTCGTCGGAGTCCTTGTCTGTTACAAAGCGGTAGGGCCAGAAAGTCAGGGCTTTGGTGCCGATCCGGATGGTCTGGACATGATCAAATTCCGGCTGCAGCAACGGTTCCAGGTACTGAGCCAGGCTTTTGGTTTTCATTACCATAGGGTCACCGCCGGTGACGAGGAGGTCAGTCACTTCGGTGTGTTCCTGCAGATAGCCGTGAAGCTTCTCTGCTTCGGTGCTGGACATCTTAAGGTCTTTGTCACCGACAAACTGCGCCCAGCGGAAACAGAAAGTGCAGTAGGAGTGACAGGTCTGGCCCTGGGCCGGGAAGAACAACACGGTCTCGCGGTACTTATGCTGAACGCCGTCCAGGACTTCACCTTCCAGTTCCGGCATGTTCATTTCCATCTGTCCGGCCGGATGGGGGTTCAGTTCGTCACGGATTTCCTTGGCAACCGCCTGGATCTCTTTCTTGTCGGCCCCATCCTGGTGCAGCTTTGCCATGCGCTCGTAATGCTCGTCTTTCAGCATCCCCTTTTGGGGGAAGACGAGTTGATAAATCGGGTCGTTGGGCACCTTGTCCCAGTTGATAAGCTCATTGATTACGTATTCATTGACCCGGAAGGGTAATACGCTCGCAACAACCTTCATTTCGAACAGGGTTTCTGCCGGAAGGTTCTGGATCACCTCGATCTTGTCGAGCTGGCGGTCCGTATAGACCTTGAAGCGACGCTCCTCGAACTCGGTGGTGGGGATCCGGTTCGGAAAGGTGACTATGGAGTTCATAGATCGCCCTCTGTGTTTGTGGCCAAAAGACAGGAAATGGGTTGCCATCTCCGTTGGTTAAAAAACGGGCAAGCGAGTATACATAAAATGATGTTTGTTTTCAGGTCTAATTAATTATCCGGGGTTTGAGCCCGTGTCTGCTTTATTAAAGGAGGCTAAAAGCATTTAAAAGTGGCGAAATACACTGAAAATAGGGTGAAGATGAGTATTTTTTATTTTTAGTGTATGAATTAATTTTTTGCAGGTAAGAATACTACGACATTGGTCTGAATGTGGTTGTTTGGTGGTCTGAAAACGGTCATTCTTGCGTAAGTAATCGCAAGGATTCCTTCCAAATGGATTGATTTGTCTGTTTGATTGAATTTTCAGGACGAAATGTAGTAAAAACACTACGTGTCGAGCGCGAGATTTTCCGGGCAGTCCACCGCAGCGCCGACCGGTTCGGGGCCAGAAGCCTTTTTTCACAGGGCGATCGGGCAGGAAAAGTGTGAAAGCTGTTCTATGCTTGATGGAGGTTCTGCGCACTGTCCTGCGGAGCAGATATCAGGTTGATGCACCCATAACAATACTCTGCAATCCATCGCAGCTTAACAACACCGCAACGCGCCCGGCTGCTGATCGCGGCCCGCGCTGTATTTTTGATGCCAGGGGGAGGGTTTGATGTACCAGGATGATGATCCCATTGAAACCAGTGAATGGCTGGATGCGCTAGAGTCTCTGATCGAGCAGGAAGGCGTAGACCGGGCCAAGTACATACTTGAAAGGCTCTCCGAGCGAGCCAGTCGCGATGGCACCGAGCTGCCTTATTCCATAACCACGCCTTTCCGGAACAGTATTCCTGTTGCCCAGCAGGCACCCATGCCTGGTGACCTGTTTATGGAGCGCCGGATTCGCTCCCTGATCCGCTGGAATGCCATGGCCATGGTCATGCGCGCCAACCAAAGGCCCGGAGATCTGGGTGGGCATGTTTCATCGTTCTCGTCCGCAGCAACGCTGTATGACGTGGGCTTCAACTACTTTTTCCATGGCGGCGACGAAAAACGCGAATCCGATCTTATTTATTTTCAGGGGCATTCTTCTCCGGGCATTTATGCCCGTTCCTTCCTGGAAGGCCGTTTCGACGAAAAGGATCTGGACAAATACCGGGAGGAAGTGGATGGCACAGGCCTGTCTTCATACCCACACCCCTGGCTGATGCCTGATTACTGGCAGTTCCCGACCGTTTCCATGGGGCTTGGTCCAATCCAGGCGATATACCAGGCTCATGTCATGAAGTACCTGGACAGCCGGGAACTCATCGAAATGGGTGACCGTAAAGTCTGGTGTTTTGTTGGTGACGGCGAAACTGACGAGCCGGAAACTCTGGGCTCCATTTCCATGGCGGGCCGGGAAAATCTCAGCAACCTTATCTTTGTTGTTAACTGCAACCTGCAGCGCCTGGACGGCCCTGTGCGCGGCAACGGCAAGATCATTCAGGAGCTTGAGGGCGTCTTCCGTGGCGCCGGCTGGAACGTGCTGAAAGTCGTCTGGGGTCGCCACTGGGATCCCCTGTTCGAGAAGGACAAGGAAGGGAAAATGCAGCACGTTATGGACGAAGTCTGTGACGGAGAGCTGCAGAACTTCAAGAGCAATGGTCCTGCCTACACGCGTAAACACTTCTTTGGACGGTATCCGGAAGTTGCGAAGCTGGTTGAGAACCTTTCGGATGACGACATCAACATGCTCAACCGTGGCGGGCATGATCCGTACAAGATTTACGCGGCCTTCCATCACGCCGTCCACAATAACAGTGGCCGACCGACAGTTATCCTGGCTCATACCATCAAGGGCTACGGATTTGGTGAAGCTGGCGAGGCCCAGAACACAGCGCACTCCCTGAAGAAGCTGGATATCGAGCAGCTGAAGTCGTTCCGCGACCGTTTTGCAGTGCCGCTGAAGGACGATGAGCTCAAAGACGTTCCTTATTACCGGCCCGCGCCGGATAGTCCGGAAATTGTCTATATGAAGAAGCGTCGCCAGGAACTGGGTGGCTTCTATCCCAAGCGCCGCAAGGATTGCCAGCCGCTGCAGATTCCCGACCTCGATATCTTCAAGGCGGTGCTTGAGGGTTCCGGTGATCGGAAGATCTCTACCACCATGGCCTTTGTCCGTATCCTGACGGCCCTGACCAAAGACAAGCGCATTGGAAAGCGCGTTGTACCGATCGTGCCGGACGAAGCCCGCACCTTCGGCATGGAAGGTATGTTCCGTCAACTCGGCATCTATACGGCGGAGGGTCAGAAGTATGTACCGGAAGACCGTGACCAGATCATGTACTACCGGGAAGACAAGAAAGGCCAGATCCTTGAGGAAGGTATCAACGAAGACGGCTCCATGGCGGCCTGGATGGCAGCAGCAACGTCATACAGCACCAATAACTTCCCGCTGATCCCGTTCTATATCTTCTACTCCATGTTCGGCTTCCAGCGGGTTGGCGATCTGGCATGGGCCTCCGGTGACATTCAGGCTCGTGGCTTCCTGATCGGCGGAACCGCTGGCCGGACCACACTGAATGGTGAAGGTTTGCAGCACCAGGACGGCCATAGTCATGTTCTGGCCAACACCATTCCAAACTGTAAGGCCTATGATCCGGCTTACGGCTACGAAATGGCCGTTGTGCTTCGCAAGGGCATGAAAGAGATGTTCGAGGACAACAAGAACGTCTTCTATTACCTGACCATCGAGAATGAGAACTACGAACAGCCAGCGATGCCCAAGGATTGCGAAGACGGCATCATCAAGGGTATGTACCTGTTCGAATCTGCCGAAACCAAGGGCCGCAAGAAAACGCCGCGGGTTCAGCTGCTTGGTGCTGGCGCCATCCTGAATGAGGTGCGCGCAGCGGCACAGATGCTGAAGGACGACTGGGGTGTTGCCTCCGACGTGTGGAGCGTGACCAGCTTCAACGAGCTTGCCCGTGAAGGCCAGCATGTGGAGCGCTGGAATCGCCTGCATCCGGATGACAAGCCCAAGAAGGCCTATGTGACCCAGTGCCTGGAGTCGCATGCCGGACCGGTGGTGTCTTCCACGGATTACATTAAGCTGCACTCCGAACAGCTCCGGGCGTTCATCCCCAAAACCTACCTGACTCTGGGTACCGATGGCTTCGGCCGCAGTGACACCCGGGAAAAGCTGCGCAGCTTCTTTGAAGTGGACCGTTACTACGTAACAGTTTCGGCGCTGTCAGCCCTGGCCCAGGACGGTGAGGTGAAGAACGATGTGGTTCTCGAAGCCATGCGCAAGTACGGAATCGATCGCAACAAAACGAACCCGGTGCTGAGCTAAGGAGACCGCCATGAGTGAGCAGGAAATCAAGGTTCCGGATCTCGGCGGTGCGGATGAGGTCGAGGTTATCGAACTCATTGTCAGCGCAGGAGATTCGGTTGAGGAAGAAGATCCGATTCTGACGGTTGAGTCAGACAAGGCTTCGGTTGAGCTGCCGTCACCCGGTGCCGGCAAGATCACCAAGATCACCGTGAAGGTGGGTGACAAGGTCAGGGAAGGCGATGTTGTCGGGATGATGGAGATCGGCGCCGGTGGTGGTTCTGCCGGCAGCGACGAGCCCGAGGGCAAGCCCGAAGGAAAAGCCGAGGAAAAGAGCGAAGCCAAACCGGAAGAAAAGTCAGAAGAGAGCAAGCCGGCGCCGAAGAAGGCTTCCGGCGGCTCCCGCAAGGAAACCGTTAAGGTTCCGGCACTGGATGGCTTTGACAATGTCCCGGTGATCGAGATCAATGTCTCTGAGGGCGATACCATTGAGGCCGACGATCCGCTGGTAACAGTGGAATCCGACAAGGCAACTATGGAGATTCCCTCGCCCTATGCGGGCAAGGTGGGCAAGATCCTGGTATCCGAGGGTGACAAGCTCTCGGAAGGCAGTGAATTGCTGGAAATGACCGTTCAGGAAGGCGGCGGTGAAGAGGAGGCGGCCACTGAAGAGGTCTCTGAAACGTCCGCCGGGGAAGAAAAGCCCGAGCAGAAAGCTGAAGATAAGCCCAGGCAGGCTGCTGAGTCTGCGCCTGAGCCACAGGGTGCAACCTATGAGCCGCCCGCGCCGGGCGCCAAGGTTCATGCTGGCCCTGCCGTTCGCAAGCTTGCCCGCGAGCTGGGTGCCGACCTGGCCCGCATCAAGGGTTCTGGTCCCAAGGGCCGGATTATCAAGGACGATGTCCATGCCTATGTGAAGAGCCAGCTCAAGCAGGCCCAGCAGGGCACTGGCGTGGCCACGGGCTCCGGTATCCCCGGGGTCAAACTGCCGGACTTCAGCCAGTTTGGTGAGGTGAAGCGTGAGGCGATGTCGCGGATGATGTTCGCCACGGCGAACAACATGCAGCGTAGCTGGCTGAATGTGCCCCATGTGACCCAGTTCGAGGATGCGGACATCACCGACATGGAGGACTTCCGTAAGGCGCAGAAGGCCGCTGGCGAGAAGAAAGGTGTGAAGATGACGCCACTGCCCTTCCTGCTGAAGGCCTGTGCGACCGCGCTGGCGGAGTTGCCCCAGTTCAATGTCTCCCTGGACATGGACAAGAAGGAAGTGGTGCGCAAGGGTTACATCCATATCGGTATTGCCGTGGATACGCCTAACGGGCTTATGGTTCCGGTAATTCGTGATGTGGACAAGAAGGGTTTATGGGAGCTGGCAGCGGAAAGTGCCGAGCTGGCCCAGAAGGCCCGGGACAAGCAGTTGAAGCCGGCTGAGATGCAGGGTGCGTGTTTTACCATCACCAGTTTGGGTGGTATTGGCGGCACCGCATTTACGCCAATCGTGAATACGCCGGAGGTGGCGATTCTTGGTGTTTCCAAGGCGGCAATGAAGCCGGTTTGGGATGGCAAGGCATTCCAGCCCCGGTTAATGCTGCCGCTGTCGCTGTCTTACGATCACCGTGCGGTGAACGGAGCAGATGCGGCGCGCTTCACGACGATGCTTAGTCAGCTCCTTGGGGATATTCGGTCCCTGTTGCTTTAAGTGCTGATGAATCCGCCTCCAGCCTTCAGGGTTTGGGGGCGGCGAGAGGCGGGTAATACAATTCAGGACACGCTACGAGCACATCCCTATGCGCTTGTTTCGGGCCGTCCCTGGCCCTCAACAGTCCTGAATTGTATTACCCGCCTCTCTTGTTCCAACTCCGTGAATTTCGCCTTCTTTCACTAAATGTTCCCAATGGCGTCGCCGCGGCCAATGGCCTTATGCTTTCCGCTGTTCACTATCTCTCTGATGCGAAAACAATCAGAGAGGCCTGTCATGAATCCCGCTGACATTCTTTCCAAGCCGTTAGAGCTCCGGAACGGATCGGCAATCCCAAACCGTTTTGCCAAGTCCGCCCCGGCCTACACCTGGTTCCTGTCAGTTAGCGAAGAACATCCAGTCAAAGTAGTTGTGAAGGTCCTGAATCAGTTCAGCCTCGTGAGGCTGGGTCAGTTCAAACAGCAGGTTCTGGTCTTTGGCCTTTTTCATCGTGTCACCTCGTTGGTTTAGAAGCTGAACAAGGCGGAGTGTCTCCGTCGCGTTCCATGCAACAGATACAAAGCATCAGGCATGCCAGAAAGAGCTGGAATGCTAACTTATTGAATTGTCGGGTATGTAGCTGAACTGAGGTGAGGGTTGAGGTCTGGGGATGGCAGGCGATGGTGCCGGGTGCACCGGAATGGAACGAAAAAGCCCCGGCAAATGCCGGGGCCTTTCCGAGTTAACTTCTAAAAGGAAGGATTAGAAGTTGTACTGTGCTGCGAACATCAGACGGTTAGCGTCAACGGAGTCGCCGGCAACGGTTTCCTGGTCAAAGTAAGCGTATTCAACGCCCATCATGACGCTTTCAACCGGTGTCCACATGTAGTTGACGAACATGTTCTGGTTGGTTTCCGGATCCGCATTGGTCGTTGCGCCTGCAGCGATTGCGTCGTCCAGGTCCAGAGTGGTCATGCCATAGGCCACGTTGATGCTGCGACCGCCGCCCATCGCCATGCTGACGCCGATATTACCGCCATAGCCTGCGATGGTTTCAAGGCTGTTGCCCTCTACATAGGCGCTTGGGCCATAGTAGTTGCTGCCGGAGCGCCACAGATAGCCGTTAGCACCGTCAGTGTAAGTCACTGAGCCTTGTACCGAGAACATATCGGTCAGCTTAAGCTTGGCGCCACCGGACACTGCGTAGCCGATTGCACTGTCATCCTGGGTGCCGTCATCGGCTGTGATCTGGCTAGCCACAGCAGAGGCCGCGTAGGACACTGCATCAGTTGAGTCTTCCAGACGAGCTGTCAGGGCCGGGGCAGAAGTCCGGGTGGGTACTCCGTCCAGTACGGCTTGTGAGCTCGGATCCTCAATGGAGAAGGACATCGGGCCTGTGGTGTAACGAACCTGCTCGGTACGATCCCAGCTGCCGAAGCTACCTGCGATGCCGTCGAAATCCAGGGTCGGGGTAAAGGCTGAGAAGCTGATAGTGTTGGACCAGGTGCGACCTGCCAGAATGCCTGCATATGTACCGTAGGCATGACGCATACGGAGGCTGCCCGCGCCGTTACCAGTACCACGGAAGTCACCCTCGACATTGACCATGACGCCGGACGCGTGGGTTACCTTTACACCCAGACGGCTCTGCTGAACGTCAGCGCCGAAATGTCCTGTAACATCTTCATTGTTTGGTGCGAATGTACCTGCACGAGTCGACACTGCGCGGTCAGCGTCAATGTCATAAGACATGTTCAGGCGGGCGTAACCATAGAGGCTTGCGTCTACGTCATCACCCACATTCAGGCTCACGGCTCCCGCTTGGGAGGCAACGCCCATAACTGCTGTTGCCGCGGTTGCACGAATGGCCATTCTTAATTTGTTGCTTTGCATCGTTGTTGTCTCCACACATTTTTTTTGTTGGACCCGAAAACAAGGTAGTTACGAACCTGTCACAATTCAAATGAATTTATGCGTAAATTAGACGAATGTCTACAGCCGGTTTTCGTTTTTATACAGACATCTGGGCTTGCACAAGAGGCGTACGATCGTTCCATGACACTCCAAAGTACATACCTTCAGGGCAGCACGTTTGCGTTTCTTGATATAGAAACCACCGGTGGGAATTCTTCCAGGGACCGTATCACTGAGATCGGCATTCGGTTCTGGCGAGCCGGGGAGCAGGTCGGGGAATGGCAGACCCTGTTGAATCCTGAGACCCGGATTTCCCCGTTTATTGAAGGCCTTACCGGCATTACCAATGAAATGGTAGCCGGTGCGCCATTGTTTGAGGAGGTCGCGGATACGCTTGAGGAGAAGTTGAAGGGAACGATCTTTGTGGCTCACAACGCGCGCTTTGATTACGGTTTTATCAAGTCGGAGTTTCGACGGTTGGGAAGGCTGTTTTCGGCGAAGGTGCTGTGCACCGTGAAATTGTCCCGTCGGCTTTATCCGGAGTTCCGGCGGCACAATATGGATGCGCTGATTGATCGTCATGGTCTGGAGGCGGTTCAGCGGCATCGGGCTATGGGTGACGTCGCCGCAATGTTGTCGTTCTTTCAATATGCCCGTTCCGAGAAAGGAGACGAGGTCCTGGAGAGGGCGATCGGGGACCTGTTGCAGCGCCCCAGCATTCCCTCCCACCTGCCTCTTGATACCCTCGATGAATTACCGTCAGGGCCCGGCGTGTACCGGTTTTATGGCGAGAACGACGTGCTGCTCTATGTGGGTAAGAGCACGAATATTGCTCAGCGGGTGGCGTCGCATTTTTCCGGTGACCACAGCTCCACCCGCGGTGTCCGGATATCTGAAAGTCTGCGCCGCGTTGAGTGCACGGAAACGGCGGGAGAGCTGGGAGCGCTCCTGCTTGAGCTGAAGCAGATCAAAGCGCTCAAACCGATGTTCAACCGGCGGTCCCGAGCTGCCAAGAATCTTGTCAGTATTGAACTGCGTGAGACAGCCTCTGGCTACATTCAGGCGCAACTGGTCCGCGAGATAGAACCGCACCGGCTCGGGGACTATTACGGACTGTTCCGCAGTAAGCGGGATGCAGAACGGGCGCTGAGTGGTATCGCCGCCAGGAATGACTTATGCAACCGCCTCCTGGGGCTGGAGCCGGGTGAAGGCGGGCCCTGCTTCCAGCGCGCACTGGGCCGATGTCAGGGGGCCTGCGAGGACCTTGAGGACGTGCGCCGCTTTAACCTCCGGATGCAGATCGCCTTTCACGGTTTGCGTCTGCAAACCTGGCCCTGGAAGGGGCCGGTCGGGGTTGTGGAATACGATGAATCTGCCGGTCGCACGGATATTCTTGTGGTCTACAACTGGGTCCACGTTGCCACCACACATGATGAGAGCGAACTGTATGATCTGTCGTTTCGTGGCCAGGCGGTGTCGTTTGATCTGGATTCCTGCAAGCTGCTGATGAAGGCCCTGTCAGGACGGGACGGGAAGGGGCGCACGATTATTGAGTTGCCGGCCATCGGCGCACCAGATGTTCTTATGCCCTGAGTGGCGTATCATTATGAAAGAATCCGTATAGCGACTTAACTTGCCCCATGTGGTGACTCTACTATTTTTATACGGTCAGCCGCTTTTCCCGAGAGAGATATATGAATAAAGAACCCGTAAGCCGCGAACTTTTTGATGAAGTCATGGTTCCCAACTACGCCCCCGGTTCAATCATTCCGGTGCGAGGCGAAGGGTCCCGAATCTGGGATCAGGAGGGGCGGGAGTTTGTCGATCTGCAGGGCGGTATTGCGGTGACCTGCCTTGGGCATTCCCATCCGGGGCTGGTGGGTGCGTTGGAGGACCAGGCCGAAAAGATCTGGCATCTATCGAATGTAATGACCAATGAACCGGCGCTTCGGTTAGCCAAAACGCTCTGTGGTCATACGTTTGCCGAGCGGGTGCTCTTCGCTAACTCGGGCGGTGAGGCCAATGAGGCCGCGTTCAAGCTGGCCCGTCGTTACGCATGGGAGCACTTTGGCCCGGAAAAGAACGAGATCATCTCTTTCAAGAACGCTTTCCACGGCCGGACCCTGTTTACGGTCAGCGTCGGTGGTCAGCCAAAATATCTGGAAGGTTTCGAACCGGCTCCCGGTGGCATCCACCATGCTGACTTTAACGATCTGGCGTCGGTCAAGAAACTGATCTCGAAAGAGAAAACCTGTGCCATCGTCGTCGAACCCATTCAGGGCGAGGGCGGCGTTATGCCGGGTGACCCCGAATTTCTGAAGGGACTGCGACAGCTTTGCGATGAGAATGATGCACTGCTGGTCTTTGATGAGGTCCAGTCCGGCGTGGGTCGTACAGGGCATCTTTATGCGTATCAGATGTATGGCGTGGTGCCAGACATTCTCTCCAGCGCCAAAGGCCTGGGTGGTGGCTTCCCGGTGGCGGCCATGCTGACCACGGCCAAGGTGGCTGCGAGCCTGGGTGTGGGTACCCATGGCAGCACCTATGGTGGCAATGCGCTGGCCTGCGCCGTTGCCCAGAAAGTCGTGGATACCGTCAGCCAGCCCGAGATCCTTAAGGGGGTAAAGGCCCGTTCCGATCGCCTGCGCAAGGGCATGATGGATATCGGCGAACGCTATGGCGTGTTCAGTGAGGTCCGTGGTGCCGGCCTGCTGCTTGGCTGTGTGCTCACGGAAAAGTGGCAGGGCAAGGCCAAGGACTTTCTCAATGCCGGTCTCGATGAAGGTGTGATGGTGCTGGTGGCAGGGGCCGATGTAGTGCGCCTGGCGCCTTCGCTGATCATTCCGGAATCAGACATCGACGACGCGCTGGAGCGTTTTGAGGCCGCAGTGAAAAAACTCACGTCCTAAGGAGTCCTTATGTGGCAGGTACGTCCGGCGCAACCGGATGATCTGGATCAGATTCTCGAGATTGCGGGCACTCAGGGTGCCCGTCTGTCTTCGACACTTCCCAAACAGGCGGAAGCCCTTGCGCAGAAGATAGATCACTCGCTGGCGAGCTTTTCCGGCACGGCGTCAAGCGATGAACCGCCCAGATTCCTGTTTGTTCTTGAAAACACCGAGACCGGTTCGGTAGATGGCACGGCCGGTATTGACGCCCGTGCGGGGAATGGCCAGCCTTTTTACAATTATCGCCGTGACGCACTGATTCATGCCTCCCATGAACTGGGTGTTTCGCGCCGCGTTGAAGTGCTTTACCCCTCTCACTCGCTGACGGATCAGACCCTGCTCTGTTCTTTCTCCATCAAACCGGAACTGCAAAAGACCGACGCTTTTGAATTGCTGTCCCGGGCCAGAAGTCTGTTTATTGCGGAACATCGGGAGTGGTTTACCTCCCGGGTGGTGGTGGAGATACAGGGGGTGCAAAAGGATAATGGTGAGGTTCCGTTCTGGGACAGTCTCGGCCGCCACTTTTTCGATATGGATTTTGAAACAGCGGACCGGTACTCGGGCACGCTCAGCAGGACCTTTATCGCCGAGCTCATGCCTCCCAACCCGATATACGTCACGCTGCTCACGCCCGCAGCTCAAGAGGCCCTGGGGCAGGCCCATTCCCTGACAGTGCCAAACCTCGAGCTACTTCAGCGGGAGGGCTTTCAAGCTGGTTGTTATCTGGATATTTTTGATGCCGGCCCAGTGCTTGAGGCACGAACGGACAGCCTTCACACGCTGGTAACAAGTCGCCGGAAAATACTTCATGGATCCCATCAGGAGACCGGGGATACTTGCCTGATCGCCGCTGGCGAGGGGGCTGATTTCCGGTGCACCCTGACGCCGGTGGAAGAATCCCTGCAAGACGAATTGAAAGTGCCCGTCAAGACCTGGAGGGCGCTCGGCAAGAGCGCCGGCGATGCTGTAAGGATTGCGCCATTATGAGAGAGACAAACCGGAAGGAGGGCGCACGATGCTGGTGATTCGTCCACTTCAGGAAAACGATCTTGAAGACCTCTATGCCATGGCACAGAGTGCCGGAAAAGGGCTGACCACTCTGCCTGCGGACCGGGAGCTGCTCCAGAACAAGATTGAGCATTCCCGGCAGACCTTCGATCAGCGGTGTGCTCCGGAAGCTGGCCTGTACCTGTTTGCTCTGGAGGATCTAGAGAAGAAAAAAACAGTCGGCATCAGCGGCATACAGGCCCGCGTGGGCCTGGACGAAGTGTTTTATAACTACCGGCTCAGTGTCGCGGTGAATGCTTCAAAGGAACTTGGTGTTCATGTCCGGACTCCGACGCTGCATCTGTCGAACGATATGACGGATACCAGTGAGGTCTGCTCGCTGTTGCTGTCCGATGATTACAAGGGCGGTGGCAACGGGTTGTTGTTGTCACGATGCCGGTTTATGTATCTGGATGAGTTCCGTAAACAGTTCTCCGAGAAGGTGTTTGCGGAAATGCGCGGTGTGTCGGACCGACAGGGGCGCAGTCCCCTGTGGGATGCCCTTGGCAGCAAGTTTTTTGATATGGAGTTCAGTCAGGCCGACCTGTTGTCTGGCTTGGGCAACAAGTCTTTTATCGCTGAATTGATGCCGAAGTACCCCATCTATCTGCCGATGCTGCCCGCCTCGGCCAGGTCCGTCATCGGCCGTGTGCATGAGAATACCGCCCCGGCGCTCAAGATGCTGCAGTCTGAGGGGTTCAACTTTAACGGGCTCGTGGATATTTTTGATGGAGGGCCAGTCGTTGATGCGTTCGTCCACAATATCCGTACCGTTCGTGAAGCGGTGAACAGGTACGCCATGGTGACCCGACAGCCGGTGAATCTGGATGTTCCTGCTGGCGAGCGGGTAATGGTATCCAACCGGTCATTTCGTGATTTTCGCGTAACTACTCTTCCGATCAGCTGCATTGGCCCGGACACCGTCAAGTTGCCATCTGCGGTCGCAGAGGCGTTGCAGGTTGAGTCCGGAGATTCTGTGCGCCTGGTGACCTTGAAAGATTCTGGCTCCTCGCCCATTCATACACTAAGGGGATATGAGAATCCGGACGAACGAGCTAATGAGCGGATACGGGATTACCGCAGCCGCTCGTGGCGGGATTGAGCAAATGGCTGGCTCCGCTGTCCAAAAATACAGAATTTCAGTACCGGGAGGTGCATGAACATGGCAAACCTGTCAGGCGAACTCTATATAGACGGCTTGTGGCTCCAGGGGCATGGAGCAATGTTTGAGTCTGTCCAGCCCGTTACTGGTGACACCGTATGGGATGGTAATGGTGCGAATCTGGAGGATGTGGACGCCGCAGTTCGAGAAGCCCGCAATGCCTTTCTCAAGTGGCGGCGGAAAAGCTTTGCGGAGCGACAGGCGGTGGTTGAGGCCTTTGGGCAACAACTGGAATCGCATAAAGAGGAGCTGGCGCATCAGATAGGCCTGGAAACCGGCAAGCCTCTCTGGGAGTCCCGTACCGAAGTGGCGGCCATGATCGGCAAGATTGCCATCTCGGTGAAGGCCTACAATGACCGTACCGGCCATTCCGAGTCGGACGTGGCTGGTGGCCATGCCGTGTTGAGACACCGGCCTCATGGTGTGGTGGCGGTATTCGGCCCCTATAACTTCCCTGGTCACCTGCCCAATGGCCACATCGTGCCAGCCCTTCTGGCTGGCAACACGGTGGTGTTCAAACCCAGTGAGTTGACTCCGGGGGTGGCCGAGATGACCGTTAAATTCTGGGAAAAAGCGGGTCTGCCCGACGGTGTACTCAATCTGGTGCAGGGTGCGTCCGATACTGGTAAATCCCTCGCGGGCCACCCAATGATTGATGGCCTCTTCTTCACCGGAAGCTCGACGGTTGGTCACCTCCTTCACGAGCAGTTTGCGGGACAGCCGGAAAAAATTCTGGCACTGGAAATGGGTGGTAATAACCCGCTTATCGTTCAGGATGTGGCGGATATGGATGGTGCGGTACACCATGCCCTGCAATCGGCGTTTCTGTCTGCAGGCCAGCGCTGCACCTGTGCCCGTCGCCTGCTCGTTCCTAAAGGTAAGAAGGGGGATGAATTCCTGCATCGCCTGGCCGAATTGTCCGACCGGATCCAGGTGGGAGAGTTCGATGCAGATCCCCAGCCGTTCATGGGCTCGGTTATTTCTGCAGAAGCGGCAGATAAGCTGCTGGCCGCCCAGGCCAGAATGCTGGAGAAAGGCGCCAAATCCCTGCTGGAAATGAAACAGGTCAAGCCGGGTACCGGCTTGTTATCGCCCGGTATCCTCGATGCCACCGGGCTGGACCTCACTGACGAGGAATTCTTTGGCCCGTTGCTTACGGTGTATCGGTACAAGAGTTTCGATGAGGCTCTGGAGTTGGCCAACGATACCCGTTACGGCTTGTCGGCCGGCATACTTACTGATGACCGAAAGCTCTACGAACGACTCGTGGAAGAGGTGCGGGCAGGTATAGTCAACTGGAACCGTCCGCTCACAGGTGCCAGCAGCGCCGCGCCCTTTGGTGGTGTCGGTGCCAGTGGTAACCATCGTCCCAGTGCCTATTACGCGGCCGATTATTGCGCCTGGCCAATGGCGTCGCTGGAAGCGCGGAAGAGTGAAATGCCGGCGAGCCTGGCACCTGGCCTGAACTTCGACTGATTGATACGGAATAACGTCATGGTAAAGCACGCGGTAGAGGCGAATTTTGATGGCCTGGTGGGTCCGACCCATAACTACGCTGGTCTGTCCTGGGGCAATGTGGCATCAAAATCCAATGTGCACGCCGTTTCCAATCCAAAGGAAGCGGCGCTCCAGGGTCTTGCCAAAATGAAGCGACTGGCAGACCGGGGCTATGTTCAAGGCATCTTGCCGCCCCATGAGCGCCCGCACATTCCGACCCTCCGGTCACTCGGATTCGGGGGCACCGACGCTCAGGTTCTGGAAAAGGCGGCGAAAAGCAGTCCTTCCATTCTGGCGGCGGTGTCGTCTGCTTCATCCATGTGGACGGCCAATGCGGCTACCGTCTCGCCAAGTGCCGATACCGGCGATCATCGGGTGCATTTTACCCCGGCCAATCTGAGTGCGAAGTTCCACCGTTCGATCGAACATGCGGTGACCGGCCGTTCGCTCAAGGCCATCTTTGCGGATGAAAGCTATTTCGCCCACCATCCGGCCCTGCCTTCGGTCAGCCACTTTGGTGATGAAGGCGCGGCGAACCATACCAGGCTGTGTGGCCGGTATGGAGATCCGGGGGTTGAGCTGTTTGCCTATGGTCAGGCGGCGTTCAACGAGCAGGCGCCAGCACCGAAAAAATATCCCGCCCGCCAGACTCTGGAGGCATCAGAGGCAATTGCCCGGCTGCATGGCCTTAAGACCGAGAATGCGGTTTTTGCACAACAGAATCCTGCCGCCATCGATGCCGGTGTTTTTCACAATGACGTCATCGCGGTCGGTAATGGAAATACCCTGTTCTATCACGAGATGGCCTTCCTTGATGAAGAGCAGGTGCTGTCGGACATCCGTTCCAGGCTTACTGCAACGGAGCTTGAGCCGGTGCGTGTCAGCAGTGCTGAAGTTCCGCTTGAGGATGCGGTGGCGTCTTACCTTTTCAACAGTCAGCTACTGAATACACCGGATGGCATGATGCTGGCGGTGCCCGGAGAATGCCGGGAAGTGGCTTCGGTCAGCCGGTATCTGGATGAGCTTTTGAAGGACGGCGGACCGATTACCTCGGTCGAAGTGTTTGACGTCAAACAGTCTATGCGCAACGGCGGTGGCCCCGCGTGTCTGCGCTTGAGGGTCGTCCTGAGTGATGATGAGCTCCAGGCCATGCACAGAGGGGTATTGCTCACCGATGAGCTTTATCAAAGGCTGACCGCCTGGGTGGAAGCCCATTACCGCAATGAGCTTTCCCAGAAGGATCTGGGAGACCCCATGCTGCTGGAAGAAGTGCGCAAGGCACTGGACGAGCTTAGCGGCATTCTGGGGCTGGGCTCGATTTACGACTTCCAGCTTTAGGACGCGATGGAAAACGTCAGCATGTCCATGGTATGGCGGATCAGGTTATCCGCCTGGAAGCGCTGGCCGTCTTCCCCGATGCCGGTTCCCATTTCCGACTGGCACAAAAGAACCACCCCATGGAGCGCGCCACGGAGATAGAGTGCCGTTTGCACTGGATCAGTAATACGTTCCCGGCTCATGGTGCCGTCTTCAAGACCCTTTCTGATAGCCCCGACCATCAGCTCCATCAATTCCGTTTTAGAGCACAGCATTTCCTCGGCCTGGCTCTGGTCTGCCTCGGCCATGGCGGTCGAGGCCTTGGTCAGTGCTGAAAAATAGTCTGGTTCATCCAGATAGAACCGGTAGTAAGCTTCACCCATGGCCGCAATCTGTGTCAGGCCCGTATCGGCGGTCTGTTTTGCTTCCTCGAAACGAGCAGCCAGGCTCTGGCCTGCACGCAGCATGATCCCCCGCTGGATAGCAGCTTTATCCTTGAAGTATACATACAGCAACGCCCGGCTCAGGGCGGCTGTGCGTGCGATGTCGTCCATCGAGGTGCGCTCGTAGCCTTTCTCCGAAAACACGAGTTCGGCGGCGTCCAGAATGGCATCGTAGCGGGCCTGTTTTTCCCGTTCGCGGCGTGTTTTCAGCGGTTCGCTCATGAAATCTTCCGTTTGTATGCAGCTGCAGAGTACCTGAAACAGGATGGAACCCGATTATTGACATAATGTCAAATAATGACATTATGTCGACATACTCAATTGGATTTCCGATGGAGTGGATGTCCATAACCAACACGAGCACGGATGAAAGGACGAATCATGAAGCTATTTCCCCGCCCCCTTGCCATAGCCTTCCTGGCCGTTTTCCCGATTCTGTTTGTCGGCTGCAAAGCCGGTGACGTGTCTTCCGAGGCCAAGTCCCAGTCCCAGGCAGTATCCGTGCGTGTTTCCGAAGTGACTGGTGGACAGACAGAGGGCATTCCCCTTCGCTTCTCGGGAATTGTTCGCGCAACCCAGCGGGCAACTCTGACATTTCAGGTCAGCGGTACGTTGAAAGAGCGCTCCGTGGAGCTGGGGCAACGGGTGGAATCAGGCGACGTGCTCGCGAGGGTATACAATCCGGCTCTTGCCCCGGCCCGTGATTCGGCCAGGGCAAAGCTTGATGAGCTGACAACCCAGCACAGGCAGGCCAAGCGGGAATGGGAGCGTGCAAGCCGGTTGCATGAACGTGGTGTTGTGTCCGAGCAGAGCCTTGAACAGATCGCCGCTCGACGGGATGGCCTCAAGGCCAGCGTCGCCACGGCGGAGGCCGCATTGGCTGAGGCCACCCAATTACTGGAAGAGAGCACACTGCGTGCGCCGTTTTCCGGGCGCGTTGAAGCTCTGCTGGTGGAGCCGGATGAATTCGTGGCGGCGGGGCAGCCGGTGATGCGACTTTCCTCACCAAACGGTCGGGAAGTGGAAGTCCGGGTGCCGGCCTATCTGCTCGACCATGTGGCGCTGGATCAGGAACTCCCCGTTTGGCCAGTACAGGACAGGGCGCAGCCACCACAGACCGGCTCTGTGGTGGAAATCGCCCAGGCGGGCGCTATTCGTGGTGAGTTGCACCCGGTACTGGTCAGTGTGCCTGTCAACACCCTGGAGCCGGGTGAACCGGTGGAGGTGGGGATCACACCAATGCGCTTGTCGGCGACCACCGTCCCGATGTTGTCGGTCATTCGCACAGCCGAGGGCACAGGGGTCTTCCGAATCCGGCAGGGTATAGCGCAGCGGGTTCCCGTCACTGTCGAGCGGGTCGTGGGCGAGCGGGTGGTGGTTCAGGCAAATGAACTCATCCCCGGGGATCAGGTGGTTTATGCCGGCATGACCCGACTCACTGATGGCGATACCGTGGAGGTGCGCTGATGACGCGTCGGTTGCTCAATTGTCAGCGCCTGCTGGGCATGGTTGTAACCATGCTTTGTCTGCTGGGCGTGGCAGCATATAGCACCATGCCCCGTCAGGAAGATCCTTCTTTCCCGTATCGGGCGGGCATGATTACGGTCAATTATCCCGGCGCCAACGCCGATGCGGTTGAGCGGCTTGTCTTGCAGCCCCTTTCCGATGAGTTGCGCCAGGTCGAAGAGGTGGACTTCACTCAGGGCACGGCGCGAACGGGGGTTGCTCTTGTGAAGCTGCGCCTCAACGACGACATCTACGACACCGACCCGGCGTGGGATCGTGTCCGGCTGGCGATGGACCGGGCCAAAAGCGATTTTCCTGATGATGTCGGCCAGATGGCATTGGATGATCGGCTGATCGACATTCCTGCGATCGTGTTGGCAGTGGGCGGATCACCCTCTGTTACTGAGCTCACCGGGGTGGCTGAGCGCCTGAAGCAAAACCTTTCCGACATCAAAGGTGTATCGCGTATCGGGCTGGAGGGCGATGCCGATGAACAGATCACTCTGGCCCTCGATGACGCTGCACTCTACCGGCTGGGAATTTCACCGGCCCGTGTGATGGATACCCTGGCTCGGCGAAACCAGACTATCCCCGGTGGTTTCGTGGTGGTGAATGGCCGGCGCTTGTCGGTATTGCCGAACAGCGAATTTGCCGACATCGATGCCATTCGGGCCACGCCGATAGAACTGCCGGACGGCTCCCAGGTGCCCCTTGCTGCTGCCGCTGACGTCTGGCGCGGGCCGGCCGAGCCCCGGCAGCCTGAGACCTGGTACGACAGCGAAAGAGTGGTTCTGCTGTCTATTATCATGGAGGAGGGCACCACGGATGCCATTCGTTTTGGCGAGCGGGTGCGTGAGCGGGTCGAACAGGTCCGTTCCGGGTTCGAGCCCTACGAAATTCGGGAAATGTTCTTCCAGCCCGATAAAGTGGAGGAACGCCTGGACAATCTTGCCTGGAGCCTGGTTCTGTCAGTACTTATCATCGTGGCGGTGGTGTTTACCGGCATGGGAATCCGTATGGGCCTGCTGGTCGCGTCTATTCTCCCCTTGGTGGCGCTGATAAGTATCGGCCTTTACGATCTCGGGGGTGGCGTGCTGCACCAGATTGCTGTCATCGGGATGGTAATTTCCCTGGGGATTCTGATCGATAACGCCATCGTGATTGTTGAGAGCATCCAGGGCCACCTCGACCATGGTATGCGTCGCCTGGATGCCTTGCGCCAGGCCGTCAGTGAACTTGCCGGACCTCTGGGTGCCTCCACCGGAACAACGCTGGCGGCATTCGCACCTTTGCTGTTGTCCAAGGGCGGGGCCGCTGACTTTACCAGGGGCGTTCCGGTGATGATTATGCTGACCCTTTCCGTCAGCTACCTGCTGGCGATTTCGGCCGTGCCGTTGCTGGCGGCCCGCTTTCTTAAGCCCCGCAAAAAAACCGGAAGCAACAGGTTGGCGGGGCTGGCTGTTTTCCTCGGGGGGCTTGTTTCCCGTTACCCCGGTCGGCTGATTACCGGCGGTGCTGTACTGGTGATCGCCAGTGTTGCACTAACGCCCTTTATGGCTCAGCAGTTTTTTCCGGACGCCGACCGCCCGAGGGTGATTGTTGAACTCTACATGCCCGAGGGCACAGATCAGGGTGAAACGGCGGAAGCCGCGGCAACGCTCGAGGAGATGATCAGAACCCGTCCTGATGCCCTGGAGGTTCACCGGTTTGTTGGTTTTACCGGCCCTGCTTTTTACTACAACCTCCAGCGTGCACCTCAGGCGCCCAATCGTGCCCGTCTGGTCATTCGTACCCCGACACTGGCGGATACCACGGAGATGATCCGGTGGGTTCGCACCCATGTGAACGAAACGATGCCAGAGCTTGATGTAACCGCCGGCATTCTCGGCCAGGGTCCACCCCGGGCAGCTCCGGTTGCAGTTCGAGTCTACAACGCCAGTGACGAGGCGCGTACCGAGGCTGTCGAACAGGTCTTCGCCACCCTTCGGGGGCTGGAGGGGACGGTGGATGTTCGTCATGACCTGGATATCGGCGTGCCCAGTATTGCCATCAATGTGGATGATGCAACGGCTGCCCGGTTCGGTCTGACCCGTGCTGATGTTGCCCAGAGTCTTTACGGCCAGAGCTTCGGTGTCGTCGCCGAGCGCTACCGCCAGGAAGATGATCCTATCCCGCTGGTACTGCGCTCCCGGGAAGGCACCGCCCTGTCTCTTTCAAGGTTGTTATCGATCAACATCTATAACGATCGCGGTGATGCGATTCCTTTGTCTGCAGTGGCCAGCGTCGAAACCAGTTGGGAGCCGGCTGTTCGCTACCTGCGTGATGGTGTGCGAGTGAATACGGTGACTGCGAACCTGCTAAACGGCTACGGATTCGGTCGGGCTCTGGAGGGGCTGTATGGGGCGCTGGAAGAGAACCCCCTGCCGGCGGGAACCCGTATTGAAATAGGAGGCGATGCGGAAGGTTCAGGCGAAGCCAATAGCGCCCTGTTGACCGCCGCGCCTATTGGTATACTTCTGCTGCTGTTTTTCCTGTTGTTGCAGTTCAACTCCTTTCGCCGGGTCGGGATTATCCTGTTGTCTGTGCCATTGGCAACGGTGGGTATTTTCCCCGGCCTGGTGCTGTCCGGATCGCCCTTCGGGTTTCAGTCCCTGTTAGGGGTCATTGCGCTGGTGGGTATCGTGGTGAACAATGCCATCGTCCTTCTGGACGTCATGGATCGGGAGCTGGGCAACGGGGAAGATATACGGAATGCTGTTCGTAAAGCCGTGGAGCAACGCACCCGGCCGATACTGCTCACCACGGCGACCACCGTAGCTGGCCTGCTGCCGCTGGCATTCTCCAGTTCCACGCTCTGGCCACCCATGGCCTGGGCTATCATCTCCGGGTTGCTTGCCTCGACAGTACTGACCCTGCTGGTTATCCCTGCCGTATGTACGCAGCTGATCAGGACCTGTGTGGCTGAGCCTGAAAACGCACCGGCCTGACCGGACTGATGGTCAGGCTCCGGAGGCTTTCCGGGGTCTGAGCATCAGGCCTACCCGCTGGCCGACCGGTACATCCCGGTTGGGAAAGACTATGGACTCCGGAATTTCGCCAACCCGGTAACAGGTCTCAGCATCCTCCCAGATCACCGTGGCTGGTTGGTATTCGGTAAAGTTTGCTACATCGTCCGGAATATGGAACTGAAAGCTTGGCCCGGTATTCAGAATCTCATGTACCACCTCAAACACCGTCAGTTCATCAGATGGCGCTTTTTGCTCCGGTGCTGGTTTGCCACTGAACCGCCGACGCAGAGCATCGCGAATGCCCTCGAATCGGGCCAGATCGTTCTGTCCAAACGGCTGAACCTTTCCCAGCTCCACCGTAAAGCTCTCGGCGCCCAGCCGGGAGGATGAAAACGACGAAAATGTGGTTCCTGCCTTGTGTTGAAGCAACAGCGTTTCTACATGGGCTTCCAGCAGAAAATCACATTGTCCCTCGGGCACCTGCCTGCCTTCCACAAACGGATACAAGGCGAACTTCTCCCGGTGCGACGGTCGGATTGCCGTATGCAGGTCATAATGGGACAGGGCGCCAGGGTGGGCCTCTGCAAAGCTCTGGCAGAGGGCTTCAAGCTGGCGTGCGCGGGCCGCCTCTGGAAAGTCCCGGTACCCGGGCTTGTTATGGGCGCCATGGAACAGCCGGTTCATATTTACATCCAGAAAGCGTTCCCCGGCCGCCATCGCTGGGGGGTTGCCAAGAATCAGTAGCAGCGGGCAGGCCAGTTGCCAGTCGCCGTTCAACAGTTCGTTAACCAGACCATTCAGAACCTCAATGGGGGCCGTTTCATTGCCGTGTACGCCGGCAGAGATGATGAGCGCTTCATTGTTTGGGTTCGGCCGACTCGGAGAAGGGTGCAGCTCCAGGACGCCGACGGTCTTCCGGATAATGCGTGCCCCGTCAGGTAGCTCTGTTTCGACTTCGGAGGGATTAGACGAGACGTTAGAAAGAGTGTGATCGAGCCAGTCTGAAGAGACATCAAAGATGTTCTGGTTGCCGAGCATTGAATTCCCCGAATACAGTTGCTGGTTGGGCGGCTGACTGCTTTCCGGGAGTGCGTGAGGCCAGGTGGCTGCACTAAAGCACCGATAGAGGAGCCTGTAGCGTCGAAAGCGCCCAGGCACCGAAAGCCGAAATGCCGCCTGACAGAGTCAGGATCCGATAGGCCGCTGATGTCGCAAAAGATGATTCTCAAGTTTGCGGAAAGCGAAGACCAGAATAAAGGTCAGCATCAGATAGATCAGTGCCACAAAGATAAAGGCATCGAACGGCGCATAAAAACGAGAGTATATGTTCCGGGCCGCGCCTGTCAGGTCCACGATGGTCACCACGCTGGCAATGGCACTGGAATGCAGCATGAAAATAACCTCATTGGAGTACGCCTGAACCGCCCGCCGGGAAGCGCTTGGCAGGATAATGCGGCGCATCCGCATAAACCAGTTCATCCCATAGGCCTTGGCAGCCTCAATTTCACCATGGGGAGTAGAGATAATTGCACCCCGGATAATCTCCGTCGTGTAAGCACAGGTGTTCAGGGCAAATGCCAGAAGGGCCGGGTAGAAGGGTTCCCGGAAAATCTCCCACCAGAAGGTTTCCTGGATGCCCGGAACCTGAGCAATACCATAGTAAATGATGTAGAGCTGAATCAGGAGTGGGGTACCACGGAAGAGGTAGGTGTAAAGCCAGACCGGTCCGGACACGAACGGGTTTTTCACCGTCCGGAGAATGGCCAGCGGCACTGCAAAGAGCAACCCGATGACCAGCGATAAAAACACCAGTTGAACGGTATTAACCATGCCATCCCAGTATTCCATGATGGTCATGGCGGTAAAGATTTCGTTCTGGTTCAGCCACTGGGCGATAAAATCAGGCATGTCTTATCCCCCCTGAACCACGCCAACATTGGCGCGTTTGTCGAGCCACTTGATAAAGAGCTCCGAACCGGCTGTCAGCGACAGATACACAAACGCCACCGGAATGAAAAAGTGAAATGGCATGCGTTCGGCTTTGGCAGCTTCTTCGGCCACACGAACCATATCAGTCAGGCCAATAATGGAGACCAGCGCTGTGGTTTTAAGCAGCACCTGCCAGTTATTCCCGATACCTGGAAGCGCGTGACGCAGCATCTGTGGAAAAATAATCCGCCGGAACGTATGCCAGCGAGTAAAGCCATAGGCCCTGGCTGCCTCAATCTGGCCAGTTTCCACAGCAAGAAACGCGCCCCGGAAGGTTTCCGTCATGTAGGCGCCGAAAATCAGCCCTATGGTGATTACGCCGGAAATAAAAGGGTCAAACTGGAAGAAAAAGTCGACTTCATAAGCCTCCCAGATCCAGTCCGAGATGGCATTCACGGCGACCTGTCCTCCGTAATAGAACAGCAGCATCATCACCAGGTCCGGAACACCCCGGATCAGGGTGGTGTAACCCGTTGCAATGCCTTTTGCCAGGCGGTTGCCGGATAGTTTGGAGGATGCACCTATCAGCCCGAGTGTGAGGGACAGAACAAGGGAGAAGAAGGCCAATTCAATGGTGACCACTGCTCCGTCCAGTAATTCCGGGCCATAGCCTTTCAGATCGAGCATGGAAAAGTCCGATAATCAGGGGTGGCCATTATGGCCACCCCTATAGGTTTTACATCTTGATATCGTAGTTGAAGTACTTGTCCATGATGGTGTCGTAGGTGCCATCTTTCTTCAGCTTTTTCAGCGCGGCATTAACCTTCGCAGCCAGGTCCTTGTCACGCTTGCGCATTGCAACGCCAACGCCCTGGCCCAGCTTGACCGGCTCACCCACTTCAATGAAGCCTTCTTTGGTCAGGATGGTCTGCTCGCCTACGGGATAATCAAGAAACACAACGTCCAGGCGCTGGCCTTCGAGATCAAGGACCATGTCATCAGCCGTGGTGTAACGCTTGATGCTGACAATGCCGCCCATCTCTTCAGTTACGAAGGTGTCCATGGTGGTGCCACGCTGAACGCCAACAGTTTTACCTTCCATAGCGGCCATATCAGTCACGTCGGTGTCGAAACCTTCGCGAGCAAACCAACCACCTGGCGTGTTGTAGTAAGGCTCAGAGAACAGGACACGCTCGGCACGTTCCTCAGTGATGGACATGGACGACATGATGGCGTCGAACTTGCGGGCTACCAGGCCAGGAATCATTCCGTCCCAGGCCTGGATTACGAATTCGCAGTCAGCCTTCATTTCTTCGCACATTGCTTCTGCCAGCTCGATTTCAAAGCCAGTCAGTTCGCCATTCTCATCCTTGTACTCAAACGGCTCGTAAGGCACGTCGAAGGCGAGTCGAATCTCTTTCCAGTCCTTGGCCTGTACGGAACCGGCCGCCATGGTCATGGCCAGGGCACAGCTCGCGGCAACAATCAGTTTCTTCATGAGTCACTTCTCCAGTGGTTTGCCTTATGGGCTTATTTTTTATGGACGTTTTGCATCCAATACGCAATCAAGATAGCACCGTGTGTCAGAAGTTGGGAGCCAGGAAATGTTTCATGCGTTCCGAGTCCGGATGATCAAACACTTTCTCCGGTGTACCTTGTTCTTCGATCACGCCCTGATGCAAAAACAGGACCTGTGTTGACACATCCCTTGCAAAAGCCATCTCGTGGGTCACCACGATCATGGTCCGGCCCTCCTCAGCCAGGCCCTGCATGACCTTCAGGACTTCACCAACCAGTTCCGGGTCCAGGGCCGATGTCGGTTCGTCAAACAACATGACTTCCGGCTCCATGGCGAGAGCCCGGGCAATCGCCGCCCGCTGCTGCTGACCGCCTGACATCTGGGCGGGGTAGTAGTCCTTGCGCTCATAGATGCCGACTTTCTGCAGGTACGCTTCAGCCCTCTCGATGGCTTCTTTTTTCGGGACCTTCAGGACGTTGATGGGAGCTTCGATGATGTTTTCCAGCACGGTCATGTGGGACCAAAGGTTGAAACTCTGGAACACCATGGAAAGCTTTGCTCTGATAAGTTCGACCTGCTTGTTATCGGCCGGAATGCGCTCGCCCTTGCGGTTGGTTGTGAACCGTATTGGGTCGCCGTGCACAATAATATCGCCCGAGGTAGGAGTTTCGAGCAGGTTGATGCAGCGCAGGAAGGTACTTTTGCCTGAACCGGAGCTACCGATCAGCGAAACGACGTCGCCTTTACGGGTTTCCAGTGAAATACCCTTAAGCACCTGGTGCTTGTCGAAGGTCTTGTGGATATCCCTGCAGATCAACGGCGCTTGGTCCGCCATGGGTCACTCCTGAGGCTATTGTTCGAAGGCAATGTTTTACGGGCTGTGGCGGAGGAAATCAATACCTCAGATACCGGCTTTTGCCGCTTTTCGCTACAGATCGCCTCATGCATTGTGGAACAGTGTGTGCGTAATGCAAGCGCCTGTCCGGGTTAAAGCTCCGGGTGCAAATCCCGTGCCGCTGCCTCTGATGGTATGGGCAGTCGGATCACTGTGCTGCCTTCCTTTTCCATCTCACGCATCGAGTCACTGACGAATTTCACGTGGGCCATGGCAGCTTTCTGCGCAGGACCGGGTTTCCCGGAAACCACAGCCGTGTATAGCTGTCTGTGCTGGCGAATGATTTTCTTCCGCATTTCTTCACGGGGGTTCAGGTTGGCCACGGACGCCTGGACTGTCATAAGCATCATATTTTTCAGGCTATTCAGCACATGCACCAGTACCGGATTGTGAGACGCTTCGACTATCGCGAGGTGGAAATTCTGGTCTGAACGTGCATTGCTGAGTGGGTCGGTCTCTTCCAGGTCACGCAAGGCCTTTGTGATCCGGTGCCTGTCCACGTTCGTTGCGCGTTGTGCGGCGAGGAACGCAGCCTGGCCCTCCAGTTGTTCGCGGACTTCCAGCAAGTCATAGAGGGTGCGGGGATGCCCCTCGAAAAGATGCATTAAAGGGCTTTGGTCTCCGATGTCTCTGGGCCCCGGAACCATACTGGCAACGAATGAGCCCTTGCCGTGACGTGTTTCTATTACGCCACGCCCCTGCAGCTCGTGGAGAGCTTCCCGGATCACGGCACGGGACACGCCCAGGCGGGTCGCCAATTGTCGTTCCGATGGTATTTTCTGCTCCGGTGCCAGCCCGCCGTCGAGGATGAGCCGTTCAAGCCGGTATGAGATTTCCTGGGAAATAGCCATTCAGTTGCCTTTGCGAGCTAGCTGGTCTGACCAGTAACCCTTGTGACTGTATGTGGTTGATCCTTCTGCCGGTATGCGCCCAAGCCTTGTAAATATGGCTGATTCCGTTCAATTCGTCCATTTGTAATGCAGGAAAAACTGGTATGACCAGTAGGTTAAATACTGGACTAAATCGGTATTGCCTACGAAGATTCAGCTAATGTCGGTAGGTGTAAGTCACCCGACCGGCGTTGATCTGACGCTGATAACAACAACGCAAACGGAGATGTGTCGATGAATTCGAACAAAAACATCCGAAACAATTATGAAACTGGAGAGGCACCACCTCGCCGGAGCTTTCTCAAGACCGCAGCCGTAGGTGCCGCTTTTGCCGGCGCCATGCTGATGGGCGCCGGGCAGGCTCAGGCCGCTACAACCTGGAAGATCCAGTCTGTCTGGGACGCCGGTACGGTGGGCTATGATCTGTTCGAAGACTGGTGTAATGGCATGGAAGAGAAATCCGGCGGTGAGCTGGTCTTCAAGTGCTTTCCTGCCAAGGCTGTCGCCGCCGATAGCAACTCACTGTTCGATTCGGTTCGCAGTGGCGTTCTTCAGGGCATGAACCCTTTCACTCTGTACTGGTCCGGCAAGATTCCCGCTTCGGTTTTCCTGTCATCCTATCCAGGCGGCCCCGATCAGCCTCACCAGTGGGACACCATGTTCTACTCACTGGGCATGCTGGAGAAGACCCGGGAGATCTACAAGAAGTTCGGGTTGTTCTACGTGGGCCCGATCCAGCACGACGCAAATATCATTCACTCCAAGACTCCGGTAAACAGCCTCGAAGACCTTAAGGGCATGAAGCTCCGGGTTCCTGGTGGCATGGTCGCTGAGGTGTTTCAGGCGTTCGGTGCTTCTACCGTGAGCCTGCCGGGTTCTGACATCTTCCCGGCCCTGGAAAAGGGCACCATCGACGCAGCCGATTACGTGGGCCCGGCGGTGAACTGGGAACTGGGCTTTTCCCAGGTGACTGATTACATCGTGTTCGGACCTCCGGGCGTAATGTCGATCTACCAACCGGTGGACCTGATGGATCTGACCGTCAACCTGCGTGCCTGGAACGCTCTCGATCCGAAACTCCAGCAATTGGTTGAGGATGAAGTGCGCATCTATTCCCAGAAGCACTATCTGACCATTCAGAAGCGCAACGTTGAGGCCATGAAGAAGTTCAAGGATGCGGGTGACACCGTGAGCCGTCTGAGCCAGGAAGATTTGAATGAATGGCGTCGCACTGCGATCCCGATCTGGTACAAGTGGGCGAACAAAGATGAGAATGCCCGTGCCATCTTCGACATGCAGGTCGAGTACATGATGAACGATACCGTCGGCTATCTCACTGAGTCTGATCTTGAAGGTGTGCCGGGCCGGTAACACCTTCCTGAACTAATAAATAAGAAATAAGGGGAAGGTCCGGGACGACTCCGAACGAGGAGTCCCGCCTTCCCCGTTTTGTGGCTGAGGAAGTAACAACATGTCTGATCTTGAAGGTTTCGGATTCGTAATGCCGCACTGGTTCTACTGGGGCTGGCTTGCGGTTATGCCGCTGATCATGATGGCCTGGGACAAGTGGAGTGGTGGTCATGGAGGCGATAGTGCCGAGCCGGAATTGACACCGGGGGAATTACAGGCGGAAGAGGATGATCCACTTATCTATCTCCAGTTCGAAGGGAACTGGTTTACCAAGGTGGTGGACTGGATGTGCGATAAATCCGGTCTGTTCGTGTCGTTCTGGACAATCAATGCCGTTGTGTTCTATTTCTTTGGCGTGGTCATGCGCTACATCTTTAACATGCCCACCATCTGGGTCCATGAAGCCAGCTTCCTGCTGCTAGGTATGCAGTATATGCTGGCGGGCGCATTTGCCATGCTTCATGGCGCCCATGTGCGTGTGGATGTGATGTACAACATGCTGCCGGCGCGGGGAAGAATTGGCCTGGACATCTTTACTTCCATGTTCTTCTTCATTTTTGCCCTGATTCTGCTGGTTACCTCCTGGACCTTCTTCCAGGATTCCTACGCCATGAATGAAACCACGGTTGAGACCTGGGGCATCCAGCATTGGCCGGCCAAAGGCATGATGGTGCTGGGCTCATTACTTCTTTTACTCGCAGGCACATCCAAGCTGATCAAGGATATTGTCCTGTTTGTCCGTCTTGGCCGGGAGCGCACCGCATGACTACAAATACAACAACTGCGCCGGGTAGTAACCTCGTCGGGAAGCTGAGTACCTGGCTGATGATCATCGGCACAGTGGCACTGGCGTTTGTCATCTGTGTCGAAATGATCAACATTCTTTTCTACGATCCGTGGAGCGATGAGCAATTCCTGTTCAAGCTCTCCGGTAGCCTTTCGGACGTCAAGATCGGGCCTTTGACCTATCTGATGTTCGGTTCCCTCGCCTTGGCCCTGATGATGGGGCTGCCGCTGGCTTTCGTGACCGGTGGCCTGGGGGTGATGTTCATCTACCTGGTCGGCGACGCACTGATGCTGAATCTCGTGCCGGGCCGCATCTTCCCGATGATGACCAACTCTGATCTGGCTGCGATACCGCTGTTTATCTTCATGGCTTCCATGCTTGAGCGCGCCGGCCTGATTGAGGAAATGTTCAGTGTGGTCTACAAGTGGATGGGTGGCCTGAGCGGCGGTCTGGCGACAGCAACCATCCTGGCCTCCACCCTCCTTGCAGCCATGGTGGGTGTCATTGGAGCCGCCGTTGTCACGATGGGTATCATCGCTCTGCCTGCGATGCTCAAGCGCGGTTACGATCAGAAGATCGCCCTGGGCTCAATTATGGCTGGCGGTACTCTGGGCATACTGATTCCTCCCTCAATTTTGGCGATTCTCTACGCGGTTGTTGCGCAGCAATCGGTCGGTGAGTTGTATCTCGGCTCCGTGGTACCGGGCCTGATGCTGTCTTCCCTGTACATTGCCTATGTGCTGATCCGCAGCTGGATTAATCCGAAGCTGGGGCCGCCTGTACCGATGGAAGAGCGGATTTCCCTGAAGGAAAAGCTCCTTCTCACGAAAAACCTGATCGCTCCACTGATTCTGGTGTTCCTGGTGCTGGGCCTGCTGTTCGGCGGCATCGCAACGCCCGTGGAAGCGGCCGGTATCGGCTCCTTTGGCGCCATCGTGGTGGCCATGATGCACGGCAGGTTCTCCATTGCCGGACTGCGGGAAGCATCCGTAACCACTACCAAGGCATCCGCCATGGTGCTGTGGATCATGTTCGGTGCCTCGGTCTTTGTTGGCTTCTACATCCTTCAGGGCGGTCAGGAATTTGTGACGGATGCCATCCTGGGCACTGGCATGTCGCCTTACGGCATTCTGTTTCTGCTGATGTTCCTGCTGGTGGTTCTGGGTATGTTCCTGGACTGGGTGGGCATTTTGCTGCTGGCGGTTCCCATCTTCATCCCCATCGTAAAAGCGCTGGAATTCCCGGGGCTGTTAGGCTTCCCTCCGGTCGCTGGCGATGATGTGGTGCTCTGGTTCGGTGTACTTTATCTGGTCAATATGCAGATGTCGTTCCTCAGTCCGCCATTCGGTTACGCATTGTTCTACCTCCGCGGCGTATGCCCGCCGGAAATCTCCATGGCGACGATATTCAAGTCGTCTCTGGTGTTCCTGGCCATTCAGGCATTCGGACTGTTTATGTGTATCCTGATCCCTGGCATCGTGACCTGGCTGCCAGGACTCGTTTACGGTTAATGAATTCAAGGAGTACGTTTTTATGTTGACAGTTAAAAGACTGGATGTGGCTGAAGCCCGGATTCTTATAGAGGGGGCTGCCGAAAAAGCCCGCGAGATCGGTGTACCCATGTGCATCGCGATCGTTGATGAGTCCGGTAACCTGATCGCCTTCGAGCGCATGGACGGAGGCAAGATCACCAGTATCACCATCGCGCAGGACAAGGCATTCACCGCCGCAGCCGCCAAGAAAGCGACCCATGACTACAACAAAGCCAACGTGCCGGGAAATCTGGCCTTTGGTATTCACACGGAAGTTGGTGGTCGGGTCAGTTCTGTAGGTGGTGGCCTGCCGGTTGTCGTCGACGGCGACGTGGTTGGCGGTATTGGCCTCAGTTCCGGTACTCCGCAGCAGGACATGGATTGTGCCCAGGCGGGTCTCGACCACTTTGAAACCAAACGCAGTTGATTGCTGTCACACCGGTGCGGGTGGGTCTTCGGAACCGCCCGCAACATCCGCTTTCCAGCGGTTATTGACGGGATATGAACCCAGAGAACGCTATGACTACCAAGCCGAAAGTCAGCAAAGCCGAGCTCGCGGAGCAGTTCCGGGCCTTTATTGACCCGAACTACGTCATTACTGATGACGAAACCATGAAGCCCTATGAATGCGACGGCATGTCGATGTATTGCGAGATGCCCTTGCTGGTGGTGCTGCCGGAGACCGTTGAGCAGGTACAGCGTGTGATGCGTATCTGCAACGAAAATCAGGTTCCGGTCGTTGCCCGTGGTGCAGGGACCGGCCTCAGCGCCGGTGCCATGCCCAACAAGGAGGGCGTGGTGCTTTCGCTTGCCAAGTTCAACCGTATCCTGGAGATTGATCCGCTGGCGCGAACGGCACGGCTGCAGCCGGGTGTTCGCAACCTTGCTATCAGCGAGGAGGCGGCTCAGTACGGGCTGTATTACGGTCCGGACCCGTCATCCCAGATTGCCTGCACCATTGGCGGTAATGTGGCGGAAAACTCCGGTGGCGTACACTGCCTGAAATACGGTTTGACGGTGCACAACCTTCACAGTGTTGAAATGGTAACGGCTGAAGGCGACGTCGTGACCGTTGGCAGCGATGCTCTGGACAGTTGCGGTATGGACCTGCTGGCTTTGATGACAGGGTCAGAGGGCCTGCTCGGTGTGGTCACCGAAGTAAAGGTGAAACTGTTGCCGAAGCCGGAAGTGGCGCAGGTGGTCATGGCGGGTTTTGACAGTGTCCAGAAAGGCGGTGATGCGGTGGGTGGCATTATTTCCCATGGCATCATTCCCGGTGGTCTGGAAATGATGGATGGCCATGCCATTGTGGCGGCCGATGACTTCGCCCAGGCAGGCTATCCCCGTGACGCCAAGGCGTTGTTGCTGTGTGAAGTAGACGGTACCGAGGAAGAGGTGCACGAACACATCGCCGAGGCTGAAGAGGTCTTCCGTAAGCTTGGCGCCACCTCTGTACGTACCTCGCAGAGCGAGGAAGAGCGGGCGCTGCTCTGGAAAGGGCGCAAGTCCGCATTCCCGGCAGTGGGGCGCATCTCTCCGGACTATTACTGCATGGATGGAACCATTCCTCGCCGGCATCTTGCGCGTGTGTTGACCGAGATGGAAACGATGTCCGAGGAATTCGGTCTGCGTGTGGCCAACGTTTTCCATGCCGGTGACGGCAACCTGCACCCACTGATCCTGTTTGATGCGAACGTGCCGGGTGAGTTCGAGCGCACCGAGGCGTTTGGCAGTAGCATTCTCAGTCTTTGTGTTGAAGTGGGCGGGTGCATCACCGGTGAGCATGGTGTTGGCGTGGAGAAGATTCGTCAGATGGCCGTTCAGTTCAACGACGAAGAACTGCAGCAGTTCCACGACGTTAAGGCCGCGTTTGATCCCGCGGGTATTCTGAATCCGGGCAAGGGTGTGCCAGCCCTCAAGTTCTGCCAGGAATACCGCTCCCTCGAACACAAACAACACAAGCACGAACAAACGGAAGCCGCTCATGGCTGATATCTACCAGCAACTCAGGGAGCAGGTGCTCCAGGCTCGCGATGGCGGGCAAAAACTCAACATCGCCGGCGGTGAAACCAAGGCCTTTATGGGGCGTGAAGCTGACGCTGGCGCAGGTACTCTGAATATCGGCGAGCATTCCGGCATTGTGGAATACCATCCGGTCGAGCTGGTACTTACCGTTCGTGCCGGAACCCCGCTGAGCGAAATCGAAGCAACCCTGGCTGAGCAGGGGCAGGCGCTGCATTTTGAGCCTCCCCGTCTCGGTGCGGCGTCTACGATTGGTGGCACTTTGGCCTGCAACCTCTCGGGGCCGGCGCGGCCCTGGAGCGGCTCGGTGCGGGATCAGGTGCTGGGTGTCCGCCTGCTGAACGGCAAGGGCGAGCATCTGCGCTTTGGTGGCCAGGTCATGAAAAATGTTGCCGGTTACGATGTCTCCCGGCTTCAGGCTGGCGCCATGGGGACCCTGGGCGTTATGACCGAAATCAGCCTGAAAGTGATGCCGAAGCCGGCCGCATCCATGACCCTGGTACAGGAAATGGGCATGGACGAGGTTATTCATTACATGAACAGCCGCGCGGCTGAATCCAAGCCAATCACAGGTGCCTGCTGGGTAGATGGCAAGGTCTATCTGCGATTGTCCGGCGCCCGTTCCGCGGTGGAAGCCACGGCTGAGAAGTGGTCCGGCGAGGTGATGGAAAAGGGTGGTGAGTTCTGGCAGCAGGTTCAGGATATGCAACACGGATTCTTCGCCGGCAATGACGTGCCACTGTGGAGATTCTCGGTTGGGTCCACCGCAGCTAACCCGAAACTGGAAGGTGACTGGTTCATTGACTGGGCCGGTTCCCAACGCTGGTTCCGTGGTGCGGGTGAGCTGAAAGATATGGAGCCGCTGGCTCGGGCTGCGGGCGGACAGGTCAGCCTGTTCCGGGGTGGTGACCGCTCTGAGGAGGTGATGCATCACCAGCCTGAAGCTCTCAAGACCATTCAGCGACGGATAAAAAACGCCTTCGATCCGGATAACATTTTTAATCCCGGACGTTTATACAGCTGGTTGTAAGAGCAGGTACACGATGCAAACTAATCTGGTTCAACAATTTGCCAATACGGCGGAAGGTCAGGAGGCGGAATCCATTCTGCGGGCCTGTGTCCACTGCGGGTTCTGCACGGCTACCTGCCCTACTTATCAGGAACTGAACGATGAGCGTGATGGTCCCCGTGGCCGAATTTACCTCATGAAGATGTTTCTGGAAGGGGAGGAAGTGACCGAGAAAACCCGTGAGCATCTGGACCGCTGTCTCACCTGTCGAAGCTGCGAGACCACGTGTCCGTCAGGTGTGCAATATGGCCGCCTGGTCGACATCAGCCGGGGGTTGATGGAAAAAGAGCTGCCCCGGGACCCTAAAGACAAATGGATGCGCTGGGGACTCGCTCGCGTACTCCCCAACCGTCAGCTGTTTGGCTTACTGCTCAGGCTTGGGCAGGTATTCCGGCCTGTGCTGCCGCAAAAACTTCGCACCAAGGTACCACCGAGAAAACAGGCGAGTCCCTGGCCGGCAGCCAGCCACAGCCGGATCGTGCTGGCGCTGGCGGGTTGTGTGCAGCCTTCCGCGACGCCGAACACCAACGCGGCAGCGGCCCGGGTGTTGGATAAGCTGGGTATTACCATGGTGGAGGCTCCTGAGGCCGGGTGTTGTGGCGCGGTGAACTACCACCTCTCCGAGCACGAGAAAGGGCTGGAGCGCATGCGTCAGAATATTGATGCGTGGTGGCCGGCGATTGAGTCCGGGGCAGAGGCAATCATCATGACCGCCTCTGGCTGTGGTGCCATGGTGCAGGACTATGGCCATTTGCTGAAAGATGATCCGGTGTACGCCGCCAAAGCC
The DNA here is from genome assembly GCF_023657445.1 of Marinobacter sediminum. Classification (NCBI taxonomy): domain Bacteria; kingdom Pseudomonadati; phylum Pseudomonadota; class Gammaproteobacteria; order Pseudomonadales; family Marinobacteraceae; genus Marinobacter; species Marinobacter sediminum. The sequence goes on along the minus strand of NZ_JAGTWY010000001.1, from coordinate 2,540,178 downwards.
CAGAAAGTGAGCGAGCTGTGCACGGACATTGGCGCCTTCCTGCTCAAGCAGGATCTTGAAAAGCTTAAGGTTAGCCAGAACCCGGGCAAAGTGGCGTTCCACTGCCCATGTACCCTGCAGCATGCCATGAAACAGAACGGTGTGGTGGAGCAGGTGCTGACCAAAGCTGGCGTTAATCTGGCCGCTACCCGGGACAAGCACCTTTGTTGTGGTTCTGCAGGCACCTACTCGGTGCTGCAACCAGAATTGAGCCAGAAGCTGCTCGGCAACAAACTCAAGGCGCTGACCGTGGATAACCCCGACCGTATCGTAACGGCCAATATTGGTTGCCAGATGCATCTGGAGACCAAATCAACCGTGCCTGTCCAGCACTGGATCGAACTGCTGGATCAGTAAAACGGGAGCGGTTTCAACTCATTCCCTGTTGGCTTCGTTATACTGCTGCAACAGATAACGGAACCACAGGGAGTGGACCTTATGCCATGGATACTGGCAGCCTTCGCTTTTTCCTTTTTGAGTAACATGGAAGCCCGAGCAGACGTCTATAGCTGGATAGACAGCAACGGTGTTTCGCATTTCTCGGATTACCCGCCCGGAAAAATTCCCCACGAACGAGTCGAGTTAAAGCCTCTTGCCACGGTGCCTATGTCGGAAAACCTCCGTCGCGGTAAACGGGTTTCCGGGATTCATGCTGATGTTCAGGGTCTGCTTTCAGGCTCTGAACAGTCAGGGCGGACGTCAGGCAGTGCCAAAGCTGATGCTCGTGCCAGGCATGAGAGAACCTGTGACAAGTACCGACGCAGGCTCGACAGGATCCAGTCGCAGCTGCGGGCGGGTTATGGCAATAACAAAGGCAATACATTAAGGCGCCAGCGGCGCGAGTTCAGCCAGATGCTGAGCCGGGAGTGTATCCTGCGGTAGGCCTGGATATAGAGACTGGCGCCCGGGGGAACTGACGAATAGGGTGGCGGTCAAAAAAGGTCAGTAAAACAGTGAGTGTCATTCCTTACGGTCTTGAATCAGCAAGGAGTGGTATACTGTTAGTGTGTGAAACAGATTGCCAATGGAGAACAGTCATGGCTAAAAAGCGGGCAAAGCCCACAATGCACAGCGCAGTTCAGCGGGACCTCAAGTCTCCGAAATATCAGATGCGTGTTGTTGAAGACAAAAGCAAATACCGTCGCAGCCGGGACAAGACCGTGCGGATGGAGGATTTTCGCAAGGCTGCCTGAAAGGTGGTTTTACGAAAATCCTCGATCCCACGTAAACCCGGAATACAGACAGAGTCATTTGATTCTGTGTCCAAATCTTAATGAAACTCCCCTGTCGATTAAGCTTCAATCAAGATCCCGCCGAGGTCTGCTTCGATCCGAAAACCTTCGCCGTCGTGAAACCCCAGGAATAAGGGGACCTTTCATGCCCGCCACCGAAACAGCAACCTCTAAAGTTAAAGTATGGGATCCGCTGGTCCGCACCTTTCACTGGTCACAGGTAATCAGCTTTTCGGTGGCCTGGCTCAGCGCAGAGGAATGGCCGGATCTCCATGAAATATGCGGCCATGTCGCTGCCGGGCATGATGATGTCATTTAATGCACAAACTACACTTTGTAACGATAATCGCGGCCTTACTAAGCTTAAAATCCTGATTTTTGTCATGAAATAAAGATATAGTCTGTGGCCCAAGAAAAGAAACAAAGACTTACGAGGGCCTTCATCAATGAATAAGATCGCAACCCTGTTTGCAGGGTTTCTACTTTTGCTGTGCAGTTTTCCGATATTGGCAGACACCATCAAGCTTGGATTTAATTATCCGAAATCCGGGCGTTACCAAGACCTCGGCCTACAGCAAAGACTGGCAGCATTCCTGGCCGTCGACGAAATAAACAAGGCCGGTGGGATTCTCGGTAAAGACGTCGAGCTGGTCATTCGTAATACAACCGGGTCTCCTGAACGCGGCGCCGCGAATACCGAGGAACTCATCAGTCAGGAAAAGGTAGACATGGTGTTTGGCGGTGCGTCCAGCGCAGTGACTATTGCCTCCGGCAAGGTCGCAAAAGACCTGGGTCGTCTCTATTTTGGAACAACAACCTCCGCGAACGCCACGACAGGTAGTGAAGGGCACGATCACATGTTTCGTGAATACCCTAATGCCTGGATGACGGCGAACGCGCTTGGAAGTTATCTGACCACGACGTTTGGTGATGCAAAGTATTTTTACGTAACGGCCGACTATACCTGGGGCTGGTCTTCGGAAGAGTCTATCCGCCAATTTACAAAGACCGTCGACAAGCAAGCCCATCCCCATGCTCTGACCCCCTTTCCAAGAGCATTCATCAAAGATTTCAAGAAAGCACTTGGGGCGGCCGAAGCAAGTGGAGCCGATGTACTGGTTATGGTGTTATACGGTGACGATCTGGTGAGAGCGCTCAAGGTCGCCTATGAAATGGACCTGAAAACAAAAATGAAAATCGTGTTGCCTAATATCTCGCTTGGGATTGCCCAGAAAGTTGGAGCAACCATCATGGAAGATGTTATTTCAACGACCCCCTGGGAATGGATGATTCCCTACCAGCTGGGCTTTGATCGTGGCCAGCAGTTTGTCGAGGCATTTACCGAAAAGTACGGCGTAAGGCCCACCTCCACTGCCGCTACGGCTTATGGCATTGTTTATGAGTACAAGGATGCGGTGGAGCGCGCCGGAACTACCAATACTCAGGATCTTATCGAAGTGCTGGAAGGGCACGAATACACCCTGCTTAAAGACCTTCAGCAATGGCGTGCCTTTGACCACCAGAATCTGCAGACGGTATATGTAGTTCGCAGCAAAAAGAGAGAGAAGGTTGTCAGTGACCCGCTGCGCAGTGATTTTTTTGAAGTAGTCGGGTCGCTTGAGGGCGGAAAAGCTGCGCAGACCCTCAAGGAGTGGCAGGCCGAACGCGCGGCGGCCAATAAGCCACCACACTTGTAATATCGCTCTCCCCGGCCTCGGGCCAACCGTTTGGTTGGCCTCCGGTTTGGTAAAGGCAGCCGACCTGCGCCGCTGGAGGTTTTGGCCAGGGCGCAGCCAACAGGCCATTGTCAGAACATCATCGCTGGCAACCAGAGGGAAAGAGCCGGTACGGCGACCAGAATCGCGAGCCGGACGATATCCGCGATGATGAAAGGCAGGATGCCTCGCACGACCATGCGCTGAGTCAGGCCAGGTTGTGTGGCCTGCACGACGAACAGATTCATACCAATGGGCGGCGTGATCAGTCCGATTTCGGCGACGGTAACCACAAGAATGCCAAACCAGACCATGTCGAAACCCAGCGATGTGGCGACCGGCGCCAGGAACGGCACAGTCAGAAGAATCATGGACATGGCATCCATGAAACAGCCCAGCACGATATAGAAGAGCAGAATCAGTATGAGAGCCGTTGTCGGCCCCATACCGCTGCTCTCAATTCCGGCGATCAGCGCACTGGGCAGGCCTGTTGTTTCCAGGAAATAGTTGAACAGCGACGCGCCAATCAGGATGAAAAAAATCATGCCGGTCAGCCCTGCCGCCTCTCGTACGGATTCCCAAAGCGCGCTCCAGTTCAGCTCCCCGGAAATCAGCGCCAGAATGAAAGCGCCCACGGCACCAACCGCAGCGGCCTCCGTCGGTGAAAACCAGCCCAGGTAAATGCCACCGATGACCAGTGAGAACAGCAGCAGTACCCCCCAAACCCGCCGGAGACTTGCCAGCCGCTTGTGCCATCCTGTTTTGGCGGCTGGTGGCGCCAGTTCCGGTTTCATGCGTACCCGGACGACAATGGCCACGCCGTACAGGACAGCACCGATGATGCCGGGCAAAATAGCTCCGATGAAAAGCTGCCCAATGGATGTCTGGGTCAGAATGCCGAAGATCACGAGCAGGATAGAGGGCGGTATCAGCACACCGAGGGTGCCGCCAGCAGCGATGGATGCTGAAGACAGCGACCCGTCATATCCGTGCTTGTCCATCTCGGGTATTGCGACGCGACCCATGGTGGCAACGGTCGCAAGCGACGAACCACAGATGGCACCAAAGAGGGCGCAGGCACCCACGGCGGTAACCGCCAGGCCGCCTCGGACATGGCCGAGGAAACTGTTGACCATCTCGAACAATGAACGCGACAAACCAGCTCGCGCCGCGAAGACTCCCATCATGACGAACAACGGCACGACACTGAGCGAATAGGGAAAAATGGACTCGAAGGGGGATGAGCCCAGAATGAATCCGGCACCGGCCAGACCGTTCAGGAGCATGAAGCCAACGACGCCTACGAGAGCCATGGCAACCGCAACCGGAAATCCGAAAGCAATCAGAAACAGCGTAGCTCCGAAACCGATAAAGCCCATGATGGCTGGCGTCATTCCGGTGCCTCCTGCCGGGGTGTCGGAATGATGGCCAGCGCAGCGGCAACGGCGGACAGTGCAACGCCGTACAGCAGCGGAATCCAGAAGTAGAAGATAGGAATGCCCAACTGCTGGGAGCGGTCACCGAACATCAGTTTTAGTTGGAAGGTGTCGTAGCAATAATTAAACATCATTGCCAGCACCGCGATCGCGGCAAGTCCTGCCACAGTCCGGAGCAGCGTTTTGAACGCTCGCGGGAAGGAGTCGACCAAAAGGTCAACGCCAACGTGAGCGCCCGTTAAAAAGGCGTAGGGGATAACAAGCCAGGCACCCCCCAGAACGCATAACTGGACGAGATCAATCACGCCGGGAATTGGCATGCCAATTTGGCGCCCGATGACGTCTCCCACAGTGAACAGGGCAGCGGCGGCATAAGCCGCCACGCCAGTTGCCGCCGATACGGTGATCAGCGCGCGCAGTGCCTGGAGTACATGTTTCATAGGGCTATCGCCAACGTCCGGGTTGTGCACTCCAGCGAATGTGTCAACCGTCAGGGTGGTCTTATTGTCGTTTCTCGGCGAGCAATTCAACTATGCGCTCATAGATTTCACGAGCATTGTCGACGCCCTGCTCAGCGGTCTGTTCGATGTAGGCATCAGTGGTTGGTTGCAACGTCTCGCGCCAACGCTTGCGCTCAGCGTCGGTCAGTTCAGTGATGACGTGATTCGCTTCCACGGCTTCCTTGCGGCCAGCAGCATCCCACTTGTCCCACCAGTCACCAAACTTCGCAACCAACGAAGCGCCCGAGGCATCGTCGATGCAGGTCTGAACATTTTCGGGCAACGAATCGAATTTACGCTGGTTCATGACAAAGAAGAACGGCACCGTATAGAAGCCGGCATCCAGGTGGTAATTCAGCACTTCGTTCAGGCCGAAGGATTTCACCGGGTCCCAGGGAAAGACCGTGCCATCAATAACATGCTTTTGAATATTCTCGTAGACCGCACCGGGAGGCAGCCCCTGGGGCGTTGCACCCAAGGCCGTCAGCGCGGCGGAAATGGCCGGACTGGGGGTTCGCAGACGAAGCCCTGCCACATCTTCCATCGTTTCCACTTGCTTTTCAGAGGTGTGAATAAGGCCGCCATTGTGCGCGTGGAGCGCGAGTACCTTGAGGCCCTGATATTCCGGAGCCAGGTACTCCGGATAAAGCTCCCATAACGTTTCGCTGGCATCACCGGCATCGCGGGTCAGAAAGGGCAGTTCTATTAAGGATGTGCGCGGGAATCGACCGCGTGGAATGCCATGCAGCCCGTGGGTAATATCAACAACGCCCGCGAGCACCTGTTCCTGCTGTTTGGCGACGTTGCCGAGCTGGGTGCCGCCCGGGTAGATCTCAAACTGTACTTCTCCACCGGTACACTGGGTAACCTGCTTCGTCCAGGGCACGATAAAATCCGTATGGATACCGTGTACGGACGGCAGAAAGTGGCTAAGTTTAAGGGTGGTCTCCGCCGATGACGGGGCCGCCAACAGCAATGAGATACTGGCAAGGGCTGAGAGTTTGAGTACATTTTTCACGAGTTATTCTCCTTATTGTTCTGCTCGACAATGTTGTTTTTGGTTTGTTTACCTGTTTTCCGAATGTCCCGACAGGAGCAGCGCCCTGGACACTTGAGTGTTTCTGCTTGTCAGATAGCCAGGAAAATCTTCCCTTCGCGGGCTCGGGAACAACACGTCATCATTCGACGGTTCTGTGCCCGTTCCGAACCGGTCAATACCTTGTCCCGATGATCAATGTCGCCTTCGACCACCGCCACCTCACAGGTGCCACAGAGTCCTTCTTCGCAGTCACTGGGAATATCGGCACCTACCGCCCGCAGGGCCTGAAGTACCGTTTGATCCGGAGCGACGTGAACCGTCAGTTCGGAATCTGTCAGCACCACGTCGAAACCGATTTCCCGGGCAGGGTCCAGAACCGCGCCGGTGGCGGTAAAGTGTTCGATGTGAAGTGTCTCCGGGTGGTCGGATGTAACGTCTTCGAGTGCGTCCAGTAACCGCTCCGGCCCACAAGCGTAGATCTGCGCTGCGCTACCTTCAGCAACAACGGTGGATAGTGATAGCCGTCGATTCTCGTCGGCAGGGTAGAGGTGTAACCGGTCACCGTGGTCACGTTCCAGGCGGCTCAGAAATGCCATGGTTTCCCGGCCCCGGCCGCAGTAATGGATAACGTAGTCTTTGCCTAAGTGCTTGAGGCGGTCGGCCATCGCAATGATCGGCGTGATGCCGATGCCACCGGCAATCAGTAGATAGGAGTCTGCCGTTTCATCCAGGCGAAAGTGATTCTTCAGGCCTCGAATTTTAATCAGCGAGCCTGCTTTCACAGTTTCGTGGATGAAGGCGGAACCCCCGCGTCCGGCGTCCTCCTTCAGAACTGCAATCTGCAAACGGTAAGGGTCTTCAGGATCACCACACAAAGAATATTTACGCGCAAAATCACCGACAACGACATCGATATGAGCGCCCGGACTCCATTGCGGCAGCATGCGGCCGCGCGGATCTTCCAGCACTATCCGGACCACGCCCTCGGCCTCGACTGCCACATCGGCTACCCGGACCGGACGTGCCGCATCGTGTGGTGTCGGTGCACCAATGGTGAATGTGCGGACGCGCTCGAGTATCTCCGGATCGCGCCGCTCGGGGTTCTGGCGTGGATCCCAGCGAACCCATAGATGTTCCGGGCCACGGAACGAGGTATTGGGCACGAATGTGAAGGTCTGATCCGGGACCAGTTCGAGTTGCGGCAGGCGACGGGTGAATGCCTCGAGGAAAATTCGCATTTCCATCCGCGCCAGATTCTTGCCCATGCATTGGTGGGCGCCATAGCCAAACGTCAGGTGGTCTGTGGTGTTGTCCCGATAGATGTCCAGGTCGTCGGGATTCTCGAAGTGGCGTTCGTCGTGGTTAGCTGATGCGCTGATGATCAGCAACTTGGAGCCTTTCGGGATCTCTGTATCGCCAATGCGGGTATCGGCAGTGGCGATTCGCCGCCAGGCTGCAACCGAGCCCGAATGGCGCAGGCATTCTTCCACCGCATTGGGGATCAGGGCAGGGTTGTCACAAATGTCGTCCCATACTTCGCGGTTTTCCAGAAGCAGCCGGAACATGTTGGCCGAGGCGTGGGCTGTCGTTTCATGGGCAGCAACAATGCCAGCCATCATCATGGAATGAAGATAGGAGTCAGTAACGACGTCAGGCAGTTCCTTCTGCCTCCGGATGGCGTATTTCATCCATCCATGCCCTGACGGGTCCTGGCGCATTTTCTCCAGTACCTCACCGGCATACTGCCAAAATTTTCCGACCGCTTCCGCGACTGCGACCTGCTCTTCTTTTGACGGACGGCCCCACGTGTTTACGGTATGGGCGATGGAGTACTCGCGCAAGGTGTCCATGTCTTCTTCGGGAATGCCCAAAAAATGCAGAGCAACCGTCAAAGGGATTTCCCACAGCATCTCGTCGACGAGATCGGCTTCCCCTTTATCGATAATCCGGTCCAGATATTCCCGTGTCAGGCGTTGGAGCATCGGCTCGTGGTGCTTTAGTTCATCGAGTGTGAACGATTCCATAAGCGCACGCCGACGCTCCATGTGGGCCGGTTCATCCTCATTGACCAGCGTCCGGTTCATTGCGTAATCGTAGCCCTTGAGCGTGTCCTGAGCCTCTTGTGATACCGGTGTGATTTTTTCCAGCGCGATGGACGGCGAGAACACCTGGTTGTCGCGGAATATCTCTTTTACATCCGCATAGCGACTCACCACCCAATACCCCAGTTTCGGGCTGTAGAACACAGGTTCCTGGTCCCGTGACCAGCGAAGGGCTTCCGGAGGATCGAGCTGGTAGGCGCTCTCGAAGGGGTCGAAATCTGCCGCTTCAGGCGAGACCGGACACCCATTTGGCGCCGTCATGAAGCCCCCCATCGGGCACTGCCCGGTCGGGTGAGAGGAGCTTGAGGAGGGGTGGTCCGCCATAACAACTCCGTTAAGGGTCTGCGAGACTTCGGACTTCGTTTTAGTGAGAACGCAAGCGCTTTAATTTTAAAAGCTAAGTTAAACTCGAATTATGGTCAAGAAATGACTATTTTTTGCACGCAGTAAACTTTTTGAAAAATCATGTGCTTGATCGAACGTTATACTTTCAGTGTAGTCTTTTGAGCGCACCCCGTACTCGAAATCAGAGAAGTCTTGCGAATTAGTCTTCGACCATTTGAGATCCGCCCGGGGAGACAAGGCCGAATTAGCAACCGGAGCCGAAACGTAAGTAGTATGAAAACGGTTCTTTATTTGTGTTGGCCCTGCCGCTTTCCACGAGACCGCAGCCACTTGACACACACCTAATGCGGATCCAAATTACATTTATCGTAAAAACACCAAAAATAAATTCTCTGCATCCAGTCGGTGCAAAGACGCTATCCTGAAACCTGGTAGGCACGATGGATCTCTACACATACTATCGTTCCACTTCTTCTTATCGCGTACGCATTGCGCTGGAGTTGAAAGGGCTTGATTACAGCTCCATACCTGTCAATCTGACTGGTGATGGCGGCGAGCACCTCAAGCCTGCATACCAGGCCCTCAATCCACAAGGACGGGTACCGGCACTGCGAGTGGAAGACGATCAGGTGTTGATTCAGTCGCTGGCTATCATTGAGTATCTGGAGGAGTGCTATCCGCAGATACCTCTGTTACCGGAGGGCCCTCTGGAACGTGCCAGGCAGCGTGGCGTGGCGGCGCTGATCGGGTGTGACATTCACCCGTTGCACAATGTGTCGGTGCTGAACCGGTTGCGCCAGTTGCAACTCTCCGAGGCAGAGGTCAATAATTGGATTGGGCACTGGATCGGTCTCGGCTTCGATGCTGTCGAGGCGCTCATTGATGACCAGGACTTTTGTTTTGGCACGCCCGGGCTGGCGGATGTGTATCTGTTGCCACAGGTCTATGCGGCGCGGCGCTTCGCAATTGACCTCAACCGCTACCCGAGAATAGCGAGGGTTGAACGCCTGGCTCTTGAGCATCCGGCATTCCGGCGTGCGCACCCCGATGCTCAAGCGGACAAACCCGCTTGAACGAATGAAGAAATTCGATATGAGAACCCTAGGTTTTAAACTGATCATCGGCTACTTCCTGGCTCGGAGTGTACGCGGCGTCTCCTGCGCGCCACCATGGAAATCGTTCACTCGTTTATGCGCTTTCCATCCTTCCTGTTAAAGGAGCCAAGCAATGGCTGATCTGTTCGATAACCCTATGGGCCTGATGGGCTTTGAATTCATCGAGTTCGCGTCACCGACCCCGAATACCCTGGAGCCTCTCTTTGAGATGATGGGGTTCACCAAGGTGGCCAATCATCGTTCCAAGAACGTCTCGCTTTATCGTCAGGGTGAGATCAACCTGGTCCTCAACAGCGAACCCAAGAGCGTGGCGTCCTTCTATGCCGCGGAGCACGGGCCCTCGGCATGCGGCATGGCCTTCCGGGTCAAAAACGCCCAAGCCGCTTATGCCCGCGCACTGGAACTGGGAGCCCAGCCGATGGACATCCCCACCGGGCCGATGGAGTTGCGGCTGCCGGCGATCAAGGGCATCGGTGGGGCGCCACTGTACCTGGTTGACCGCTTCGGTGAGGGCTCCTCAATCTACGATATCGACTTCACGTTCATTGAAGGCGTCGATCGCAATCCCAGGGGCACCGGCCTGAAAGTGATCGATCACCTGACCCACAACGTGTACCGGGGACGTATGGCCCACTGGGCGAAATTTTACGAGAAGCTGTTCAATTTCCGTGAGTTCCGGTATTTCGATATTAAAGGTGAATACACCGGCCTGACCTCCAAGGCCATGGCCGCGCCCGACGGCATGATCCGCATTCCGCTGAATGAGGAATCCTCACAGGGCGCCGGACAAATTGAAGAGTTCCTCATGCAATTCAATGGTGAAGGCATTCAGCATGTGGCCTTCCTTACTGATGATCTTTTGAGCACCTGGGATGAATTGAAAGCCCGGGGCATGCGGTTTATGACCCCACCTCCGCGCACCTACTACGAAATGCTTGATGAGCGTCTGCCCGAACACAATGAGCCGGTCGACGAGCTGCAGGCCCGTGGCATATTGCTGGACGGCAGCTCCATAGACGGCGATTGCCGCCTGCTGCTGCAGATTTTCTCGGAAGCCTTGATGGGGCCGGTATTTTTTGAGTTCATCCAGCGCAAAGGCGACGAAGGTTTCGGGGAGGGGAACTTCAAGGCATTGTTCGAATCGATCGAGCGTGATCAGGTCCGCCGTGGCGTCCTGAAAACGACCTAGGGTCGACGCCGGCAAGCTTATGAGAAGGCCTGTTATACAACTTGACCCGTTTCATAACACAAATTAGTTTAACTTAAATTGCTATCTGCGTAGTCGCTCTGCGCATAGAGGTGAACATGGGATCACAATCTTCGTCCGATGCCCTTATCTACCAATCCGGTTTCGGCAATGAGTTCAGTACGGAAGCCTTGCCTGACGCGTTGCCGGTCGGGCAGAACTCACCGCAGAAAGTCCCTTATGGCCTGTACACGGAATTGCTCTCGGGCACGGCGTTTACGGTACCCCGGGCCGAAGGCCGCCGAACGTGGATGTACCGCATCAAGCCTTCCTCTACCCACCCCGAATACCATCGGCTGACCCAACAGATCATCGGCCAGGAACTGGGGCCGATCAACCCCAACCGCCTGCGTTGGAATCCCTTTGAGGTCCCATCCGAACCCACCGACTTCCTGGCTGGACTGACCACGCTCGCGGCGACATCGCCCGCCGAGCAGGCCGACGGTGTCAGCGTGCACCTGTATCACGCCAATGCATCCATGACACGGTCGTTTTTCAATGCCGACGGCGAATGGCTGATCGTGCCGCAACAGGGCCGTTTGAAAATCATTACCGAGCTCGGCGTGCTGGCCATCGAACCGGAGGAAATCGCGGTGCTGCCCCGTGGTCTCAAGTTCCGCATCGAGTTGCTTGACGCCAGTGCCAGCGGCTACATCTGTGAGAACCACGGCTGCGCCTTGCGGTTGCCCGATTTAGGCCCGATTGGCAGCAACGGGCTGGCCAACCCGCGGGATTTCCTGACGCCGGTCGCCTACTACGAAAACAGTGACCAACCCGAGGTTCTGGTGCAGAAGTTTCTCGGCGAACTGTGGGCCACGGATCTCGATCACTCACCCTTTGATGTCGTTGCGTGGCACGGCAATAACGTACCGTACAAGTACGATCTGCGCCGATTCAACACCCTCGGCACGGTCAGCTTTGACCACCCGGACCCCTCCATCTTCACGGTGCTGACATCGCCCGGTGCGGTTCTTGGTCAGGCCAATGTCGATTTCGTGATCTTTCCGCCGCGCTGGATGGTGGCGGAGAACACCTTCCGGCCACCCTGGTTTCACCGCAACCGGATGAGCGAGTTGATGGGCTTGATCAAGGGCGCGTACGACGCCAAAGCCGAGGGCTTTGTTCCCGGTGGCGTGTCCCTGCACAACTGCATGAGCGCCCACGGCCCGGACAACGCCACCACCGAACAGGCTATCGCCGCCGACCTGGCGCCACAGAAGATTGATCACACCATGGCGTTTATGTTCGAAACTGGCAGCGTCTTGCGCGCCAGCCGTCATGCGCTCGACTGCCCGCAACGACAGCGGGACTACGACGACTGCTGGTCGGGAATGAGCAAAACGTTCGACCAGGGGAGTCCCTGAACAATGACAGCGCAGCCGCACAAGAGCTGGGTTGGTTCTGCCAACGACCATCCCGACTTCCCGATCCAGAACCTGCCGCTGGGCATTTTCAGTCGTCCCGGTCAAAAGCCACGGGGCGGCGTCGCCATCGGTGACCAGATTCTCGATCTGCAAGCCGCACTGGACGCGGGGTTGTTCGTCGGTGACGCCGCCGTCGCGGCGAAAGCCGCCAGCCGGGAGCAGTTAAACGAGTTTTTCGCGCTTGGCGCCTCTGGCCGCAAAGCCTTGCGAACAGCGCTGGTGCAATTGCTGGATGAACACAGCGAGCAGCAAGCGACCATGCAGGCACTCGGCGAGGAGTTGCTGGTGCCGATGAGTCGCTGTGAATTGCACCTGCCGGCACGCGTCGGTGACTACACCGACTTCTACGTTGGCATTCATCACGCCCAGAACGTCGGCAAATTGTTCCGTCCTGACAATCCATTGCTACCCAACTACAAGCACGTGCCCATTGGTTACCACGGCCGCTCCTCGACCATCTGCATCTCCGGTACATCCGTGCGCAGACCCCACGGCCAGACCCTGCCAGCAGGTCAGGAGACGCCCAGCTTCGGCCCCAGTAAACGGCTGGATTACGAGCTGGAGCTGGGCATCTGGCTTGGGCCGGGCAATAACATGGGCGAGCCTATCGCTATTGGTGAGGCCAGCAACCATGTAGCTGGTTTCTGCCTGCTGAACGACTGGTCGGCCCGTGACGTCCAGGCCTGGGAATACCAGCCTCTCGGCCCCTTCCTGGCAAAGAACTTTGCCAGCAGCGTATCCCCTTGGGTGATCACGCCAGAAGCGCTGGAGCCGTTCCGCAAACCGCAGCCGGCGCGACCGGACGGTGATCCACAGCCACTGCCTTACCTGCTTGATGATGCCGACCAGGCAAGTGGTGCCTTCGATGTTGAACTCGAGGTGTTGCTGCTCAGTGAAGCCATGCGCGAACAGGGCCTGGCACCTCAGCGGCTGGCGTTGAGCAATACGCTGAATATGTACTGGACCGTGGCCCAGATGGTCGCGCATCACAGCGTCGGTGGCTGCAAGCTGCAACCCGGCGACCTGTTCGGTTCCGGGACCCTGTCCGGTCAGGACCCTGATGCAGTCGGTAGCCTGCTGGAAAGCACGAACGGGGGCAAACAGCCGCTCACGCTGACCAGCGGCGAGCAGCGCACTTTTCTGGAGGATGGCGATGAAGTCATCTTGCGGGCGCGCTGTCGGCGTGACGGTTATCCGACTATTGGGTTTGGGGAATGCCGGGGCAGGGTGCAGCCCGCGAATTAGGCAGTGTCAGTGAATATTAAGGATTGATCAAAAAAGATGGGCGCGACGGTGACGTCGCAAAGGCATCGGCCAGAAACAACAAAGCCCGCACAAGGCGGGCTTTGTTGTTGAATACTTGGTGCCCGGAGGCGGAATCGAACCACCGACACACGGATTTTCAATCCGTTGCTCTACCAACTGAGCTATCCGGGCGTGTTGCGCTACTGCTGTGCAACGGGGCGCTATTAAACCGGTTTCGATGTTTTGAGTCAAGGCTGAGGGGTAAAAAATTCTGAATCTTTTCAGGGTTGCTCAGCGTTTGATCAATCCGGTGTTATTGCTCCGGAGGCACATAGCCTTCGGCCTTGTCGAAGGGCTCGTTGCTGAAGAAACGTTCCATCTGCGCCTGCAGGTATTTGCGGGTATTCGGGTCCATCAGGCTCAGATGCTTTTCGTTGATCAGCATGGTCTGCTGCGACTGCCATTCTTCCCACGCCTGTTTGGAAATCGTCTCTAACAGCTCCTGACCTTTCTTGCCGGGCATGGGAGGGAAGTCGAGTGCGTCGAGTTCCTTCTGGTATTTGCGGCAGAATACGGTTCGGCTCATGGTTGCTCCTGTCGGAATATTGCGTCTGTCGGCATGATAACAGATAGGGCGTAGCGAGCACGCCTGGCCGTATCAGAGAAGGGTCGTCTGTTCGGGTTCTGTCAGCAGGGTACGAATCGGGGCTGGCAGGCCCAGGGCCAGGGCTTCGTCCCGGTGCAGCCAGCGAAGCCGGTCATCCTCAGCGATGCCATCCCGGCGGGTGACACTGAGTCTCGCGGGTTGTATGTGCAGATGATAGTGGCTGAAGGTATGGCGAAAGCCGCTGATCAGTTCGGGTTCGCCACAGCTCAGGCGCAGTTGCTGTTCACATGCATCCTGTAGCTCATCCGAACCATAGGCGGGGTCGAGCTCCGGCAGGCTCCACAAGCCTCCCCAGATGCCGCTGGGAGGGCGACGTTCCAGAAGGATGCGTCCTTCGTTATCTTCCAGGATTATCATCCAGGTGGTTTTCTCAGGCTTGGCCTTTCTAGGCCTGGAGCCGGGATACTGGCTTGCTTCACCTCTGGCATACGCGATGCAGCCTTGCTGCAGAGGGCAGTCATTGCAGGCCGGGCGGCTGCGGGTACAGACCATGGCTCCCAGGTCCATGATGGCCTGGGTGTAGTCTCTTACCCGCGAATCCGGGGTGTACTCTTCTGCATGTTGCCAGAGCGTGTTCAGAACCGCGGTTTGTCCGGGCCAGCCGGGAACGGCATGGTAGCGCGCGAGCACCCGTTTGACGTTGCCGTCGAGGATGGCGGCCCGTTTGCCGAATGCCTGAGCGATGATGGCGGCAGCCGTGGAGCGGCCAATCCCTGTCAGTGTTTCCAGCTCTTCCTGTGTTTCAGGGAAGTTGCCGCCAAAGTCTTCAACAACGGTTTTAGCGGCTTTTTGCAGGTTTCGCGCACGGGCGTAGTACCCCAGGCCGGACCAGTGACTAAGCACATCATCTACCGGTGCCTCGGCCAGGGCGTCTACGTCCGGAAAACGTTCCATGAAGGCATTGAAGTAAGGGATCACCGTGGTGACCTGGGTCTGCTGAAGCATGATTTCAGAGACCCAGACCCGATAGGCATTCTGGTTGTGATGCCACGGCAGGTCATGCCTGCCGTGTTTGTCATACCAGTTCAGCAGTTTGTTGGCGAAGCTGTCTGCCATTAGTTGAACAGGCCTTTGAGTTTGTCGCCAAGCTCTTCGCCGATTTTCTCTTTTACTTTTTCTTCTGCCTCGGTTTTGGCTTTATCTACCTCTTTCCTGGCCTTGGCCTTTGCTGCGTTAGCGGCAATCGTTTTCAGTGTGTCGCGGAAGCGTGAACCGTCAAACGAGCACAGCCCCGCCGGATCTTCGGAGAAGTTGCCTTTGCACTCCACCGGGATGACCACATCCTGGACATACTCGGTAACCCGGCAGGCCTCATCACGGTGGATCTCACCAACAATGCGCAGGCCCACCTCATAGTCGAGCAAGGACTGCTCCAGGTCGACACTGCCGTCGCCTTCGAGTTTCATGCCGGCGAGTGAGGCTACAAGGTCTTTATTGTTCAGCATGTTTCCGTTGATATTGAGCGTGCCGCGCATGTCGTTGAACGGTGTGGACGTGCCCCAGTCGTTGGTGGACAGGCTTTCCTGGTTAACCATCGCAATACCCTGGCAGGCCATACGGGTCAGGTTCATTTTGCGGAACTGACCTTCGGCCAGGTTAAAGCTGATCTGGCCATCGGCACTTTTGCGCAGCGCAGACATGCGGTTGCCCGTGGTGGTGGCGTTCACTTTCAGGTTGGCGCCACCGGAGAGCATATCGACTTCTGCCAGGTCGGTCAGCAGTGGCAGAGTCTGAACGTTAGTGACGTTTGATCCGACGGTCCACTTCGGGTTATCCGTGCGCGCATCGATCGTTACGTTGGCGCCAAAGCTGCCCTCGTAGAGATTTCCGCTGAACTCATCCACTTTGAGCAGACCGTTCTTGGCGGTGGTGCTGGCCTTGATTTCGTTGATGGTCAGGTTGCTGACGATCAGCTCGCCGAGGCCGAATTTAACATCAAGCAACAGGGTGCGCAGGGTTTCCAGTGGCAGCAGGTCGCTTTCCGGAGTTGCCTGCGCCGTGCTCGCTTCTCCCGCCGGAGCGCTCTCGGCCTCTGCGCCTTCTGCCTCGGGCGGCAGGTAATGGTCGGCGTTGAGCTTGTCACCCTGCAGGTTAAATACGATGCCGCTGTTGGCGAGGGTGTAGCTTCCTGAGCCGTTGAACGTGGTGTCATCCAGCTTGAGTGTCAGGTCGCCAAGCTCAAGTTTGCCTGCCGGGCCACCGATGTTGGTAGAGAAGGCGAGGGCGCTCAGGGCGTCGGGGTCACTGGTTTCAATCGCAGGTTGCCCGAGGTTGCTGAGCAGTTTCTTCAGTGAGAATTCGTTGATGTTGACCTTGCCGCTGATTGCCGGCTTTTCGCCGAAGCCTTTGACACTCAGGTCGGTGGCGAGTGAAAGGTTCGCCAGGCTGGCGGTAAAGCCGCTGAGAGTGGCCGTTTCGGTTTCCAGGTTCGCCTTGGCGGAACCGCCCAGTTCTGCGGTTACGGATTTGCCGCCGAACGGCTCGCCGCTCATGTCGAAGACGGCCTTCAGACCGGATACGGCAAAGTCATTAAGGGCCTCATTGGCAGCCAGGCGGGCACTGATACTACCGTCCACTTCAAAGGCCGGTTTGGTGGTTTCTACCCGAAAGCTGATATCGAGCGGGAACTCGGAGCCGAGCGTGATATCGCTGGCGTTGACACCAAAGTTTTCAAGGGTGACGGCCTGGCCGGTGCTCTTGTCGGTATAGTGCACCTGTGCATTAGTAATCTGAACATTCTGCACATTGAAGTTCAGTGGCTCCCCGCCAGTCCCCGTATCAGCGGTTTCGGCAGCTGGCTTTTCCCCTGTTTCCGTCGCTGGTTGTTCAGCTTTTCCGGTGGGCTCGGGCATGATTCGTGTCCAGTTGCCTTCGCCCTGTTCGTTCACTTCCAGGCGTGCATCCAGTCCGCTCAGAACAAAGGTGTCCACCTTTGGTGACATGGCTATCAGCGACCAGAAATCGACCTGCGCCACGAGCTGTTCCAGAGCAACGAAGCGGCTTCCCTCAAGGTTGGCTTCCACGTTGTTGAGCTCAAGGCCAAGAGGAATGAAGGACCAGCCAATATCCCCTTCCAGAACAAGATCGAGGTTGGTCTGTTTTTCAACCGCCTGTTCAATCTGCGGCTTGTAGTCGTTGGGGTTGATCACCGCCATGGCGATGGCGACGGCCACCACTGCCAGTATGATCAGAGCAACAATGGCGATCAGCACGTAACGAACAGCTTTCATGGTTCAGTCTTCCTTTTCTGGCGAGCTTTCAGGATTCGGGGCGAATTCGGGCGCTAGTAGTGAAAGGATAACGCAGGGTTAACAAATTAACAGCGCAGGACTATGACAATGCCGTAGTGTTGGGCAGAATGCAGGCACATATTTTTCCGACTACATTAACGCATATAAACATAATAAGGAGTTGGCTGTGGCTATTACCGTTTCGATTGAACTCAACCGCGACCTTGAGATTCCGGGTGGCTACGATGAAGTTTTCGAGTTGTTGGCGGATGTGCCGCGTTCTGCCAGTCATTTCCCGAAGGTGCATAAACTGACTGATCTGGGAGACAACGTCTTCCGCTGGGAGATGGAGAAAGTGGGTGTGGATAAGCATGCCATCCAGTCCATCTACGCCTGCAAGTATTATTCGGATAAAGACGCGGGCAAGATCACCTGGGAGCCGGTAAAGGGTGAAGGCAACGGCGTTGTCAGTGGTTCCTGGGTCATTACTTCCAAAGGTGAGAACACCACGGCTGTTAAGTTCCGGACAAGCGCAGAGCTGACTGTGCCGCTGCCAAGTCTGCTGAAGCTGGCCATTAGCCCGGTTATCAAACACGAGTTCAACAGCCTCGTTGATACCTACATGAACAACCTGAAGAAAGCGTTCTGAGGTCCTGCTCACTATCGGGACGATTAAACCGGTTGTGGGACTCCGGCGGACAGAAAAGGTATAATCCGCAAATAGAATTTTTCCGGCATTTTGCCGCCTAATTGCTACGGAGTCCCCATGGCCGAACGTAAGGCTCGGGTAGAAAGAAATACCCTTGAAACCCAGATCACCGTTGAGATCAATCTCGATGGCACCGGTCAGTCCAGTTTTGATACCGGCGTACACTTCCTTGATCACATGATGGATCAGATTGCCCGCCACGGGCTGGTGGATCTGACTGTTGTTGCCAAGGGCGATCTGCATATCGATGACCACCACACCGTGGAAGACATCGGTATTACACTGGGGCAGGCATTCGCGCAGGCTGTAGGGGACAAGAAAGGCATCCGTCGTTATGGCCATGCCTATGTTCCGCTGGACGAAGCGCTTTCCCGCGTAGTTATGGACCTGTCTGGCCGCCCTGGCCTGATGATGGATGTGCCCTATACCCGAGGCTCTGTCGGCGGATTCGACGTGGATCTGTTCGAGGAGTTCTTCCACGGGTTCGTAAACCACGCGTTGGTGACCCTGCACATCGACAACCTGAAGGGCAAAAATACCCACCATCAGATCGAGACCGTCTTCAAGGCGTTTGGTCGCGCGTTGCGCATGGCTATCGAGATGGATGAGCGTATGGCAGGCATCATGCCTTCCACCAAAGGCTCTCTGTAATCCGTCACCGAACAGGACACCGCATTTCACTATGAAGACCGTTGCCATTATCGACTACGGTATGGGCAACCTGCATTCCGCCCGCAAGGCCGTTGAGCATGTTGCGCCGGATGTCAGGGTGCTGGTTACCGATAACGCCGATCAGATACGCGAGGCGGATCATGTGATCCTGCCCGGCGTCGGTGCCATCCGGGACTGCATGCACGAGATCCATCGCCTCGGGGTAGACTCCCTGGTTCGTGAAGTCTCCCGGGATCGTCCGTTTCTGGGCATTTGCGTGGGGATGCAGGCATTGATGTCCCGCAGCGAGGAAAACGGTGGCGTCGACTGTATCAACCTGTTCCCGTCCCAGGTTCGCTTCTTCGGCGATAGCCTGGTGGAGAACGGTGAGCGCCTTAAAGTGCCGCATATGGGCTGGAACGAGGTGTATCAGACCGTTGATCATCCGATGTGGCACAACATCCCCGATGGCGACCGCTTTTACTTCGTGCACAGCTACTACGCAGAAGCCGAGGGCAATGCGGAGATTGCCGGGCGCAGCCACTATGGCGTAGATCTGGCCGCTGCCGTTGCCCGTGACAACATCTTTGCGGTGCAGTTCCACCCGGAGAAAAGTGCCCGGGCCGGCCTGCAGCTTCTGAAAAACTTTGTTGACTGGTCCGGCAAGTAACGCCGGGGCATCTGAACGAACAACACGGACATTGCTTTATGCTGATTATTCCTGCCATTGATCTTAAAGACGGCAAATGTGTACGTCTGCGCCAGGGCCGGATGGACGACTCCACTGTGTTCGGAGACGATCCCGTCGACATGGCCACCCGCTGGGTTGAAGCCGGTGCCCGCCGGCTTCACCTGGTGGATCTGAACGGTGCCTTTGCCGGTGAGCCGGTCAATGGCGAGATTGTTCAGGCGATTGCCCGCAAGTATCCGGATCTACCGATTCAGATTGGTGGTGGTATTCGTTCGGCTGAAACCATCGAGGCCTATCTGAAGGCAGGGGTCCAGTGGGTCATTATTGGAACCAAGGCCGTTAAAGAGCCCGAATTTGTCACAGACATGTGTAAGCGATTCCCCGGTCACATTATTGTTGGTCTGGACGCAAAAGACGGCCGCGTTGCGACTGACGGCTGGGCGGAAGTCTCCGAAGTCATGGCGACGGATCTGGCCAAGCGGTTCGCCGATGATGGCGTTGACGCGATTGTTTACACCGACATCAGCCGCGACGGCATGATGCAGGGCGTGAACGTTGAAGCGACCGCTGCGCTGGCGCAAGAAGGTGGTATCCCGGTGATCGCCTCTGGCGGTGTCACCAACATGGATGACCTTAAGCGTCTCGCAACCGTGGCGGATAAAGGTATTCTTGGGGCTATTACCGGCCGTGCGATCTACGAAGGCACGCTGGATGTGGCCGAGGCTCAGGCCTTCTGCGACAGCCTGAAGGCGTAAGGGAGCAATCATGGGTCTGGCCAAACGTATCATCCCCTGCCTGGACGTGGACAAAGGCCGCGTGGTGAAAGGGGTTAATTTCGTCGATATCCGCGATGCCGGAGATCCGGTGGAGGTTGCCCGTCGCTATAACGAGCAGGGCGCTGATGAGATCACCTTTCTGGATATCACTGCGAGCCACGAGAGCCGGGATACCACCTATGAAACGGTGGAGCGGATGGCCGCGGAAGTGTTTATCCCGCTCACCGTAGGTGGCGGTGTGCGCACCGTGGATGATATCCGCAAACTTTTGAATGCAGGCGCGGACAAGGTCTCGATCAATACCGCGGCTGTATTCAATCCGGAGTTTGTGCGGGAAGCCGCCGAGCGCTTCGGCAGTCAGTGTATTGTGGTTGCCATTGATGCCAAGCAGGTGAGCTCCCCGGATGATGAGCCTCGCTGGGAAATCTTTACCCATGGTGGTCGCAAACCGACCGGTCTGGATGCCGTCGAGTGGGCCCGCAAGATGGTGGAAATGGGTGCTGGCGAGCTGCTGCTTACCAGTATGGATCGGGATGGCACCAAGGTCGGGTTCGATCTGGGGCTGACCCGGGCCATCAGCGATGCGGTCATCGTGCCGGTGATTGCGTCAGGCGGTGTGGGCGAGCTTCAGCACCTGGCCGATGGTGTTACCGAGGGTGGTGCCGATGCCGTGCTAGCCGCTTCGATCTTTCACTTTGGGCAGCACTCGATTCCGGAAGCCAAGGCTTTCATGAAAGCCCAGGGTATCGAAGTCCGGGATTAAGGTTTCTGTGCAATGGCAGGTCGTATGGCCTGCTTTTCCCCTTCTGCAAACATTTCATGATTGCTGTTACGCATTGCCCATAGCCCGCTGACAGTAGCTATCGCTATACCTTGTTCGTCCAGCAGGGGCAGGTGCTTTTCCAGGTAGTCCACAGTTACCTTGTGCGGATGTCCGATAGCCACAGCACTGCCATTTTCTTTCGCGCGCTGAATCAGTAATTTGAACTGCTTATCGACATACTCTTGGGTCTGTTGGTGGTCCAGGAACACATCGCGGGACAGGTTGGGAATCTGATAGGCGGTAGCAACGTCGCTGGCGATGGAGGAAGCGATAGTCCGGCTGTCCACGAAGTAAACCGGGTAACGGTTAAGCTCCTTCATTACCCAGTCCATTGGCTGGAGCTGCTGGGTCAGCAGGCTGCCCATGTGATTGTTGACCCCCCGCACGTGAGGGATGGCCTGAAGTGCCCGGCGCAGGGTGGTGGCCATGCTCTGTTCATCCATGTCTGGCGTCAGCCCACCCGGACCAAGGCCGAAATTGCGGGTATTCGCCATGGGCGCGTGTAGCATGATTTCCTTGTGCTGGCGCCATGCCAACTGCGCCAGAGGCACGGTGTAGGGGCGGTACGGCAGGAATGCCAGGGTCAGGGGCTGGTCCATGTTGGCCAGCCGCTCGCCTTCTTCGAAATTGTGTCCCATGTCATCAATGATGATGGCAATGGTCGGGGGCAGGGAGGTCTTTTCAGAATCCTGGGCCGGCTCAGCCGCTGCCGAGGCGGCGACAGCTGTCGCCGCCAGGAAAGCCAGGAGTGGAAACAGTCTCACTGTGCGGTTCCCTGTCCCGTGTTACCGGTATCCGCCCGGTCTTTGCCGCTGAGGATATGCAGGCCCTTCAGCAGGTTAAGTGCAGAGCGTAACTGGTAATCACGGCTGGCCAGGGAAGCGGCCTTCGCTTCGCTTTCTACGTCGTCCTGCGCCGGCTTCTTATCTTCATTCTGGCCCTCAAGATGACCACTGAGGTCTGCTTCAGTGAAGAATGGCTGACTATCCAGCTCTGTCAGTTCGGCCGGGCGTACCAGAATGTCCGGTTTGATACCGGTTGCCTGGATGGAGCGCCCGTTTGGCGTGTAGTAGCGAGCAGTCGTCATTTTGATGGCATGGGTCTCATCCAGTGGGATCACTGTCTGAACGCTGCCCTTGCCGAAGGACTGGGTGCCCATAATGACTGCCCGCTCCTGATCCTGAAGCGCGCCCGCGAGGATTTCCGATGCGGAGGCGGAGCCGCCGTTGATCAGCACCACGATAGGTGTTCCTTCCATTACATCACCGGACTTGGCGCTGAAACGCAGTCGTGAACTCTGGATCCGGCCTTCGGTATAAACAATCAGGCCTTCATTCAGCAGCGCATCTGCAGTTGCAACAGCGGCCTGCAGAACGCCGCCCGGGTTGTTTCTCAGGTCAATAATAAGGCCGTCAAGATCGCTGCCACGCTTCTCTTCAAGAGTGTTGAGCGCTTTCAGGAACTGGTCACCGGTGTCGGCCTGAAATTGCGTGATGCGAACATAGCCGTAGCCGTTGTCGATCATCCGTGATTTAACACTGGTGACTTTGATGATGTCCCGCTCGACCTTGATTTCCATAGGGGCGCTTTCCCCTTCTCGCATAATGGTCAGCGTCAGGATGGAGCCTGGTTTGCCACGCATGAGTTTAACGGCTTCCTCAAGGCCCATTCCTTTTACCGGTTTTTCATCGAGCTTGATGATCAGGTCTCCTGCCTGGACTCCGGCCTTCTGGGCCGGGGTGTCATCAATCGGAGCGATGACCTTCACGAAACCGTTTTCCATACCAACCTCGATGCCAAGGCCTCCGAATTCACCGGAGGTGCTCTCCTCCAGCTCCTCGTAATCCTTCGGCGCGAGATAGGTGGAGTGTGGGTCGAGATCAGAGAGCATGCCCTTGATGGCGCTTTCAAGAAGCTCACGGTCGTCTACCTCTTCAACATAGGCATCCTTGATGCGGCTGAAGACTTCAGTGAACTTGCGCAGGTCGTCCAGGGGCAGCTGTTGTTCCGGGTCCGGGAGTTTGATTTCCACCCGTTCACCGTTTTGTATTCCCTCCAGGAGCTGCTGGTCGTCGGGCTCGTTATCCTGGGCAAAGGCGAGTCCGGGGGAAATGGCAAAACAGGTAGCGAGAGCGATGGAGCGCAAAGGAAAGGCCTGGAGTGTACTTCTTACCCGTTTCATTCACATATCCCGTTTTTATTCCGATAGTTGGACTGGGTTCCCTGATCCCAGACAGTATGGCGTTAGCGCGGACGTTTGTCAGCCCTAACGGGGCGTTCAGTTCGCCAGCCAGCGTTTGGGGTTGTCCGGCTTGCCATTGTGGCGCACTTCGAAATACAGCGCGGGCTTGTCCGTGCCGCCGGTCCTGCCGGCCAGGGCAATGGATTCACCTGCAGCGACCCAGTCTCCCGGGCTTGTGAACAGGCTGCTGCTGTGGCCGTAGAGTGTCATGTAGCCATCGCCGTGATCAATAATGGTGATCAGGCCAAAGCCCCTGAGCCAGTTGGCAAACACGACCCGCCCGTAGTGTATTGCCTTGACCTCAGCCTCTTCGTCCGTGCTGATAAGCAGACCATTACGACGTAGCTTGCCGTCCGCATACTGATCACCGAACCCGCTCAGAACCTTGCCGCGCAGGGGCCAGGGGAGTTTGTCCCGAAGTGAGCGGAATGGTTGTGACTCGTTGGGTGATGGAATACGGGCAATGGCCTGTTGGACTTCTTCCAGAAGCTTCTCAAGCCGCTTGCGGTCGGACTCAAGATCCTCCCGTTCGCTGCGCCTGGTACGTATATCGGAGTTCAGGGCCGCGAGGGTCTGTTGGCGTTCCTTTCGGGAGCCCGCTAGCTGTTCTTGTCGTTTGGCAACATCGGCTTCAGTCCGTGCCAGCTCTACTCGCGTCGCCTCGACGTCGGCGCGGGTTTTCTTCAGTTCCTGCAAGCTTTTGCGAAAGGCTTCGAGACGTTCAACAGTGTCCCGGCTGAGGTATTCGTAATAGGTCATGGTCCGGGCGACCTTGTCCGGATCAATCTCGTTCAGCAGGACTTTCACGGCAGGGGCATCACCTTCCATCCAGGCCGCGCGGATCTGCCGTTTCAGGCTCTCTCGTTGACGGTCCAGGGTGCGGGTGAGCTCTTGTGCTTCCTGTTCCAACTGGCCAAGGCGTTGCTGCTGTTCCCTGGCATTCTCACGCAGGGAGCGGCGCTCACGGGTCAATCTCCCGATCTTGCGCTCGGTCGCAGCAAGCTGCCGTTCCAGTGCGGAACGGTCTTCTTCAGCGTCCGCCAGCCACTCGTCGATGTCCTCAATGCGGTCCTTGAGGTCTTCGATCTGGGCCGGGGTTACTTCTTCCTGCGCGACTGCCGGCGTTGCGCCTGCAAACAGCGCGAACGCCAGAGCCGGTAGAAGCTTAAACAATGCTACGGGCCTTGCAGTCAACCGGTTTTGACCAGGCTGTGGCCGGTCATCTCCTGGGGCTGTTCCAGGCCCATCAACGCCAGCAGGGACGGTGCTACATCGCTCAGGCTGCCATCATCCAGAAGGGAGACGTTGCGGTGTCCGGTATAAACCAGAGGGACCGGACCAATGGTATGGGCGGTGTGTACCTGGCCGGAGTCGGGGTCGGTCATCTGCTCGCAGTTGCCGTGATCTGCGGTAATCAAGGCTTCACCACCCACTTCATCCAGTGCCTCCACTACACGCTGAACACAGTGGTCGAGGCATTCGGCGGCCTTGATGGCGGCGTCCAGTTTACCGGTGTGGCCTACCATATCGCCGTTGGCATAGTTGCACACAATCAGGTCGTATTTGCCGCTCTTGATGGCTTCAACCAGCTTGTCGGTGACTTCCGGTGCGCTCATTTCCGGTTGCAGATCGTAGGTGGCCACTTTGGGAGATGGCACCAGGATGCGATCTTCACCTTCGAACGGTGTTTCCAGGCCACCATTGAAGAAGAAAGTGACGTGCGCGTACTTCTCGGTTTCCGATATGCGCAGCTGGGTTTTGCCCTCTTTCGCCATGTATTCACCGAGGCCGTTGCTCAGTTGCTCAGGCGGGTAAGCGCAGGAGGTTTTGATGTCCGCGGCGTACTCCGTCAGCATGACAAAGTCGGCCAGTTTCGGATGCTTGCGGCGATCAAAGCCGTCAAAGTCCTTATCCACAAACGTGCGTGTCATCTCACGGGCACGGTCGGCGCGAAAGTTCATGAACAGCACGGCGTCACCATCGTTAATGGTTCCTGCCGCTTCGCCGGCAGCGTGAATGCGGGTCGGTTTGACGAACTCGTCGTTTTCTCCGCGCTCGTAAGCCTGCTCCAGCCCGTTAACGGGGTCGGCCGCGGTAAGGTCCGCAGTACCCTGGGTCATCAGGTTGTAGGCTGCTTCAACCCGATCCCAGCGATTGTCCCGGTCCATGGCGTAATAACGGCCAACAATGGACGCTACTCGCCCGACACCGAGGCTCTTGAGTTTGGCGGCGGCCTTTTCCAGCGATGGTTTGGCGCTACGCGGTGGCATGTCCCGGCCATCCAGGAAAGCGTGAATGTACACTTCCTTTGCGCCACGGGCCGCGGCCAGTTCAGCAGCCGCCAGAATGTGATCTTCGTGGCTGTGGACGCCGCCCGGAGAGAGCAGGCCCATGAGGTGAACGGCACGGCCGTTGCTCACAGCCTTGTCGATAGCCGAGCAAAGCACTTCGTTTTTCTGGAAGCCGCCGGTTTCAACATCTTTGTCGATGCGGGTCAGGCTCTGATAAACCACCCGGCCAGCGCCCAGATTCATGTGACCGACTTCGGAGTTGCCCATCTGGCCTTGGGGCAGGCCGACAAACATGCCCGAGGTATTGATCAGGGTCTTTGGCTGGTTTTGCCAGAGTTTGTCCCAGAACGGAGTGCTGGCATTGCTGATGGCGTTGTCGTCAGCCGGGTCACGATAGCCCCAGCCGTCTAGGATAATCAGTGCAGTCGGCTTGCGCGTCGCAGTCATCACTTCATCCGGTTTGTTGGAAAAGTTAATAAACGGGAGCGCCGATTCTAACCGTTTTGATTCGCACAAGCCACGTTGGCCGCCTTCTGTGACCGCTCCCGTGTGTGTATAATCCAGCCAAATTATTTTCCAGGGTACTTTCATGGACCGCTTGTTCGAATTTGTTGTTAACCACTACATTCTTGTGTCGCTGTTTGTGGCGTTTTTGCTGGCTATTCTGTTTCTTGAGTCCCGTCGAGGCGGTGCCAAGATTTCGGCCCAGGGTGCAGTCAATCTGATCAACAAGGATGAAGCAGTGGTGGTGGATATCCGGGATCGGAAGGAATTTGGCGAGGGCCGTATCACCGGTTCTGTCAATATTCCCCTGAACAGTCTGAAGAGCCGCGTTTCCGAACTGAACAAGTTCAAGGAAAAGCAGATTATCGTTGCCGACAAAATGGGGCAGCATTCTGCGATGGCGGTGAAGCAGCTCAGTGCCGAAGGGTTCAGTAACGTTGTGCGTCTTAATGGCGGCATCAGCGACTGGAAAGCGAGCAATCTGCCACTGGTCAAAAAGTAGGGCCGGAGTTGGCTCTTGATCTGGAGCGCAATCTGCCGCACTGTTTCACATAAGCTGGCGCTGCCGCGCAGCAGACTGTTCCGGCAGCACACCTGATAACAACGGGCCTGAGCCCACGATCGAGAACGAAAGGACTGAAAATGGCTGAGAATCAGCAAGCCGCAGCAGGCACCGAAAACGAGAACCAACCCCAGTTTGCCCTTCAGCGCATTTACGTGAAGGACCTGTCTTTTGAGTCGCCCAATTCTCCGGCGGTATTTCAGGAGCAGTGGAAGCCGCAGGTTAATATGGACCTGAATACTTCGCACAATAAGGTAAGCGATAATCAATACGAAGTGGTTCTGTCTCTGACGATCACCGCAAAAGTCGGTGAGAAAGTTGCCTACATCGTTGAGATTCAGCAGGCTGGCGTTTTCCTGGTGCAAGGTATCGAAGGTGCACAGCTTGGTCAGATGCTGGGTGCATACTGCCCGACGATCCTCTTCCCTTACGCTCGCGAAGCCATTGACGGCGTCGTCGGTAAGGGCAGCTTCCCCGCGCTCATGCTCGCGCCGGTTAATTTCGATGCCATTTATGCCCAGGCATTGAAGCGCAAGCAGGAAGAAGCGAATGGCGACGCCAAGGAAGAGCAGCAAACCCATTAATCCGGGCTTGCGTCCTGCACAAAAAAACCGGCTTATGCCGGTTTTTTTGTGCAAGTACGAAGGGCTGTTCAGGTAGCGCCGGCGAACTCCAGTTGTCGCCATGCTTCATATACCACCAGCGCAGCGGTGTTGGACAGGTTCAGGCTCCGGCTTTCCGGGCGCATCGGCACCCGCAGGCATCGATCGGGGTGCAGGGATTCCCTGACGGAAACGGGCAGCCCCCGGGTTTCGGGGCCAAACATGAGGTAGTCACCTTCCTGGTAACGCACCTCGTGATAGTGATGGCTACCCTTGGTGGTGAGTCCAAACAGTCGCTGCGGTTGTTCACTCGCCAGGAAAGCCTGGTAGTTCTCGTGGACCCTGATACTGGCGTATTCACTGTAATCGAGTCCTGCGCGCCGCATCTGCTTGTCCTCCAGGGTGAATCCCAGGGGTTTAATCAGATGCAGCAGGCAGCCGGTATTGGCACAGAGCCGGATAATATTACCGGTATTCGGCGGTATCTCCGGCTCATACAGCACCACATTCAGCATGGAGCTTAGCGTTCAACGGCCAGCGCAACACCCATGCCGCCACCAATGCACAGCGTCGCCAGGCCTTTATGGGCATCACGGCGAACCATTTCGTGCAGCAGGGAAACCAGAATTCGGCAGCCGGACGCACCGATGGGATGGCCCAGGGCGATGGCGCCGCCGTTGACATTGACCTTGCTGGTATCCCAGCCAAGGTCGCGGTTTACGGAGATGGCCTGGGCGGCAAAGGCCTCGTTCGCTTCGACCAGGTCCAGATCATCCACGCTCCAGCCCGCCAGTTTGAGGCAGCGCTGACTGGCGGGAATCGGGCCGGTGCCCATGATGGAGGGATCAACGCCGGCATTGGCATGAGCCTTTATGGTGGCGAGCGGAGTCAGGCCAAGTTCTTTGGCTTTCTCAGCACTGCACACCATGACGGCCGCGGCGCCATCATTCAGCGAAGACGCGTTGCCTGCGGTGACCGTTCCATCCTTCTTGAACGCCGGCCGTAACTTGCCAAGGCCTTCGCCGGTCACGCCAGCGCGGGGACCTTCATCCTTATTGACGACGATCGGGTCACCCTTCCGCTGGGGAATGGATACGGGCACGATCTGGCCATCGAAATAACCCGCTTCACTGGCAGCAACCGCTTTTTGCTGGGACGCGGCGGCGAATTCATCCTGCTCTTCCCGGCTGATGCCATATTTCTCGACGATGTTTTCGGCGGTAACGCCCATGTGGTAGTCGTTGAAGGCATCCCACAAACCGTCGGTGATCATGGTGTCGATCATGGTCCAGTTGCCCATTCGCTGACCATTGCGGCTGTTGGGCAGCACGTGAGGCGCCTGGCTCATGCTCTCCTGGCCGCCGGCAATCATAAGTTCTGCGTCGCCGCAGCGGATTGCCTGTGCTGCCATATGAACCGCCTTGAGGCCGGAACCACACACCTTGTTGATGGTCATGGCGGGTACGGAGGCCGGGAGACCGGCATTGATAGCGGATTGGCGGGCGGGGTTCTGGCCAGAGCCGGCCGTCAGAACCTGGCCGAGTACCACTTCGTTGACCTGATCACCGGCAACGCCGGTTTCCTCTAAAATGGCTTTGATAACTGCGGTGCCGAGCTGGTCGGCGCGCAGGCTGGAAAGGCCTCCGCCAAAGGCTCCGATGGCGGTACGCTTGGCAGCAACAATGACGACATCACGCATGGGTTTTCTCCGGTTTGAAAGGGCGGGAATTGTGTCAGGTCCACGCCGGCAGGACGGGAAACTGGTTATATTGTATCCGGAAAGAAAGAGGCCCGGATAGGGTTAAATCTGCCGTGTCCGGAGGGCGGCTACATGTTGAGGCTGCGGCCGCCATCCACGGATAGAATCTGGCCAGTTATGAAGGGCGCATCGCACATGAGAAAGACGATAGTTTTGGCGATGTCATCCGGAGTACCGGTTCGTGCCAGGGGAGTCTTTTCAAGAATTGTCTGCTGGTGGTTCTCATTCATTGTGGCGTCGCCCTCGGGCCAGAGAATGGCGCCCGGGGATACGCCATTAACACGTATGATCGGCGCCAGATCCTTTGCCCATGACCGGGTCAGCGCGGCCAGTCCGGACTTGCTGGCACAGTATAGTGGATGGTCGGCCAGCGGTTTTTCGCTGTAGATGTCGATCAGGTTGACGACACAGCCATTGTTTTTCCGCAGTGTTGGCAGGCATGCCTGAAGCAGGAAAAAAGGTGCTCTTAAATTGGTGTGGAGCACTGAGTCCCAGTCTTCCGGGGTCGCGTCCTGGGTGGGGTTCGGGTAGAAAACGGAGGCATTGTTCACCAGCCCGTCCAGTTTACCCCAATGCCCGACCGCGTCCTCTCCGAGTCTTCGGACATCGTCCATTTGGCTCAGGTCTGCCTGAATGGCCGTTGCCGAATCCGGCCGGGTCGCATTCAGGCTCGCCACCAATGCATCGGCCTGTTGCTTGCGACTACGATAGTGGACGATCACTTTCCAGCCACGGCCATGAAGTGCCTGGGCTGTGTGGGCGCCCAGGCGATGGGCAGAGCCGGTGACAAGAGCAACGGGGGTTGTGTCGGCCATGATCTTTCCTCAGGATGATTGGTGTGACAGTTCCTGCCCGATACGTTCTAAACGTTCCTTGCGGATTGCCTCGCCCAGCGCCTTCCCCTTGAAGCCATCCGCCATCAGAGCCTTCGGCGAAACGCCGGCGGCTGCGTCCGCGGCGCGCTCCAGGAGCATAATGGCATTGCCGGCCGTTGCCGGCAGTGAACATGCCAATACCCTGGTCAGCAGGGAAAACCGCTCGGGACGACGCCAGAGATCTGCTGTGTCGAACAGGGATAGCAGGTTCTCTGCAGTCGGCTGTCTGTTTCCTGGGTCTTTCATTGCCGGGATGAATTTCACTGTCAGGCGAGCCAGATTCTGACAATCGTTGGGTGCCTTGAGCGCCTGCGCCCGTTCGATGCAGGTATCTTCCGGCAGCGGCGACATCAACGCGGCAAAACGTTCCGCTGTCGAGCCTTCCCGATCGTGGCTGCAGCGAAGGGCAGCCAGGGCTGAACTAAACGGGGCGTCCGGGACGAGCTCGGGCGCAAGAACGTTGAGGGCCCTGCAATCCCGGAGCACCTCGAAAAAGGTTCCGGGTTCCTTTTCGTGCAGCGCCCGCTGGATTTCCTGCCAGACCCGCTCGGGGACCAGATGGTCTACTTCTCCATCAGTAACCATGGCCCGCATCAGGGTCATGGTCTCTGCGCTGACCTGAAAGCCCATGGGCTGAAAACGGGCTGCAAACCGGGCGGTTCTGAGGATGCGCAGGGGGTCTTCGGCAAACGCTTCAGAGACGTGGCGCAGTTGGCGCTCTTCAATATCCTGCTGGCCATTAAACGGGTCAATCAGCTCGCCCTGCTCGGACTTGGCCATGGCGTTGATGGTCAGGTCCCGGCGTTTCAGGTCCTCTTCCAGGGTCACGTCGGGAGCACTGTAAACGCTGAAACCGTGGTAGCCGTGGCCCTGCTTGCGCTCGGTGCGTGCCAGAGCGTATTCCTCCCGGGTTTTTGGGTGAAGGAATACCGGGAAGTCCGCACCTACCTGTTTGAAACCCTGTCTCAGCATGTCGTCGGGGGTTGCGCCCACCACGACCCAGTCCCGGTCCTTCACATTCAGACCGAGCAATTCATCGCGTACGGCGCCACCGACCAGATAGGTTTGCATGAAGTTGCTGATTCCTCTCGACTGTCGTTTTCGGGAATTATCCGGTTACCGGTACGCCGAGGCAAACCAGAGCACCTCTGAATCGAAAAAGGCCCGGCCGGGAATCACCGGGCGGGCCTGTCAGACGGTGATCCACGGATCAGAAGGCGGTGCCGAACTCCAGGGCTGCACCTACGTCGGCATCACTGTAGAGGGCGCCCAGATCCATGCGCACGCCCAGCAGGTTCAGGCCGAGACCCGCCGTGAACTGGGTTTCCTCTTCAATGCCGCTGTTGTTCTCGTTGCTGGCGAGGTTGTGCCGCACACCAACCCGCAGCTGGGCATAATGCCATGCGTCGAATTCAGCGCCCAGGGCCGCCCACTGCGTGTCGTCCTCGTAACCAAAGGCTTCCTTCCTGGTGAGGTCAATCTCAGCGGTGATAACCTGGTACTGGCTCTTGTGGGCAATGCCTGCGGTGACCATGGGGTCGAGTTCCAGTGTGCGCAACTCTTCCTGTTTGAGCGGGTCGGGGCTAACCCTGGAATCCAGTTCCATGGGAATCAGGTTCTTTACCGCAAGACCGACATTCCATTGATTCTCTTCGCCGAACGAATAGCCCGCACCAAGGTCCAGGTTGAAGCCGCTCTTGTCCGTCTGGTACTGGTCTCCGTCGAAGTTGTTGTCGTCGAAACCCGATACCGATTCGGTGTACTGAAAGGTTCGAAGTTCAACGTATTTGGGAGACAGGCCAAGCTGGAAACTGTTGCCGTTGGCCAGTTCGAAGGCGCGAGCGAAACTGATGCCGACTTCCCCGACCGAAGAAGCCAGAACCCGGCCTCTGGAATCGAACTGAATATTGCCATCCTGATCAACCGGTGCGTTATCGATGACTGTTTCAACGTCACTTACTGTGCCGGTATTGGCAGCACTGACAATGTCGTCTAGCAGGGTGCGGTCATTATTAGAAAGTTCGCCACGCACCGTCGCCGTCATGTTTCCGTTGGCAAACACACCCACAGAGATCGCATTGCCGGGAAACACCATTGCCAGGCCCAGCCCCACGTTAGCGCGTACGGTGTCCTGGTCAAAATTCACCAGCCGGTCACGAAAGTCGGCGGCTGATGTTGCGAGTGCGTCAGCGCCCGGTTGTGACGGTGCATTCTGCAGGTCGGTGACAAGCTGGTTGAACTCACTGATGACATCCTGAATACCGTCAATCTGGTCCACGGTCTCTTGTTCATCCGCTGCCCGCACGTTGAAAGAAGGCAGCATCAGGCCGAAATCGTCAGACCAGTCGTGGTGGTCGCCCGCCATCAGAGCGGGGTTGGTAGCAGCGGCATCGGCCGGTTGACCGGTGGCAACGCCGGTGCCACCCATGGCAAACGAACGTGAGGACATAAACTGCTCGGGACTTGCCAGTGCGGAAGCAGACGCAACTGACAGGCCTATGGCCAGAGACAGTCTGGTCAGGCGGTTACCATTCATGAAGAATCCTGTTTCTTGACGAGTAAAGGTGTAAATAGACGATTCCGAAGTGACGAGCTTAGAGTAGAGCGGGCCCGTGCTCATGACGTAAGCGGTAACGGTTTGTTTTTGATGTGTAAACCGAGGCAGATTTTTGCCGCTCGGGGATGCGGATAGCCCGCTTTTTGGAGGGCTCTATTTAGATATCAGAGGGTTATAATAATTGGCGTGAATTTTTCATGGTAATTGCCAAATGACGTTTTCGGAGATAAAAAAATGACCCTTCGCTGGATACTTGTCCCCTTTCTGGCCCTGATGGTGTCTGCGTGCGCGCCAGTCGGCAGCTACCGGGACAGCGATACGAAAGAGGATCAGCGCCAAACCGGGATGGAACCGATCACCGTTCGTGTCAGTGGATTTGGCACCTATGAGGATGCGTCAAAGGATCGGCTCAACACGCGTAAACGGCTCCTGGCGAGGCGGGCATCCCAGCTGGACGCATACCGTAATCTTGCAGAGCGTGTCTACGGTACCGTGATTTACGGGAGCTCTACGGTTAATGACTTTGTCTTGCGTAACGATACGTTCCGAACCTACGTCGACAGCTACATTCGAGGTGCCAAGATGGTGGCTGTTAACGAGCACAGCGATGGTGTGGTCGAGACCGTCATGGAACTGAAGCTTGAGCCCCGGTTCCGTGCTTGTGTCTCAAAGGTTGCCGATGACCAGGTTCAGGACCTCTGTCCGATTCCGATGCCCCGCGATAATGACAGTATTGGTGATGTCCAGAGCAGGGGCGTGGATTCACTGTATTATCTGGACTGATTGAGTAACGGGAAAAATGAATGATCAGGATAAGGTTCCAATGAGGTTTTTCTCCGTGGGGTTACTGGGTTCCATTCTGGCCGTTTTCCTGCTGGCTAGCAGCAGTGTTCAGGCCATCGTTCTGGAAGGTGTGGGGCACGCGAACATTCATAATGGTGACCTGGACGCGGCTCGGGCGGAAGCGCGCAAAGCGGCGTTCCGCGATCTTGCGCTGCAGTATGAGGCGCAGGTCAGCACCCGGGATACCATGGAAAATGGTGTGCTTACGGAATCGCGGATGCAGGTCGCGTCCAGTGCACAGGCAAAGAATGCCCGCATCGTCGATGAGTACCGGAGTGGCAACCTGTTGAGAGTCATCGTCCGGGCCGAGATGTCCGAAGGGCAGGGCAGTTGCAGTGCGGGCGACGCAGCCAGACTGAAGAAACGTGTGGCGATTACGGGTTTTCCCGTGCTTTATCCCGATCAGGCCCGAGTCGGGCGCATTGATGATGCCGGCGAAATCTTGCCGCAGCAGTTGCAGGCGCAATTGCGTCGCGCAGGCCTGCTTCAGGTATTCGGCGCGACCACGTCGCGGATGTTTGATGATCTGCTGAATGCCCCGACAGTACAGAAGGGCGACAACCGTCTGACCAATGTGCTGCAACTGGCCCGGGAAATGGGGGTGCAGTTTGTTGTGACGGGGGTGATCCGTGACCTTGGCGTTGCTGACCCTTCAGCCTGGGGTTCGTCGGTTCTGGACAAGTTTCAGCGTAGCATCGGTGCCGTGGATCAGGGTCGTCGCTTTGCTGTGGATCTCATGATTTTCGATGGGTTCAGTGGTTCACCGGTGTATCAGCAGCGGTTTGTGGCCTCGGCCGAGTGGGATGCAGGGCCCGGTGCCTCGACCGGATTCGGCTCAGCCGGCTTTCAGAAAACCGCATACGGACAAGCGGTGGGGGAGGTTATCGGAAATATGGCCCGGTCGGTGACTGACGCACTGGCCTGCCAGCCTTTCATGACCCGGATAGCGAGAGTCGATGGTCATGACGTCACCCTTGAGTCCGGGGCAACGGCCGGTCTTCGTCCCGGCGACGAGCTGCACCTCTATCGAAGCGCGCGGTATCTCGATTCCCCGGGCAATACACCGGAGCTCAATAACGCCCGTTTAACGGTCACCCTCAACAATGTTCATCCGGATTTCAGCAATGGGCGCATGCCGCAGATTGGTGGGCAGGTGAATATTCAGCGGGACGACATTGCCATCATCTGGTAATGCTCATCCCGCTTGATCTGAGGGGCTGGCGGGTCAGGCCGCTTCGGCGGCCGCGATATCCCGAATCTTGCCAACCATAGCCCGCAGACCGTTACCGCGGGTAGGGGAGATGTGGCGGAACAGGTCGAGGCTCTCAAAAAGCTCATCAATATCGGTTGTCAGCAGCTCTCTGGGGGTCTTTCCGTTCAGTGCCACGAGGATGATGGCGGCCAGGCCGCGAACGATCATGGCATCCGAGTCGATCAGCAGGTAGAGCTTGCCACTGGCTTCATCGTAATGATGGATCAGCCAGACCTGGCTCTGGCAGCCGTGGACATAGTTCTCTTCCACCCGAGCCTCTTCCGGAAACGCCGGTAGTTGCTTGCCGAGATCAATGATGTAGGCATAACGCTCTTCCCAGTCATCCAGGAATTCGAACGCGTCTGTAACGTCATCAAGGGTGGTTTCAGTGCCCAGAGGGTTGTTCAGAAAATCCTGTTCACTTGCAGTCATTACAGCATTCCCAGTTCTAGCTTGGCTTCGTCCGTCAGCATGTCATTGCTCCACGGAGGATCAAAGGTAAGGTCTACGGTCACCTTATCGACATTGGGAACATGTTCAACCTTGTGCTGGACATCCTCACAGATCACCGGCCCCATGCCGCAGCCAGCGGCGGTAAGCGTCATCTTGATGTAAACGTGGTTACCCTGTTCGGAACCGTTTTCGATCTTGCACTCGTAAATGAGTCCAAGATCCACCACGTTAACCGGAATCTCAGGGTCGTAGCAGTTGCGGAGCGCTTCCCAGACCTGGTTTTCGTTAACGGTGCCGTCTTCCGGCGTCTCGAAACTGCTCTCCAGCGGTTGCTTTCCGAGGGCATCGGCGTCATGGCCTTCAATGCGGGCAAGATTGCCGTTGACCGCCACGGTAAAGGTGCCGCCGAGTGATTGCGTAATGGTCACAAAGGTATCCGACGGAATCATGATTTCGGTTCCGGCGGGAACAAGGCGGGCTTCCACCTCGCGTTTGGTCAGGACCACTTCCCGTTCTTGCATGCCCAAACTGGCCTCGCTGTTATCTGTTGTCTGCCTGAAATCCGCGACTCAGCGTGGCTCAGGCAACGGTGAAACTTTCTCCGCAGCCGCACTCGGCGGTGGCATTCGGGTTGCGGAACTGAAACATGGAGTTCACCCCTTCGGTCACGAAATCGATCTCGATCCCGTTTACCAGCGGCAGGTGCTCCTCTCTCACAAACACATCGACACCATCAATGTTGAAAACCTTGTCGTCTGCCGCGACTTCGTTGACCCACTGGGTTTCATACTTGAAGCCGGAGCAGCCACTTTTCTTGATGGCCAGCCGGATGCCTTTGGCCTCCGGCTTTTTCTCCAGTTGTTTGCGCACGTGCTTGACCGCGCTCGGCGTCATGGTGACGGCAACGGTCGGGGTGAAGATTTCGGCTGTCATGATTCCACCTCCATCAGGCAAACAGACGCTGGACTTTCTGCAGGGCGGTAAAAAGTTTTTCCACCTCGTCCAGTGTATTGTAGAACGCGAATGAGGCCCGGGCAGTACCGGGAACTCCGTAGAAGTCCATCAGCGGCATGGCGCAATGGTGGCCGGTGCGGATAGCGATACCCTGCTGATCCAGCAGCGTGCCTATATCACTGGGGTGCAGCCCGGCGATTTTAAAGGACAATACCGGTACTTTCTGTTTGGCAGTGCCAATGACTTCCATGCCCGGCACGGTTTCCACCAGCTGGTTCGCGCGCTCAAGCAAGGATTTTTCCGCAGCCTCCATTGCGCGCCGGTCCAGGCTGTTCAGATAATCAATGGCGGCGCCAAGGCCGACTGCTTCCGCAATGGCCGGCGTACCCGCCTCAAACTTGTAGGGGAGCGTATTCCAGGTGGTCCGCTCAAAGGACACCCGCTCGATCATCTCTCCGCCACCCTGGTACGGAGGCATTTCCTCCAGCAACCGGGCCTTACCGTAGAGTACGCCAATGCCGGTAGGTCCGAACAGTTTGTGGGAAGAGAACACATAAAAGTCACAGCCCAGCGCCTGCACGTCCGGCTGATAGTGGGGCACGGCCTGGGCACCATCGACCAGGGTGAGAATGCCGCGGGCCCTGGCCTGCTCAATCAATTCTTTAACCGGGTTAACCGTACCGAGAACGTTGGATACGTGGGTGATGGCGAAAATCCGGGTGCGATCGTTAAGCAGGCTGTTGAAAGATTCCAGGTCCAGCTCACCCTCGGGGGTTACCTGAACAGGGACGACCTTTGCCCCGGTGCGCTCGGCAACCATCTGCCAGGGCACGATGTTGGCGTGGTGCTCCATGTGGCTGACCAGGATCTCATCACCCGGTTCCAGGCGAGGCGCCAGGCCATTGGCTACCACGTTGATGGCTTCGGTGGTGCCTCGGGTCCAGATGATCTCCCGGGTGCTCTCAGCGTTCAGGAAATTACGGACGGTCTCGCGGGCACCTTCGAATGCGGCGGTGGCGCGGTCCCCGAGCGTGTGGGCCCCCCGGTGCACGTTGGAGTGCATTTCCCGGTAATAACGGTCCATGGCGTCCAGCACGGCGACCGGCTTCTGGGCCGAAGCGCCATTATCCAGGTACACCAGCGGCTTTCCGTTCACCTGCTGCGACAGGATGGGAAAGTCACGGCGGATGGCGTCTACGTCAAACGCCTGTTTATGGGCTGTATTTGCCACAGACAAGTCCGTCATAACGGGTTACGCCTCCTCGAACGTCTGGTCGAAGAACTGGTTCAACCGGGTTTGAGCGGTCTCACGAACCGCTGCCACCGGGATCTGCTCTACCAGCTCATTGATAAACGCCATGGTTAGCAAAACGTTGGCCTGGCGCCGACCGATACCTCGGGATACCAGGTAGAACAGGGAGGCCTCGTCCAGCTGGCCGATGGTGGCACCATGGGCACACTTTACATCGTCCGCGTAGATTTCCAGCTCCGGCTTGGTATCGATTTCCGCACCGTTGGACAGTAGCAGGTTCTTGTTATTCATAGCCGCGTTGGACTTCTGGGCGTCCTGGTGGATATGAATGCGACCGTTAAAGACCGCGTGAGACTGATCTGCCGCGATGTTGCGGTAGTTTTCTTCACTGTTGCAGTGGGCCGCTACATGCTCAATATTGGTGTGGTTGTCATAGTGCTGCTTGTCCTGGGTGACAACGACACCATTGAGCTTGCATTCAGCCCCTTCACCTTCCAGGCGAACCTGCAAATCGTGGCGGCGCAGTGGTCCGCCAAAGCCGACGCAATGGCTCTCAAATCGGGAGCTGCGTTGCTGGCGGACACCGGTGGCACCAATGTGCTGAACATTTTCGCCTTCCATGTTCAGGCGAATGCTGGTGATGTTGGCGCCCTCGGCAAGATTGAACTCTGTGACGGTATTGACCATTACCGCTTCTGAGCCGCTGGAAATGTACTCCTCCGCCATGGTGAGCTGGCTGTTACGGCCGGCATCCACGAAAATTCGCGGGAAGGCAGAACCACTGGCGTCTGCGGTCACTTCGTGCACGATAAAGAGCGGCTGGTCGAGAACGGCATCCGGCTTCAGTCGAATCAGCAGGCCATCCTCGAAACGCGCTGAATTCAGGCGAGCCATCTGTACGCCTTTGTTGTCCAGGGTGTTGTCCAGACGATCTGCCAGTTCGGCGGCCTCGCTATCGCTGAGATCGCCAAAACTCTGAATGGTGATGCCGTCCATATCCGGATACTCACTGGCTTCCGGCATCATCACGCCGTTCATGAAAACCACTTTGTAACCGGGCACTGCCAGACTGCTACCAGCCTTGCCTTCCGCCGGCAGTGAGATGGCCATGTCATCTGTCAGTTTCAGGTACTTGCTGGAGTACTTCCAGTTTTCCGTTTTCCGCGTTGGTAGCGGCATGTCTACCAGTGCAGTGCCACGTTGCTTGCGCAAGGCC
The DNA here is from genome assembly GCF_023657445.1 of Marinobacter sediminum. Taxonomy (NCBI): domain Bacteria; kingdom Pseudomonadati; phylum Pseudomonadota; class Gammaproteobacteria; order Pseudomonadales; family Marinobacteraceae; genus Marinobacter; species Marinobacter sediminum. Next base: position 2,501,831 of record NZ_JAGTWY010000001.1, on the reverse strand, counting down.
AGCAGTGGCTCCGGCAGGGACTGTCCGGCCGGGTGCAGGAACGCGGTAGAAAGAGTGGGTGCTGGTTTCATTCCGCAAGCTCCTTAGTTGACTGAACTATCGGCAGTGTCTTCTTCCTTGATGCCCAGCCAGCCGTAGCCGCGTTCTTCCAGTTCCAGGGCGAGCTCACGGCCGCCGGACTTGATGATCCTGCCACCTGCCAGTACGTGAACGTAATCCGGCACGATGTGGTTGAGCAGACGCTGGTAGTGAGTAACCATCAGAATGGCGCGGTCTTCGGAACGCAGGGCATTAACACCGTCGGAAACGACCTTGAGCGCATCGATATCCAGACCGGAGTCGGTCTCATCCAGAATCGCCAGCTTCGGCTGCAGCAGCAACGCCTGCATGATTTCGTTACGCTTTTTTTCACCGCCGGAGAAACCTTCGTTCACACCGCGCTTGAGGAAGGCCGGATCCAGGTCCACCTGTTTGGACACTTCCTTTGCCAGCTTCATAAATTCGGCGGCGTTCATTTCCGGCTCGCCTCTATGCGTTCGCATGGCATTTACCGCGGTGCGCAGGAATTGCAGGTTGCTGACACCCGGAATCTCCACCGGATACTGAAAGGCCAGGAAGATACCCTCACGGGCACGTTCTTCAGTTTCCTTTTCAAGCAGGTTGTCACCGTTGAGCGTGACTTCACCCTCGGTGACTTCAAATGCTTCATTGCCTGCCAGCACCTGAGACAGGGTACTCTTGCCCGAGCCGTTCGGCCCCATAATGGCGTGGACTTCCCCGGCCTTGATTTCCAGGTTAATGCCCTTGAGGATTTCCTTGCCTTCAACGGATGCGTGCAGATTCTTGATGCTCAGCATTTGTCGCGTTCTCTCTTCGTTAATCTCTATGAATTCGTTTGTTGGCCAGTGAGCGTGGGCGGCTATTAACCGACGGAGCCTTCCAGGCTCACCTCAAGCAGCTTGCCGGCTTCCACTGCGAACTCCATCGGGAGTTCCTTGAACACCTCTTTACAGAAGCCATTCACGATCATGGAAACAGCCTGCTCCGGTTCGATGCCACGCTGGCGGCAGAGGAACATCTGTTCATCGCTGACCTTGGATGTCGTGGCCTCGTGCTCGACGATGGCGGACTTGTTCTTGCTTTCGATGTACGGGAAGGTGTGAGCGCCACAGCGATCGCCGATCAACAGCGAGTCACACTGGGTAAAGTTACGCGCACCTTCCGCCCCGGGACCAAACTTGACCAGGCCGCGATAGGCATTCGAGCTTTTGCCGGCAGAGATGCCCTTGGAGATGATGGTGCTGGACGTGTTCTTGCCCAGATGAATCATCTTGGTGCCGGTGTCGGCCTGCTGGTAGTTATTGGTCAGCGCCACGGAGTAGAATTCGCCGACGCTGTTCTCGCCACGCAGCACACAGCTCGGGTATTTCCAGGTCACCGCAGAGCCGGTCTCGACCTGGGTCCAGGAGATCTTGGAGTTCTTGCCGATGCAGGCGCCTCGTTTGGTAACGAAGTTGAAGATGCCGCCTTTGCCTTCTTCGTCACCCGGGTACCAGTTCTGAACCGTAGAGTATTTGATCTGGGCATCGTCCAGTGCCACCAGCTCAACCACGGCCGCGTGGAGCTGGTTCTCGTCCCGCATGGGTGCGGTGCAGCCTTCAAGGTAACTGACGTAGCTGCTGTCCTCGGCAATGATCAGGGTGCGCTCAAACTGGCCTGTATTGGCCGCGTTGATGCGGAAATAGGTGGATAGCTCCATCGGGCAGCGCACGCCTTTTGGCACGTAAACGAAGGTGCCGTCGGAGAAGACTGCCGAGTTCAGACCGGCAAAGAAGTTGTCACCAGCCGGGACCACGGAGCCCAGGTATTTTTTCACGAGTTCCGGGTAGTCCTGAATCGCTTCGGAGATGGAACAGAAGATCACGCCAGCTTTGGCCAGCGGCTCTTTGAACGTGGTCGCAACCGAAACGGAATCGAATACCGCGTCGACGGCAACTCCCGCAAGCTTCTCGCGTTCGTGCAGGGGAATGCCCAGCTTTTCGTAGGTCTTCAGCAGCTCAGGATCGACTTCATCCAGGCTCTGGGGCATGTCTTCGGGGCGCTTGGGCGCGGAATAATACGAAATCGAGTTGTAATCAATTTTCGGGTAGCCCACATGGGCCCAGTCCGGCTCATCCATCTCGAGCCAGCGACGGTAGGCTTTCAGACGCCATTCCAGCATCCACTCCGGCTCCTTTTTGAGGCCGGATAGGCGGGCGATAACGTCTTCATTAAGGCCGGGTTCGAACGTATCGGATTCAATGTCTGTTACAAATCCGTACTCGTATTCCCGTTTGATCAGCTCGTTCACCTCGGTGTCGGTGGTCGCCATGATCGTCGCTCCGTATTCTCTCATCGCGGGCTTTCGCCCTTGGTGTCGCCGGCAGCCTTATAGGCGGGCTGTCGATCGGATGTCATCAGTTTTGGTGTTGCAGTGGTCGCTCGTTCAATGAGTACGCCCTGCAATCAGTTTTTGGATGACGGGTTGTGCTGGCCGTGTGTTGTTTGTGAACGGAAAAACCGACCAAACCCGTTGCTTCTGGCGAGCGATTATACAATACCAGAGTAAAATAGTCAGGTATTAAATTGAGCGTGGGATGATTATACCGTAATCAAGGCGCTGGGCACCAAGGCAGGGGGTATCGGGTCGATAGCCTTAGCCTGGTTTAGACTAGTTGCTATTCGCAGGGTTTCTGGCGGTTACTCGATGATGGTTTGATAAAAATTATCCATATCAGCGGGATAACTTACACCGGCCAGCTTCCGGCCATTTTTACCCCGCCGAGAGGAATTGAATCGCCATGGTCGCAGTTGCCGGCAGTCTGCTCAGGGCTGCGCCAGCAAAAGGTCAGGCGCACAAATCAGGTCTCCGTTGGAAGGATTCTGGTCAGGTAGCTGTGGTCCAGTCGCAGGGGCGTGCCATCGGGCCGTGGAATGCGGACGGTGTAACCACTGCCTGGTGCATAGTCCAGTTTGCCGCCGTTGATTTTTTCCATGGCATCTGTCGCAAACCGGCGATTGCCCGCAGGGGTAATGAGTTCCAGCTGGTCCCCGATCGCAAACTTGTTTTTCACCTCAACAGTCAGCCACTGGCCGTCGTCACCCGTGATGGCGCCAACAACCTGTTGCGTTCCCAGATATGAGGAACCCTGCTCGTAGGTCTGGTATTCCCGGGGCAGGTGACGGCGCAGGAAGCCTTCGGTGTAGCCGCGGTTCGACAGAGCCTCGAGTTCGTTCATCAGGTTCATATCGAATGGCTTGCCGTTTACCGCTTCGTCGATGGCTCGGCGATAGACCTGAGTGGTGCGGGCCACGTAATAGGTGCTTTTGGTCCGGCCTTCGATCTTCAGGGAGTGGATGCCCATTTTCACAAGTTCCGCTACATGCTGAACGGCGCGGAGGTCTTTGGAATTCATGATGTAGGTGCCGTGTTCATCCTCGTAGGCGGGGATAAAGCCGCCGGGACGATTGGGTTCCTCCAGCAGGATTTCCCGGGGCTCAACCTCCTGCACTGCGCTGTTGGCAGACGTTGCGATCAGGTCTCCGGTCTGGTCATGGCTGTGCTGTACTTCCTTGTAATTCCAGCGGCAAGCGTTGGTGCAGGCGCCCTGGTTGGCGTCACGATGGTTCATGTAACCGGAAAGCAGGCAGCGCCCGGAATAGGCCATGCAAAGGGCGCCGTGCACGAATACTTCCAGTTCCATCTCCGGGACTCGCTCCCGGATTTCCCGGATCTCGTTGAGCGCCAGCTCGCGGGAGAGAATGACGCGGCTGATGCCTTGCCGCCTCCAGAACTCAACGGTCGCCCAGTTAACGGCGTTGGCCTGAACAGAAAGATGGATCGGCTGGTCCGGCCATCTTTCGCGGACCAGCATGATCAGGCCCGGGTCCGACATGATCAGGGCATCCGGTTTCAGTTTCAGCACTGGCTCCAGATCTTTCAGGTATGTGCGTACCTTGCTGTTGTGAGGTGCTATGTTTGATACAAGGTAGAATTGCTTGCCCAGTTCATGGGCTCTTTCGATGCCTGCGCCCAGGGCGGCAATGTCTTTGAAACTGTTATTCCTTACTCTCAGGGAGTAGCGGGGCTGGCCTGCATAGACAGCATCCGCACCATAGGCGAACGCGGTTTCAAGATGTTCGGGGGTGCCTGCGGGCGCGAGCAATTCCGGGGTTTTCATGGTGGCTCCAGGGAATTTGTGCGGTCTTTCTGGCGGCGTGACATTCGCCACCTGGAAAAGTCGGGCATTTTGCCGGAATCCGACAGAGTTTCCCTTGATCCTGCGCAAGGTCTTATTGATTGTTTTCAGCTAACATGTGTACGCTGGACAATATAGCTTGTGGATCAGGCAGACATAAGAGGAGGAATTTGGCATGGCATCAGAGCCTCTGAGGCCGGAGGTGACTCGTGTTTCGCTGAGTGCACGCGTAAGTTCGCTGATCAGTATTCAGCTCGCACGGGGCAAGGTAGGGGTGGAAGTTGTGGCGTCGCAGCTGCATATGAGCCGCTACACTCTGCATAAGAAATTAAAGCGGGAAGGCTTGACGTTTGCCAGGCTTTTAGAGGATGTCCGGCGTAAGCAGGCGCTGACTTACATGCAGGATAAAACCAAGCCGCTGGTGGAAATTGCCGAGCAGCTTGGGTTCTCGGAGCTGAGCGCGTTCAGCCGGGCTTTCAAGCGCTGGATGGGCACTTCTCCGGCTGAGTATCGCTCAATCAGACTTTCTTGAAGATCAGCGTGGCATTGGTTCCACCAAAGCCAAAACTGTTGCTCATCACCAGGTCCAGGCTCTGGTTATCCATGCGCTCGCGCACGATCGGATAGCCCTCGGCCTCCTCGTCCAGCGTCTGGATGTTGGCTGACGGAGCAATAAAGCCTTCCTGCTGCATAATCAGACTGTAGATGGCTTCGTGCACGCCAGCGGCACCCAGGGCGTGTCCGCACAGAGGTTTGGTTGAGCTCAGGGGCGGGATGTTATCCCCAAAGGTTTCCTTCAGTGCTTTCAGTTCGGTCACATCCCCGGCCGGTGTGCTGGTACCGTGGGTGTTGACGTAACTGATGTCACCCTCAACGTTTTTCATTGCCTGCTGCATACAGCGGATGGCACCTTCACCGCTCGGGGCAACCATGTCCGCGCCGTCGGATGTTGCGCCGAAGCCGACCAACTCACCGAGAATGGTTGCGCCCCTCGCTTCCGCGTGCTCCAGGGCTTCCAGAACCAGTGTTCCACCACCACCGGAAATCACAAAACCATCGCGGGTGCCATCGTAGGTGCGGGATGCGGTTTCGGGTGTGTCGTTGTATTTGGTGGACAAGGCGCCCATGGCGTCAAACAGCAGGCTCAGTGTCCAGTGGATGTCCTCGCCGCCGCCGGCAAGCATGACGTCCTGGCGGCCGAGGGCGATCAGGTCTGCTGCGTGACCGATGGCGTGGGCGCTGGTGGCACAGGCCGATGTAATTCCGTAGTTCACGCCGGTAATGCCGAAGGCGGTTGCGATTGAGGCATTGATGGCGCTGCCCATTGTGCGGGGAACGCGATAAGGGCCTACCCGGCGAATGCCTTTTGCACGATGGGTGTCAATGGCATCAAGCAGTTCGACCGTTGACGCACCGCCCGTGCCAAAGATGGCGCCGGTGGAGTTCGCCCGAATGTGCTCATCAGTGAGGCCTGATTGCTCGATGGCCTCACGAGTAGCCAGATAGGTATAACCGGAAGCAGGGCACATGAATCGCCAGAGTTTCCGATCAATAAGGTCGGGCAGGTTCAGGTCAATCTGGCCGCAGACATGGCTGCGCAATCCATTGTCCCGTGCCTCTTCACTGAATCCGATACCGGGCGTGGATTCCTTGAGGGACTGGGTGACTTCCTTCTGGTTGGTACCAAGGCTGGAAACAATGCCCATACCGGTGATTACAACACGACGCATCTTGTTAACTCCTAAAAATCATCGGTGGAGGTGAACATGCCAACCCGGAGGTCCTTGGCGGTGTATATTTCCCGGCCGTCCACTTCCATTCGGCCATCTGCAATTGCCATGGTCAGCTTGCGCCTGATCACGCGTTTGAGGTCCAGGCGATAGGTTACCTTTTTGGCGGTGGGCAACACCTGACCGGTAAATTTCACTTCACCGGAACCCAGTGCGCGGCCCTTGCCTTCACCGCCCCCCCAGGCGAGAAAGAAGCCGACCAGCTGCCACAAGGCGTCCAGTCCCAGGCAACCCGGCATAACGGGATCATCAACAAAGTGGACCTTGAAAAACCAGAGGTCCGGGTTGATGTCGAGTTCTGCCACGATACTGCCCTTGCCATACAGGCCGTCGTCGTCGGCTATATGAATGACTCGGTCGAACATCAGCATCTCATCAATGGGCAGGCGCATGGAGCCAGGGAAGAGCGTGCCGTGGCCACATTTGATCAGGTCTTCTTTATCAAAATGATCCGGGTTCATAGTGCCAGTATCTCTGTTACAAAATGATTTCCTCATACTTTAGCGCGTATTTGGCAATGATCTATTGACCTTTAGTGGATGATTGACGTTAATCAAAGACCTTTTCCGGTCTAGCCCTCCTTTCCGTCTGGCCTCGGTGACGCCAGGATCACGGTGTAACGCGCCAGGAACATTCCGAAAGCCAGCAGCCATAACGCGGTGCTGATGCCAATGCCCGGGTGCCAGGGGATGACAGTAAGGGCCGTCAGCACACGGATTGCAGCGGCCAGGTGAATAGCTACGAACGCCATTACCATGCCGCGGGGCAGGATCAGGGGGCGGCCGCTGTGGCCGAGGGATACCCGGGCCATCACACCCAGAATAAGACAGCTGATCGCGCCGGCACCGGCAGCGTGGCTCCAGGCGTTGGATGGCCAATCCGCGAGCAGGGTTCCCGCCAGCAGCACCAGGGCGACCGGAATCCAGAGAATGGACAGGTGCAGGATCCAAAGCAACGGCTCCCTGCGTGTGTGCCAGCCCTTCCAGCCTGCAAGCCGGACTGACACCAGGATTGCCGCGGCAATGGCCAGCACCCCGCTCGCGGTTTGCCAGCCCATGACCAGCGACAGCATCAGCAGAATCATGCAAGCCAGCGACGTCAGGTCAAGGGCAGGCACGACTCTGACCGTGGACGGGTCAAGGCCTTGCTGGCGCATCCAGCCCGTGGAAAATGCCGGTGTGATACGCCCGCCGATAATACTGATCAGCGCCATGGCCATAATCAGGGCGCCGTAGCTGTAGGTCATTTCCAACTTGAGTACGAAGCCGACCTGCATCAGCCACAACAGCCCGAGAACCACCATGATCAACAGCTGACGTTTTTGTCTCGCATGCCAGATGCGCCAGCCCGCATCGAGCATGACCAGGGGCAGGAACGCCAGATTCACGATATGGACCAGCCAGTCGGGCAGGCCCCCGCCGAAAGCCAGCAATACCCGGCCTGCAAGCCAGACTCCCCACAAGGCGACGAGTCTGCTGCCGTGGGTACGAGAAGTCTGAGTCCAGGTGCAAACGGCGGTAAGCAGGAAGCCGGCGATGGCGGCGGACAGGAAGCCGAAAAGCATCTCGTGCTGGTGCCAGAAGAGGCCGGGCAGGGCCAGCGGCAGATTGATCACGCCAGTCACCTGCAGCACCCAGGCCGGTATGACCAGCAGGGCCAGAATGCTCATGGAGAGGAAAAATATCCGGAACGGGTAGCTGAAGAGCTGGCGGATACTGGCGGGTGCCATCGCGCCTGAGGTCGGAATTGCCGTCATGGTTGGGCTCCCATAAATACATATATATGATATAAATGTTATAGGGTTCTGCCCGGAATGAACATACCCCCTACCGGGTATCTTTGCGTACAATGCGGCTATTATATTGATTTGAAAGGAAGCCTGATGTGAGTGCGTATCTGATCCTGAAGCACCTGCACGTGACCACAGCGTTCATTACGGTCATCCTGTTTGCCGTCCGTTTACTGATGGACCTGGTCGGCAGGCCCGGATGGCGCGAGACGCCACTGCGCTGGATTCCTCACGCCAACGACACCCTCCTGCTGGCAGCGGCCATCGGGCTTGTGGTTGTAACGCCCTGGATGCCCTTTGTTCATGGCTGGCTCACTGCCAAGATCATCCTGTTGATCGGCTATATTTTTGCCGGAGTGTTTGCCCTTAAAGCCACTCTCAGCGCGCGTGCCCGAGTGGCTGCGGCCATTCTGGCACTGGTGCAGGTGGCGGCGATTTTCCATCTGGCGCTGACCAAGCCGGTCTTGGGCTGAGGCTCAGCCTTTTTCCGATATCTGCCGGGTCAGCTCTTTTAGCTGGACTTGTACCGACTGGAGCTGCCGGGCGATTTCATCGCGTTCGTCGTGGGCCTTTTGCGCCTGCTGGGCATTCTGCTCCTCACTCATTACCTCCAGAATTGCGCCAATCATCATATTCAGGAACACGAACGCCGTCAGGAAGATAAAGGTAAGGTAATACACCCAGCTGAGCGGGTACTGCTCCATGGTGGCATACATCACATCGGTCCAGTCCTCGAAGGTGGCCACCCGGAACAGGGTAAGCATCGCAATTGCCACGTCGCCCCATAAATCCTCGTCCACCTCGGCAAAGAACATCGCGCCCATTGCCGCATAGATGTAAAAGATGATGAACATCAGCACGGCGATGTAGCCCATTCTTGGAATGGCCTTGAGCAGGGAATTGATCAGGAAGCGGAGTTCCGGCACCACGGACACCAGTCGCAATACCCGGAATACCCTGAGCAGGCGACCGAGGAGGACGGCTTCGGAGTTATCCAGCGGGATCAGGCTGCCAATGACCACCAGTGTGTCGAACAGGTTCCAGCCGTCCAGCAGGAAACGCCGTTTGACCGGGCAGGCGGTAAATCTGAACAGGATTTCGATCAGGAAGAACACCGTAATGGCGTTGTCCATAATCGTGAGGCCCTGTTCCACGAAGGGTGGCAAGTCATAGGTCTTGGCGCCAATGGTCATTGCCGACAGGATGATGATGACGATAACCACACCCTGAAAAATCTTGCTGGACTCAATGCGGCGTAGTTGCTCGAAGCCTGAGGTGGGGGTTATTGACGACATGACAGACATCGACTCCAGATGATTCACGGAAAGGCTGAATTCTAAAGGGCTGCGACTGGATTGGATAGCCTGAATTCCGGTCAGTCAGCGTCGACGGGGCCGTGGCAGAAAGTGATAAGCCCTGTTTATGGGAGATGATCAGAAATATTCATTCGTGCTATGTGGGAAGGCTTTCCATAATCAAGTCACAAACAAAAAAACCAAAAGCGAGTGAATTCCCATGTCAGAAAGACCTGAGTTGCCCGGTTGGCGCTGGGGGCCGTTCACGTTCCGACTGCCCTTTTACCATACGCGGCTGTGCTGGCCCGAGTTTTTGCAGGGGCTCTTTGTCTCTGCAGCGACAGGCCTGGCTCTCATTCCGGTAATGACCGCGTTCTTCGGCCTGAGTTTTGAGGAAGCGGTTGCGCTATCGATGATTCATGCCTCATTGATTGCATCGGCTGTCGTTGTCTTTGGTGAGCCCTACGCGGGCGGATGGATCACGCCAGCATTACCACTGATTCTCGCGTTCGTGATCGGTGGCTACGAGGATCCGGTCAGCCGGTTTCAGGCGATGACGGCCCTGAGCCTCGTGTTCGCAGGGCTTGTTCTGTTTCTCGGCATCACCGGCTTGGGCCGGCGTTTCGTTATCTGGCTACCGGATACCCTCAAGGCGGGCATCATTCTCGGCGCCTCCATAGCCGCGCTCAAGCGGGTGTTTGTCGACGATGCCGAACGCTTTCTTCTTGAGCAGCCCATTGCCACTGGACTTGCCTGTGCCATTTGCCTGATCTTCACGTTCTCGGTTCCGATGCAAAAACTGAAAGAGCGGAACCGCTTTTTTTTCATGCTGGGGGCGCTGGGGCTGTTGCCAGGCTTTCTGGCAGCGGCGATTGTCGGACCGCTGGTGGGAGAGGTGAGCTTCGATATTCAGTGGGGCCTGCTGGTGCCGCCCCTGGGTGACGCTCTGGCAAAAGCATCGCCGCTGGTAAATGGCTGGCCATCCCAGGAGATGATTATCCAGAGCATTCCGCTGGCGCTGATTGCCTACATCATACTGTTTGGCGACTTGGTTACCGGCAACGAGGTGTTGCGGGACGGCCTGAAAGCTCGCAGGGACGAACACGTCGACATCAATCTCAACCGTACCCATTTCTCACTGGCAATCCGCAACGCCATCATGGGGCTTGTGGCGCCATTCTTCCCCACCCAGGGGGCTGTGTGGACCGGCGTGCACGTCATTGTGGTTCAGCGCTGGAAACAGGGACCCAAGGCGATGGGCAGCCTGCACAGCGGGCTGGCCTCCTACTATCTGATGGGATTGCCCTTCATCTTCTTCCTGTTGCCGCTGCTCACGGGGCTCAAGCCCCTGTTGGGCGTGGCTTTGTCGCTCACCCTGGTACTGACCGGTTTTGCCTGTGCCTATATTGCGATGGCTATCCCGAGGGACAATGCGTCACGGGGAACGGTAGTTCTGATCGGGGCGTCGCTGGCGTTCTTTGAACCCTGGATGGGGTTGTTAATCGGTGTGGTGGCGACACTGGTCCTGGTTGGCTGGGATAAGAGCCCGGATCCGATTCCCCATGATGAGCGGGACGAAGAGGCGGTCACTGTTGGCCAGGGCTAGCCGGTCAGTCCCCGGATAAGCTGCCATTCCTCCTCACTGACCGGCATTACAGAGAGCCGGCTGCCCTTCTTCACCAGGGGCAGTTCGGCCAGGCCCGTCAGTGATTTCAGTTCATCAAGTGGAATCAGCCGCGGCAGTGTGCAGACATACCTCATATCGGTCGCTTGCCAGCGCGGCTTTTCCGCTGAGCTTTTGTTGTCGTAGTAAGGCGACTCCGGATCGAACTGGGTCGGGTCTGGATAGGGGCCCCGAACCACCTCCACCACACCCGCGATGCCAATGTGTTTGCAGCTTGAATGGTAGACAAAAACCTCATCGCCTTCGGTCATTTCCCGGAGGAAATTTCTTGCCTGGTAGTTACGCACGCCGTCCCAGGGAATGGGGGTTTCGGGTGCGTTAGCAAAGTCATCAATGCCGCACTCGGAAGGCTCTGTCTTGACCAGCCACTTAGCCATGGATTCCTCACTCGATTAATCCCGCAAGTATACCCCATAAAAAAGCCCCCGGAATCCGGGGGCTTGAGCAAGCAAGGCTCGCGGTGACACAGGCGGATCAGTGCTTCACTCCAGGGGGCATGGAGGTGGGTGGCTGCGGCCGGTGAGGGCGGTTTAACGGGTAGAACAGGTGCGGGGTGGCCAGTTCCGGCAGGTCTGTGCGCTCCACATGGGCGCCCCACTCCTCCCGCTCAGCCGTGCGGATTGCGTAATGCATCCAGATCAGTGCCGCCGCCACGATACCGAACATCAGCATGAAGCAGCTCTGCCATATGCCCGTCAGGTCGTTCAGAATGCCAAAGGTTAGCGGCAGGATGAAGCCGCCGAGCCCACCAATCATGCCGACAACGCCGCCAACCGCGCCGACATGTTTTGGGTAGTAAACCGGAATGTGCTTGTAGACTGCCGCCTTGCCCAGTGACATGAAAAAACCGAGGGTGAAAATCAGGAGGATAAAGGCTGGCAGGCCCACCTCCAGGGTAAAGCTGATGTCGCCATCAATACCCTGGATCACGTAGTCGGTAGGCGGGTAGCTCAGGAGAAAGGTCGCAAGGGTGGATGCACCGAAGGTCCAGTACATTACCCGGCGTGCGCCAAAACGATCGGACAGCCAGCCACCGAGAATGCGGAACAGGGAGGCGGGGATAGTGTACAGCGCCGCGATAAGGCCGGCAGTTTTGATATCCAGGCCATAGACCCCGATCAGGAAGTGCGGCAGCCAGAGTGCCAGTGCCACGAACGCCCCGAAAACAAAGAAATAATACAGCGCAAAGCGCCAAACTCGAAGTTCTCTCAGCGGCTCCATTTGCTCGAGGAACGATTTGGATTGTTCTTTTCTCCGTTCCGCCGCCAGGGGATCTTCTTTGGCGAGGATCAGGAAGACCACGCCCATGACAGCAAGCACGGTGGCGTAGATCAGCGCCGTGCTTTCCCAGCCAAAAGCAACCAGCAGGAAAGGTGCACCGAAGTTGGTGACGGCTGCGCCTACGTTGCCGGCACCAAAAATACCCAGGGCGGTACCCTGGCGTGAGGGCTCAAACCAGGCCGCGGTGTATGCGACACCAACGATGAAGGACCCACCCGCGAGGCCTACCCCCAGGGCGCCGACCAGCAACATCAGGTAGGTGGTGGCGAACGTCAGCAGGTAGACGCAGGCTGCCGTGGTGAGCATGAGAATCCCGAATACCCAGCGTCCGCCGTAGCGATCCGTCCAGATACCCAGGAAAAGTCGGCTGATGGAGCCAGTGAGGATGGGCGTTGCCATGAGCAGGCCCAGTTGGGTGTCGGACAACCCGAGATCTTCGGCGAGACGGATGCCGATAATCGAGAAAATGGTCCAGACAGCGAAACACAGTGTGAACGCGAATGTTGATAAGCCGAGAGCTCGATACTGCTCCGGTTTTGATGCTGTGGCGGTCATCGCTTTCTCTCCTTTCAAACTTCTTAAACCATAACAAAATCAGGGTCTTTTCATGCGGGGCATTGGAGGTACCTACGGCAGGGTGGTCAGGTGGTAGAAAAACCGATGTTTTTTCGGCGAAGGGGATAGGTCCTTGATTTCTCTGGTGGGGTACGCGGCCTGGCGGTTGATATACGTCAATCATCAGGGCGTTCGGAATGTGGGGTAATGGCTGACAGATATCAATTGACGCCCGCTCGCGGGCATCGACAAATGCCGCTGGAGAACCCCATGAAAATCATGATTGCCTACGATGGATCGCGGAATGCCAGGTTGGCTCTGGCCCAGACGATCACCATGTTCCGCGAACTCAAGCCCCAGATCGTCCTGGTCGCGGTTGCCGAAAACCCCCGGGATATTACCTCCGGCAACGAAGACCTGTTCCAGCAGGAAGTTTCGGAGCTCAAGGGTTACCTGAACGAAGCCATGGACGTGTGCCAGAACGAGGACGTCGGGGCTGAGACCCTGCTGCTTGAGGGTGACCCGCGCAAGATGCTTCTTTACGCCGCGGAGAAAAAAATCCATCCGGACATGCTGGTTATCGCCCGCCACAGCCATGAACCGGATGGCGGCTTCATCGCGCGGTCCCTTACCTATTTCGTCGACGAACTGGATTACATGACCTTCGGCAGCGTGAGTTCATTTCTCGCCCGACGGATCCAGTGCCCACTTCTGATTTTGCCCAGCCGTTGAGTCGGCGAGTACCAATTTTCGATTGATAGCCCAAGGAGGCTGACATGAAAGTCGCAGACGTTTTCCATTTCAGGAACGCCGAGATCAAGGCGCTGCACCTGACCTGGATTGCATTCTTTATTACCTTCTACGTGTGGTTCAACATGGCGCCGCTGGCATCGAGTATGCTTAAAAGCGTCGACTGGCTGACCACCGACGATATCCGCCTGTTTGCCATCTGTAACGTGGCGCTCACCATTCCTGCCCGGATCATCGTGGGGATGGCCCTCGACCGCTTCGGTCCGCGCCGGGTGTTCTCGGTACTGATGGTGTTGATGGCCATCCCGGCGCTGGTGTTCGCTTTCGGTAATACCATGACCCAGCTGCTGGTCAGCCGGCTGGTGCTCAGCTCCATTGGTGCCAGTTTTGTGGTTGGCATCCACATGACCGCCATGTGGTTCAAACCCAAGGACATTGGCTTTGCAGAAGGCTTCTATGCCGGCTGGGGGAACTTCGGCTCTGCCGCCGCCGCAATTTCGCTGCCGACCATTGCCCTGCACATGTACGGTGGTGAGGACGGATGGCGCTGGGCCATTGCCCAGAGCGCGATTGTGATGGCCGCCTATGGCGTCTACTACTGGTTCGCGATCACCGATGGCCCTGTCGGTACGGTGCACCGCAAACCACGCAAGGCGGTTGCTCTGGAAGTCAGTACCTGGGGTGACATGGTCAAGCTGATCCTGTGGACCATTCCTCTGGTCGGGGTCCTGAGCATCCTGGTCTGGCGCATCCAGAACATGGGCTACCTGAGCACCACCGGGGCCGCTGTCTGCTATGCGGTGATCTTTGCCATTGTGTGCTACCAGATCGTCCAGATTCTCCGGGTGAACGTGCCGATCCTGAAAAAGGGTGTGCCCGAGGATGACAAATACCCGTTCAACAGCGTCGCCGCGCTGAACAGCACCTACTTTGCCAACTTCGGTGCCGAACTGGCCGTCGTCTCCATGCTGCCCATGTTCTTCGAGGAAACCTGGAGCCTGAGCGCTACTGCCGCGGGCCTGATCGCCGCCTCCTTTGCCTTTGTGAACCTGGTAGCGCGCCCGATGGGTGGCCTGGTTTCTGACCGCATGGGCAACCGCCGATTCGTGATGCTCAGCTATATGTTCGGCATTTCCATTGGCTTCGCCCTGATGGGGCTTATGAACTCAAACTGGCCGCTGATCATTGCCGTGGCTATTACTGTGTTCACGTCGTTCTTTGTTCAGGGAGCAGAGGGTGCCACCTTTGGCATCATACCCTCCATCAAACGCCGGCTCACCGGACAGATTTCCGGCATGGCGGGTGCCTACGGTAACGTTGGTGCAGTGGTTTACCTCACCATTTTCACCTTCGTAACCCCCACGCAGTTTTTCTACATCATCGCCGCGGGTGCCTTTATCAGCTGGGTCCTGTGTGTCATGTGGCTGAAAGAGCCTGAATCCGGTTTTGCGGAGGAGTACCAGGTCTCATCGGTGGATCTCCAGATAGAGGAAGAGGAGCGTCGTCGTCAGGCCGCTGCAACCGCTGGCTGACGACCGGGTAGCGATAAAAAACCGCCGGGAGCAATCCCGGCGGTTTTTTTTATTCCAGGTGTGAATCCTGTGCCCGTGATGACCGGCTTCGGTGAGGCATTCCCGGGGTTATCAGAAGTGGTCGTATCCGAACTTCATGTAGGTAATCCCGGGGCTAAGAATGAGCCGCCATGCCAGCTCGACTTCATCACAGAACTCCGGGTCGTAGACTCTGACGGTGTCGGTGAGGCATTCCAGCCACAGGTCGTACAGATAGGGCTTGATATTGAGTTCCCGGGAACTGTGCAGGTAAGCGATTCTTCGAAGCACATCATCAATGGTGCCGCTGGCGTAAAACGCGACCAGGCTGAAAAATGATTTTTTCAGCATACTGCGTTGCACAGACATATCCGTATTGCGGAACAGCATCCGGACTTCTGGCGATGAACTCAGGAAACGCTGGTAGAAAGCTTCAAAGAAGTCAGTGTTATCAGGTGATGCCAGGAGGACACGGTCATAGCTTGCGTCAAAGATGTCATCGAAAGACATGACGACCTCCACTCACTGGATGGAATGCATTCCCTACCTTTTAAAAGTAGCAGTTCAAAGGCTACAAAACCATTCTGATTCAGGGCCGGGAACTTCCGTCCGCGCACGAAAAAGCCCCGGCCTCACTGACGAGACCGGGGCTTTCTGACGGGCCAGGCCGGTATTACGGGTTCTTGATATAGGCGTTCTTGCGAAGGTAGAACCACCAGTTCACTACCAGGCAGAGCGCGTAAAAGACTGCAAAGCCGTACATGGCAACTTCCGGTGTGCCGGCCTGGATTTCCTGGCCCATTACCCGTGGGGCGATGAACGCGCCATAGGCGGCAACCGCGGATGTCCAGCCCAGTACAGGGCCTTTCTGCTGCTGGTTGAAGATGAAACCGATGCTGCGGAAGGTGGAGCCGTTGCCAATACCGCTGGCGGCAAACATGAGAATGAACAGAATCAGGAAGGGCGCAAAATAGGCGTTCGGATCCGTGGAGTTGTACGCCAGCATCATCACATAGCCGGTGGCCACAGAGGCGCCAACCATCACAACCGAGATGATCTGGGTAACGATGGAGCCGCCAACCTTGTCTGAAATCCAGCCACCAACCGGACGAATCAGTGCGCCAACAAAAGGACCCATCCAGGCCCAGGTCAGTGCGCTCGGTGCATCAGGGTTGACCACCCGGGTGACCGTGCCATCGGCAGCAACTTCCATCATGTTGCCGAAGATGACGGTGATGGACAGTGGCAGGGCAGCGGAGAAACCAATGAACGAGCCAAAGGTGAGAATGTAGAGCACGGTCATGGACCAGGTGTGCTTGTTGCTGAAAATCGCAAACTGATTCTGGATGTTGGGCTTGATGTCGCCCGGGATCAGCCGCAAGAGAATCAGTGTCAGCACGATGGTCAGGGGCAGGGCGAGCCACATGTTCAGCACGCTGAGGGCCCAGACGCCTGCAATAGATGCCAGGAGGCCGACGCCGTAGAGTCCGAGAATCTTGCCAAACGCCGAGAGCGGGCTGCCGGGATTCGGTGTAACCACTTTCAGGTTGTTCATGCCGAACCAACCGGCAAACGCCAGCGGAATCAGAAACAACAGCCAGATAAAGCCGGCGTTCTGGATCCAGGTGTCGGTGCCAACCTCAATACGACCGATAAGAGTGCCGCTGGGACTTTGCAGTTGCATCGGGTCACCGGCCAGGGCACCGAAGATGCCAACGGTCATCACCAGCGGAATGACGACCTGCATGGTAGTCACGCCGAAATTCCCCAGCCCGGCATTCATGCCCAGGCCATAGCCCTGCTTGCTTTTCGGGTAGAAGGTACTGATGTTGCTCATGGAGCAGGCAAAGTTACCGCCACCGATACCTGAGAGCAATGCCAGGGCCTGGAAGACAATAAAGGGTGTATCCGGGTTCATCAGGGCAATACCGGTACCGGCCGCCGGAATCATCAACAGGGCCGTGGTCAGGAAAACGGTGTTTCGTCCGCCGGCAATCTTGATCATGAACGAGGCCGGAATCCGCAAGGTGGCGCCGGACAAGCCTGCGATTGCAGAAAGGGTAAACAGTTGCTCAATGCTGAAGGGAAAGCCCAGATTCTTCATCTGGGTGGTGATCATCCCCCACATCAACCAGACGGCAAAGCCTATCAGCAGGCTGGGGATGGAAATCCACAGGTTGCGGGAAGCGATGCGCTTGCCCTCCTGCTCCCAGAATTCTTCGTTTTCGACATCCCAGTGTTCGATGTCTGCGTTGGTTTTGGCCATGATTTTGACTCCCTCGGTTAACGTACCCTGACCGCATGCGTGGCGGCATCCGGGCTTCTCGACACCATTGTGCAAAGCTGGGCGGGGAGGGTTTCTTGATATTTCGCAAGGACAAAGCGGCGTGCCAGATAGCCGGTTTTCCGGCGCGGTTTCAGGTCTGCTTCTGGTAAATAAAAATCAATAAAATCATGTGGATGCGATAGTAATATTCCAAAGTGGGTAGGCGTTCTGGCCGATGGCGCAGTAGAGGTAGCCAATCATTTCCGGCGGTTCTGGCTATGCCGGAACAGCACAACAAGCTGCAGGGCGACAAGAGCGTAGGTGCCGGACCAGCTCACAGCCGACAACCCGAGCAGGTGAGGGTTCGTGAAAGGCGTAACGCCCGCATGAAGCCGAGCGAGCGCCGAAATAGCCATGCCGATAGCAATACCGATAACCTGCCATGAGGGTGGCGTGGTCCGTCTGGCGCGCTGCCAGGCCAGGCGCAGCATCACACTGGTGGACAGCGTGCCAAGGGCGCCAATGGTGATCAGATGCATGGAGGGGATTGGGTCAGTTCCCCGCAAAAGACTGAACCCGGTGGCGCCGGCGCCTGCCGCCAGCCAGAGATAACCAAGGGCCAGAACCAGAATATCCGGCCGATTTCTGCAATGCCAGAGCTTCCAGCGGATGGTGCGAACCACAATCAGCAAGGTCGAGATCACCAATAATAGCCCTGCGCCCGCAGCTGCCCATGGCAGGAAGGTCAGAATCAGTGCCAGTGGCAGAATGATCAACAGCACCCCTTCAATCCGTGGTTGCACCCTTGCCTCCAGGGAAATGCCCCGCTTCTCCAGGGTTCCGGCCACTGCTGGGGCGATCATTCTGCCCCCGATAAACGTCATCAGCAGCAGAAGGCCGATAATGGCGGCTACCATCACCTGGCGGGGGTCGGGCATTGGCTGAAGGCTCCCAGTCAGGGTGCTACTGGCAAGCCAGAAGAGGGCCGATAACAGACACAGGACCAGTATCAGCGGGCCTGCGATCCGGTTGCGCCATTTCTTGGCAGCCTGGAACCTTGGTACGGCATGGCGGGCCAGCAATAGCGCAAAAGCCGGACTGAGCGCTTGGGCTGCCAGGCTCTCCGGCGCCAGAAACCAGCTGATCCGGGCAACAAGCCACAACAGAAACAGCGATGCAAGAAGTCGCCGCGGCTGGGGGCCAAGGGTATAGCCGGCAACCAGGGCCAGAGCAAAGCCGAAAATCAGTTCATGGCCATGTCCGGAGCCCAATAGTCCCGGAGGCCAGCCTGTGCCAGACAGGGCGCTGTAAACGGATAGAGGCACCGCCAATGCAGCCAGAAGCGAGGCGGCAGTAAAAAATAACCAGAATGCATGTATGTTGTTGCGGGACATCCCCGAGTTGTCTGAAGTCATCTTGCGTCCTTGACCAGATCGGGCCCCAGGGCTATCAGTAAAATAACATGGGTACATTTTAAAGGTGCATCATGAATATTACACAGTTTGCCCGTCTACCGTTTTCTGGCAATGGCGCCTGGTCTGAGCTGCGGCGTCTTGATCTGTCCATTCCGTTCCTGGCCTGGGTTATTGTGGTACCCATGTCGTTCCTGCCACCGGTGCTGCTTTATTTCGCGGGCACGCACTACGGCGACAGCTTTATTCGGGGGTTTGGTGACAAGGAATGGCGGTTTATCACTACTATTCTGTTTTTGGCCGAACTGCTGACATTTTTTGTGATGGGTTGGCTGATTCACGCTGTGATGGACAGCCATCAACTGAGAGTCAGTTATCAGGATGCCTATCTGCTGGCTGCGATTGCTCCCCTGCCGCTTTGGCTGTCGTCACTGGCGTTACTGGTGCCGGCTCTGGCGGTGAGTGTGGTGGCGGTGCTTGCCGGGTTGTTCCTGTCCTGCGCGCTGGTGTATCAGGGTGTTCGCTCCGTTTGCGAACGAACGGATAATGATGTGGTGGCCATGTCTGCCACCTACACCGTCATGGCGGTGTCCCTGCTCGCCTGGGGCGTACTGATGGCGATGGTCTGGGGGTTCTGATCAGGCCGTGTAGGGCAGAACGCCATAATAGATGGCGCTGAAGTGACAGGCGCTGCCGCCAATCACGAACAGGTGCCAGACTGCGTGCATGTACGGGATGCGGTCGGCCAGATAAAAGGCGACACCGGCGGTGTACACAACACCGCCGGCAATGGTGAGGTTCAGGGCGGTTTCGCTCAGGCTTGCCATAAGATCCGACGAGGCAAAGGTGATTAGCCAGCCCATGGCCACGTAGATGCCAACACGGGCAAGCTTGAAGCGGTTCTTGAAAATAACCTTCAATATCACCCCCGTCAGCGCCAGCGACCAGATCACTGCAAACAGCGTCCAGCCCACGGTCCCCCGCATGTTTACCAGAAGGAACGGCGTGTAGGTGCCTGCAATCAACAGGAAGATGGCGCAATGGTCGAGGGTTTTAAAGGCCTTCTTCAGCTCTGGCCGACGCGCGCCGTGATACAGGGCGGACGCCATGTAAAGCAGGATAAGTGAGGCACCAAAAATGCTGAAGCTGACGATCTTCCAGGCATCCCCGGACTGACTGGCACCGACAATCAGGGCCACGGTTCCAAGAACGCTAAGTAACGCTCCAATGCCGTGAGTTGCGCTGTTAAGCCATTCCTCGATGTTGTTGTGAAGAGTCTGGGTGGCGGATGGGGCTGGTGTCATCGAAAGGTCGTCCGTATTAGTCATGCGTATAAAATACTTGAGCGTACAGTTGTACGCAATTCTTGAGGGGGAACATCCTGTGACCCTGTTCAGAAAAACTGAACGACCTGCCGGAAAACTTCCGGTTTCTCTGTTTACCGCCACTGGTTAGCCTTGCGTCATCAGATGACAGATAGACAGAGAGGGTTCTCCCAATGGCAAAAGTACTTGTTCTTTATTATTCCATGTACGGCCATATTGAAACGATGGCAAACACGATTGCAGAAGGTGCCAAGGATGTAGACGGTGCCGAGATCACCCTCAAGCGGGTTCCGGAAACCATGGCCGATCAGGCGTTTCTGAGTGCCGGTGGCAAGGCGGAGCAGCAGGCCACTGTAGCCGACCCGAAAGAGCTTGCGGAGTATGATGCCATCATCTTCGGCACACCGACCCGGTTCGGCAACATGGCGGGCCAGATGCGCTCCTTCCTCGACCAGACTGGCGGGTTGTGGGCGGAAGGCAAGCTTCACGGCAAGGTGGCCAGTGTATTCACTTCCACCGGAACCGGTGGTGGTCAGGAACACACCATCAGTTCGTTCTGGACCACGCTGGCCCATCACGGCATGGTGATCGTACCTCTGGGTTATGGTATTCCGGAGTTCTTTGATATTTCTGAAATGAACGGCGGAACACCCTACGGGGCATCAACCATCGCCGGTGGGGACGGTTCGCGTCAGCCCAGTGAGAAAGAACTGGCGATTGCCCGCTTCCAGGGCAAACATGTTGCTGAGCTGGCAGTGAAGCTGCACGGCTAACGGTAAAGCACTGATCAAGCGTTGAGCGTTTTTCAGGGCAGCAGGCGAGAGCTTGCTGCCCTTTTTTATGTGGTTTCCCGGTGTGTGCCGGAACTCAGGACTGGCCGCCCACCGCACCTGTTTTCAGCCGGGAGAAGGTTGCGGGTACAACACCCAGCCACGACGCCAGCTGATTGTCTGGAACACGCTTGACCAGCTCGGGATACTCTTCAAGCAGCAGCTTATAGCGTTCCCGGGCCGGCATCGTGTGTTTGCGGAATTCCCGCATGCTGGTGAGTTCTGCGAGCTCTTCGGTCAGTGCAAGGGCAAAGCGGGGCCACAGGCCTTCGCCGTGGGACCGGATGGCCGAGCGGAATGCGGAGAAATCGGCGACCCAGACGGTTGCCGGCGTAACAGAGACCAGGCAGAGCGTATTGCGAACAGTGCGGGTGCGGCCAAAGACGGGCCAGACCATATCACCCTCTGAAAAGAAGTGATGAATGGCAATCTTGCCGTTGGGAGCTTCCCGGAACAACCTCAGGATACCGTGCTGAATGAGGTAAACATTACGCCAGGGGGCATCATGCTGTTCCAGTGTGGTTTCGGCATCAACCCGTTGCTGGTGGAAGAGCCCGGAGAGGTCTGCGAGCAGCTGGGTTTCCGGATCGTTATGGTTGTCCGTGAGGCGTATGCCGAACACACGGCTCAGCCCATTGAGCAGTGCTACCGATTCCGGTGCGGATTCCTGCAGAACGATATCCCTGTTTCCCTCACCGAGAAGGCAGGGAGAGGAGGATACGTCGGGCCTGAGAATGCTGTTCATGGCGCGGACCCTGTTTCGAATGATTGTTCGATTATCCTACCAAAGAAGCGATAGCGGAAATGACATAGGTCATTACCGTTTTGCAAGCCTTCCGGGTACTTGCCAGGGCAGGCAGCGGGCACGGTTCTGCTGACCCTGTTGTTTGCCCTGGCGTCTATTCCGGTGATGATTTCTCTGGCGCTTTAACGGGAGCTTACAGACGAACTGGCAGGCGAGGCCTGTACACTGGCGGCTCTTGCTTCAGCGATATCCTGACGAGCATGACGTACCACGCTGATCCCCGCAGTGACGGCCAGAGACCCCATGATGCCCGCTACGATGAGGTCCGGCCAGGCACTGTTGGTGCCGAAAACACCGATAGCAGCAGCCATGACGGCAACGTTGCTGATGGCGTCGTTACGGCTGCACAGCCAGACCGAACGCATGTCCGAATCGCCTGACCGGAAACGGAATAGCATAACGGCAACGGTGACGTTGGCGGTCAGAGCGAGCAGTCCAACGGCCCCCATGGTTAGGGCTTCCGGGGTGATGCCGCTCTGTGCTGTCCAGATGGCGCGCCCCCAGACAACCAGGCCAAAGGTCGCCATGGTAAGCCCCTTGATCATCGCCGCACGACCACGCCAGAGCATGCCCATAGTCAGGACGCTCAGGGAAAGGATGTAGTTGGCACTGTCGCCGAAAAAGTCGATGGCATCCGCCATCAGGGAAACCGACCCGGACTGAATACTGGCGATGCCCTCGACCAGGAACATGGCAAGGTTTACCCAGAGGGCAATCCACAGCGCCTTGCGGAATCCCGGGGCGGGCGACTTGGGTTCGGGGGCCGAGCAATTGCAGGCCATGATGTCCTCCTGTTTTCGATTGCCCCTATTTAAAACCCTGTAGTGACTACAGGGTCAAGGACTTTCCAGCAACCGTTGAGGCGAACTGTCACCGATGGCCGGGACCGTGGGTGCCGGGAACATGATTGTCGCCGACGGTGGTGTCGAGTTCCTCGAGCTCGGACGTCAGGCCACCCAGGATTCCGCATTCACTCACGGTTCGGCCGTCGGAACAGGCAGCCTGTAAGGTCACCAGAGTTCGCTCCAGACTTGCCAGTTCTTTCAAACGCTCCCGGACATGACTCAGGTGGCGGGTGAGCAGTGCGTCTACGCCGTTACAATCTGCCTCTGGTTCCTCCGCCAAGCGGATGAGTTCGCGGATTTCGTCCTGCGCCATATCAAGATTACGGCAGCGTTTGATGAACAGAAGGCGCTCCAGGTGGGCCTGGCGATAGGATCGGTAACCGCTCGCATCCCGGTCCGGTTCGGGCAGCAGTCCTATTTTCTCGTAATACCTCACCGTTTCAACGGGGATACCTGCACGTTTTGATATTTCACCAATCTTCATTTCGAATGCCCTGCTGTCCGGTTCGCCGATCTGTGCTTGAGTTGAGTCAAGCGCGTTTCTTCCGGGATGACTCACACTGCAAGCTATTACACGGTGCGGGCCCATGACTACAGTCAGTTTCATCAGTATGGCTATGATAGGCTGGGCAGAACCGGATTTCGAATACCATCAAGGGAGGCATACTGTGCTGGAGCGGCTGCAACGCCTGCTGGGACTGCAGACAATACCCGGAGTGTTTTTTACCTCGGCGGGGGTGGCGGTTCTTTTCGTGGCCTTCGCAATCCCCTTCAATACAGAAGTTTCGGCATTCTTCGGAGTGCTGACCGGCTGGGTGGCCCGCAATCTGGGCTGGTTCTATATCCTCTCTGTCACGTCCCTTTTTCTGTTTCTTCTTGGGCTTGCAGTCAGCCGTTATGGCACCATCCGGCTTGGCAGTGATGAATCCCGCCCGGATTATTCCAACCTGACCTGGTTCACCATGTTATTTGCCGCCGGTATTGGCACTATTCTTATGTTCTGGGGTGTGGCCGAACCGATTTCGCACTTTGCCCACCCGCCGTTCGAAGGTGTCCGGGCGGGCAGTGATCAGGCTGCCAGTGACGCCATGATGGTGGCGCTTTATCACTTCGGTCTGCACACCTGGACGATCTTTGCCATGCCAGGACTGGCGATTGGGTATTTCGCATACCGCCATAACCTGCCGATGCGCATCAGCAGTCTGTTTTATCCCATTCTTGGTGAACGTGCGTTTGGCCCCTGGGGCTGGGCCGTAGATGTGATCGCCGTTCTTGGTACCCTGTTCGGGGTGGCGACGTCGCTGGGGCTCGGCACGCTGCAGCTGAATAGTGGTCTGTCCTACCTGTTCGGAATTCCGTCTACGGGCCTGGTGCAGGTTCTGCTCATTACGGTTATCGCCGGTATTGCCGCGACATCGGTTGCACTGGGGCTGGACAAGGGTGTGCGTCGTCTGTCCCAGCTCAATATTGTGCTGGCGATCCTGCTGATCCTGTTCGTGGCCACCGTCGGGCCGACCGTCTTTATTGCCGAGGGGATGGTTCAGAGTGTGGGCGACTACCTTGATGCCCTGCCGTGGCTGTCCTTTTGGACCGAAACCTTCAGTGACTCTGGCTGGCAGCGGCAGTGGACCCTGTTCTACTGGGCCTGGACCATTTCCTGGGCGCCTTACGTGGGGATTTTCATCGCCCGGATCTCCCGTGGCCGGACCATCCGGGAGTTTGTCGCCGGCGTTCTGTTCGCGCCAACAGCGTTCACCCTGGTGTGGTTCGGCGTTTTCGGCCTGTCGGCGATCAACGTGGAAATGAGTGGGCAGGTTGCGCTTGCAGAGCAGGTGCAGCAGGATCCATCGGTTGCAATTTTTGCCTTCCTGGAGGCCTTCCCGCTGGCGGACGCCGCCGCTCTGCTTAGCGTGGTCATCATCATTATTTTCTTTACGACCTCCTCTGATTCGGCCTCGCTGGTTATTGATATGCTGACGCGAAGGGATGACCAGCCATCGCTGACGCGCCAGAGGATTTTCTGGGCAGCGGCCCAGGGAGTGATTGCGGCCACCCTGCTGCTCGCAGGCGGGCTGGATGCGCTCCAGAATGTGATTACCTCGCTGGGGCTTCCATTCTGTATCTTGTTGATCTTTATGGCAGTGGCGTTATTCCGCGCCTTAAGAGCAGATTACCGGGGGTATTCGGTCAATGAGCTGGTACAGGGACGTGCTTTCCCGGAAGTGGAGGCCGTTACCATGCCCAAACAGGAGACTCAGGATGTATAACAAGATATTGATTGCCATTGACCCTGAAGACGATGGGGAAGGCAAACGCGCACTGGCAGAAGGTGTCCGGCTGCTGAACCAGGGCGGTGAACTCCATCTCGCGAGCGTATACAGTCCCGGTAGCGCCGGCTTCTTCCCTCACGTCACCGAAGACACACCAGCCGACAAGGAGAACGAGGTCAGGGAGACTCTGAACCTGCTGGCCCGCAAGTATCTGCCATTGAATCAGACGGCGACGCTGCATGTGGTGGCGGGCAGTGCCGGGGACAAGTTACTGGCCCTGGCGGGCAAGACCTGCGTTGATTTGATGATTCTGGTTTCCCGGGGTGCGACTGGTCGCTGGCCTTTGCGCCGCGCCACGGTGGAATATGTGTCTGTTAATGCGCCCTGTGCGGTACTGGTCATGCCAGCGCAGGAGAAAGAAATGGAAGAGCCGTCACAGGGCCGCTAGTCGAAAGGGGACGAATCGTGAGTCGTGGTGACCGGTGTTCCTATTCCGGGTGCGCCCCATCCTTCCCGGCGGATTCTTCCCTCAGCGACGACTCCACTGTTTTGGTATCGGTAATGTCGACCATCGTCATCACCAGTCCATCAACCTCATTGTCGAGCCTCCGGTAAGGCATGATCCGAACAGAAAACCATCGGCGGTCTGTCGTTTGGATCTGCCTTTCAGAAGTCCTGACAGTTTTCAGGGTTTCGTTGGCATCGGTCTCGAGGTCCGGGTATCTCAGGACCGTGGAGAGCTCTCTGAGTGGACGCCCCACGTCGCTTTCACGCAAGCTGAAAACATCGGATGCACGGGCCGTGTACCGACGTATGTTCAGGCTGCTATCCAGAAAAATGATGGCGATTTCGATGCTGTTAAGCACGTTTTGCATGTCGCTTTGCGCCAGTGCAAGGTCGTCCAGTTTGGTTTGCAGTTCGGTATTGATTGTTTGCAGTTCTTCATTCATTGACTGCATTTCTTCTTTTGAGGTGGTGAGCTCTTCGTTGGCAGACTGGAGTTCTTCGTTGGTGGACTGCAGTTCTTCATTCGAGGTTTGAAGTTCTTCCCGTGACTCCCTTTCCCGTTCGCCGAGGCGCTTGATTTCCTGCTGGTACCATCGTTCGTCTGGCTTATGGGCGGCAGTAGAGGCAGGTTTATGGCTTCTGGCTCTGGTGCCGGCGTCGGTGTCTTTGAACACGACGATGATCATGTCTTCAAGAACGGCCGGCTCATGTAACGCCTGCACGGTCACGTCGACATGTTTGATGCCGACGCCCGTTTGTACTTCCAGACTGTGAAGCTCAACCGGCTCAAGCTGACAGACTGCTTGCTTCAGCGCGGTGAACAGCGGTACTCGCAACCCTTCACGGGCCATTGCATGGATGTTCCAGTTGGCCTTGCCGGCTGCAGGCTCCAGGTACTTTCCGGTTCGCCCACTGATATAGACGATGTCCGCATCGCGGTTGAGAACAACGGCCGCTGGGGCGTATACCTGTAGTAGAAGATGATCCGCAGCGTCTTGAAGATTGTCAGGGGTATTGGGTGGGACTGTCGGCACCGGCACGGACTGCTCCTTGGATAGTTCGGATAAGGGCGGAAAAGACCTTAACAGGAAATTGGGACCTCTGATGGATTCGTGATCCAGCCTCTGGTAGAGGCGCAACCTGGGTTTCAGTCTGGCGAAGAGGTAATTGAGCCTACCTACAGTTTCAGAGTTTCCCAGCATCAGCAGCCCTCGATCACTAAGGCTGTAATGAAACAGGGGCAGCAGCCGGCGTTGCAGCATGGTATCAAAGTAGATGAGCAGGTTCCGGCACGCGATCAGGTCCAGTTTGGTGAATGGCGGATCCAGGATGACATCATGCTGGGCGAACAGGATGGTATCGCGAAGCGCTGGATTAACCTGGTAGTAGCTGCCGTGTTTGGTGAAGAAGCGGGCGAGTCGCTGTTCCGACACGTGCTCACTGATGCTGAAAGGGTATTGCCCGCGTCTCGCGGTAACAATAGCCTCCGCACTCAGGTCAGAAGCAAAAATCTGCAAGTTGATGTCTTGCCCCGGCCTCAGGCGCTCCAGTACTTCGGTAAAAACCATCGCCAGCGAGTAGGCCTCTTCCCCGGTTGAACAACCCACTACCCAGGCCCGTACTTTCTGGTCTGACGGCTTGGTAGCCAGTAAATCCGGGAGAGCGGTTTCAGCCAGGTATTCCCATATGTCGGGGTCGCGGAAAAATTCAGTAACACCGATCAGCAGTTCCCTGAAAAGAAGCTCGACTTCCTGGCTGTTTTTACCGAGATATTGGGCGTAGGCGGATATGCTGCCAATACCATGGATAGCCATGCGACGCTCAATACGACGGCTAAGGGTGCTGCGCTTATAGAGTGAAAAGTCGTGATGTGTGTTTTTTTGAAGTAACCGGAGTATGGAGCCTATGGGCTCTGAAGGCGCCGGTGGAGGGCTATCCGGCCCCGGCTCGTTGACTCGGCTGGTGAAGGCCAATATACGCTCTGGCAGCATTGATGGCGGTGCAACGATGTCGGCACAGCCGGAGGCGATCGCGCTTTTTGGCATGGCATCAAACTGTGCCGTGTCCGGTTGTTGGACTGCGGTCAGGCCACCTGTGGCCCGTATGGCCTGTAACCCAAGTGTGCCATCTGATCCCATCCCGGAAAGCACAATGGCGATTGCTCGTTCATTAAACGCGCTGGCCAGAGACGAAAACAGTACGTTAATGGGTAAACGCATTCCGCGGGGCTCGGCGGGCGCCGCCAGTTTGAGCATGTTGCCCGATACCGAGAGATCTTTGTTGGGGGGGATGACATAGAGCGTGTTTGGCTCAACCGGCATGTTCTGCCGCGCTTCGCACACGGGCATGGCCGTAAACTTTCGCAACAGCTCCGGCAGCAGCGCCTTTTGAGTCGGGTCCAGATGCTGCACGATGATAAATGCCATTCCGGTATCCGGCTGAGTGTGCCGGAAAAACTCTTCAAAAGCGGACAGGCCGCCAGCAGACGCACCGATACCGACAATACGCATTAGCGACCGGGTGCGAGAGGGTCTGGCATAGGGCAGAGTACTATCAAAAGACTTTCTCCGCGAGGATCGCATGTCGCGTTGATGGCAAGCTGGCGCGCTGGCCCCGTTCTGTCATTGGCTGGCAGATCGGCAACACAGGATGCTCGTGAGCCGGGTGTCAGTAGCTTCTGAAACATTCCCGACAGGGCGGCGTGACTCGCTGGAGCCAGCAGTTCGCTAACCGCCTGCTCCGTCAGGTGCTCAGGTGAAAGGCCAAACAAGGCAGCGGCTGCCTGGTTGCTGTCAATAATCCGGCCATCATTGGCGACGACCAGGTAGGCAACAGGTCCAAGGTCAAACAGTGCCTTGTAATGGGCAAGTTCACCGCTGATTTCATACTCGTTGGCCTGGAGCTGTTCATACAGCAGATCAAGCTCGACCTGGTGAGTTTGCAACTCGTGGAGTAGCTTCAGCGCATCGGGCGCAGACTCGGGGTCGCTCGCACGTCGATACAGAAGCTCAAGAGCATCTACCCCGAGGGTAGCGCCTCGCCTTAGTGGCGTCGCGCCTTGCTCAATCAACGACTCGGCAGTGCGCCGCAGCCTGGCATGATGCTCCGTTTCATGATGTCCGTTTGTGCTCGCCACGGTGCCTCCGAAAATCCTTTCACGTAGGGATTACGCTTTATTCTACCCCTAGACACGCGCTTAATATAGCGGCGATTTGCAGGCATTTTTCGGAAAATACCCCTGCGCCACTCTGTGTGTTACCGAACGGACGGCTTTCATCAGGCGTTTTACTATCGGAATGTGAGGTGAGCTGCGGCGTCTGTATCAATGCCAGGTTTGGTGCGGGTTTTTCGACCGTGGGTAGAACCGCACGTTGACGTTATCACAGAGAACAGGTGCCAGTGATTATGCTGAGATATCGGGATTTTTTTCCGTCGGGCGGCGGCAGCTCACAGGAACCCTTTAAGGGTATCAATCTATCGTTAGGTGATGCCCTCCCGATTGCGCTTCTCATAACCGATACCGAAGGCCAGTGTGTCTACAGCAATCCGGCCTATCAGAGACTTTGCGGCTGGGGGAGTGAGGCGTTGTTCGGTTCCTATTGGAGTTCGGTGATTCATCCTCAGGACCATGCTACGGCCATTCGGCAATGGCAGAAATGCTCACCGGAAAATGTACCTTTTGAATGTGAGTCCCGGCTGAAACGTGCCGATGGCAAAGATATATGGACCCGCAGGCACGTTACCGTATTGCATCAGGGCATGCCCGGGCATGTTTATGTCCACGTGGTGGAAGACATCAGCCCCCAAAAAAACAGCGATTCAGAGAGAATTGCACTTGAATCCCTGCATCTTGATGACAAAGCGCGGGAGCAGGTTGTCCTTGATTTCATTGGTGATTCCGTCTTGTGCACGGATACCGGCGAGCGGATAACTTATATGAACCGGGCCGCGGAGAGCCTGATTGGATTTAGCCGCAATGAGGCCATCGGCCTCCCGTTACAACGCGTCTATCAAGTGCTTGAGTCGCGCACCCGGGAGCCCAGGGATGCCCCCACCAGGCAGGCGATGGATACGGGGCGCGCCGTTGGGCTCGAAAACAATGCCATTCTGGTGACCCGTGCCGGTGAGGAACTGGCAATCGAGGATGCTGCTGCGCCAATACACAATCAGGACAATGAAGTAGCGGGTGCTGTTCTGGTGTTTCACGATACCTGCTTTTCCGCTGAAACTGCAGCCAGGATGGCACGTCTGGCACAGCATGATCCTTTAACAGGGCTGCTCAACCGCTACGGCTTTGCTGAACGCTTTGACCAGTCCCGGGCACTGGCCGAGAGACACAGTATGCAGATGGGCATATTGTTTATCGACCTCGATGACTTCAAGGGTATCAACGATGCCTATGGGCATGCCCAGGGTGACAAGATGCTGACAGCGCTGGCGGGTAAATTATTATCCTGTGTCCGTGAGACAGACTCCGTCTGTCGTTTCGGCGGCGATGAATTCGTGGTGTTGTTGAATGAAATTGCCCAACCCGAACATGCTCACGCTGTTGCTGACAAGATACGCGAGGCGTCGGCGTCGCTCTTGTCACCGGATGGAACTGACGCTTCGCCCAGGCTCAGTATCGGTGTGAGTATCTACCCGGATAATGGCGAGGATCTGGCGACTTTGTTGCGTTTCGCAGATTCTGAGATGTACCTCGTTAAAGCAAAGGGCAAGCGGTTTCAAAAAGTGCGGCTGCCACTCTCCGTAATCGCAGCAATCAACCAGTCCCGGTTTTAAGAGCCTATTTTCTGGTATCTGAGGCGCTCGGTTTCACGCTTGACTACGTCGTAGCATTCGCAACTCATCTCCTCAAGCCTTTTACGGTCAATGACCTTTATATGCCCACGCTTGTATTGGATAATTCCAAGCTTTTGCAGTTTACGCGCAGCCTCGGTTACGCCCTCGCGTCTTACTCCCAGCATGTTGGCGATCAACTCCTGAGTCATATCAAGCTGATTTCCCTGAAGGCGGTCAAGCGATAACAGTAGCCAGCGGCATAGCTGTTGGTCGATTGAATGATGCCGGTTGCAGACCGCTGTCTGGGACATCTGGGTGATCAGTGCCTGTGTGTAGCGTAGCGTAAGTACCCGGAGATCAGCGGAGGCGTTGAATTCCTGTTCCAGTTCGGCGACCGGCATCTGATAGGCGTATCCGCTGCTTTGCACGATCGCCCGGTTGGGTGTGCTACTGCCCCCCAATACCACTGAGACCCCTACCAGCCCTTCGTTGCCAATCACCGATATTTCGGCGGAAGCACCGCTGCGCATGACATAAAGCAAAGAGATGATGCAGTTGGTTGGAAAATAGACGAACTCGATGGGCTGGTCGGACTCATAAATTACATCGCCAAGTTTCAGTTCGACCAGCCTCAAAGACTGGAAGACCCGGGATTTCGAGTGTTCAGGGATTTCAGCAAGCAGATGGTTCTGTTCTGGACAGGGGGCTTCAGTCATTCCAGGCTCGACTAAGAAATAGGGATCGGCGAGCAAGTTCTGGGTCCCGTGATTAAACAGGCACTCTACACTTTCATACTGACTCGTGGGTAAAGAATAGCACAGACCATATCGGCCGGATGTAAGATGACCTCAAAGATGCGTGCCGGGCACTAGCAGTACGCCATATTCGGGCAGTTGCTCGCAGCCCGCTCCCACTGGATGGTTACATGTTTGATGTTGAAGTCATGGGCCAGCATCTCGGTGGCCTGTTCAATCACGCGATCATCCCCCTCCGTATCCGGCTTAACCAGGTGCACGGTGAGCGCATTTTCAGTAGTGCTCAGGGCCCAGATATGGAGGTGATGGACAGATTCCACCCCAGGTAGTGTTTTCAGCATTTCGAACACTTCGGCCGGATCAATGTCCCGGGGCACCGCATCCACCGCCAGACTCACCGAGTCTTTCAGTAATTGCCAGGTACCCAGAAAGATCACAGCGGCGATCACGAGGCTTACCAGTGGATCAATCCAGCTGATCCCGGTCAGCATGATGACCAGACCGGCAACGACAACACCAACAGAGACCGCCGTGTCGGCCGCCATATGAAGGAAGGCGCCGCGAATATTCAGGTCTCCCTTCTGGCCGCTCATGAACAGCAGCATGGTGACTCCGTTTATCAGTACCCCAATCGCCGCCACGATGATCACGGTCATGCCTGCAACCTCGGCGGGTTCGCTGAATCGCCGGATAGCCTCCCAGGCAATGCCGCCCACAGCGGCGATCAGGATCAGGGCATTGAAGAGCGCTGCGAGGATGGTGGATTTCTTGAGGCCGTAGGTATTGCGATCGGTGGCTTTCCGGCTGGCCAGCCAACTCGCAACCCAGGCCATAACCAGGCCCAACACATCGCTCAGGTTATGGCCGGCATCGGCCAACAGGGCCAGAGACCCTGCCAGAACGCCATATACCGCTTCGATGGCAACAAAAACCAGGTTCAGGAAAACGGCAATCGCAAAGGCCCGGTTGTGGGTGTTGAAGTGATCGGAATGGTTGTGGCCGTGGCTATGATCGTGACTGTGGCCGTGCATGACAGAACCCTGAGTGCGTGAAAGTGATTGCTGTATTCGGGCAGGATTAAAAACCCTGTAGTTGATACAGGGTCAAGCGGTCACGATTCCTGCTCACGTGCGAGAATCTCCAGATCCTCACTGATCATTTCCGGGGTGAGGCCGGGGCGGATCAACAGCCGCGCATTGCCGCCGCCGTCAAAGACATAAACGGCGGCACTGTGGGAGACCTGGTAGTTACCGTCGGCATCGGGCTCCTCATAACCAAAGGTGGTGCGATAACGTTTGGACAGGTCCCTGAGGGCGCCCTCTTTGCCTGTCATGCCGACTATGTGCTGGCCGAAAAAATCCACATAGCTGCCGATACGTTCGGGGGTATCCCGCTGTGGATCAACACTGACGAACAGGGTGGTTACGTCATCCTGCAGATTGGCTGGCATCAGTGTGATGGCATTATTCAGACCGGCCAGGGTCGTTGGGCATACGTCCGGGCAGGAGGTAAACCCGAAGTACAGTAAACGTATCTGACCGGACGAGTCGGCGGCAGTAACCGTTTCGCCAGACGTGCCGGTAAGCCGGAATTCCAGTTCCGGCATAAGTCCGCTGATGTCCTTGCCATGCCAGCTCTCCCCGTCATCGGAGCAGCCTGCCAGGGCCAGGGTCAGCCCAAGTAGCAGGGTATTAAGGGGATGATGACGGAATCGGATCATAGTGGGGTGCCCTCGGTGGCCGTCTTGCGAGCGGTGAATTTGCCATCCTCATGCATGGCCCGGCGCAGAATAATCAGGATCCCGAGAATGCTCATCATTGCCGGTGGAATCCAGGTTAGCAGGCCGCCCAGCAGTTGGTCGGTTTCAGGTGGCATGGGCCAGGCGCGGCCGCAGACCTCATAAACGTCGTAGACCATGCCCCGGGAGAATACGATCCAGGCGCCCAGAATCATCTGTGGAATGGCGACCAGGGCCAGCAGCAGGATGCGTTTGCCATAGCCCAGTGCGCTGGTAATCGCCGGTGGCCGGGAATCGAAGATCAGCCACCAGAACAACAGGCCATCAAGCAGCATGCTCCAGTTCATGATCCAGTAAAGCTGGCGGCTGAGCATTGCGTCGAAATGAACCGGAGGCCAGAGCCAGAAGTAGATCAGGCCTACGAAGAGCACCGACGCAATGACGGGTTGCTGTAATAGCCGGTAGAGCCAGCCAAGGGGCCTGAGAAGGATCCGGGTTCTGGTGCCGGTTTTGTCGTACCAGAAACGCAGGATCGGTAGCGGATTCGAAAGTGCAATCAGAATCGGCCCGATATGGTGAAGAATAAGGTGCTGCCCCCGGTGGACAAAAAACATGTACTGGGAGTAGTAGTCGAAGCGCGTCTGCATCACGCTGTAGCATAGGAGCACCCCGACCATGAACGTCAGAATACGGACACTGCCGGGCCGCTCCTTCTCGGGCATTTTTAGCAGTGCAACGCCGTACAGGCCCAGCACCAGCGCGAAGCTGAGCACCGTCAGCGGCGAAAAATCATAAGGCAGCAGGTAGCCAAAGCCGGTCATGAAAACCACTCTTTATGTGCACGCACGGGAAACAGCGTTTATCTTTTTTATAAGCTCCCTTGGAGTCTTACCGGCCTGGCGCTGGAATTCAAGGCCGGATGCAGAAGTGTTTGTTCATGGAGGCAAGGCATGGCCCGATTCAGTGATTCCATTTCCGCCCCCTCGGTCCTCATTTTTGACTGGCACGGCACGCTGGTTGATACCCACGATGCCATGTTCAGCGCGATGGAGGACATGCTGCCGCAACTGGAGGAGCTGAATCTGGTCGAACGATTGCTGCCGGAAGATAAGTGCCGGACTGCTGATGATGCCAGACTGGTCCGTTATATCCGCATCTTCCGGCGCCTGCATCCGCGTATTCTGGCGGAACGGCGGGTATCACGGACAGACATTTTTAACGCCATTTTCGGTGATGATAAAGACTCGAAACTGATCGCACACAAGGCCTACAACGAGGCTTACCGCCGTTACTTTGGCCAGGTAAGACCGTTCCAGCCCGGAGCCTATGAGTACCTTTCAGCACTCAGGGCAATGGGCATCAAACTGGCAATTTCCACCAACCGGAATCGGGAGTTTCTGGACAAGGAACTGGCAACCGTGGATGAGGGGCGCTGGCGTCATCTTTTCGATGTGACGGTGTGTGCTGACGATGTCACCGAGTACAAGCCGGATCCTGAGGTGATTCTCCGGGCTCTGGAGAAGCTCGATTTGCCCGCAGATGAGCGGGCCTGGTACGTGGGTGACAGCTATGTGGACATGCTTACTGCAAACCGGGCGGGAATCTCCGGCGTGTTCTACAACGGTGCCGGTTGGGAGTCTGGCCGTATCGACAGCTGGTTCTCCTACAGGGATGCGCCGTCGGCCATCCTCGACAGCTTTGAAGACCTGCTTGATTTGCTGGCGCTGCTGGAGCGAGGCAGCCCGGACGCTTTCCTGAAAGCGCCGGCAGAAGTGCGGCCAAGGCCTTTCCCGTCACCCAGGCGACCTGAGCCCCGGGTAGAGCCGGATTGGCATCCAGCGGTCGTCAAACTGATTCGGCCGTCGGTGGTTTTGTTTGACTGGCACGCCACCCTGGTGGATACGCTGGATGCCATGTACCACGCCGTGGATGACATGCTGCCTGAGTTTTACAAGCTTGACCTGATGGACCGGATGGTGGCGCCGGAGGATAGCAAAACCCCGGACGATGCCCGGCTGGTTGGCTATGTCCGGGAATTTGCGAGGCTCCACCCGAAGGTAAAGGCAGACCGGAAAATCTCCCGGACCGATATTTTCGAGGTGTTGTTTGGTGAGGATCAGGAGGCCAAACAGATCGCCCACAAGGTGTTCAATTATCACTACCGAAATCACTATGGCACCGTCAAAGCGTTCGAACCCAGAGTGCGGGACGTCCTCGAGGGATTGCGTCGCCTGCATAGGCAGGTGGGGGTTATCACCAACCGCGACCGGGAATTCTTTGAACACGAACTGGCAGCCGTGGAGGAGACCGGCTGGACCGATCTGTTCGAGGTGGATGTTTGCGGTGACGATACACCACTGCGAAAACCTCATCCGGACCAGCTCCTGCTGGCGGTCCAGAAGCTGGATTATCCGCCAGACCCGAGCGTCTGGTACGTGGGAGACAGCACCACCGATGTGATCGCCGCGAAACGGGCGGGCATGACAGCGGTCTTTTTTAATGGCGCCCAGTGGGATCAGCCCTGGCTGAACCGGATTTTTCCGGGCACCCACAAACACCCGGACAAACCGGATGTTGTCGTCAATGACTTTTCCGAGTTCTGGGCACTGGTTCTGGCCTGTGAAGTCGGCCCTCCGTAAGGGCGTTGAAGCGACACAGTCAGTGCGGACGCTCCCCGTTTAGGGCCTCTTCGATATCCAGCCCGAGCGAGATGACCCCATTTGGCCTCTCGTTGCTGCTCGAAAAAAGAGGAAAGCTCACGGTAATCTGGAATCGGGCCGTCGAGGAGTCGAAGTGGATGGATGACAGGTGGGGCGCTCTGTCAGGCAAAGAGTCTGGTATTGCTGTGTGCATCACCTCCTGGAACTTCGCTTCGTCACCCTGCCAGAAATCAGAGGTCAACTGGCTTATGGCTGCCAACGTCCCCATGTCATTGATCAGCATAACCTCGGTGACCAAACCCTGATGAGAAACCTGCCAGGCATGAAGGGCTTTTGAACCTGGCAAATCCAGAATCTGCTCCGCCAGTGGAATGGCTGTTTTCGGAGCCAGAGCCTGCCATTTGCTATCGATTGTCAGAACATCGGCAAAGGTTTTCATGTGGGGACCGGAGGCCAACGCCTGTTGAAGGTTCAGAGTTGCATCGAGTTCGCGGAACAGTCGTTCCGCAATTTGTTCCACTCGCCTGACCTCAATGTTGTCGAGAGCAAGGGATTCCTCCATACACTCGGGGAGAAAGCGATTGAACTGCGGCAGGAAGTCCGGGTGCGCGGAGGCGAATGCGTCGCTGAGATAAAGGTACAGTGGTGCATAACGGAGAAAGTGCGCATGCAAGGTCTCGGTCTGTCTTGAATCACCGGAACCCAGATCGTTCATTGTGCGCTGGTCCATCAGCGCGGTGTCGATGCGCCCTCGTTTTAAAAGAGCGAGTAACTGGTCGGGGGATGTGACGCTCAGGAATACATCGTGGTCATTGGCGATGAGCCAGGACTGTTCGTTGCTGCCGTCAACCACGCCAATCCTGGGGGTCTGGGTGTTGAGTTCCGGGTGCAGTGTAAAGAAGTACCATTTCTCGAGGGCAACCGGATCGCTGCGGGCGGCGACAGCATCCAGTTCAGCAAAAGGGTCAATGGCGAAATAGCCATCTATCAGGTTTCGTTTCAGCGAGTGAATCGCGCGGTTTTGGGGGGCTATCCGCACATTGGCAGACAATCCGGCCTGGGAGGCTGCACATATGACTGTTGCAACCGTTTCGCCGGTTGCACCACTGGCAACGCCAGCCACTTGATAGGGTGGGGCCTCAAACGTATACAGGTTGAGTGCTGCTGGCTCAGCCAGGCATAACGGCAGGGCGAAGACTCCCAACACGCCTGCCAGCAATGGTCGGATATCCATAATGACCAATCTATCCATGTTGATGACAATGCCGAATTCAGATTAGCAGGCCTGCGGTGAGTTGTCTCTTTACCAGGCTGGCGGTTTCCAGGCGGCATCTGGCCGGAAAGCGGAATCTACAGCTGCTCCACCTGTGCTAAAAGACTTTCAGCGCGCTGGAGCAGGGCGTCCCGCCTTTCCGGCTTCTGTTTGTCCCAGTTCCGATACATCATGCCCATGCGTGGATTAGCCTCGAAGTCCTTGCGGTGCCGGTTGACGAAATGCCAGTACAGAGCATTAAAGGGGCAGGCATCGTCTTCCGTACTCTTGTTGACCTTGTAGTGGCAGTTACTGCAATGATCCGACATCCGCTGGATATATTTACCGCTGGCGGCATAGGGTTTTGAGCCCAGATATCCGCCATCGGCGTGCATCACCATGCCCAGTACATTGGGCAGTTCCACCCAGTCGTAGGCATCGGCATAGACGGCCAGGTACCAGTCACAGATCTCCTCGGGCGTGACGCCGGCAAGCAGGGCAAAGTTACCGGTCACCATGAGTCGCTGGATGTGATGGGCATAGGCGTTGCGGCGGGTGGCATCAATGGCCTTGTGCATGCAGCGCATCTTCGTGTCCCCGGTCCAGTAAAACTGTGGCAGCGAACGGGTATTGCCCAGGCGGTTTTCCTTCGCGTACGCCGGCATATTCAGCCAGTAGATCCCCCGCACAAACTCCCGCCAACCCAGGATCTGCCGGATAAAGCCTTCCACCGCGTTGATCGGCGCTCGTCCTGTGTACCATGCCTGTGCCGCTGCCTCGCAGGCCTCCAGGGGGGTGAGCAGACCACAGTTGATATAAGGCGACAGGATGGAGTGAAACAGCCAGTCCTCGGTATCTGAGATGGCGTCCTGGAAGTCGCCGAAGCAGGGCAGGGCGAAGTCGATAAAATGTTCCAATGCCGCCTGGGCATCTTCCGCAGAGACGGCGAAATGGAAATCCTCGGTAGTGCCAAAGTGATCAGACAGGTGTTCGTTGACCAGTTCAATAACCTCCCGGGTAATCGCATCGGGCTCCACCCGAAAGGGCGCGGGTGCCGGTGGTTTGCCCGTCCACTTTTTCCGGTTGTCCGCATCGAAGTTCCACTGACCGCCCTCCGGCTTACCTTCCGGCGTCATCAACAACCCGGTTTTCCGCCGCATTTCCCGGTAAAAGAACTCCATGCGCAGCTGTTTTCGGCCTTGGGCCCAGTCGACAAATTCCTGTTTGCTCGCAATAAAGCGCGTATCGGGCCGGATCTCCACCGGCAACCCGAGACGTTCATGCCACTGGCTGACCTGCTCATGCAGCCGCCATTCGCCGCACTCAGTCGTGAGCACCTTGTCCGCGTTTATCTGCCCTGCCTGATCAGCAACTACCGCTTCAAGGCTTTGGTGCTCATTGTCCGGGTGATAGGCCTGGTAATGAACCTGCCAGCCATCGTCTTGCAGCTGTCTGGCAAAGTGGCGCATGGCACTGAACAGAAGCACGATTTTCTTCTTGTGATGGTTGGTGTAGCTGGCTTCATCATGGACTTCGGCCATCACGATCAGATCCTGGTCCCGGTCAGCACCGTTCAGGGCGCTTATATCTGTCGTTAATTGATCGCCTAGAATCAGAATCAGGTTTGCCATGGCTGCATTCCCGGTTGTCAAAGGCTTTGTCTTCGATGTCGCGGAATACGTCGGACCTGGCCGAATGGTTTGGGTCAAAGTGTGGTGTTGAAGGACCTGGCCACCTGCTCCGCCTCTTGTTCTCTGCCTAGCTTGAGGTAGATGCTGATTAGTGTATCTGCAACGTTGTAGTTGTCTGGAGTGAGTTCAAAAGCTTTTTGAGCCAGAGGAAGCGCTTTGGACGGCTGGTCGAGTAGCGATGACAGGGTCGCCGCTGCCTGGTTTAGCGCATATGAAGAGTCGGGCTGGCGGTTGAGAAATAATCGATATTGTTCAAGCGCCAGCTCGGGGTGATCTGTTGCGTTATAAAGGTCACCAAGCCGAAGTACGAGTTCATCCAGCTCCGGTGCTTGCTTGATGGACTCGCGATACCCTTTGATTGCCAGGTTGGCCGATCCGGTCTGGAAATGGATGTCCGCCATCTCAAGACGTGGCGCAACAAAGTCCGGGTATTCGTCAATCAGCTGTTTTAGCAGAGCTATCGTCTGTTTTAGTCGGCCTTCTTTCGCAAGTGCCCGGGAGGCTATCAGCCCCTCTATTAGGGAATCATGAGGCTGGGCTGCATCGTGGGGAAGGATTGTGGCCAATTCAGGGAATCCCTGACTCAGGTATAAGTGTCGTATGGCGGCTGTGACCAAGCTCTGGTTGACAGCGCCCATGGTCGCTGTTGAGTCCCCGAGGGCAGTGGACAAATCGAACTCTTCCCGTTTTGCATCCACCCAAATGGGGGCCATTTGACGTAAATGTCCGCTGATGGCATTGGCATTCCCGCGTTGCGAAAAAGCGGCCTTCAGCATGGCGGTCAGTACCTGGGAGTCGAACGATTCGCCATCGAGGATGGTTCTGGCTGCCGATGTTTTGCCTTCCTGAATATGAGTAAGTGCTCTGCCTGCAACCGATAGGTCCTTCCACGCAGGGCGCGCGTCCAGCTCTTGAAACCAGGACCTAGCTTGGGAATAATTTTCGTTGGCAAAGTCAGTCAATGCAATCAGAGAAATGACAGCAGCTACATGGGGTCTCTGCTGTTTGAGAGTCTTGACGATATCGGCTGCCTGAACCGGTTGATTTAGTCGGAGGTGAAGTGTCGCGGCCATGATAAGGGTGGGATCGTGCCTGGGTGCGGACATAAGCACACGCCGAAGTGGAACAAGGGCCTGCTTGAACTCGCCCTTCATCATCAGAACCCTCGCAAGGCCCAGTGCCGGGGTTTCGCCGACACCTTCGTCCTTCTTCAGCGCTTGCCGATAGGCCGCCTCTGCGTTGTTGATCTCTCCTAATTGAAGGTAAGTCTCTCCGATTGTCGACCATGCGACTGAGGATCTAGACTGCTCGGGAATGTCGATGAGGCAGTCTATGGCGCGGGTCAGGTCTCGGTTCCTTAGATAAAGGGTTCCCAAGCTGGTCCTGATGCTTGGGGAAACATCCGGGAGCCGTGCATCCAGCTCTCGCAGGTGGTTCTCGATCTTGCCATGGCGTTCCTGCCCATACCACGAAAGCAGCAGAATAAGATGGGCTCTGCCGTCCCGGGGGTTGTTCAACACGTAGTTGGTACCTAGTGACTCGGCGACGTCGAACTGATCCTGCTTGAGGGCCTCAAGGCCCGAGGCATATTTCTCGGTTGGCTGATCGAGCAGACCTTCGATCGGTACAGCATGCACAGAGAGTGATGCCAAGGCTAAGAGTAATGATGCAATGAGTCCAGATCCGCGTGTCATAATGCAGTCACCACAGTTTAATCGTGTGGGGGGCTTCAGACCAGGGAGCGCTGGCAGCGCCCGCTGGTCTGACTTCTTTCAGTATTGGACAATTTGTTCAGGCACGCAAAATCCTACGTGCGCCGAATCCTGCTAGCCCTGTCAACAGCAACAGGAACCCAGCGGGCTCCGGCACGTCGACTGGGTCGCCATTGGGCGGTGGTTCATTGATGCCTGCTTCTCCTGATACATGGAAGGCAGCTAGGAAGATGTTGTCATCTTGGGATGCGTTGAATGTATCGATTTTGAAGCTGGTGTCTCCCGAGCTGGCGAACGAAGAAAGGTCGTAGCGCTCAGTATCCTCCGCGTAGGTCGGATTTATCGGTGAGAAGGCGTCATCGAAACCGCCCATAGTAAATAATCTTCCATTTGCAGCGGTTCCGCCGTCTGCATCGTCAAAATTGCCCGCATTCTCAGTTAGTAACTGGTCGTTCACTTCAACACGAGAGCGCTGGTTGCAGCAACTGAAGCTGATGCCCAGTCTCATTTCGGCAAAAAAGCCGGGGTCATCGGGATCGAGCGGCTCGCTGAAGTTTATGGACGTGGTATCTCCGGTAACAGAGGCGAACCCGTCTAGCAGGCCCACCGTCGATTCTGGCAGAGACGCAAGCTCATAGACGACCACCAACGCAGAGCCGTCGGTGTTGCCACCTAGGACGGTTTCAGCGATGTCGAAGTCGTAGATCCCTCCCGAACCACCATCGATCTTCGGCGCGACCAATGAGGTCACATCCGCACGGAAAGATGCGAGGCTGCAGCAGGCTGTAGCGTTGGGAACCCGCGGGCCGAAGGAGGCACTTACGCCATCGATCTCCACGGTGGGTGTGCTTGTTGTGCCAAAGGTAGCCGTGTACAGGTATGCTCCTAACACTGTGGCGCCACTTGGCACCTCTGCCGAGATGATACCTGAGTCGCTCAGGCTGCCAAATCCATCTGTGGACAGCCCTACATTACCATTGAAGGTTTTGAAGCTGGTCAGCTCTGCCTGGGCAGGCAACGCTGTTATGGCGAGCAGTAAAGCTGCCAATCCTGCAATTAGTTGTTTCATAAATTGCTCCCTGTTTGCAGTCGTTGTTGTGGGAAAAACCCGCAACTTCTTCTTTTGTACCGCATGGAGGGTAAAAGCATTTTTTAGGCCGTTTTAGTGTTTTACTAAAAAAAATAGATGCATTTTCCCGAGTAAGAATGTTCTGGAAGTGTTACATGTAAAGGAATTTGACGGTTTTCTGCGTTCGTCAGGTCGGCCGTGGAGATGGGGCCATGTTCGGAGATGTGGGTGGGAAAGGCGGTCTTAATGACATTGGTCAAGATATCCGATCCGTTAAGTTACTAAACTGGCCATTCATCACAATTATGTTACTGCTTTGAGTGTAGAAATTACCGACGATGAATTTATTGGCTACCTATACTGCTGCCCCTGAGTCCGCGCCCAAATTTTTATGGGATGAGGCTCTGATCCGCCGATACGATCTCAGTGGTCCCCGTTACACCTCTTACCCGACGGCGGTGGAGTTCAACCAGAACTACCCGGTGGAAGACATGGTCAAGGCAGCCGGTCGCAGCAAGGCCAGTGGACGCCCGCTCTCGCTCTATACCCACCTGCCGTTCTGCGCGCACCTTTGCTACTACTGCGCCTGTAACAAGGTCATCACCAAAAAACGGGATAAGGCCATGCCCTACGTGGAGCGTCTGCTGAAGGAGGCGGCGATCCAGTCCAGATTATTCGGGTCTGACCGGCCGGTTACCCAACTGCACTGGGGTGGTGGCACGCCCACCTTCCTGCCAAAAGATGTGATGCAGGCGCTGATGCAGGGGTACGGTGAACTGTTCAATCTGCAAACCGGTGACGAGCGGGATTACAGCTTAGAGATAGACCCCCGGGAAGTGGACCAGGATACCCTGCCGACACTCTGGGACCTGGGCTTTAACCGCATCAGCCTGGGCGTCCAGGACGTGAACCCCGAGGTGCAGAAAGCGGTGAACCGCATCCAGCCCCGGGATATGACCGAAGCTGTGCTGAATGAGTCGCGCCGGATTGGGTTCCGGTCCATTAACCTGGACCTGATCTACGGGCTACCGCACCAGACCCCGGAAAGCTTCGCGGAAACCCTGGAAGCAGTTATCGAGATGTCACCGGACCGGCTCTCTGTATTCAGCTACGCGCATTTGCCGGACCGGTTCTATCCGCAGACCCGAATTCAGGACCACACATTACCCTCGCCGCAGCAAAAGCTGACCATCCTGCACAACACTATTAACCGGCTTTTGGATGCGGGCTATGAGTACATCGGCATGGACCACTTTGCGAAGCCGGACGACAGCCTGGCCGTGGCCCAGCGAGAAGGGCGCCTGCACCGGAATTTCCAGGGTTACACTACCCATTCCGAATGCGACCTGGTGTCCCTGGGTGTGTCTGCCATCGGCCAGACCGACGATGCCTATTTCCAGAACAACCACGACCTGCCTTCCTGGGAGGCGGCTATCGATGCCGGCCAGCTGGCCATCACCAAGGGCGTGAACCTGAGCCGTGACGATCGTATTCGCCGCTGGGTGATCGGCCAGCTGATCTGCCAGTTCCGGCTGGACCGAAAGCTGTTTGCGGATGAGTGGGGCGAAAACCTGGACCGTTACTTTGCTGATGAGCTCAGCCGCCTCAAACCCATGGTGCAGGATGAGCTGATTGCGGATGATGGCAATGCTCTGCAGGTTCAGCCGGCCGGCCGGTTGCTGATTCGGGCCATCTGCCAGATTTTCGATTTGTATCGGAAGGAAGGGGCCAGCCAGCGCTTCTCCCGTATTATCTGACAGGTGCCGTTGAAGTCGGGTCAGGTGAGCGCCGGTTGTTGTGACCCGTTCAGGCTGACAATGGTCAATGTGTCTCCATGGGGTTGCCGGTAGGCTGTCCGCTGTTTGTTTCAGCGGAGATAGTTATGGAACTCGTATGCCCGGCCGGCAGTCTGCCCGCGCTGAAAACCGCCGTGGATAATGGTGCCAACGCGGTTTATTTCGGCTTCCGGGACAGCACCAATGCCCGCCAGTTTGCCGGCCTGAACTTCAATGACAAGCGTGCTGCTGAGGGTATCGAATACGCCCACCAGCGCGGTGCCCGTGTATTCTGTGCCATCAACACCTACCCACAACCCGATGGCTGGGAACAATGGAAGGGGGCCGTAGATCGCGCGGCGGGCCTGGGAGTGGATGCGATTATCCTGGCCGATATGGGCCTGCTGGATTATGCCGCTCAGAAGCACCCGGACATTCCACGGCACCTTTCCGTCCAGGGCTCAGCTACCAGTTACGAAGCGCTTAAATTCTACAAGGATAACTTCGATATTCGGCGGGCAGTGTTGCCCCGGGTGCTTTCCCTGGACCAGGTGAGGGGTGTGGCGAAACACAGTCCCGTTGAGCTGGAGGTGTTTGCCTTTGGCAGTCTGTGCATCATGGCCGAAGGGCGCTGCTATCTCTCCTCCTACCTGACCGACGAATCTCCTAACACCCGTGGCGCCTGTTCCCCGGCCAAGGCCGTGCGCTGGCAGGAAACCCCCCAGGGCCTGGAGTCGCGGCTTAACGACGTACTGATTGACCGTTATGGCCCGGGTGAACCGGCTGGCTATCCTACCTTGTGCAAGGGGCGTTTCGAGGTCGAGGGTAGCCTCTACCATGCGATCGAGGAACCGGTCAGCCTGAATACGCTGGACCTTCTGCCGGATCTTCAGGGGTTGGGCATCAGGGCCGTGAAAATTGAGGGCCGGCAGCGTAGCCCGGCCTATATTGCCGATGTTGCCCGCACCTGGCGCCATGCTCTTGATGACCTGGAGTCCCGGCCGGAATCCTTTACCGTCGATCCCGGCTGGCGAAACACCCTGTCCGGCCTGTCTGAGGGCGGGCTGACCACCCTGGGTGCCTACCATCGCAAATGGAAATGAGGTTCTGGCGACGATGATGAAGTTATCCCTCGGGCCGATTCTTTGGTTCTGGTCCAAACAAAGCGTTTTTGATTTCTATGGTAAGGCGGCTGAGTGGCCGGTAGATACCATCTATCTCGGCGAAGCCGTGTGTTCCCGCCGGCGAGAACTGAAACCGGATGACTGGTTTGCGCTGGCCCGTGATCTCAAAGCCTGTGGCAAGGAAGTGGTGCTCTCATCGCAGACGCTGATTGAGTCAGAGGCGGACTTGCGCCGCCTGCGTCGGATCTGCGAGCAAAACGAGTTCTGTGTGGAAGCCAACGACCAGAGCGCAATGCAGGTAGCCATTGGCAACGGAATTCCGTTCGTGACTGGTCCGTCCATGAACATTTACAACGTTGCCACGCTCAAGGTGCTGGCAAAGCGGGGTCTGAAGGGCTGGAATCTGCCGGTGGAACTGGGTCGGGATACCCTGGCACAACTGATTACCGGGCTAAAGCAGGAAGGTCTGGACCTTCCCGCGGAAGTGTTTGCCTGGGGCTTTCTGCCGTTGGCATGGTCTTCCCGCTGCTTCACCGCCCGTCATTACAACCTGCCCAAGGACAACTGCGAATTCCGCTGCCTCCAGCATCCAGATGGCATGGAACTCCGTTCGCGAGAAAGCCAGGAGCTGTTTCGGCTGAATGGTATTTCCACCCTGTCTGGCTCCCGTTATGACCTGATGCGGGAACTGCCCGAGATGGAGCGAATAGGCGTGTCTACGGTTCGTCTGAGCCCTGAGCATCTGGGTATGGATGAGGTGGTCAGGCGTTTTGACCAGGTGCGCCG
The DNA here is from genome assembly GCF_023657445.1 of Marinobacter sediminum. Classification (NCBI taxonomy): domain Bacteria; kingdom Pseudomonadati; phylum Pseudomonadota; class Gammaproteobacteria; order Pseudomonadales; family Marinobacteraceae; genus Marinobacter; species Marinobacter sediminum. Next base: position 2,457,295 of record NZ_JAGTWY010000001.1, on the reverse strand, counting down.
GGGTGAAACGCCTGATACCGACCCATTGCAGCTGGTAGAAGCGCCTCCGTGCAATGGGTACTGGTATGGCAAGCCGGGCATGGATCTGGTTGCAAAATCGGGGGGCTGATAGTCAGCCCCCACGGTAACCCACCCGCGTCCTTTCAAGGTGCAAAGTCTGTCAGATGGAGAGCATTTGCCAGATGCTGATGTCCCATTCCAGACTGTCCAGCAGGTTCTTCAAGCCAAGCCCCAGCTCGGTATCGCCTTCAATCACCAGCTGGCGCTGGAAAAACAGCTGATCCGGATCCTGATGGCGCTCTGCGAGCGTCTTGAACGCTGTCAGGGAGCCGCGGATCGTCGCCTCACCAGGGCCATCAATCACCCGGAGCCGGCCGGCCCAGAAACCAAGTGTGGTACCCGGAAGCCCCCCTGATGCCTCCAGGCGAATCCGGCGGCCTTCGAACTCATCGAATTCACCTTCGGCAATGGCCTCGGCGAATATCCGGTTCAGAGGTGCCTCCACCATCAGTTGTTTCAGGGGGACAGGCATTCTGCGATCAAGGGCTGCGAGCACCGGGCTTGCCGAGGGCAGATAATCCCGAGCCATGTCGGTGGTCTGTCTGAGCAGCGAGTTGTTCAGGGTGACAGTGGGTAGGGACAGGGCCATGCTTCACTCCGGGTGGTATGAAACCTGCTCAGAGTAAAGCAAACCCGGGCTGAGCGAATTGATATAACTCAGCCCTTGTGAAGCCCTTCCTCCACGGCCCATACCGCCACTTCCACCCGGGAGCGCAAGTTCAGTTTTTTCAGCAGGTGTTTCACGTGCACCTTCACGGTACCGTCGCTGATGTCCAGTTTTCGACCAATCATCTTGTTGGAGAGCCCCTCGGCAATCAGGCGCAGGATGTCCTTCTCCCGGGGTGTCAGGCTGTCAAAGTTCGGGCGTGACGCCTGCTGAGGTTTGTTAGAGCGCAGAGCCTGTGCCAGGAGGGTGGTCAGACGGTCGCTGATAACCATCTTGCCGACCGCCGCCTGGCGCAGTTGCCCGATCATATCCTCGGGCTCCATGTCCTTGAGCAGGTAGCCGTCAGCGCCAGCGCGCAGCGCCGCGACCACGTCGTCCTCGTAATCGGAAACCGTGAACATGATGATCCGGGAGCTGATGTTCTGTTGCCGAAGCTTTTCCAGGGCTTCGATGCCGCTGACCTCCGGCATGTTCAGATCCATAAGAATCAAATCCGGTTCAATTTCGGTGGCCAGGCGAATGCCGTCTGAGGCGTTACTGGCCTCGCCCACCACCTCCATATCGTCTTCCATTTCGATCAACTGTTTGATGCCCTGGCGCAGAAGCGGGTGATCATCGATCAGCAGAATGCTCGCGGGTGTCTCTGACATGATTGCTCTGTTTTCCTTCTCTGCTTTTCGGCGTGCCCATTGGCAGCCCGTTTAGGTTATCCGGATCAGGCGCTTGAGGCTTCTGTCGGAATGAGATTTCGGCTTTTGGGGATGAAAGACAACGATACTTCCACACCGCCTTCATCCCGATTTTGGATCTGCACCTGCCCACCCAGTGTTCTGGCTCGGTCCTGCATGATGACAAGGCCATAATGATTGACTGGCCCATCGCCCGCGGGTAAACCCTTGCCGTTGTCGCGTATCCGGGCTTTCACTTTCGGCGACTCGAAGACTATATCGACTACGACCTCGCTGGCGTCGGCATGCTTCACAGCGTTGGCAAGTCCTTCCCGAACGATCTGCAGGGTATGGATTTCCTCGTTGGGTGACAGCGTTTTTGGCGGCAGGTTGTAGACCAGTCGCACGGGCTTGCCGAGTCTTTCGGAAAACTCCTCAACCGTTTGCTTGAGCGCGGAAGACAGGTCCGGCGTGTCCAGTTTCAGCCGGAAGGTTGTCAGCAACTCGCGCAGCTGCCGGTAGGCGCTGTTCAGTCCCGTGCTGAGTTCATTCAGTATCGCCTCGTGGCTGGCCTGTTGGTCGCCGACAATATTGAGTCTGCGCAGGCGTGCAACCTGCATTTTGAGGTATGACAGCGACTGGGCCAGTGAATCGTGCAGCTCCCGGGCAATAACCGTGCGCTCTTCCGCGAGGGTCTGCTGTTGCTCTTCGGTAATCTGTCGTTCAAGGAAGATAGCGGTCGCCAGTTGGTCGCTCAGCGTCTCCAGCAGCCGGCGGGCGGTCTGGGACAGGTCCATATCGGCGGGGTACCAGACCTCCAGCGTACCCAGCAGATGGCCAGGCGTGCGAATGGGCAATAACAGGCGACGACCGTCGTTGTCTTCCACCGGGAGATCGTCGTACTGCTCGGGCTGCACCAGGCAGGCGTTACAATGATGGTCCCTGCAGTAGAAGGGGCGTTCACGGGTGGCGGTGGTGGCGGTCTGAACCGGCCGGGACGAATCCTTGTCGTGCAGGTAGATCTGGATCGGGCCAATACCCAGCAGTTGCTCCAGTTGCTGCAGCATCGGCACGGCGCCGTCACACAGGTCGTGATTGGCGAACAGGCTACGACTATAGGAATGAAGGAGTTGCAGTGCCGCGTGGCTTTTTTCCAGCTCCTCGGTTTTGATGCGGACGCGATCTTCCAGATCGTAGTAAGTGAGGGCCAGCTCGCTTGTCATCTGGTCAAACGCATCACCAAGCTGGGCAAGCTCATCAGAGCCTCTCAGGTGGGCCTTGTGTGAAAAGTCCTGCTGCTGGACAGCGCCGGCAATATCAACGAGTTTTCTCAGTGGTTGCACCACCCGTTTTTTCAGATCAATGAACAGCGCAAGAACAATCAGGATGGAGAAAGCCAGGCTGATAATCTGAATCAGGTGTAACAGGTCGATTCGGGCTTCCGTCCGCTCTTCGAGCATTGTGACGAGCAGGTCGACTTCCCGAACGTAGTTGTTCGTTGCCGAAATCATTTCGGCGCTCACGACCGATCCGGGACTGTGGCTTTCAAGCATTGGTCTCAGGCGGGAATTCCAGGAGTCCAGAATTTCCTGATGCTGTTGCGCCAGAGGATGGTCAGGCGCATCCGGTATGGCCTTTGTAATACCAATACTGACCACGTTTGCCGTGTACGCCTGGGTCAGGGTGTCGAAGGATTCAGTAGCACCTTCGTACTCTTGTGGGCCAGCTACCTGAGACAGGAGCTGAAAGGCCCCCATTCGAAGTGCGCCAGCCTGGTTGATAGCGGTCGCATTGCCTTCGATACTTTTGGAAACGGCGAGGGTGGTTGCCATGCTCACCAGAGCCGTTAGCACAATGGCTCCGACCACAATTGCGAGCCGGTTCACGAGGGAAGTTCTGGGTGTCATTGATAACCGTCTTGTGGGTTGCCTTGCCATGATGCCGACAACATCAGTCCTCAATATATCGGGTGACTGAATTAGATAGTGTCTCCTACCTCCTAGAGAATAGTCATTTACCCCAAGAGGCGATAGCCCATCATAGTCTTTGACCGTTCACAGGGCAAAAGATGAAACTGAAAGTGGGGATTCGCAGGGAGGGCACCGAATGGCTGCAGATTTGGAAAGTGAGGAAGACAAGCTCACCTCGCTGGCAGTTGTCCTTCCTCTGGCTCTGGTGGGATTTGTTATTGCATCCGGTTGCTGGACGCTGTTTGCCGTTGCCGGGGTGCACGTGCGGGCTGAGCTGTCGCTGAGCAGTCTCCAGTTTGGCTTCCTGCTGGCCATGCCCATGGCTGTCAGTGCCATTCTGGCAATCCCCGCAGGCCTGGCGGCTCAAAATATTGGGGCGCGTAAAGTCATGCTCGCGTGTCTGGCAGGACTGGCCATCTGTATGGTGATTCTGCTCATTGCCCGGAGTTTTGTCGGGTACCTGCTGGCTGCCGGAGGTCTGGGTCTGGCCGGCGGTTTTTATTGCGCCGGACTGCAATTTGTTACCGGCCACTGTCGGCCCGGGCGGCTGGGGCTTGTGCTTGGGATATTCGGAAGCGGTGTCACCGGTGCCGGATTCAACTACTACCTGGTGCCGCTGTTTCATGAGGCTTTTTCGTGGCGGGGGGTAGCACTGGCCTACCTGGTGGTACTGCTTCTTATTCTTGCGCTGATGGTGATGCTGACGTCCTCGGAGGACGCCGGGGCAGATCCCGAGTCCTCGGCTGGTCTGCGGGAGCTTGCGAGCAACGCCAGGCTGAACCGCCGTTGGCAGGTCTGCGCATTTTTTGGTGTGGTCGCCGGCAGTTTCTTTGCGTTGGCGCTCTGGTTACCCGATTATCTCTCATCTCAGTTTGATTTGCCTGTACACACGGGCGCCCGACTGGCGCAGTGGTTCGTGATCCCGGGCGCTCTGGCTCAGATTGTCGGGGGTGGGCTCTCCGACCGGTTCGGCAGTATCCGGGTAACCATCCGCGCTTTAATGCTCTGTCTGGTGTCCCTGTTCATACTCTCCTACCCGCCGATGACGCTTTTTATCCAGGGCATTGACTCGACAATCCAGTTGGAATTTGTGCTGCCCCTGTTCGTTGAGAGTGTGTTTGTGGTGATACTGGGGATTGCACTTGGCTGCGCCATGGGCAGCCTGCAGCGACTGGTCATCATGGATAACCGGAATGCGGCCGCCTTTTTCGCAGGATTATTGCTCGTCAGTGCATGCTCTGTGGCCTCTATCCTGCCGGTCGTATTTGGTGCCGTTAATCACTGGCTGGGTATCCGCAGTGCGGTTTTCATGATCCTCTTTATCCTGCTCGCTGCCTGCCTGTTGCTATTCGCCCGTAAACGGCGTCGTCAGGAGCGGAAGACCCTTCTCCATCGGGGGATATGAGCTGCCTACCACCAGTGAGGTAGGACCGGGTTATGTGGTAGTAACCACGCAGATTTCGGGTTTTTTCTCACACACAATGGTCTCAAATCGGAACAACGATCCGGAGAGAGACCATGAGTCATTTGATCGACAAACTGAGTTACTTCAAGAAAAAGCGTGAACCGTTCGCCAACGGCCATGGCGAAACCCATGACGTCAGTCGCGAATGGGAAGACGGCTATCGCAAGCGCTGGCAGCACGACAAAATTGTGCGCTCCACCCATGGCGTAAACTGCACGGGTTCCTGCAGCTGGAAAATCTACGTCAAGAACGGCCTGGTCACCTGGGAAACCCAGCAGACCGATTACCCGCGCACCCGCGCAGACCTGCCCAATCATGAGCCACGCGGCTGCCCTCGTGGCGCCAGCTATTCCTGGTACATGTACAGCGCCAACCGCCTGAAGTACCCGCTGATGCGCAAGCACCTGATGAAACTCTGGCGCGCGGCCCGTATTCAGTTCAACGATCCGGTCGAAGCCTGGGCCTCCATCGTCGAAGATCCGAAGAAAACCGCCGAGTATAAGCCAAAGCGCGGCATGGGCGGCTTCGTCCGCTCCAGCTGGGACGAGGTCAATGAGCTGATCGGTGCTTCGAACGTCTACACCGCGAAACAGCATGGCCCGGACCGCATCATCGGCTTCTCTCCGATCCCTGCCATGTCCATGGTGTCCTACGCCGCCGGCAGCCGCTACCTGTCGATGATTGGTGGCGTGTGCATGAGCTTCTACGACTGGTACTGCGACCTGCCGCCGGCCTCGCCACAAACCTGGGGCGAGCAGACCGACGTGCCGGAATCCGCAGACTGGTACAACTCCGGCTACATCATCGCCTGGGGCTCCAACGTGCCCCAGACCCGGACCCCGGACGCCCACTTCTTCACCGAAGTGCGCTACAAGGGCACCAAGACCGTCGCCATTACCCCGGATTACGCCGAAGTCTCCAAGCTGTCCGACGAGTGGATGAACCCCAAGCAGGGCACCGACGCGGCCCTGGGCATGGCCATGGGCCACGTGATCCTCAAGGAATTTCACGTTGACCAGCCCAGTGAGTACTTCACTGACTACGTTCGCCGCTACACCGATATGCCCTACCTGGTTATGCTGGAGCAGAAGGACGACGGCAGCTATGTGCCGGGCCGCTTCCTCCGCGCCAGCGACCTGGTCGACGGCCTGGGTGAAGAGAACAACCCCGAGTGGAAAACCATTGCCATTGATGACGCCTCCGGTGAGCTCACCGCGCCCAACGGCTCCATCGGCTATCGCTGGGGCGAGAAGGGTAAGTGGAACCTGAAGCAGACCGCCAAGGGCTCTGACGTAAACCTGCAGCTGTCCATGGTCGAAAAGCACGATGACGTTGTGGACGTTGCCTTCCCGTACTTCGGTGGTATCGAGCACGACCATTTCCAGCACGTGGAAATCAAAGACATCCTCAAGCACAAGCTGGGTACCCGCAAGGTTCAGCTGGCGGATGGCTCCGAAGGTCGCGTGGTAACCGTATACGACCTGATGGTGGCCAACTACGGCATCAGCCGTGGCCTGGGCGACGATGACGGTGCCACTTCCTATGACGAAGTTAAGCCCTACACCCCTGCCTGGCAGGAAAAGATCACCGGCGTGCCCGCCGAGAAAGTGATCCGCATTGCCCGCGAGTTTGCCGACAACGCCGACAAGACCAAGGGCCGTTCCATGGTCATCGTCGGTGCCGGTATGAACCACTGGTACCACATGGACATGAACTACCGCGGTCTGATCAACATGCTGATCATGTGTGGCTGTATTGGCCAGAGCGGTGGTGGCTGGGCGCATTATGTAGGCCAGGAAAAACTGCGCCCGCAGACCGGCTGGCAGCCGCTGGCCTTTGGTCTGGACTGGCAGCGCCCGCCGCGCCACATGAACTCCACCTCCTTCTTCTATGCGCACTCCGGCCAGTGGCGTTACGAGAAGCTGGGTGTCGACGAGATCCTCTCGCCGCTGGCGGACAAGTCCAAATTCGGTGGCAGCCTGATCGACTACAACGTGCGTGCCGAGCGCATGGGCTGGCTGCCGTCTGCGCCGCAGCTCAACCGCAACCCGCTGGGCATTGCGGCGGAGGCCGAGAAGGCCGGGATGGAAGTGCCGGATTATGTGGCCCAGTCCATGAAAGACGGCTCCCTGGCCTTTGCCAGTGAGGATCCGGAGGCGCCCCAGAATCATCCACGTAACATGTTCATCTGGCGCTCCAACCTGCTGGGTTCGTCCGGCAAGGGGCACGAGTACATGCTCAAGTACCTTCTGGGCACCAAGAGTGGCCTGCAGGGCAAGGATCTGGGCCACGAAGGTGGTGCCAAACCGAAAGAGGTCAAGTGGCATGACGAGGCGCCGGAAGGCAAGCTCGACCTGCTGGTGACCCTGGACTTCCGGATGTCCACCACCTGTCTGTATTCCGACATCGTGCTGCCGACGGCCACCTGGTACGAGAAGAACGACCTGAATACCTCGGATATGCACCCGTTCATCCACCCGCTGACCGCAGCCACCGACCCGGCGTGGGAAGCACGCAGTGACTGGGAAATCTACAAGGGCATTGCCAAGGCTTTCTCCAAGGCTACGGAGGGTCACCTGGGTGTCGAGAAAGACGTAGTTACCCTGCCACTGCTGCACGATGCCCCGGCCGAACTGGGCCAGCCGTTCGACGTAAAGGACTGGAAGCGCGGAGAGTGCGACCTGGTCCCAGGCAAGACTGCGCCCAACTTCATCACCGTTGAGCGGGACTACCCGAACACTTATGCCCGCTTCACCTCGCTTGGACCGCTGCTGGACAAGCTGGGTAACGGCGGCAAGGGCATCAACTGGAACACCGAAAAAGAAGTGAAGTTCCTGGGTGACCTGAACTACAAGCACATCGACGGCGCCAACGCGGGCCGGCCGAAAATTGAAAGTGCCATTGATGCAGCGGAAGTGATTCTGACCCTGGCGCCGGAGACCAACGGTCAGGTGGCGGTTAAGGCCTGGGCGGCGCTGTCTGAAATGACCGGTCTGGACCACACCCATCTGGCGAAGAACAAGGAAGAGGAAAAGATCCGTTTTCGGGACATCGTGGCGCAGCCGCGCAAGATCATCTCCAGCCCGACATGGTCTGGTCTGGAGGACGAGCATGTGTCCTACAACGCCGGTTATACCAACGTTCACGAGCTGATCCCCTGGCGCACCCTGACCGGCCGTCAGCAGTTCTATCAGGATCACGAGTGGATGCGTGCCTTTGGTGAAAGCCTGCTGGTGTACCGTCCGCCTATCAACACCAAGGCAATGGCCCCCATGTTGGGCAAGAAGCCTAATGGAAATCCAGAGAAGGCGCTGAACTTCCTGACGCCACACCAAAAATGGGGTATCCACAGCACCTACAGCGACAACCTGCTGATGCTGACCCTCTCTCGCGGTGGCCCGATTGTCTGGCTGAGTGAGGACGATGCCGGGGAGATGGGTGTTGAAGATAACGACTGGATCGAGGTGTTTAACGCCAACGGCGCCATTGCAGCCCGGGCGGTGGTCAGCCAGAGGGTGATGCCCGGCATGGTGATGATGTACCACGCTCAGGAGCGGGTTGTGAACATTCCGGGTTCCGAGATCACCGGTACCCGGGGCGGCATCCACAACTCGGTCACCCGGGTCTGCCCGAAACCGACCCACATGATTGGCGGTTACGCGCAGTATTCCTACGGGTTCAACTACTACGGCACCGTCGGCTCCAACCGCGACGAATTCGTGGTGGTCCGCAAGATGCACAACGTCGACTGGCTCGACGGCGAAGGCAATGACACTGTTCAGGAGGCTGTAAAATGAAAATCCGTTCCCAAGTAGGCATGGTGCTGAACCTGGACAAATGCATTGGTTGCCACACCTGTTCAGTGACCTGTAAAAACGTATGGACCAGCCGTGAAGGCATGGAGTACGCCTGGTTCAATAACGTCGAGACCAAGCCCGGTATCGGCTACCCGAAGGAATGGGAAAACCAGGATAAATGGAAAGGCGGCTGGATGCGCGACAGCTCCGGCAAGATTCGCCCGAAAATCGGTGGCCGTTTCCGGGTTCTGGCAAACATCTTTGCCAATCCGGACCTGCCGGAAATTGACGACTACTACGAGCCGTTCGATTTCGATTACCAGCATCTGCACACCGCCGGCGACAGCAAGCACCAGCCTGTCGCCCGGCCGCGCTCGCTGATTTCCGGTCAGCGCATGCAGAAAATCGAATGGGGCCCGAACTGGGAAGAAATTCTCGGTACCGAGTTTGCCAAGCGCCGCAAAGACAAGAACTTCGATCAGGTCCAGGCGGACATCTACGGCCAATTCGAAAACACCTTCATGATGTATCTGCCGCGCCTGTGCGAGCACTGTCTTAACCCGACCTGTGTCGCCAGCTGCCCCAGCGGCGCCATCTACAAGCGGGAAGAAGACGGCATCGTTCTGATCGACCAGGACAAGTGTCGTGGCTGGCGGATGTGTGTTTCCGGCTGCCCGTACAAGAAGATCTACTTCAACTGGAAGACCGGCAAGTCCGAGAAGTGCATCTTCTGCTATCCGCGCATTGAAGCCGGTATGCCGACCGTCTGTTCCGAAACCTGCGTGGGCCGGATCCGCTACCTCGGTGTGTTGCTCTACGATGCCGACCGCATCGAGGAAGTCGCCAGCACCCCGGGCGAGCATGAGCTGTACGAGAAGCAGCTGGAAATCTTCCTGGATCCTAACGATCCGGAAGTGATCGAGCAGGCGCAGAAGGACGGAGTGCCGATGAACGTCATCAAGGCCGCCCAGGAAAGCCCGGTGTACAAGATGGCGGTGGACTGGAAACTGGCCCTGCCGCTGCACCCGGAATACCGCACTCTGCCCATGGTCTGGTACGTGCCGCCCCTGAGCCCGATCCAGTCTGCGGCGGAAGCCGGCAAGGTCGAGTTCGACGGCGTGCTGCCGAAGATCGAAAGCCTGCGGATCCCGGTCAAGTACCTGGCGAACCTGCTCACCGCCGGCGATGAGAAGCCCATCGTCCGTGCCCTCAAGCGGATCATGGCGATGCGACAGTACAAGCGCGCCGAGACCGTGGAGGGCAAGGAAGACTTGCGGGCCCTGGAGGAAGCCGGGCTGACCAAGTATCAGGCGGACGAAATGTACCGTTATCTGGCCATTGCCAATTATGAAGATCGCTTCGTGATTCCTACCAGCCATCGCGAACTGGCCAAGGAAGCCTTCCCCGAGCGTGGCGGTTGTGGCTTCAGCTTTGGCGACGGATGCAGTGGTGGCGACAGCGAGTTCAGCCTGTTCGGCGGCAAGAAGCAGACCACCAGCATGGTGAGCAAACTGGCCACCGTGAAGCAGGTGGACCCGAAGCAGCTGCAGGAATAAGGAGCCTGATATGCAACTTTTGAAAGTATTGGCACTGATACTGGAATACCCCACGGAAGAGCTGCAGGCCTCCAAAGATGCGCTGGTCGCCGCCGTCCTTGAGGACGGCAGGCTACCCCTGCAGCGCAAGGAGCAACTGCTGCGCGGCATCGACATGCTGTGCAGCCAGGACTTGCTGGACCTGCAGGAGAACTACGTTGGTACCTTCGACAAGGGCCGGGCGACCTCGCTGCTGCTGTTTGAACATGTACACGGGGAATCCCGTGATCGTGGACAGGCCATGGTGGATCTGATGGAGCAATACCGCAGCAACGGTCTGGAAATCGACGCCAAAGAATTGCCCGATTACCTGCCGCTGTTCCTGGAATACCTTTCCACACGGCCCTGGGATGAAATCCGAAGCTGGCTGGAAGATATCCACCATATTCTCGGGTTGTTGGGTGAGCGGTTGTATCAGCGAGACAGTCTTTACCATGTGGTCATGGACTCCCTGCTGGAATTGTCCGGACGCAAGACCGATCGCCAGGAACTGGCGCAGATTGTTGCGACCGAAGAGCGGGATGACACGCCGGAAGCCCTGGACAAGGTCTGGGAAGAGGAAATGGTGAAGTTTGTAGATGACCAGGGCAGTTCCTGTAGTACCGGCAGCGTTGTTGGACAGCGTCGTCGTGAACTGGAACAGACCCAGACCATTCATCTGAGCGATCAACTGATGACGGACGCAACACCCCGTCCGGCCGGGCGCGCCTGAGGGCGCAGGAGGAAACGACGATGTCCTATCTCAACACACTGTTTTTCGGAATCTATCCCTACGTCGCCCTGGCCGTGCTGTTCATCGGTACCTGGGCGCGTTACGACCATGGCCAGTTCACCTGGAAGGCGCATTCCAGCCAGATGCTGCGCAAAAAGAATATGGTGGTGGCCAGCGTGCTGTTCCATGTCGGCGTGCTGGTGATCTTCTTTGGCCACCTTGTGGGCCTGCTGACGCCGCACGCGTTCTATGAGCCATTCATGACCCCCGGCACCAAACAGGTGATGGCGATTGTGGTTGGTGGTATCGCGGGTGTGATGGCCATCATTGGCGGCGGGATGCTTGCCTGGCGCCGGCTGACGGACCCCCGGGTCAAAGCCAGCAGCACCTTTGCTGACAACATGATCATCGTCATCCTGGTGATCCAGCTGGCCCTGGGCCTGCTCACCATCCTGCCCACCACGGGTCATCTGGACGGTGGCACCATGCTCAAGTTCTCCGCCTGGGCCCAGGGAATCTTTACCCTGCAGGGCGGCGTGGCGGACTACATTGCCGACGTGCACTGGATCTACAAGACCCACATCTTCCTGGGCCTGACCATCTTTGTGCTGTTCCCGTTCACTCGCCTGGTGCACATGCTGAGCGTGCCGGTGGAATATTTCGGACGGAAGTACCAGGTGGTGCGCAAGCGCGCCTGAGGCGAACAGGGGTCAGGTGAACGCTGTCATCTGACCCCAACTAAACAAAGGTGAATATCATGCAGCTTATCCCTGTCGGCGACGCCGAAAAAACCAGAAACCAGTTCCCGCCGGTCACCGTGGGTGACACCGTCATAGGCGAAGACGACATCGCCCGGGAAATGCAGCACCACCCGGCCGAAGAAGTCGCCGAAGCCTGGCACGAATCCGCCAAAAGCCTCGTCATCCGCGAACTGCTCCTGCAACAGGCCACCCGCCTGAATCTGGATGAAATCGCCGATGAGGAAGATCGCATCGCCCGTGTACTCGAGCTGGAACTCAACGTCCCGGACCCGAGCGAACAGGACTGCGAACGCTTCTACGTCGCCAACCCGGCCCGCTTCCGCAGCCCGACCCTGATGGCAGTAAGCCACATCCTCCTCGCCGCCGCCCCGGACGATGTCCAGGAGCGTATGCGCCAGGAAGAGGCCGGCCGCCAGCTGGTGACATCCCTGCTCGAAGGCCGCGCCAGCTTCGCGGATCTGGCCAGACAGTATTCCGCCTGCGAATCCCGCCACCAGGGCGGCAGCCTGGGCCAGATCAGCAAAGGCCAGACTGTGGAAGAATTCGAACGCCCGGTCCTGTCCCTCAAGGAAGGCTTCAATCCGGAACTGATCGAAACCCGCTACGGCTGGCACATCGTCCGGGTTGACCAGCGCATAGACGGCGAGCAGTTGCCCTATGAGCATGTAAAGCCGCAGATCCGGCAGTACCTGAGCGAGAGTGTGACAAGGCGGGCGTTCCGCCAGTATCTGCAGGTGTTGGCTGCAGAAACCGGCGTGGAAGGCGTAGACCTGGAATTGCCAGATTCGCCCCTGATGCAATGAATCGGTTAAATATTGACCTATGTCACTTACTCCGGAATAACCGCCTTTCTACCCCCATCGGGGGAGCGATTTTCAACCAGTATCCTTTTACCATGTAAAGCATGATTTTGGATGCATGAAAATGCAGAGAGGGTACACCAATGGCACTCACACATATGGCCGACATGCGCTACGCCAAACCCGTTCTGGTCGCCGTGAACAAATCGTTTGACGACGAAGACGGCCTGAAAGCCCTGCGCAGTCATCCATTGTTCTCAGAACTCAGCGACAAAGATCTGCAGGACCTGATTCAGCAATCCCGCAGTCTCCGTCTGGGGCATCACCAGTTACTGTATCGCCAGGATATGCCGGCTTATCACTTTTTCTTCGTGATCTCCGGCCGCCTGCGGCTCTACCGTCTGGACTCGTCTGGTATTGACCGCACCCTGGACAGCATTGCGCCGGGTGACTGTTTCGCCGAAGTCATGATCTATGCGGATCCTCCCCGCTATGCATGCTACGCCGAAGCCCTGAAATCCAGCGACGTTCTGATGATTCCGGTCAAGGCTTACCGAGAATTGCTTGATCGTCGCCCGGAGTATGCCCAGGCCGCACTTCGTCACTATGCCATGCGTGCGGTGTCTCGTTTTCACGACCTTGAGATCATGACCGTACAGAATGCACGGGATCGGCTGATTCGGTATCTCGTTGACCTTCTTCCGAATGGAGTTGAGCAGGGGGGAGAGGTGGAATTACCGCTGCCCAAGTGCCTGGTGGCATCACGACTGGCGATGCAACCGGAAACCTTCTCCCGGATTCTCGCGGATCTCAAGTCCAACGGCCTGGTGCGGGTAAACAGGAGCAAGCTGTTTATCTCGGATCCGCAACGACTGATCGAAATCAGCCAGTAATTCACCGTCCTGGTATCCCCAGTCAAGTTGACGGGAGGCTATGTGAAACCGCGAAAACAACGACCGTTGATCTATTCCTGCTCCGGCTGCTCGGATGTGGCGCAACTGGCCAATAACGCTGCGGTTCGGCTGGATCACTCCGGGCAGTTTGAGATGTCCTGTATTTCCGGCGTTGGAGGAAAGGTGCCCGCCCTTGTCAAAACGGCCCGCTCCGGTCGGTCGATCACCGTGATTGATGGCTGCCCCCTCCATTGCGCCAAAGCCTGCCTGGAGAACGTGGGCGTTGAGGCCGATGAGCATGTTCGGCTCTACGAGTTCGGATTCAAAAAACACTACGGACAGAGCTACGGCAACGAGTCGGTGGAGGAGGTCTGCGACGATATCCTCAGCCGCTGGAACGACCAAAAATTGATTGCACGCCAGGCCTGAGCCGAGGCGACCAAGAGCATTAAGGAACACTCCCATGATTGGCAGTTATCAAGATCTTATCCACGAAACCCGTAAACAGACAGAACCCCAGCGACTGCTGTTTGTTTTTTGCCGTGCAGAGTTGCCGGAGGATGCCTCTGCCGAGGAAAAGGCCGCCTTCGAACAGGGTGAGGGTGGTGCGCTGACGCCGGTCATCTGCGTGGACAAGACGCCGGACGAAGCCCCGGATTTTCAGGCTCTGTCCGAAGAATCCCGTGGCACAGGGCAGTCCTGGGATATGGTGTTCGTGGCTGCCATGTCCGGCCGTGGCGGGTTGGCGCCCTCCAGTGATGAGGCCCAGCAACCGTTGACAATGATGGTGGAAAGTATTCGCCTCGGACACATCGGTAACTACTTGCCGCTGAATAATCAGGGCAAGGCAGTCAGTCTGGACTGACACCGTTCTCCCGAATTCCTCGCGATACCTCCAAAGTGTATGCATTCAGAGGTATTTGATTATTGTCATTCTTGGAGCAATCTAAGTGTGTACTCCAACGACTACGGGGGCTCCTGTGAGCACAGCAGTCAAAGGTTTTCTGGTTTTTCTCTTCTGGCTGGCCAATAGCTTCGCGTCAGCCGCCTCCATTGGCGACTATGAGCCAGTTTCGGCTCGGCAGGTCATTCAAAAAGCCATGCCGGCTGTGACAGACGTTGTGCCCCGTGAGGGCAACCGCGCGATTCAGGAGCTCTACGCCGGGGAAGAGTTGAAAGGCTATGCCTATCAGAGCCTTGATTTCCTGCAGACCCCCGCCTACTCAGGCAAGCCGATGAACATCGAGGTGGTGCTGGATACCAACGGCGAGATCGTCAGATCCCACGTTATTGAGCATCACGAACCCATCCTTCTGGTGGGCATTCCCGAACATAAACTGCACGACTTCACGGACCAGTACGTCGGCCTGAAGGCCGATCAGCGTGTCACGGTCGGTGGTACTTCCACTGAAAGCAAAGTGGCCGTCGATGGGCTCTCCGGGGCTACCGTAACCGTTATGGTGGTGAATGAAGTCATCATGAAATCCGCACACAGGGTCGGCGCCGAACTGGGCCTGGTGGAGGACGCCGGGAAGGTCCGTCCGCCTCTTGCCGAGGTGAAGACGGACGGATTCGAGGAAAAGGACTGGCAGGCATTGACCGGAGAGGGAGCCGTTCGACGGCTGAAACTGACCCGCGGTCAGGTGGACGATTCTTTCAAGGGCACCCCCGCCGAAGACGTGGATGTGACGCCTGAGGCGGAGCGCGATGAGTCACTGATCGATCTCTACGCTGCTTACCTGAATGTCCCTTCCATAGGCCGTAACCTGCTGGGTGAGAGCCAGTACCAATGGCTGACGTCGGAGCTGAAAGAAGGTGAACATGCGATCGCTGTGCTGGCGAGCGGTGACTACTCTTTCAAGGGCTCAGGCTACGTCCGTGGTGGCATTTTTGACCGCATCCAGATTCGCCAATTCGGCGACACGTTCAACTTCCGGGACCTGGACTATTACCGGCTGAGTGATGTCTATGCCGACGGCATGCCTGATTTCAACGAAATGGCCATCTTCATCATTCGCCAGCAATACAATTTCGACCCGGGTACACCCTGGACTCTGGAGCTGACCGTGAAACGTCAGACCGGGCCCCTGGACAGCGTGTTTCAGGTGTTCCCCCTGGAGTACCAGCTACCCGGCGACTACTTCACCCGAGCCGAGCCGGTGCTCACCGAAGAGCAATGGTTGGCTGAACAGCCTATGTGGGTTCAGGTGTGGTACCAGCGCCAGTTCCAGGTGATTGTGCTGGGAGCCGGTATTGTTGTCCTGTTGCTGATCCTGTTTTTCCAGGACTGGCTGGTGCAAAAGCCCAAAGCGACGCGCTGGATTCGGCATGCATTTCTCACCTACACCCTGTTCTTTATTGGCTGGTACGCCCTGGGGCAATTGTCGATTGTTAATGTGCTGACTTTCATAAACAGCCTGATCAGTGGCTTTACCTGGAAAACCTTCCTGATTGATCCGGTGATTTTCGTACTCTGGGCTGTGGTTGCAGGCATTGTTCTGTTATGGGGGCGGGCGGTTTATTGCGGCTGGTTGTGCCCGTTTGGTGCCTTGCAGGAACTGATTAACGAAATTGCCCGCAAGCTCAAGGTTCCGCAATACACGGTGCCGTTTGCCGTTCATGAGCGACTGTGGGCAGTGAAGTACATCGTGCTTCTGGTGTTGTTCGGGGTATCGCTGGACTCTCTCGCCACCGCCGAACGAATGGCTGAAATAGAGCCCTTCAAAACCGCCATCACGCTGCACTTCGATCGCAGCTGGCCATTCGTGACCTATGCGGCGCTCTTGCTTGTGGTGAACATTTTTACCCGCAAAGTATTTTGCCGCTATATGTGCCCTCTGGGAGCTGCGCTGGCTTTGCCTACCAAGCTGCGGGTATTCGATTGGCTGAAGCGCCGCAAGGAGTGCGGCAACCCGTGCCGGCTGTGTGACCACGAGTGTGAAGTCCAGGCCATTCATCCCGATGGCACCATCAACTATCAGGAATGCCATTACTGTCTGGATTGCCAGATGACCTATTTCAATGACCACAAGTGTCCGCCGCTGATCGTAAAGCGCCGGGGCAAACGCCGTGGTCACAATGCACCCGGCCACCCGGAGGAGATCCCGGTGGTTCAGGTGACCTGAGCAGTAGCAGAAAAATAACGAACGAAATGAGAAGCAAAACCGCCATTACCAAAAACGGAGTTGGATGCGATGAAAAAAAGAGATGAGCTAATTAAGGACGCTCCCGAAACCACCGAAAGTGGGCTTAGTCGCCGGCGTTTCATGGGGGGTGCCGCACTTGCTGGTGTAGCCGGAGCAACAGGGCTCGGCACCGCCGTCATGTCCCGGGAGGCCTTTGCAAAGGCGGCCGAGCGCGGCCGGAACAAATTCGCGGTGCACCCGGGTGAGCTGGATGAGTATTACGGCTTCTGGAGTGGCGGCCACTCTGGTGAAGTCCGCGTACTCGGCGTGCCGTCAATGCGGGAGCTGATGCGGATCCCGGTTTTCAATGTGGATTCGGCCACGGGCTGGGGCATCACCAATGAAAGCAAGGATGTACTGGGGCACGATAATACCCATCTGAATGGCGACGCCCATCACCCGCACATTTCCATGACCGACGGCCGATACGACGGCAAATACCTGTTCATCAACGATAAGGCCAACACCCGTGTTGCGCGTATTCGTCTGGATATCATGAAGTGTGACAAGATCACCACGATTCCCAATGTCCAGGCAATCCACGGTTTGCGTCTGCAGAAAGTGCCCAAGACCAATTACGTTTTCTGTAATGCCGAGTATGTGATTCCGCACCCGAATGACGGCAGTGATACCAGCCTCGAAAGCAGCTTCACCATGTTCAACGCACTGGATGCGGAGACCATGGAGGTCGCCTTCCAGGTGATTGTTGATGGCAACCTGGACAATACCGACGCGGATTACACGGGCAAGTATGCGTGTTCTACCTGCTACAACTCCGAGAAGGCGCTGGACCTTGCCGGTACCATGCGTAACGATCGTGACTGGGCAGTGGTGTTTAACATCGAGCGTATTGAAGAGGCCGTCAAAAATGGTGATTTCAAAACCCTTGGCGATTCCAAGGTGCCTGTGGTGGATGGCCGCCATGGCTCTGAACTGACCCGTTATATCCCGGTTCCGAAGAACCCGCACGGTCTGAACACGTCGCCGGATGGCAAGTATTTCATCGCCAATGGCAAGCTCTCTCCAACCTGTACTGTGATCGCGATCGACAAGCTGGATGACCTGTTCGCCGGCAATCTTGAAGACGAGCGTGATGTGGTGGTGGCCGAGCCGGAACTGGGTCTCGGGCCGCTGCACACAACCTATGACGGCCGCGGTAATGCCTACACCACATTGTTCATCGACAGCCAGGTGTGCAAGTGGAACATTGCCGATGCCATCAAGCACTACAACGGTGAGAAGGTGAACTACATCCGCCAGAAACTGGATGTTCACTACCAGCCGGGTCACAACCATGCGTCCCTGACTGAGTCCCGCGATGCCGACGGCAAGTGGCTGGTGGTGTTGTCGAAGTTCTCCAAGGACCGCTTCCTGCCGGTCGGGCCGCTGCACCCGGAGAACGATCAGTTGATCGATATTTCCGGCGAGGAAATGAAGCTGGTGCACGATGGCCCGACCTTTGCCGAGCCTCATGACTGTATTCTGGTGCGCCGCGATCAGATCAAGACGAAGAAGATCTACAGTCGCGATGATCCTTCCTTTGCCTCGGCCCGTGACCAGGCGGAGAAGGATGGCATCACTCTGGAGGTCGACAACAAGGTGATCCGCGACGGCAACAAGGTGCGGGTCTACATGACGTCGATTGCGCCGCAGTATGGTATGACCGAGTTCAAGGTCAAACAGGGCGATGAGGTGACGGTGTATGTGTCGAACCAGGACACAATTGAGGATGTCACCCACGGCTTCTGTATGGTGAATCACGGCGTTAGCATGGAGATCAGTCCGCAGCAGACGTCCTCTGTAACCTTTGTGGCGGACCGCCCGGGGGTTCACTGGTACTACTGCAACTGGTTCTGTCATGCCCTGCATATGGAGATGCGTGGTCGTATGCTTGTTGAGAAGGCCTGATAGGCTTTCGGTTGGCCGGGTCCCATGGCTGGGGCTCGGCCAGCTAAATCGGGAGAAGCAATCCAAGAGGAGGCTGCTTTCCAAAACACGCTCCTTCGGCACATCCTTGTGACGCTTGAGCTCCGCCATCCATGGCTCCGCACAGTTTTGGAAAGCAGCCTCCTCTCGAATTGCCAGACCTTGGGTTCGGGACCTGACACCTTTTATCTCTCAGAGAATCACTAATGCACTACTTGTTGCGTTACGGGGTGGCCCTGACCGTCGCCTTGCTATCGCTGAATGCCAATGCCGATATCCAGCAGCAACTGGACGGCCTGAAGCCGGGTAGCCACATTGAGCTTCCTCCTGAACAGCTTTCGCCACTGACTATCAAGGTGCCGGGAGTAACGGTCGCCTGCGCACCGGATACGGTGATTGATGGCGGTGGTTCGGGAAATGCGGTTGAGATACAGGCTCAGGAGGTGACGTTCACCGGGTGCCAGGTACGCAACTGGGGCAGTGACCTCAATGAACTGGATGCCGGGATTTTTGTGGCCCGGGAGGCCCGTGGTGCAGTGGTTGAGGGCAACCGTCTGCAAGGGCCGGCATTTGGCGTCTGGCTGGATGCCACGCCGGATGTCACTGTGCGGAACAATACGATTCGTGGGGACGCCAGCATGCGTCCGAACGACCGGGGTAATGGCGTCCATCTGTTCAATACCACCGGAGCGCTGGTGGAGGGTAACGACATCAGCCAGACCCGGGATGCGATCTATATTGAAACGGCCAATCACAACACGATCCGCAATAACCTGATGGCGGATCTCCGGTATGGCATTCACTACATGTATTCCATGGATAACCTGATTGAGGGCAATGTCACCCGCGGTACCCGTACCGGGTATGCACTCATGCAGAGTAAGCGTCTTAAGGTGATCAACAACCGGTCCGAGAATGACGAGAATTACGGCATTCTGATGAATTTCATTACTCAGTCCGAGTTGCGGGGAAATGTGGTGACCGGGGTGTCGTCAGGGCAGACAGCCGGTGTTGAAATTGACGGTGCCGAGGGCAAGGCGGTATTTATTTACAACTCCCTTTACAACACCTTCGAGGGCAATGTGTTTGCCGAGAGCAATATTGGCATTCACCTGACGGCCGGTTCGGAAGACAACAAGGTGTTCGGTAATGCCTTTCTGAACAACCAGCGCCAGGTCAAGTATGTGGCAACCCGCACCCAGGAATGGTCAAAATCGGGCGAGGGCAATTACTGGAGTGACTATCTGGGCTGGGACCGGAACCAGGACGGTGTTGGTGATGTGCCGTACGAGCCCAATGACAACGTTGACCGGTTACTGTGGAAATACCCTGAAGCCAAGATACTGATGTTCAGCCCGGCGGTGGATACCCTTCGCTGGGTTCAGGATGCCTTTCCGGTGGTCAAGGACGCCGGCGTATCCGATTCCCATCCCCTTATGCGCATTCCCGCTGGTCTGCAACCGGAGAGTTGATGAGCTGTTTCCGTCTTGAAAATGTGAGTTTCCGGTACGACAAAAAGCCGGTACTGAATGGTATTGATCTGCGCCTGGAGCCGGGCGAGATTCTCGGCCTGTTTGGTCACAACGGGGCAGGCAAGACCACGTCCATCAAACTGATCCTCGGGCTGATGCAGCCGACTCAGGGAAAAGTTGCCGTGCTTGGCGGGCACGCGGGGGATCCTGAAGTGACCCAGTACATTGGTTACCTGCCAGAGAACGTGATGTTCTATCCCCAGCTCACGGGGCGTGAGATCCTCAGTCATTTTGCCCGTCTGAAGGGCGCTCCGCTGGCCCAGGTTCCCGAACTGCTTGGGCAGGTTGGGCTTGGCGATGCCATGGACGCCCGCACCAAAACGTATTCCAAAGGCATGCGTCAGCGGTTGGGCCTGGCACAGGCGCTGTTGGGAAAGCCGAAGTTGCTGATGCTTGATGAACCCACCGTGGGCCTGGATCCGGTCGCGACTGCAGACCTCTATCGGCTGCTGCGGAATCTGCGTGATGCGGGCACCGGCATCGTGCTCTGCTCCCATGTGTTACCGGGGGTTGAGCCCTACATTGACCGTGCAGCCATCCTCACCGATGGCGCCCTGAAGGCTGTCGGTGACCTGTCGGCACTGAGGCGGCAGGCCAACATGCCGATAACCCTGTCGCTGGATCCCGCCCACAGCATTGCGGCCCTGGAAAGGGTTATAGACAGGTCAGCCACCAACAGTGGTCTGATGATAAAGACCGATAACGGGCGCCTGCGGGTGGACGTACAACCGAGGGAAAAAATGGCCTTGCTGGAAGCGGTGATGGCATCTGGCGAGGTGGCGGATATCAGCATCCACCAGCCCAGCCTGGAAGATATCTACGTGCACTTCATCGGGTCGGGTGGTCTGGCTCACCGGGGAGGCAATCAGTGAACAGTATCTGGACCATTGCCCGCAAGGAACTGAGTGACAGCCTGCGTAACCGCTGGCTGATGGCAATATCCCTCGTCTTCGCTACGCTGGCCCTGGGTATCGCCTGGTTCGGCGCTGCGGCCTCCGGCCAGGTCGGCTACGCGTCGACGCCGGCCACCATCGCCAGCCTGGCCAGCCTGGGGATATTCCTGATTCCGCTGATCGCCCTGTTGCTGGCCTACGACGCCATCGTTGGCGAAGAGGAGGGCGGAACCCTGTTATTGCTGATGACCTACCCCCTCAGCCGCAGTCAGCTGCTGTTCGGAAAGTTCCTCGGCCACGGCCTGACCCTCGCCCTGGCCACGCTTATTGGCTTCGGGGTTGCCGGCGTGGCCATTGCGGTCCTGGTGGAAGACGTTGCCGTTGCCGGCCTGGCCGTCGCCATGTTCCGGTTTATTGCCTCCACCATCCTGTTGGGCTGGGGCTTCATTGCTCTGGCTTATGTGGTCAGCGTCCGGGTCAGCGAGAAGCCGATCGCCGCCGGCCTCGCCCTGGCGATATGGTTTTTCTTCGTACTGATTTTCGATCTCATGCTGCTCGGCACTCTCGTGGCCAGCGAAGGCCAGTTCAGTTCGGAGTTATTGCCATGGCTGTTGATGCTCAATCCGACCGACATATACCGACTGCTGAACATCGTGGCCTTCAGCGATAGCGGTCAGTTGAGCGGTGTCCTCAGCCTCGGTGCCGACCTGCCAATCGGCATCACCGGACTGTGGCTCGGCCTGGTTCTCTGGTTTGTCATTCCCCTCTCCGGGGCTCTTTTATTGTTCCGCAATCGTCCTATCTGACTGGAGTTTTCCTGATGAATCACATTAACCATTACCTGCGCGGGGCCCTCATGATCCTGGCAGTCATCCTGGTCACCGCCTGCGGCAGCAACGAAGAACAGGTAGAGGCCAAGCCTGAACCGGTCCACATCGAATCTGGCGACGAATGCCATGTCTGTGGCATGGTCATTGAGGGCTTCCCAGGTCCGAAAGGTGAAGTCATCACCGAGAAAGATCAGCACGTTCGCAAGTTCTGCTCCACCCGGGATATGTTCGCCTGGATGCTCCAGCCGGAAAACGTAAACCGGGACCACACTCTCTATGTCCACGATATGGCCCAGACCGAATGGGATAGCCCGGATGACACGGCGTTGATCGATGCCCGGATGGCGTTCTATGTGGTTGGCTCAGAGCGGGATGGCGCCATGGGACCGACCCTGGCTTCCTTCGCCAATGAGTCGGGTGCCGTGGCATTCAAGAAGGAGTATGGCGGGCAGGTGCTCAAGTACGGGGATGTCACCATGGAACACATCAATACCGAGATGCCCATGGGGGATATGCACGACATGGGGGAAGGGGACAGCTCAACCATGGAGTATTGAGCGGCCCCCTTCCTGCAAGTTGTATCAGTGCCCGCCATGTTCACCGGCGATGATGTTATGGATCTCTTCGATAGAGTGAACATAACGAACGTAGTTGGCGACAAATTCGCGTCCTTCAGGCACCGTCTCGGCATTCATGTCCTGCCTGACCTTGTGGAACTGCTTCATGACAAACCGGGTGACGTTTTCCCCCAGTTTCTGCGCCAGGGCCTCTACATCCCCGTTAGCAAGTGCCTTGTCCGCAGCCCTGGCGGCGACAGAAGCGCTGCCGGCCGGCTTTAATCCGGTGTAAGGCGCTCCTTCGGTGGCCCGGTGCAGTCGCACCAGTGTTTCGAAGAAGTACTGGTCAGCCAGTTCACGGGCCTTCGGGTCCAGGCTGCGGACTTCCATGGTGTTCCTGAAGGCGGCAGTGAGATTGTCTTCATCGTCCGGTTCAATCCACTTCAGGACCGGGGTCAGAGACTGTTTGTCTAACGCTTCCCTGGCGTCCTGAATGACAGGACCATCCAGAGAGTCGCAGTGAGCGAAACTGGCGGAGCTCCAGAGCAGCGTTGCGCTGATCAGGGCAAGGGTGGCGATTCGACTGGTTTTTTTGAAGGTATTCATGGTGCACCTCTCGGTAGCGTTCGGGATCGATTGGCGACATGAAAAAAGCTTTGATGTCGCCAGCTGCAGATCCACTTTGTCCGAGAGAAAGGCCGTTGGCGTCCGGATTCAGGAATCCGAACGTTCGGATTTTCCTCCGAACGGCTCCGGTTGTTCAGGCCGTGAGCGTCGGTACTGTGAGGGTGTCTGGCCGGTTGTTTTACGGAAGAGCGTGTTAAAGACCGACTTCGAGTTGAACCCGGATTCGTACAGGATGTCGGTGATGGATGCGGCTTCTTCCGGGTCGGCCAGTCGCCGCCGCGCGTTTTCGATGCGGTAACCGTTCACGTATTCATAGAAGTTAAGGCCCATTTCCTGGTTCAGGAGTCGCGACAGGTCTCGCGGCGCCAGCTCTGCCAGACGGGCAAGCCGGCTCACGGTGAGGTTTGAGTGCAGATAGGGTTGCTGGTCCTCCATGACCTGCCCGATCCGTTTTGCCAGCAGTCCTGCCGGCGGGCTGTCTGGGTTAATGCTGGTGGAATCCTCTCGGGCCAGCATTTTCCGCGGGATACCGCCAAATACCGTCGGTTGCCGGAATGCGAGTACCGACATCGGAAGCAGGACCACAACACTCACGGCTGTGGTGGCAATGGTCAGCCATTCATGACTGCCGGTTACCCGCATCACATGGGCGAGCAGGCAGTAAACGAGACTGATTGACCAGGCGGCGGTGTAGGCCAGAAGCAGGTTCCGAAGCCAGCTCAGCTCCTTGTTGCTGAGGTCTGAGAAGACGTTCCGTAATTCCAGGCCAAAGCGCGAGATCATCTTCAGTGTCGCACCGAGGTACCCGAGCATGATGCCGTGAAGGGTAATGGCCATGACGATAGAGTTCATGACGCCAGGGTAGTGACTATCGGACAGCATCCTGGCCTGGGCCTCCGCTGGCAGGCTGTAGTAGCCGAAAGAGAATGCCAGACCGGTTGCCAGAACTGGCAGCAGGTGTACCAGATGTCGCACCTTTAGCTGGAAATCACGGTACATCACCGATTTGGTGTAGAGGAAAATGGCGCCGGGCTGGAACATGCCCAGGATCGTGCCTGAGAAGGCGATATTGGGATATCTGGATGTCAGGTTGGTCGTGTGTAGAAACACTTCCAGGAGAGTGCCGGTGATACCAGCGAGCATAAGGGCTAACAGCAGTCGGGGCAGCCCTCGGCCCCGGAAGGGCAGGATGCACAGCAGGATCAGGAACAGAAACTGGGCAATAACGCCGAATAGTGTGAGCTGGGGATGCGTCAGAAGCACGGGGCGCGCCAACCGGGGTTAGATCAACCTCCGGTCATGTTCATGAACCGCAGGATCTGTACATCCCCGTTGCTGGAAAAATGATGACGTTCCGGCTTCAGGTCCATGGCATTAATGATGGTCTGCCTGAGTTTGTCGTCCGTGACCGGGTTGCCCCGCAACACACGGCGCAGGTCTACCGAATGCTCGTTGCCCAGACACAGTAGCAGTCGGCCTTCCACGGTTACCCGGACCCGGTTGCAGGTGGAGCAGAAATTATGGGAATGCGGGGAAATAAAACCCACGCGAATCGGGCTGTCCGGCATCCGGTAATAGCGGGCCGGACCACCGGAATCCTCGGTGGCAGGAACCAGGTCATGGTGTTTGCGGATAATGTTCTGGACTTCACCGCTCGTGCAAAGGGCGAGGCCCCGGTCGTGCTCTGAAATCTCACCCAGCGGCATTTCCTCGATGAAACTGATGTCGACCTGTTTTTTGCGGGCGAACTCGATCAGCTCGGGAATTTCCTCGTCGTTTCGACCCTTCATTACCACCGTGTTGAGTTTGATACCACGGAAGCCTGCTTCACGGGCGGCGTCTATCCCATCAAGTACGCGGCTCAATTTGCCGGTGCGGGTAATGGTGCGGAATTTCTCGGCATCGAGGGAGTCGAGGCTGATGTTCAGCCGATGCATCCCGGCTTTGCGCAGTGGCTCTGCCATGGTCGACAACTGACTGCCGTTGGTGGTCATGGCGAAATCACGCAAGCCGTAAGTGCCAATTTCCTTTACCAGTTCAAGGATGTCGTTGCGTACCAGAGGCTCACCGCCGGTGAGGCGAATTTTTTCAGTACCGAGGGCAACAAAGTTGCGGGCGACGCGGGCGATTTCTTCAAGGGTCAGGACCTGCTGGCGCGGGAGGAAGGTCATGTCCTCGGCCATACAGTACACGCAGCGAAAATCACACCGGTCAGTGACGGACAACCGCACGTAATTTACCGTGCGGCCAAATCGGTCGGTCAGCTTGCTCTGAGGCATCGGTCTCTATCCTGTTACTGCGTGCTTTTCGTTCAAGTATAGACGCAGTATCGCAAATAAGGTCAATGAATCCGATACCCCCCCGGGGTTAACCCTGTCAGGGGTTACCCTTTGGTGCGGGGAAGCTCGGGCTCAGGCTCGTTTGGGTTCCCGTACAGGTACTATGGCATCCTCAGCGCTGGTCAGGGAAGGGAAGAATAATGCCTTCACGACCTGCCAGCCGACGGCAAGGGCGCCGACGATAAAGACCACATCGCCGATGGTGCGAATCCAGCGCAGCAGTTGCAGTATGTCACTTTGCATGAAGGCTTCACTGCGCGCATACCAGAGGCCTTCACTGGCGCTGGCGAAGAACTGAATCATGCCGACCGGCAACAGGCTGGTAAACAGCATGAGTACCAGTCCGAGGTTCAGCCCCCAGAATCCTACCTTCATCAGTCGCTCATCGAAGACCACCTGTGGCCGGAGGTATCGCAGGATCAACAGGGTAAAGCCAAGGGCCAGGAAGCCATAGACGCCAAACAGGGCAGCATGGGCGTGGGTCGGCGTAGTGTTCAGCCCCTGAATGTAATAGAGCGCGATCGGTGGATTGATCATGAATCCAAGCACGCCCGCGCCCAGCATATTCCAGAAGGCCACGGCCACGAAGAACACCAGCGGCCAGCGCACGTTCTCCATCCAGGACGCTTTGGATTTGAGATGCCAGTTCTCCCAGGCTTCATACCCCAGTACCACCAGTGGTACGACTTCGAGCGCACTGAAGGTAGCGCCAACTGCCATTACCGGGGTGGTGGTGCCGGCAAAATACAGGTGGTGGAAAGTTCCCGGTACACCGCCGAGCATGAACAGGCTGGCGGAGGCCAGGCTGGCAGAGGTGGCTACAGTTCTGGAAACCAGGCCCATGCTGCAGAAGATGAAGGCCAGGGCGGTGGTGGCGAATACTTCGAAGAAGCCTTCCACCCACAGGTGTACGATCCACCAGCGCCAGTACTCCATGACCGAGAGGTGGGTGCGTTCACCGTAGAAGAAGCCGGCACCGTAGAACAGTCCGATGGCCACCACGGAGGCGGTCAGCAGCGCAAGCAGGTTTTTATCCCCGGGTTGCCTCAGTGCCGGGACGATGCCGCGGAGCATCAGGACCAGCCAGAAGGCGATGCCGGTGAACTTGCCGATCTGCCAGAGACGGCCGAGATCCACGAACTCGTACCCCTGATGGCCGAGCCAGAAGCTCAGGTGTTCGGGCATGATTTGGGCAATGGCCAGGTAATTGCCGGTAAAGGAACCAACCACCACGACCACCAGAGCCCAGAACAACACATCGACCCCCAGTTTCTGGAACTTGGGATCCTTGCCGCCGTTAATGATCGGGGCGAGGAACAGGCCGGCGGCCAGGAACCCGGTCGCAATCCAGAAGAGGGCCGCCTGGATATGCCAGGTGCGCACCAGGGAGTAAGGGAACCATTCGGACAGATTGATGCCGTAGAAGCTCTGACCCTCGACGGTGTAGTGCGCTGTGATACCACCAATCATTACCTGAAAGCCAAACAGGGCGACAACCAGAAACAGGTATTTACCCAGGGCCCTCTGTGATGCCGTCAGGGCGAATCCGGTCAGCGGGTCTTTCACAGGGGCGGTGGGCTCTTCCTCATCGTGTTTGCGCAGGAACGCCCAGGCCCAGACCAGGCCACCCACGCCGGCGATGAGCAGAATCACGCTGACGATAGACCAGATTATGTTCTCGGGAGTGGGTTTGTTGTCGATCAGTGGCTCATGAGGCCAGTTATTGGTGTAGGTAGCGTCACCGCCGGGCCGCTCGGTAGCGGCTGCCCATGCGGTCCAGAAGAAGAACTCGGTCATCCGCTCACGTCGCTCCGCGCGCGGCATCGTGTTCTCCTTCATGGCGTAGTTTTCGCGAGTGGACCGGAGTTCGGGCGCGTCGCTGAACAGTCGTCTGTAGTAGTCTGCGGTTTCGGCAATCGCCCGTGTCCGGCGTTCAGACAGAGTCAGGACGCCCGTGGCCGGATCGTAGGTATTGGTGCGGTACTCGGTTTTCAGGTCGTATTGCAGGGCGTTCTGCTGTTGCCCGTTCAGCTCCTGGTAACGCTGGCCGAATTCCTCCCCGGCCGCAATGTCCAGCCACACCAGCAATTCACGATGCAACCAGTCGGCCGTCCAGTCCGGTGCCTGATAGGAACCGTGTCCCCAGATTGACCCCAGTTGCATGCCGCCAACGGATTGCCAGGCGGTCTGGCCATCAAGAATGGTCTTTTCCGTCATCAGCGATTCACCGGTTTCACTGACAACCTGGTCAGGAATTGGCGGTGCGGAACGATAGACTTCGGTTCCGAAGTAACCCAGCAGGGCAAAGGTAAGTGCAAGGATTATGATCAGGATAAGCCAGAGTCTGCGGTAGTTAGCCATTGGAAGCTCCTCCCATGCGGCCAGCAATGCGGTTGAACAGGATGTTGTTTTCCAGATGGATGTGTTGTTTCAGATCATCCCGGAAGACTTCCAGGCCCAGGTAAAGAGCCTTCCATGTGTTGCATGCACCATGGGGGAGTCTCATGTCGTTGGTGGTGCCGTTGAGCTGGTCCAGGAAAGCACCGTGGTCCTCGTGCTCCTGTCGCATGACCGAGATGGGCGCTACGGCTATGCCGTTGATGCCGCGGGCGATCATGGGAAACAGTATCTGTTCTTCCTTGTTCATGTGACTTTCCAGCTCACCGTGCATGTCGGTGAGTAGCCGTGCCAGTCCCGACGGACACTTCGGGTGGCTGCCGTGCACACGCTCAACGCGTTTTGCCAATCGGATCAGCTCGGGTAGCTGTTCGCGATGGATGTCGTGATAACGATTGAGAATGTGCTCGATCAGCGCCTCCGTCGACAGGACCGAAGGGTCTGCTTGCCCGTCCGGCTGATCCGCCTGCGCAATCTGGCCTAAGGGCAGTGATGTGGTGTTCATGTCGTTCTCCTCTTGTAAAGGTGCAAAAATAATACATCTTATTAAGTAAAGAAGTAAACCAGATATATTTTAAAGGAGCGTGAATCACCAGGAGTGCTTTAGGTAGGGCGTAGAGGAAATCTCTGGTTGCAGTTTTCAGGAATATTTCTTACATTTAAAGAGTCAAAATAGATAAATGTTTATGGTGATGGTATGGATAGATTGTTGGCGTATGCAAACAGTGCACTGGTCTGGTCAGCCGTGGGGCTGCTTGTAACCATTCTTCTGGCTTACCCGTTTGCCGGTGCCGTTTCCCTGCCATGGCAGATCCTGGCGCACATTGGAACACTCCTGTTCGCAGTGGGTATCAAGATTGCGTATATCGCCAGGTTGGTTTTCCTGAGTCGTCTCGGGAGACCTGTCCACTGAATCCCGGTAAAATGGATGCAGTTATGAACGTTCCAGGGGGCCTTGCAATGCGTGAGCATTCCGGGAAAACCGGATTTCGCATTCTTTCGTATGTAGCTTTGAGCCTGGCGGCCGCAGGGGTTGCTCTTCCTCTTTTGCCGACCACGCCATTCGTGCTGCTGGCAGCTTTTTTTGCCAGCAAAGGCTCGCTGGCATTTGCACAGTGGCTGGATGAGCATCCGAGGTACGGGCCGATCATTGATAGCTGGCGGCGAAAGCGTGCTGTTCCTGTGCCAGCGAAGTTACTGGCATGCAGCATGATGACGCTGAGCTGGAGCATGTTGGCGTTATTAGGAGTATCTGGCATGATCCTGGCTGTTTCGGGTACCTGTATGGTCGCTTCCGCCTGTTATCTGGTCACACGACCTTCCTTTTGATTTATAGCTTTAGATACGGAGTATTGAATGCACATCACCCGTTACACTGATTACTCACTACGTGTGCTTATCTATCTGGCAGTACAGGGTGATCGCCTGACTACCATTCAGGAAATTGCCGAGAGCTACGATATTTCAAAGAATCATCTGATGAAGGTGGTCCATCAGCTCAACAAGAAGGGTTACATCGAGACGATCCGGGGCAAGAAAGGTGGCATGCGTCTGAATATGGCACCGGGTGACATCAGCATTGGAATTCTGGTTCGGGAGACTGAGCAGGATCTCAATATGGTGGAATGTTTTTCGTCAAAAAACGCCTGCAAGATAGCCCCGGTCTGCGGTCTGAAATCCATGTTCGGAGAGGCGCTGCAGGCGTTCCTGGCAGTGTTGGATAAATATACTCTGACCGATGTGATTCAGGATCAGCACCGGCCGCAGTTGTTGAGGCTGCTTCAGGTCGCCTGAACCTGATCTGAAATTTCCGGGTAGCGATGGGCAGGGAGATCCGGAAGCGGACTATCCGCTTCCTTCAACTGATCTTTGGCGGCGCCGATAACTGGAGCCGCGGCGAGGATTAGGCCTTCTTGCTGGCCGTACGTGCCCTCTTGGGTTTGGGCGGAATGACCAGTTTTTCCAGTTCATCCATGGCCTCTCCGGTATAAACCGCCAGTTTCTGCATGCTCGGCAGGGTATCCCGACAACCCGTGAATCCGAAGTTCAGTGATCCGTCGTAACTCAGGCAGGTAATGTTGAGTGCGCCGCCATGGGTGATCAGCGACACCGGATACATGGCTTCCAGCCTGGCCCCTTCAAGGTAGTGGGTGCTTTGAGGGCCGGGCACATTGGAAATGGTGACGTTAAAAACTGGCCGCATTCGGCCACCCAGGCCGGACATCAGCTGCAGGATATAGGGCGACATCAGCAGCATGGTGTACTGCGTTAGTGCGCTTTTGGGCAGTTTCTGCAAATGTTCCTTGGCACGACGTGTGGAAGATTTGATTTCCTGCAGCCGGTTCAGTGGCTCCGCTTCGTTGGTCGCCAGCGATGCAATCATAAAACTGATCTGGGTACCCGTGCCTTCATCATCGGCGGGGCGAATATTGACCGGAATGCCAGCAGTCATCGGCGTCTCCGGCAGGTTGTCCTGATCCAGCAGGAATTGACGCAACGCCGTCCCGCACAAGTACAGTACGATGTCATTCAGAGATGCACCGGTTGCATGTGCCAATGCTTTGATGCGATCCAGTTGGTAGTGTTGGGTGGCAAACCGTCGCTGACCGGTGACCCGGTGATTGAGCGCAGAAACCGGCCCGACAAACGGTGCTGTAAGCCCGTCTTCCGGATGCCGCACAGAATGAAGCAGGCGGTTACCTGCCTGCCAGAGCCGTGGTGCCATATCGGCCTGCAGCTTAAGTGCATCCATTGCCTGTGACACGGCTGCAGGAATACTGGCATCGGGGTCCGTCTTGCTCGCGCGCCGTCGTTCTGGCCTGACTGACCAGGGCGGCGGCATGTTGCGTTTGTCGGGATCGGTCGTCAGCACGCGCTGCATCAGGCGGACACCGCTAATACCGTCAATCATCGAATGATGCATTTTGGTATAGAGCGCGAAGCGGTTGTTTTCCAGACCCTCAATGACGTGGCACTCCCAGAGCGGGCGGGCGAAATCCAGCGGATTGGAATGCAGCCGTGAGATCAGGATGCCCAGTTCCCGTTCGCCACCAGGGCGGGGCAAGGCAGAATGGCGAACGTGGTAATCGAGGTCGATGGTTTTGTCGACCTTCCAGGCTGGCGCCACCAGTCGGCCGAGGAATCCTGACCAGGCCAGTTTGAGGCTCCAGGGCGGGGCGACATCACCGGTCTCTTTCATTCGGGTTACGAGATCACGTAAAAATGTTTCGGGAGCGCCGTCTGGCAGTGAAAAGATTTGCAGGTTGCCGACATGCATCGGCGTGTCTTCAGATTCCACGGCCAGCCACGAGGCGTCCAGTGTTCCCAGGCGTTTCATTCCTTGTTTTACCCCACCAATGTAAGCAGCTTTTAATTGTTAGCTCCGAGTATACTGGTATAGAGATTAGTTCACGATGGTTCAGCCTGGAAAATTCCGCGCCTTTGCACACTGTCACGGTTACACGTCGTCTTTGCCCGGGAATCACGAAAACATGACGCCTGGGCTCAGACTTCTGTTGAGTGTTCACCTCCGTTGTTAATGGCTATGCTCTGTTATTAATCAGCGCGTATCGGCGGGAGCTTTTGTCATGCAGTTTCTCAATGGAATAACGCTGTTACTGGTGTATCAGTTGGTTGGTGAAATTACCGTTCGTGTGGCCGGTGTGCCGATCCCGGGGCCTGTCCTGGGTATGGTGATGCTGTTTATCACACTCTGGATTCGTGGCAAGACCCCCGACTCGGTTGAGCAGGCATCCTCAGGGCTGTTATCCCATTTGTCGTTGCTCTTCGTTCCGGCTGGCGTGGGGATGATGGCGCATTTTGACCGGATCGCTGAGGAATGGGTTCCCATTACTCTGGCGCTGCTACTGAGCACCGTGATCACCATGGTGGCAACCGCGCTCATTATGCAGGCGACCACCCGCTGGTTGGTGGGACCTCAGGCAAACGGGGAGGGTGCGGGTGATGAATGAGCCAGGTCTGAAAGACATCTGGGTTTATCTCTCCGCCTCGCCGCTGATGGGGCTGACCATTACGTTGGTGGCATACGGCGTGGCCTATCGGCTCTACCTGCGCACGAACTCTAATCCGCTGGCTAACCCGGTGGTTATCTCGGTGGCGATGCTGATTGGATTGTTATTGGTGACCGGGACGTCCTATAACGACTATTTCGAGGGCGGTCAGTTCGTGCACTTTTTGCTGGGGCCTGCCACAGTTGCGCTGGCGGTGCCGCTCTATCAGCAGTTTTCCCTGCTCA
The DNA here is from genome assembly GCF_023657445.1 of Marinobacter sediminum. Taxonomy (NCBI): domain Bacteria; kingdom Pseudomonadati; phylum Pseudomonadota; class Gammaproteobacteria; order Pseudomonadales; family Marinobacteraceae; genus Marinobacter; species Marinobacter sediminum. Next base: position 2,425,366 of record NZ_JAGTWY010000001.1, on the reverse strand, counting down.
GGAAACTGTGGATGCCGGTGACCATTTCGCTGATATGCGGTGTGGTGATTGCGGCTGGCAGCTCTATTGGTCTGGCCTGGATGCTGGGCGGTTCAACAGAAATTCAGATGTCGCTGGCGCCAAAATCCGCGACGGCGCCGGTTGCCATGGGTATTGCCGAAAAAATCGGTGGTTTGCCTTCGCTGACTGCGGTGCTTGTGGTGATTACCGGGATCACCGGTGCGGTGCTGGGCACCAAACTGTTTGAGTGGGCGCGGATCAAGGATGACACGGCCAAGGGCATTGCCATGGGTGTGGCTGCCCATGGTATCGGGACTGCACGGGCCTTTCAGGTCAGTTCCCGGATGGGGGCATTTTCCGGCCTGGCGATGGCACTTTCCGCCTTTGCCACTGCGATTATCGTTCCCTGGTTGGTAGACTGGATGCAGACTCTGATCTGACAAGAAAAATAAATTTTTAACAAGGGAGTAACCATGCAAACGAAGTTTCTTCTCGACGAAAGCCAGATGCCAAAGCACTGGTACAACCTACAGGCTGATCTACCGGAACCATTGCCGGCGGTGTTGCACCCTGGCACTCAGCAACCGGTCGGGCCGTCGGATCTGGAACCTCTGTTCCCGATGGCGCTGATTGAGCAGGAAGTGACAACCGAGCGGGAAATTGAAATTCCCGAACCGGTCCGGGATGTATACCAGCTCTGGCGTCCTGCACCACTTTATCGTGCCCATCGCCTGGAAAAGGCGCTCGGCACACCGGCCAAGATCTTTTACAAGTATGAGGGTGTGAGCCCCGCTGGCAGCCACAAGCCAAATACGGCCATTCCCCAGGCGTTTTATAACCGTGAAGCGGGTATACGAACCCTCACTACCGAAACTGGTGCCGGGCAGTGGGGCACTTCGCTGTCGTTTGCCGGCTCCCTGTTCGATATTGATGTGACGGTGTTTCAGGTGCGGGTTTCCTATAACCAGAAACCTTATCGTCGTGCCGTCATGGAAACGTATGGCGCCAAATGCGTCGCTTCCCCATCGGAGCTGACGGAGTTTGGTCGCAAGGTGCTGGCGGAGAATCCGGATCACAACGGCAGTCTGGGTATTGCTATTTCAGAAGCGGTGGAACTGGCGGTGCAGGATCCGAACACAAAGTACGCACTGGGATCTGTGCTGAACCATGTGCTGCTTCATCAGAGTGTGATCGGTCTGGAAGCAATGCAACAGATGGAAATGGCGGATTGCTGGCCGGATGTGATTGTCGGTTGTACCGGAGGTGGTTCAAACTTTGCCGGCATCGCTTTCCCGTTTATGGGCCACGCATTGCGTGGGGGTGAGAAGTCACGAATCGTTGCCGTAGAACCATCGGCCTGCCCGACGCTGACACGGGGCAAATATGCCTACGACTATGGCGATACCGCTCACATGACACCGCTTACCAAGATGCACACCCTGGGCTCCGGTTTCACCCCGCCGGGCTTCCATGCCGGCGGTCTTCGCTACCACGGCATGGCTCCGCTGGTGTCTCACGCCAAGGAGCTCGGGTTGTTTGAGGCGGTATCCTATACCCAGCGCGAATGTTTTGAAGCCGGTGTGTTGTTTGCCCGGAACGAGGGCATCGTGCCGGCACCGGAAGCGAACCATGCGGTCAAAGGGGCCATTGATGAGGCGATGCGCTGTAAACGCGAAGGCAAGGAAGAAGTGATTCTTTTCAACCTTTGCGGTCACGGCCACTTCGACATGGCAGCCTACACGTCCTACTTTGCGGGTGAGCTGAGCGATCACGAATACGACGAGCAGGAGCTGGCAATGGCCCTGTCCGGGCTACCGTCAGTTAACGCCTGACCTCTTGGACGTCAGCCGCAATCAGTGGCTGACGTCATCCGGCCCCTTTGGCGGGCAGTGATACTCCTCCAGCACGGCTCCCTCGTCAACGCTCTCCAGATGAACATCAAAGCCCCAGAGCCGGTGTACGTGTCGAAGCACTTCTTCCGTTTCGTTACCCAGAGGCACCCTGTCGACGGGAATGTGCCTCAGTGTCAGGGAACGATCCCCCCGGACATCCACATTCCAGACCTGGATATTGGGTTCGCGGTAGCTGAGGTTGTATTGCCGCGCCAGCTTCTCACGGAGGACCCGGTAACCGGGATCATCGTGAATAGCAGTAACCCGGTACACCTCTTCCTGATCGTCGTTTTCAATGGAGAAGAGCTTCAGGTCCCGCATGACCTTCGGTGACAGGAATTGCTGGATGAAACTTTCGTCCTTGAAGTTGTGCATGGCGAAGTGGAGAGTTTTGACCCAGTCCGAGTCGGCAATGTCCGGAAACCAGTGGCGATCTTCTTCCGTTGGGGCTTCGCAGATCCGTCTCAGGTCCGTGAACATCGAGAAACCCAGAGTGTAGGGGTTGATGCCTGAATACCAGGGGCTGTTGAAGGGTGGCTGATAAACCACCGCAGTATGACTTTGCAGGAACTCCAGCATAAAGCCGTCGTTCACCAGACCCTTTTCATACATCCGGTGCAGCAATGTGTAGTGCCAGAAGGTGGCCCAACCCTCATTCATCACCTGAGTCTGGCGCTGCGGGTAGAAATACTGGGCAAGCTTGCGGACGATGCGAACGACTTCCCGCTGCCAGGTTTCCAGTAGCGGTGCGTTCTTCTCAATGAAGTAAAGGATGTTCTCTTGGGGTTCCTCCGGATAGCGTTTCCTGCGCTTTACCGGGTCATCGTCTTCGTCCGGTCTGGGAATGGTGCGCCAGAGGTCGTTGATACGACGCTGCTGGTACTCTTCCCGCTCCTGCTGTCGACGCTGTTCTTCAACCGCGGAAATCGGTGCCGGTCGCTTGTAACGGTCGACACCGTAATTCATCAGGGCGTGACAGGAATCGAGGATCTGTTCAACGGCATCAACGCCATACCTTTCTTCACATTCCGCGACATAGTGTCGGGCAAATACCAGGTAATCAATGATGGCGCTGGCGTCGGTCCAGGTCTGGAAAAGGTAGTTACCTTTGAAGAAGGAGTTGTGTCCATAGGAGGCGTGGGCAATGACCAGTGCCTGCATGGGCAACGTATTTTCCTCCATCAGGTACGCGATGCAGGGGTTGGAGTTAATCACAATCTCGTAGGCCAGCCCCATCTGCCCACGCTGATATCCCTTGGAGGTGCTGAGGAACTGCTTTCCGAAGGACCAGTGATGATACCCCACGGGCATACCCACAGAGCTGTAGGCGTCCATCATCTGCTCGGCGCTGATGACCTCAATCTGGTTGGGGTAGGTGTCCAGCCCAAACTCCGCAGCGCACCTGGCAATTTCATCGTCATACTGCTGGATCAGCTCGAAGGTCCACTCCGAGCTGGTGGAAATGGGCTCGCGGTCCCGGGGTTGTCCGCTGTCCGGTACGTTGGGGCGATCCATGGTGTCGGTCATGCGGCCTTCCTCTCGAACAGTTGCCGGAATACCGGATAAATCTCGCCCGGATCGGCTATCTGCTGAATGGCAAAGCTCTGGGGGAATCGCTCCATGATTTTCTCATATTCATACCAGAGCATCTGGTGGTCCTGGGGCGTAATCTCCACATAGGCATAGTATTGCACCAGGGGCAGAATACTGTCGGCCAGAATTTTGCTGCATACAGGGGAGTCGTCATTCCAGTTGTCTCCGTCCGATGCCTGGGCGGCGTATATATTCCATTCAGACGGCGAGTATCGGGACTCGATAATCTTGTGCATGAGCTTCAGGGCGCTGGAAACGATGGTGCCGCCGGTTTCCCTGGAATAGAAAAACTCCTCTTCATCCACTTCCTTGGCACTGGTGTGGTGACGAATGAAGACCACTTCGATCTTCTTGTAGTTCTTCTGCAGGAACAGGTAGAGCAGGATAAAGAATCGCTTGGCGATGTCCTTGTGCATCTGGGTCATCGACCCTGAAACATCCATCAGGCAGAACATTACCGCGCTGGTGGCGGGTTGCGGCTGTTTCAGGTGCTGCCGGTAGCGCAGGTCAATCTCGTCGATAAAAGGAATGCGTTTAACGTTGGCTTTGAGCCGCGCAATTTCTTCTTCCAGAACCTGAATCTGATCCTCGTGGCTGAAGGCTGGGTCGAGGTCTGCAGGTGCGGACTTGAGTTCGGCCAGTTGCTCTTCCAGTTCGCGGATTTTCTTTTTCCGGGCACCCCCCAGGCCCAGTCGCCGTGCATGTGCGCCTCTTAGCGAGCGCACCACATCCAGCTTGGCCGGCACTCCCTGGGTGGAGAAGCCTGAACGTACGTATTTGTAGGCTTCGGTGTCCTTCAGTTTCTTGCGGGCGAGGTTGGGCAATTCCAGATCATCGAACAGGAACTCGAGAAACTCGTCCTGAGTAATCTGAAAAGCAAATTCATCCATGCCTTCGCCATCGGGGCTGGCCTGGCCTTGCCCCTGGCCCTGACCGCTGCCTCCCGGTGGTTTGGGGATCGTGTCCCCGGCCACAAACTCCTGGTTGCCGGGATGCACCACCTCCCGGCGGCCACCCTGGCCATGGTGGAAAATGGGTTCATCAATATCCCGGGACGGAATACTGACGCTTTCTCCCCGTTCAATATCGGTAATGGAGCGCCGATGCACCGCATCCGCCACCGCTTTTTTAATGTGGTGGCGATAACGGCGCAGGAACCGTTCCCGGTTCACTGCGCTCTTGTTTTTCCCGTTCAGTCGCCGGTCGACTACGTGGGTCATACCCATAGCGTTACTCCAGTTCAGCGCTTGATCACTGACTTAGTGAGACTTACGAACCCTCAGATACCACTCTGCAAGCAGGCGTACCTGTTTCTCCGTGTAGCCTCGATCGACCATGCGCTCGACGAACTGCTTGTGCTTCTTCTGATCTTCCTGGCTGGCTTTCGGGTTGAAGGAAATGACTGGCAGCAGGTCCTCGGTATTCGAGAACATTTTCTTCTCGATCACGCTACGCAGCTTCTCGTAGCTGAGCCATGATGGGTTGCGGCCCTGGTTGTTGGCTCTGGCCCTCAGCACAAAGTTGACCACTTCGTTGCGGAAGTCCTTCGGATTGCTGATGCCCGCGGGTTTCTCGATCTTCTCCAGTTCATCGTTGATGGAGGAGCGGTCGAGGATCTCCCCGGTTTCCGGATCCCGATATTCCTGATCCTGAATCCAGAAGTCGGCATAGGTGACATAGCGGTCAAACAGGTTCTGCCCGTATTCGCTATAACTCTCCAGGTAGGCTGTCTGGATTTCCTTGCCAATAAACTGGACGTAGTGCGGTGCCAGGAACTCTTTAATGAATCTCAGATACTTCTCGTGAGTTTCTGCCGGGAACTGCTCCTGCTCAATCTGCTTTTCCAGCACGTAGAGCAGGTGAACCGGGTTGGCCGCGACCTCGGTAGTATCGAAGTTGAATACCTTCGAAAGGATCTTGAAGGCGAAACGGGTGGACAGACCATCCATCCCTTCCATTACGCCCGCCGTATCCCGGTACTCCTGGATGGACTTGGCCTTTGGGTCTGTGTCTTTGATGTTCTGTCCGTCGTAGACACGCATCTTGGAGAAGATACTGGAGTTATCCGGATCCTTGATGCGGGAAAGCACCGAGAACTGGGCCAGCATATCCAGCGTGTCCGGCGCGCAGGGAGCACCTTCCAGGGAGCTGTTGCTCAGGAGCTTGCGGTAAATTTCGATTTCTTCCGTGACGCGCACACAATAGGGCACCTTGACGATGTAGACCCGGTCGAGGAATGCCTCGTTGTGTTTGTTGTTACGGAATGTCTGCCACTCGGATTCGTTGGAGTGGGCCAGAATGACGCCGTCAAACGGCACCGAACCCATCCCTTCGGTGGTGTTGTAGTTGCCTTCCTGCGTGGCTGTCAGCAACGGGTGAAGTACCTTGATGGGGGCCTTGAACATCTCCACGAATTCCAGAAGCCCCTGATTTGCCTTACACAAACCACCACTGAAGCTGTAAGCATCCGGATCATCCTGGGAGAAATCTTCCAGCATCCGGATGTTCACCTTGCCCACCAGGGCTGAAATGTCCTGGTTGTTGTCGTCGCCGGGCTCGGTTTTGGAAACGCCGATCTGATCGAGCACGGAAGGGAACTTCTTCACCACACGGAACTGGCTGATATCCCCGCCAAATTCGTGCAGGCGTTTGACCGCCCAGGGGGACATGATGTTCTTCAGGTAACGGGCAGGAACACCGTACTCCTCTTCCAGGATCTGAGCATCTTCGGCAGGATCGAACAGCCCCAGTGGTGACTCATTTACCGGCGAGCCCTTGATGGCGTAAAACGGAACCTTCTGCATCAGGAACTTGAGCTTCTCTGCCAGAGAGGACTTACCACCGCCTACCGGGCCGAGCAGGTAGAGAATCTGCTTCTTTTCTTCAAGACCCTGTGCGGCATGGCGGAAGAACGAAACGATGTTCTCCACGGCATCTTCCATGCCGTAGAACTCGGAGAATTCCGGGTATCGTTTGATAACTTTATTGGAAAAGATGCGTGACAGGCGGGGGTCACGAGAGGTATCGACAAGTTCTGGTTCGCCGATGGCAATTAACATTCTCTCAGCGGCCGTGGCATAGGCCGTTGGGTCCTTTTTGCAGATCTCCAGGTATTCCTCCAGGCTGAATTCTTCTTCCTGGGTACTCTCATACCGGTCTTTGAAGTGCTGCATGATGGTCATAGGTGGCCCCTCGCTTGCTCTCTAATAGTCAGATCTCAGTTCACGCAATATCCCCGTTGCATCGGTTCCGCCGGTCGGGGCGGTCTGTTTAGTTATGGGTGGAAGGTATGGATACTTACAAGCGCTCGGGCAATCATGGCCTTTCCTGCTTGCTTAATCTGAGCTTAGTTCACGCTCAAGAAGATGGACAGTGGGGAAGTGGTTAAGGTTCATTAAATTGTGTTACGGGGCGGGTGGGTTTTGTTCTTTGGCTTTTTTTGGTTTTGGGGCTGGAGTGCGTGGGTGGTCTTTCTGACACCGCTTGTTGAAACTCGCTTTGCTCAGACAAACAAGCGGTGTCAGAAAGACCACCCACACACTCCGATCAGACTGCAGGTAATTGTCAAAACCGGAAAACAAAGCGGGGGCTACCGCTTGGTAAGTCGAAACACGCTCTCAGTACCTCCCTCAAGTCCACGCCGCTTGGCAAACGGGTGGTCCTTCGCAATGGTGTTGGTCCGGATATGCTCAATGTCATAGTCCTCGCCATACAGCTCATAGACTTCTTCGTCGCTGACGTTAAAAGGAGGGCCCTTGATTTCGGTTTCGTAATCCAGGGTAATGAGCAGGACCCGGGTACCATCGGGGATGACTGCCGTAAGGTGTTCTACATAATGCTTACGCATCGGCTTCGGCAGGGCAATGAGGGCGGCCCTGTCGTACACCAGGCGAATATGCTTCAGGTCATCCGGAGCCAGTTGAAAAAAGTCACCGCACCAGAGCTCAAGATCGTCGTGTTTGAAGGTCGTGAAGGGTTCGCCGGGGTGAACCTGGGCCTTTTCGCCGCCTTCTTCGAAAAAATCCTTGCAGGCCACGTCACTCAGTTCGACGCCGATAATCGGATGGCCGCGGTCGTGTAGCCACCACATGTCGTGGGCTTTGCCACACAGTGGTACGAAGACGGCATCTGAGGATTTACCGGCAAGTTCTGGCCAGTGGTCGTAGAGATATTGATTGACCGTTCCCTCGTGAAAGCCGATTTCACTCTTTGCCCAGCGTTCGTGCCAGAATTCGTGTTCCATGGTGATTCAACCCCTTATTTTGGACGTTTTGTTTAGTCTACCCTAATCTTTGCCTGTCTTGATTCAGGAGAAAAACATGAAAGCCGTATTCCTTGATGCCAACACTCTCGGTGACGATGTCGATCTCGCCTCCATTGAGCAGGTCGCCGGAGCTCTGGTAAAGCATGAAAAAACTTCACCAGATGAGGTTCTCAATCGCATCCGGGGGTTTGATACCGTTCTGGTTAACAAGGTTGTGCTGAAACGGGAACATTTCGAGGCCTGTCCGGAACTGAAAACCATTGCCGTGGTTGCCACCGGCCTGAACAACATCGATCAGGAAGCTGCCAGACAGCATGGTATCCGCGTGATGAACGTGATGAACTATGGCCGGTCTACTGTGGCACAGCATACGATGGCCCTGATGCTGGCATTGGCGACGCGTCTGATTGATTACGACCGGGACGTGCGGGCCGGGCGTTGGGGCAAGAGCGACATGTTTTGCCTGATGGATCATCCGATTCTGGAGCTGGAAGGCCGTACCCTCGGCGTTGTCGGGTATGGTGATCTGGGCCAGGGGGTTGTCGAGCGTGCCCGGGCGTTCGGTATGAACATTCTTCTTGGCGCAAGGCCGGGGCAGGAAGCAGGGGAGGTGGATGGTTATGCTCGTATCCCTCTGGATGAGCTCCTGCCGAAAGTGGATGTGCTTTCAGTCCATTGCCTGCTCACCGATGACACGCGAAACCTGATTGGAGCCCGTGAGCTTAAGATGATGAAGCGGGAAGCGTTACTGATTAACACCAGTCGCGGTGGTCTGGTGGAGGAGCAGGCGCTTGCAGATGCCCTGAGGGCAGGCGAGATCGGGGGAGCGGGGTTCGATGTGCTCACCGAGGAGCCGCCGCGCAATGGTAATCCGTTGCTGGCGGATGATATCCCGAACCTGATTATCACTCCCCATTCCGCCTGGGCCAGCCGGGAGGCGCGGCAGCGCATTGTTGAAATTACCGCCAGGAACCTGAGCTCTGTCGCCTGATCGGGGCCCTTGAACAAAAAAAGCCCTGGCGTCGCCAGGGCTTTTGTCTTCGTGGGGCTGTCAGAATGTCCAGCCCAGGCTTGCAGACGCGCCTACCTGGTACATTTCGAGGTTGATGGTCTGGTTGGTGGCCAGCGGGTTAGGACCGGATACTTCTTTCGTTGGTGAGAAGAAGGCCATTCCAGACAGTTCCAGGTTGTTGCTGAAGCTGTGAGTAAAACCGCCGGTGAAATGCCATTCCTGAACGCCCGGAGCAAGGACATTGAACAACACGTCCTCATCAGAGATCGGGTTTTCACCGTAGCTTGCGCCGGCGCGCCAGGCGTGGTCAGGCGTCTGCTGCCACTGCCACCCCAGCTTCACGGTGGTCATGTCATCCCAACCGAAGCCGGCACCGTTATCGTCGCCGAGCTGAGCGGACTGGAGATTCGGGATCAGCGCGTTACCGATGCTGTTTATTTCACTGTAGCGAATATGCTGGATATCCAGCAGGAACCAGTGATCCTGGATACCGGACCAGGCGATGCCAGCGTTGAACATCTGAGGTATGTCGAAATCACCCTGCTCTGCGAAGAGGCCGCGATACTTGTCGAACTCGCCCATTTTGAGAATGTTGCGCCAGCTTATGCCACCGCGGAGAGTGTCGGTGAGTTCACCCTGCCAGCCGATCTGGTAGCCATAGCCCCAGGCGTCGTCTGTGCCGTTATTGGAGAGGGCACTGGCATCGGATGAAAACGGTGCAAAGCTTTGCAGGCCATTTGCTTCAAAGCGCTGGTAGGCGATCACCGGTGAAATACCGATGGCCTGGTTGTCAGCAAACTCCCAGGACCAGGTCGGAGCAATGAAAAGCTGCTCAAGGTTGACACCGGTACGGCCACCATAGAATGGCCCGCCGTTTCCGCCCGGATAATCGGTGTTCATGCCTCCGTTGGCAAATACTGAAACACCGAAGGCAGTCGTGTCCGTGAGCTCCCGGTTGAAACCGAAATGTGGAATGACAAAACCGTTTTTGCTGCTCTCGTAGGTGCCCGGCTGAAGAGAAAAAGCAGGCGGAGGCGACACAGGGCCTTCAACCGTGTATTCCCTCCTTGGAGAAAACACCTCGATACCACCATCAATGCGGTTGCCCACAAAGGCCATGCCCGCAGGGTTGGTCGCCGCAGCAATACTGTCCTGTGAGAGGGCGCTGCCGGTTCCGGCCATCCCCTTGCTGATCGTGCCGTATCCGTGGCTGAAATATCCGTTGGTGGCGAAAGCGGCGGCAGGAGCCAGGGCCGAGATGGCGGCAACCGCAAGGGAATACTTCAAACGCATAAATGAACACCCAGTCGTAAATTCAATTCAATAATGGCTCAGGTTGTACAGAAAAATAGTTATAAGGGGAAGTGATAAAAATTGATATGGTTATAATGTCTTTTTGACCCTCGCAAAAAACTGACAATAAGCCATACTCTGTGGTGTCGGGTATCTGACTGATAATCTGTACAAAACTCTGAAAAGCAGGACAGCGAGTGGCTTCTTTCCAATTTAAAGAACGGCTTCAGACTGCCGAGGACTGGATCCTCGCAAACCCCAATCCGCCGCAGAACTGGCCGTGGACATGGCTCTACAAGGTTGGCCGTTCGTCATACGCCCTGGTGAGGGACATACTCAGTGGGCAACTGACTCTTCATGCCATGAGCCTGGTTTACACCACCTTGCTGAGCATCGTTCCGCTGTTGGCCCTGAGTTTTTCCGTGTTGAAGGCGTTGGGCGTTCATCAGCGCATGGAGCCGTTTCTGTTTCAGTTTTTCGAACCCATGGGGCCCCAGGGGATTGAACTGGCGGAGCAAATTCTTGGCTTCGTTGACAATATGAAAGTGGGGGTGCTTGGCTCTGTGGGCCTGGCATTGCTGGTGTACACGGTTATTTCGTTGCTCCAGAAGATCGAGCGGTCGTTCAACATGATTTGGCGAGTGCCGGATATGCGCTCAATGGGGCAACGCTTCAGCAACTATCTGAGTGTCATCATGGTTGGCCCGTTGTTGATGGTTTCTGCGATTGGTGTCAGTGCCACGATCTTTTCCTCTTCCATCGTCCAGGCATTGCTCGAGATCGAACCGCTCGGTTCCCTCATTCTGGTGGTCAGCCGGTTGATGCCATTCTTTCTCGTCGTTGGCGCGTTCACCTTCGTCTATGTCTTTATGCCCAATACCCGGGTTAAGTTTCATTATGCGTTTATAGGCGGGCTGGTAGCCGGTGTCTCCTGGCAGGCTGGCGGGATGTTGTTCGCTTCTTTTGTTGCCGGCTCTGCAAAGTACGCGGCGATTTACTCGAGTTTTGCCATAGGGATCATTCTGCTGATCTGGATCTATCTGAACTGGATGATTCTCTTGCTGGGCGCAAGCCTTGCCTTTTACCTGCAAAACCCCGGTTCCGTTGCCAAGCGCCGGGATGTCCAGTTGGCCCCTGAGTTACAGGAGAAAGTGGCGCTGGCGATGATGTGGATGGTTGCCAAACCGTTCAGTGAGGGCAGGGCGGCGCCGCAGCAGGAAGGACTGGAGCAGGCGTTGCGTGTCCCGGGTGAGGTCACTCGCCGTGTCAGTGACAAGCTTATCCGCGCCGGCCTCCTGTCTTTGGCGGGGAAGCAGGGTGACCAGCTTGTTCCGGGCCGTTCCCTGGAGTTGATTACGATCGGCGATGTTTTGAACGTGGTTCGTTACGACGAGGATCGTGTGGTTGAGCGTCTTCCTAAGGTAGTGCCAATGAGTCTGATGCGGGATCTCCGGGGCCAGGAAGGTGCGTCCCTCTCTGAACTGCTGAAAACCGGCAATGTGGTTGACCGGGGCGAGCCTGCTTCACAGACAGTCGCGGTTTCGGACACAGATGCCTGAGCGTGTCCGTTACCGCAACATGGTTTTGAGTGAAGCACGCACCCGGTTGACCTGTTCTGGAGACAAGCGCGCGACTTTGGGCAGGTCTTCTTCTGCCAGATTGCGCTGGTGAGCGTGCCGGAGCACCTCGCGGGTACCGATGACCATGCCGTCGCTGAGAGGCGTGTGCTTTTGCCGCGGAGCCGGGCGCTCTGCCTCCATCAGGAAGGCATGATATTTGGGCGGCAGATTCCATTCGTTGGCTAACAGTTGGCTCGTGGCCCACTGGAAACGCGCGAGGGCGTGACGAATAAGTGCAGGGTCCGGTTCGCTGCTTCCAAGGTTTTCCCGGCATATTCTCTGCAATTCCCGACGTATGGTGATGTACGAGAGTGCCGGTAACAGGCCCACCATGAAATGGGCGCTTGAGTCGGCCCCGTCTATCTTGGCGATCAATTCAGCAGACCGAGCACAGGCCAGTCCCCAGCGCCAGACACGTTGGGCGAACAAAGCTTCCCGGCTGTTCCGTGCTGCCAGCATCGGCCTCATAATCGAGGCGGAGATGACATTACGTATGCCGTCGACACCGAGAATAAAGACTGCCTGATCAACAGATTCAATGGCACGGTCACCGGGGCGGAAATACGGGCTGTTGGCAACCTGTAACAGCTGATCGGTAAGTGACGGATCCGCCAGAATGATCTCGGTTAGCCGCTGTCGGTCGGTGGACTCGTCGGAAAGGGCTTTCATCAGTATAGGCAGGCTTAGGGGCTGCCTGGGCAATTCCTCCAACTGGTCAGCACTCAGTCTGCGACCCAGCTCCTCAAGGTCCTCGCGGGCAGAAGAGAGATCTGACCGAAGTACGGAGGGATCCGCATCAAGTAACCAGCAAAAAAGGTGTTCTTCCAGTTGCTGGGCAAGCTCCGGCACGTCGTCTGGATTTTCGCTGACAGATGTCTCGGTTGGGAGATTGAAGAGCCGAGCTTCCGGGGCCGGTGGCACTGGTTGTGCAGAAGAAAATAATCCTGAAATCCAGGAAAGAAAACCTGGCATCCCTTGCCTCCATGCTAATCAGTCGTGAGCGAATACATACCCATACGCGGGCAGTATAGTAGGCCGCTATGCAATTGCACAGGTGAATCCTGATGGATTCTCGCTATCCCTCACATAACCGCCTGGCCGAAAACAAACACCAACTGGCAGATGCCGGCTGCGAAGCCGAGGAAGGCACCCACAAGGATCAGCTTGATCTCGTCCTCCTGGAAGCAGGGGCGTAAAAGATCCTGGAATTCTTCGGAGGATAGGGCAATCATCCGCTCAACCATGATGGATTCGACAGCACGTGCCCGATCCTGCTCGAACACGGGGTTGTTAAAGGACGTTTGGGAAATTTCTATGGCCTTTTCGCCCACCTGTCTTTTCAGAGTGGCAAATCCGGTCGGTCCGAAGGCCACTTGGGTCAGCGCCTTGCCCATGCCCGTCGTCTCATCCACCAGTGGCTTGATATGCTTCTTGACCATGTTGCGGGCCCGGTCTCCTTTGGGGCCGTTAAGAATGGCATTGATGATGTTGCCTACGGTCAGGATTTCGTGAGTGACGATGTGGCAGAACGATTCGGCGACAGCAGGCTGGCGCTTGAGAAACAGTCCCTGAATGCGGAAGGGCCCGACTTTTTTCGCGTGCAGGGGGCGGAAGATCACGTTCAGGGCAATCCAGTTGGTGGCCCAGCCCACGAGCAGACCAAAGAAGGGCAAAACCCACCAGCTTTGATAGAAATACCAAACGGTCATCTGGATCAGACCGAACAGGAAGCCAAAATACAGGCCGGAGTTGACGATAAAGCGGAACTCCACTTCGCCGCATTCCAGGAAGATGCGGTTGAGCAGTTGTTTGTCACTGGCGAGCCGCTCAATGACCATGCCCTTGATGTCGAGCAGGTCCTCGATGTTGTTGGAAACGTCTTCCACCAGGTTGTCCACGAGCTGCGGGGTAGATTTCCGGACCCTGTCATACACCATGTTGCGGGCGGACGCGGGCAGGTTTTCCCAGAAAGTGGGGTGTTCCCGCAGCATCATCTCATCGACGTATTCTTCGATGCGCGGATCTACCGAGTGGACAATGTGGGTTGCGAGGACCTTGGGGTCGATCTGTTGAAAGATTTCCCGCACGGTTCCGATCTTGGAGATGGTGGCATCCACGCTAATGGCCGCCATTTTCCGGGCTTTGGACGGGATGATGCCCTGCCAGCCAAGAAGCGGGGGCTTACCCACGAATTCCAGCGGATAAAAGGTCATCTTGATGGCAAGCCAGTTGGTGGTCCAGCCAATCAGGGCCGCAATAACGGGAATGCTGAGGTATTGCCAGAATTCAGGGGTGGTGAACAAGCTTGTCATCCGGAACTCGCCATCCTTCGATGTGGTTGCTGCGGAGCACACAACCGTATGGGGAGGCTCCTCCAAAACCCGCTCAGGCACATCCATGTGGCGCTTGAGCTCCGCCATCCATGGCTCCGCACAGTTTTGGAGGAGCCTCCCCATACGGTTGCCCAAACATGGGATATGCTCTCATTAGTCATGCAGTCTGACAGGGATAATGTTGGTCGCGGTGAGTACTGTCAATGACTTGGGTGCCAGTCTGAGACGGCGTTACGGCCGTCAGGGGGTATCTCCGATGTCCCCCCACAGCCACTGGCACAAAGCCATGGCCGCGACCGGCGCGGTTTCAGTCCTGAGTACGCGAGGGCCCAGGGCAACGGGAAGGAAGCCTTCTTTTTCAGCCAGGGCAATTTCATCTGCCGTAAGGCCGCCTTCCGGTCCGATCATCAGGGCAACACGGCCTGGCGTAGCCATGGCTTTCAGGGACTGTTCGGTGCGGTGATGCAACACCAGCCGCGCGTCGCAGTCACGGCTGTGTTCCAGCCACTGGGCTACTGTCATCACCGGCAGGATTTCGGGAACCTTCGCCCGGCCACACTGTTCGGCGGCACTTACGGCCACCGATTGCCAGTGGCGCCGGCGCTTGTCTTCCCGATCGCCTTTGAGTTTCACATCACAGCGTTCGGTGGTGAGGGGGACGATGCGGGTGACGCCCATTTCGACCGCTTTCTGAACGGCGTAATCCATGCGGTCGCCCTTGGAGAGGGTCTGGCCCAGCACGATTTCCAGCGGTGATTCGGTCTGGCCGGGCTCTGGTTGGCCTACCAGCACTTCCACCTGTTTCTTACCGGCCGCCGTGATGGTGGCCTGATAGTTGTGACCGTCGCCGTTGAACAGGCGAAGCTCCTGTCCCGGCTGCATGCGCAGCACCCGACCGACGTGCTGGGCGGCATTGTCGTCCAGCTCGGTTGTTACTCCGTCGCCCAGTGGCGAGTCGGTATAAATTCTGGGGATGCGCATGTCTGTTTACCCTGATCAGTCCCGAACGGCGATTTCGATGCCCTCGGTCGCTACCTGGCCCAGGTGACGGATCTGGTCTTCGGTGATGACGTAAGGCGGCATGAAGTAAACCACATTACCCAGGGGGCGAAGCAAGGCCTCACGGGTCAGGGAGTGTTGATACACACGAACACCCCGGCGTTCCTGCCAGGGGAAGGGTGTTTTGGACGCCTTGTCCTTGACCATTTCCACCGCCAGGGTCATGCCGTGCTGGCGGATATCGCCGACATTGGGGTGATCGGCAAGGTGGGCAACGGAGTCGGCCATGCAGGTGGAAAGCCGGCGATTGTTTTCGATGACATTGTCATCCCGGAAGATATCGAGCGTGGCCAGCGCTACGGCGCAGCCGATGGGGTTGCCGGTGTAGCTGTGGCTGTGCAGAAATGCCTTCAGGGTTTCGTAGTCGTCGTAAAAGGCGTTGTAGACGTTGTCGGTGGTTAGCACAACGGACAGCGGCAGATAGCCGGCGGTCAGGCCCTTGGAAAGACACATGAAGTCCGGCGTGATGCCGGACTGCTCACAGGCAAACAGGGTGCCGGTCCGGCCAAAGCCAACGGCGATTTCGTCTGCGATCAGGTGCACGCCGTAGCGGTCGCAGGCTTCGCGCAGTTTGGTGTGGTAGATCGGGTGGTGCATGCGCATGCCGCCGGCACACTGGATCAGGGGTTCGACCACCACGGCACAGATTTCATCATGCTTCTCGGCCAGGAGTTTTTCCATGGCCTCAAACTGGCGCAGGGCATAGGCTTCATCGGTCTCACCCTCTTCCTTGTTGTAGGCGTCCGGTGAGGGCGCGGTCAGCACTTCCATCAGCAGTGGCTGGTAGGTGTCCTTGTAAAGTGCAACATCGCCCAGCGCCAGCGCACCGAGGGTTTCCCCGTGGTAACTGTTGCTGAGGTTCACGAAATTCTTTTTGTTGGGCCGTCCGTGGTTTTTCCAGTAGTGGAAGCTCATCTTGAGCGCAGCCTCGATCGCAGACGAACCGTTGTCCGCGTAGAAACACTTGTTCAGACCTTCAGGAGTAACCTCGATGAGCCGTTCGGACAGGTTGACCACGGGCTCATGGGTGAATCCGGCCAGGATGACATGCTCCAGCTGGCCGATCTGCTCCTGGATCGCCGCGTTAATTCTCGGGTTGGCATGACCGAACAGGTTGACCCACCACGAGCTTACCGCGTCGATAAACCGGTTGTTTTCGAAATCTTCCAGCCAGACGCCTTCGCCCCGCTTGATGGGAATCAGTGGCAAAGCTCCTTCGTGGTCTTTCATCTGGGTGCAGGGGTGCCACACGGATTTGAGGCCGCGGGCGACGAGATCGGCATTGCGCATGGTGAGTCTCCGGTCGGGCTGTCAGGTTCAAAAAAATCGGCTGTTAACCTGCGCGAATATTACAGTTAACAGCGCGAGCTGACCACTGTGCCATTTTCCGCTGACCGGCCGGCAAAGATTGTGGGCATCATGCGGTTGTATGAAGGGGGATTGCGAGGTTTCTGGCGGATGGCTCCCACGCCGGTATTGAGCGTGAGTATCAAGCCACCCGCCAGTTGCTCCGAGGCCTGTATCAGTGTGCCAGCACCCGTGACAGAAATGCCTGGGTGCGTTCGTTCTGCGGGTTGTCGAACACGTCGTGCGGCTTGCCCTGTTCCACGATCTGGCCTTCGTGGATGTAGATCACACGGTCCGCCACTTCGCGGGCAAAGCCCATTTCGTGAGTGACCACCATCATGGTCATGCCTTCCTTGGCCAGTTCACGCATCACGTCGAGCACCTCGCCGATCATCTCCGGATCGAGGGCCGAGGTCGGCTCATCGAACAGCATCAGCCGCGGTTCCATGGCCAGGGCGCGGGCGATGGCAACACGCTGCTGCTGGCCGCCGGACAGGTGGCTTGGATACTTGTCGGCCTGGTTGCCGATGCCAACCCGGTTCAGCAGTCGTTCAGCGGTGGCGTTGGCAACCGTGGGTGATTCGCTCTTGACCTTCTTGGGTGCCAGCATGATGTTCTGCTTCACCGTCAGGTGAGGGAACAGATTGAACTGCTGGAACACCATGCCCACTTCCTTGCGGATTTCGGCCAGGGATTTGGGATTACCACTCTTCGGTGCAAGTGGGTAACCGTCAACCACCAGGTGGCCCGATTCGAACTCTTCCAGGCCGTTGACGCAGCGGATCAGGGTGGATTTTCCCGAGCCACTGGCACCGATGACGACAACCACTTCGCCTTGTTCGACGGTTAAATCAATATCTTTCAGGACATGCAGGTTGCCGAAGTACTTGTTCATGCCCTTCATTTCTACAATATGAGTCATGGGAACCTTTCCTTCAGACAGAGGCCAGTCCGCGCCGCTCGACGTAGCGGAGAATCAGGGACAGTGAGAGGGTAATGGCGAGATACATGATCGCGACCACGAAATACACCTCGAACGCAGT
This sequence comes from Marinobacter sediminum, assembly GCF_023657445.1. Classification (NCBI taxonomy): domain Bacteria; kingdom Pseudomonadati; phylum Pseudomonadota; class Gammaproteobacteria; order Pseudomonadales; family Marinobacteraceae; genus Marinobacter; species Marinobacter sediminum. Next base: position 2,407,911 of record NZ_JAGTWY010000001.1, on the reverse strand, counting down.
GAAGGTATTGGCGATGTAGATCTGGCCCTGGCGGACCAGCTCGCCCACACCAATGACAGAGAACAGAGACGTGTCCTTGATGCTGACGATAGCCTGGTTACCCAGAGGTGGAATCATCCGGCGGAATGCCTGGGGCCAGATGATGGACCAGAAGGTCTGGGTTCTGGACAGACCCAGTGAAAGGCCTGCTTCGCTCTGGCCTTTGGCAATGGACTGAACGCCACCACGAACCACTTCCGAAATGTAGGCGCCTGAGTTCAGCGCGATCGCCGCGATGCCTGCGGTCAGAGGTTCGATCGGGCCGCCGATGAGATCGGGCAGACCGTAAAAGATGAACAGAACCTGAACCAGGATGGGCGTGCCGCGGAAGATTTCGATGTAGGCGGTTGCCGGCCAGCGCAGGAACCACTTCTTGTTGATGCTCAAAAGGCCGAAGAAGATGCCGAGGGCAAAGCCGAGGACCAGGCCCCCGAATGAGATCATCAGGGTGTAAGGGATCCCTTTGATCAGAAAAGGAATAGAGTCGATGGCTGATTGCCAGTCGAACTGAAACTGGAATTCCACAGTGAGAATCTCCGAAGGATTTTGCAGTCAGGAGTAGCCGGGGTGGTGTCACCCCGGCTCAGGGGGTCAGACCGTGTGGGTCCGGTTGCCCTTACATGCCTTCGGGCATCGGGCCAAACCATTTCTCGTAAATGGTCTTGTAGGTGCCGTCTTCCTTCATGGCAGCCAGAGCGGCGTTCACATCGTCAACCCACTCACTGCCATCCTTGAGGGCGATGCCGTATTGCTGGCCTTCATACAGCGGCCCAACGGTTTTAACTTTGCCTTCACCCTTGGTGCGGGCAAAGTAACCAACGTTCGGCGCATCGTAGAAGACTGCATCGATGGCACGGGACATCAGCGCCATGTACATGTCCGAGCTACCCGGGTATGGAGTGACGCCGTCGTCCTCCTCCAGCGTCTTCACCAGGTAGTCGTAGCTGGTGCTGCCGATTTTGGTGCCAATCTTCTTGCCTTCCAGATCGTCAAATTCCGTTACCCCATCTTCGCTCTGACGAACCAGAATACGCAGACCGGAATCGTAGTAAGGGTCGGAAAAATCGACGATCTTTTCACGCTCATCAGTAATGGTGATGCCGGCAATGGCGATATCCACATTGCCTGTTTGCAGTGCCGGGATGATGCCGTTGAAATCCATAGTGTTCAGGTCGATTTCAAAACCGGCACGCTTGGCCACCTCCCGGATGATCTCCATATCGAAGCCGATCATCTCGCCGGTTTTCTGGTCCATCATTTCAAAGGGAACAAAACTCGGGTCGGTGACCACTCGCAGGCTCTCTGCGCTAGCGGTCCCTGCTGCCACGGTGAGTGCCAGGCTTGCAGTTACGGTCTTCAGCCACTTCGTGTTCATACATTCTCCTTTTCTTTCTTATGAGGCTCCAATTGCCCGGTAAGGCAAGCCGGACCAATCGCTGCTGTTGACTGCGATCTCCGGGGAGCGTTGATGGAACTGCATCACATATATTTTAGACTATTACGCAGATGAACACAGGAAATCAAATGCTTGGAGGAGAGGCAGGGGTAAGGACGTATTTTCGGATTACGTCCCTCCGGAACTGATCCAACCTACGATGAGGAGGTTGCAAGGGGGCTGGTAGATCGGCTTGGGGTGTAGGTCGGATTAGGCCCGAAAGGGCCGTAATCCGACACCACAGGGTTTATCAGAAAGCAATCTTCTCCCGCTCACTGATGCCCAGGTTTTTCCAGATGTTGATGCTGGGCTCAACCTGATTGAGGGTATAGAAATGCAGGCCCGGCGCGCCTGCCTTCAATAGCTTCTCACACATCTCGGTGACTACTTCCTCACCGAACTTTCGGATGGAGTCGCTGTCGTCGCCGTAGGCTTCGAGCTGCTTGCGAATCCAGCGCGGGATTTCTGCACCGCACATGTCCGAGAAGCGGACCAGATTGGAGAAGTTGATGATGGGCATGATGCCGGGTACCACCGGAATGGTAACGTTCATCTTTTCCAGACGGTCAATGAAATAGAAGTAGCTGTCCGCATTGAAGAAATACTGGGTAATGGCGCTGTTGGCACCAGCCTTCACCTTGCGGGCGAAGTTCTGCAGATCTTCCTCGGCGTTGCGGGCCTGGGGATGAAACTCAGGGTAGGCTGCCACTTCCAGGTTGAAGGTGTCGCCGCTGTGCTCGCGAATAAACTCCACCAGCTCGTTAGCGTAACGGAGTTCACCGGCTGCGCCCATGCCCGAAGGCATGTCACCCCGAAGGGCGACGATGCGGTTGATACCGTTCTCCTTGTAGACATCCAGCAGCTCACCGATTTCCTGGCGGGTGCCGCCCACGCAGGAAAGGTGGGGGGCGGTGGATATGCCCTGGTTGTGCAAGTTGAGCACGGTCTCAATGGTACGCTCGCGGGTGGAGCCTCCAGCGCCGAAGGTGACCGAAAAGAAATCCGGGTTCACCTCGGCCAGCTGGTTACGCACATTCTGTAGTTTTTCCTTGCCCAGGTCGGTCTTGGGTGGGAAAAACTCAAAGCTGAAGCGGCGCTTGAACTGTTTCTGGCTTTGCATCGTCGTATCCGATCAGTACTTGTAGCTTTCCGGCTTGTACGGGCCTTCGACCGGTACACCGATGTATTTGGCCTGCTCGGGAGTCATCGTGGTCATAACGCCACCAAAACCTTCCACCATGGCGCGAGCCACTTCTTCATCGAGGTGCTTCGGCAGAACCTGGACGTAAACACCCTTGCTGCGGGCATCTTCCGGCAGGTCAGCGAACTTGCGCTCGAACAGATACATCTGCGCCAGTACCTGGTTGGCAAAGGAGCCGTCCATGATCCGTGACGGGTGGCCGGTGGCGTTGCCAAGGTTTACCAGGCGCCCTTCAGACAGCAGGAGCAGGTGATCGTTGGTGGCCTTGTCGCGGTAAACAACGTGCACCTGCGGTTTTACCTCGTCCCACTCCCAGTTCTTGCGCATGTAAGCGGTGTCAATCTCGTTGTCGAAGTGACCGATGTTGCACACGACAGCGCCGGACTTCAGGGCCTTGAGCATGTGCGCGTCGCACACGTTCATGTTGCCGGTGGTGGTGACAAGCAGGTCGGTGTTCTGCAGCAGGGCCTTGTCGACGCCGGCTTCGGTGCCGGTGTTCACGCCGTCCAGGTACGGAGACACCACTTCGAAACCGTCCATGCACGCCTGCATGGCGCAGATCGGGTCGGCTTCGGTAATCTTGACGATCATGCCTTCCTGACGCAGGGAGGCGGCGGAGCCTTTGCCGACGTCGCCATAACCGATAACCAGTGCTTTCTTGCCGGACAACAGGTGGTCTGTAGCGCGCTTGATGGCGTCATTCAGGCTGTGGCGACAGCCGTACTTGTTGTCGTTCTTGGATTTGGTGACGGCATCGTTCACGTTGATGGCCGGAACCTTCAGGGTGCCTTCACGCAGCATTTCCTGCAGGCGGTGCACGCCCGTCGTGGTTTCTTCGGTCACGCCGTGGCAGTTGCCCAGGATTTCCGGATACTTCTCGTGCAGCAGGGCTGTCAGGTCGCCGCCGTCGTCAAGGATCATGTTCGGCTCCCAGCCGTCCACGTCAGCGCCAACGGTGCGCTCGAGGCACCAGTCGTACTCTTCGTCGGTTTCGCCTTTCCAGGCAAAGACCGGAATACCCTGGGCCGCGATGGCAGCAGCAGCCTGATCCTGGGTGGAGAAAATATTGCACGAGGACCAGCGTACGTCAGCGCCCAGCTCGATCAGTGTTTCGATCAGTACGGCGGTCTGGATGGTCATGTGGATGCAGCCCATCACGTTGGCGCCTTTCAACGGCTGCTCGGCCTTGTACTTTTCACGCAGGGCCATCAGGGCAGGCATCTCGCCTTCTGCGATGCTGATTTCCTTGCGGCCCCAGCCGGCCAGGGAGATGTCGCGGACTTTGTAGTCGTCAAAATTGTTCAGTTTTTCTGCCGGAGTGCTCATGGGTGTTCTCCTGTCAGTTCTATAAAAAGGTGGGGCGTATCCCGATGGGAATACGCCCGGAAAAAAATTAGATACCAGCGGCGTCTTTCAATGCAGCAGCGCGGTCTGTCTTTTCCCACGGAAACGCGGTGAAGGTTTTGCCGCCGACGGTCATTTCGAAAGGCTCACGGCCGAAGTGGCCATACGCTGCGGTTGCCCGGTACATCGGGTGCAGCAGGTCGAGCATGTTGGTGATCGCGTAGGGACGCAGATCGAAGTGCTCGCGAACCAGCTGGATGATCTTGTCGTCGCCGATCTTGCCGGTGCCGAAGGTGTTCACGGAAATAGACGTTGGCTGTGCCACGCCGATGGCGTAGGACACCTGGATCTCGCACTTGTCGGCCAGACCCGCCGCAACGAGGTTCTTGGCAACGTAACGGCCGGCGTAGGCGGCAGAACGGTCAACCTTGGACGGGTCCTTGCCAGAGAATGCGCCGCCACCGTGACGGGCCATGCCGCCGTAGGTGTCAACGATGATCTTGCGGCCGGTCAGGCCACAGTCACCGACCGGGCCACCGATCACGAATTTGCCGGTCGGGTTGATGTGGAATTGTGTGCCTTTGTGCAGCAGCTCGGCAGGCAGCACGTTCTTGACGATCAGTTCCATCACTGCGTCTTTCAGGTCTTCCTGAGTAACGTCGGGATCATGCTGGGTGGACAGGACAACCGCATCAATGCCGGAAACCCGGCCGTTCTCGTAGCTGCAGGTTACCTGGCTCTTGGCATCCGGACGCAACCACGGCAACAGGCCACTCTTGCGGGCTTCGGCCTGACGCTCGACCAGGCGGTGGGCGAAGGTGATCGGAGCTGGCATCAGAACATCGGTCTCGTTGCTGGCATAGCCAAACATCAGGCCCTGATCGCCGGCGCCCTGGTCTTCGGGTTTCTTGCGGTCAACGCCCTGGGCGATGTCCACAGACTGTTTGCCGATGATGTTGATGACGCCACAGGTGTCGCCGTCGTAGCCTACTTCAGAGGAGGTGTAACCGATGTCCTTGATGACGCCGCGCACCAGATCTTCCAGATCCACCCACGCACTGGTGGTTACCTCACCGCCCACGATGGCAACGCCGGTTTTTACCATGGTTTCGCAGGCAACCCGGGCATGCGGGTCGTCGGCCAGGATGGTATCGAGTACCGCGTCGGAGATCTGGTCCGCCAGTTTGTCCGGGTGTCCCTCGGATACCGACTCGGAAGTAAAGATGCTGTAGTCAGACATAAGTTTGCTCCTTTGTGAGCGATTCATATTCGTGTCGGTGGGTGTCAGAAATGACAGGTACCGACGACCGCGTTGTTGATGTTGTGCGGGTATACGTAAAATTACTTACACCCATATCAAAAATTTTTGATATTCCTTTTCGCCACCCCGATTCAGGAGCGGGCTGTTGTCTTCCAGAATTCCCGGACCTGCACCTGAAAGCCGTTGCGCAGGCCGATAAACAGTTGTTCTCCGGCGGTCAGTCCGGATTCTGCCGCCCAGGCCGTCAGCTCTTCCGGTTCAAAGCCGAGCCAGAGGTCGCCGCAATTTTCCTTGGCCCAGTCCTGGTCATGGCTGCACAGTTCGCTGATCACGAAACAGCCGCCGTTGTTCATCAGGGCTGCGGCGTCCAGAAAGATGTCCGCGGGGCTGGGCACGTGGTGCAGCACCATGTTCGCGACCACCAGATCAAAGGCATCTCCGCGGGCCAGCAGGGTGTCGGTAACGCCCTCAATCAGGTCAACATTATTCAGCCGTTGGTCGATACAGGTGCGAGTGGCTTTGGCCAGCATGTCCCGGCTGTTGTCCAGACCAACCACATGGTTGGACAGCTCCGACAGCACTTTCAGGAAAGCACCTTCGCCCGGACCGATTTCCAGGGTGGTTTGCCATGATTGTTTGGCAGCCCGTTTGCGCAGCAGTTTCGCCGCCGGGTCGGCATACAGGTCGAACGCCGCAATCAGTTCCTGTTGCTCGCGAAACTGTTCCGCATGGCGGGCAAAGAAGACCTGGGACTGAGCCGCCCGCTTGGTCCGGATAGCCTCGATTTTTTCCTGCAGAGGTGCCGGCAACGGCAGCCTGTCCACGGTTTCAAAGATCTGACGAATGGTCTGGTCCGTCAGCCTGTCGCTATCCAGATGCAGGGGGCGGCGATAAAAAATGGCGTTGCCCTCGCGCTGTGGCTCCAGCAGGCCAGCCTTGTGCATGACCTTCAGGTGATGGCTCATGCCCGACTGGCGCATGTCGAACAACTGGCTGAGCTCCAGCACGCCGAAGGTGTCCCGGCGAAGCACACGCAGAATCTCCAGGCGCAATGGATCGCCACTCGCTTTAAAGATGGGGGCCAGGGCGTCCACTGGGGACAGTTGGTTCGCGTGTGCATTCATGGATGTCATGGTCGAGAAGTGTAGGGGGGTTCTGATGGTCAATCAATAGCCATATCAAAAAATTTTGATATAGATTTATCATTCTTTGAAATCAGACCCTTCGGGAATCCACAGTGGGATATTCCGCTAATAGCGTCATACCGATTTGCCCCGGCACACAGTAATCGGTGAAAATACGCGCCTTATTTTTGATCAGCCCCTTTTTGTCCCCCGATAAACACTGGAGAAACGTCAATGCCGTCTCGTAAAGATCTCGCCAACGCCATTCGCGCGCTGAGCATGGATGCGGTTCAGAAAGCCAAGTCCGGCCATCCGGGTGCGCCCATGGGTATGGCGGATATCGCCGAGGTGTTGTGGAACGATTACCTGAGCCATAACCCGGCCAACCCTCAGTGGGCTAACCGCGACCGCTTCGTGCTGTCCAACGGTCATGGCTCCATGCTGCAGTATTCCCTGCTGCACCTGAGCGGTTATGACGTTTCCATCGATGATCTGAAGAACTTCCGTCAGCTGCACTCCAAGACTCCTGGACACCCCGAGTACGGTTACACCCCGGGTGTTGAAACGACCACCGGTCCCCTGGGCCAGGGCATTGCCAATGCGGTTGGTTTTGCGATCGCCGAGAAGGCCATGGCAGCCCAGTTCAACCGTCCGGGGCACGACATCGTGGATCACTACACCTATGCCTTCCTGGGCGATGGCTGCCTGATGGAAGGTATCTCCCACGAAGTGTCGTCACTGGCCGGCACCCTGGGTCTTGGCAAGCTGATCCTCTTTTACGACGACAATGGCATCTCCATTGACGGCGACGTAGACGGCTGGTTTACCGATAACACCCCGCAGCGTTTCGAGTCGTACGGCTGGCAGGTCATCCCGGCGGTTGACGGTCATGACGCCGATGCCATCCGCGCCGCTATTGAAGCTGGTCGCGCCAACACCGAGCAGCCCACTATCATTTGCTGCAAGACCGTGATCGGTTTCGGTTCCCCGAACAAGCAGGGCAAGGAAAGCTGTCACGGTGCTCCGCTGGGTGATGATGAAATTGCACTGACCCGTGAACAACTGGGTTGGGCGTACGGCCCGTTCGAAATTCCGGCCGAGATTGCTTCCGCCTGGAATGCACGTGAGAAAGGTGCTGCAGCTCAGTCCGGGTGGGAACAGAAATTCGCCGCCTACGAGCAGGCCGAGCCGGAACTGGCGGCTGAATTCAAGCGCCGTATGGCCGGCGAACTGCCTGCCGATTTCTCCGAAAAAGCTCAGGCTTACATTCAGGAGTGTCAGGACAAGGGCGAAACCATCGCCAGCCGCAAGGCCTCCCAGAACACCCTGAATGCCTATGGCCCGTTGCTGCCGGAACTGATGGGCGGCTCGGCTGACCTGGCCGGCTCCAACCTGACTATCTGGAATGACACCAAGGGCTTAGCCAGGGAAGACGCCAGCGGCAACTACATCTACTATGGCGTCCGTGAGTTCGGCATGGCGGCCATTATGAATGGCATCGCCCTGC